>NZ_FMBC01000015.1 GCF_900094795.1 Kosakonia oryziphila
AGTCGGGTGGTCAGAACTCCCGAACAACTGATTGAATGGAAAGGGAAACCGGCATCAATTCGTTGTGACAACGGACCGGAATATGCAGGTAACACTCTGATAATATGGGCTGAACAACAAAATATTATCCTCAATTTTATTCAGCCGGGGAAGCCACAGCAGAATGCGTATATTGAGCGTTATAACCGGACAGTGCGTTATGACTGGCTGGGGCACTATCTGTTTTATTCGCTGAGTGAGTTACAGGAATACGCGACACAATGGCAATGGTTCTATAATCATGAACGACCGAATATGGCACTGAATGGCTTCACACCAATGCAGCATATTCAGCGCTTATCCGATTCTACTTATCTGGCCGGTTAAAAATGGGGGATTACCAGTTACCTTGTGTTTTTTATAAGGATGAGATATCCATATCAAAAAACGTAAACTCTCAAACTTTCAATGGCATGCATCAGATTAAGACGCAACTAATACAAATTAGAATTGATATTTTACGCCTCCATCGCGCGTGCGCCAGATCATCATAAGAATGTTTTTATCAATACAATTTTTTGGTGGTTTTATATCTGAGAAACAAGGCCTGTCTTCTTTACCTTCTTCCTGATAGCCATCACCGAAAGCATAGATTACAATAAGAACTGGTGTTTTATCACCAGTTGGAATGTTATATTTTTTAAGGATTTTGTTTTGGTTTTTTTTTCCACCAATTGATCTTATCTGAGTCGGTCAAAGGTAATTTATTAACAATAACTTGTGCTGTACTACCATCGTAATGTGCACCGATAACAGAAACATTAGACTTTTCTGTAAACAGATAACCAATAATACATAAAACCACAATGAGTGAAAAAAATACTAGTTTACGCATTATCGTTTCCCTTCTATGTCAATCACCGCTTCCATATTTGTCAGGAATGGACGAAAGCCAAATCTATCAAACCGTTGAAGAATGAACCATATTTTGAAAAACTGAAACTGATTGAATTTTTGCTTACGTATATCACTGACATCCAGACCAAAATGATCCTGTGCTGTGAACCTGACACTTGCTTTCCAGCCATAATCATTAACATCAAGACGAAGGACTTCTATTTTTGTTCATCCTAATGGACATGTGATAAACCTGACTGTCCGAGTAGATAGTATAACCTTGCTGTTGATAGCAACGCGATACGGTCAGTGCATGCGGGTAATATACTAAATAGAGTATTGCTAGTCATGTGGTTATCAGGATGTATGGCTGCGTTGCTTCCTGTGTGCTAACGAAACTGAGCTAAATAGCTGCGCCTAATACCGCTACACTTTTGCCTGACCATGTTTTCCTCCGGGGAACGGGATGGCTGTTTCCATAAAATGGCGAACCTTTTTCAGTAACTGCCACATTGAGCGGCACTGATTATTACGGGTTATCGTGTCATGAAGCGCCTGCCATAACCGCTCAACGTGGTTCACCCACGGCGAGTAAACCGGTTGGTGATTTGTTTTGATTTGGCGATTAATCAGATCGTACAATCCGGGCTGAGTTCACTATAAGCGATCTACTATTCCGCGCAGCTATTTAGCTCTGTATTAAACCAATACGGATTTAGTTTATCATTAGCTCCTTTACCGTTGATTCGCCTGTTAGCGCTAAGGCTATTGCTTCCATTAGGGTTGATTTTCCAACCTCATTTCCCCCAACTATTAGGTTGAGCTTTAGATTTGGCTCTAAAATCAATTGCTTGTAGATTCTGTAACCTGAGATTTTAATTTTTTATCACATTCTATTCCTTGGCGCATAAGCCAGCTAAACCAATAACGAAGTGTGTATTCCAGGCACTGTATAACACTTTAAATCACTATATTTTAGTGTGTTAGCTGTAATTATTGCTCGTTAGCAAAAAAACCGTCTAAATAACACATGTGTTTTTTCGAATGTGAATGTTGATTTTGCTCCTTTTGGGAGTATCCTAACTTCAATAGAACAGGAGGCCAGATGTCACTAACATCCTTAAAACTCTTCAAAAACCTCTCCGATGAAACCCGTCTGGGGATCGTACTGCTGCTCAGAGAGATGGGAGAGCTGTGCGTGTGTGATCTCTGTATGGCGCTGGATCAGTCACAGCCCAAGATCTCCCGCCATCTGGCAATGCTCCGGGAAAATGGACTTTTGCTGGATCGCAAGCAGGGCAAGTGGGTTCACTACCGCTTATCCCCACATATTCCTTCCTGGGCCGCTCGGGTGATTGAGCAGGCCTGGTTAAGCCAACAGGACGACGTACAGGCCATCGCCCGTAAGCTGGCATCGGCAAACTGCTCTGGTAGCGGTAAGGCTGTTTGCATCTAAAAAATTTGCCTGAACATATATGATTTTTCAAATGTGAGGTGTTCAGAATGAAAACGTTAACGGTGTTTGACCCGGCAATGTGCTGCAGTACCGGCGTATGTGGCTCAGATGTCGATCAGGTTCTGGTTGATTTCTCTGCTGATGTGCAGTGGCTGAAAGGACGTGGCGTACAGGTGGAACGTTACAACCTGGCGCAGCAGCCCATGAGCTTTGTTCAGAACGAGAAAGCGAAAACATTCCTCGAAGCATCCGGAGCAGAAGGGCTTCCGCTACTGCTGTTGGACGGCGAAACGGTGATGGCAGGGCGATACCCAAAACGTGCTGAGCTGGCTCGCTGGTTCGGTATTCCGCTGGAGAAGGTAGGGTTAGCTCCCACCAGCTGCTGTGGTGGTAATACTTCCTGTTGCTGAATATGTCAGGGGGACATATGAAATTCTTACAGAATATCCCGCCTTACCTGTTTTTTACCGGTAAGGGAGGTGTAGGTAAAACTTCTATTTCCTGCGCGACGGCTATCCGCCTTGCTGAACAGGGTAAGCGGGTTTTGCTGGTCAGTACCGACCCGGCTTCTAACGTCGGTCAGGTATTTGATCAGCCTATCGGCAACACTATTCAGTCGGTGTCTGCGGTGCCAGGCCTTTCGGCGCTGGAGATCGACCCACAGGACGCTGCCCAGCAATACCGCGCCAGAATCATTGACCCAATTAAAGGTCTTTTGCCTGATGACGTTGTTAACAGCATCAGTGAACAGCTTTCAGGAGCCTGTACCACTGAGATTGCGGCGTTTGATGAGTTCACCGGCTTATTGACAGACGCTTCCCTGCTGACCCGCTTCGATCACATCATTTTTGATACAGCGCCGACGGGCCACACGATTCGCCTTCTCCAGCTTCCCGGTGCCTGGAGTAGCTTCATTGAAGGTAATCCAGATGGTGCTTCCTGTCTTGGCCCAATGGCCGGGCTGGAAAAGCAGCGTGAGCAGTATGCTCATGCGGTAGAGGCGTTATCCGATCCTGAACGTACCCGCCTGGTTCTGGTTGCACGACTGCAAAAATCTACGCTGCAGGAAGTCGCCCGCACCCATGAAGAACTCGCCGCAATTGGCCTGAAAAACCAGTACCTGGTGATTAATGGTGTGCTGCCTAAAGCCGAAGCTGAACATGACGCCCTGGCCGCTGCGATATGGCAACGTGAGCAGGAGGCACTGGCAAATCTTCCTGCCGGTTTATCTGAGCTACCGACAGATACCCTATTATTACAGCCAGTCAATATGGTTGGTGTTTCAGCATTGAAGGGACTGCTGGATACCCATTCTGTGGCATTACCGCTCCTGGTAACGAACATCCTGTACACGTCTGAAAAGTTATCGCTCTCTGGCCTGGTCAATGATATCGCTCGCAGTGAACACGGCCTGATTATGTTGATGGGCAAAGGTGGCGTAGGGAAAACCACGATGGCTGCTGCCATCGCCGTAAGGCTGGCAGACATGGGATTTGACGTGCATCTCACGACCTCTGATCCTGCAGCGCACCTGAGTACAACGCTGAACGGCAGCCTCAAAAACCTGCAGGTCAGCAGGATTAATCCACACGATGAAACCGAACGCTATCGCCAGCATGTTCTTGAGACGAAAGGAAGAGATCTGGACGAAGCAGGGAAACGGCTACTGGAAGAGGATTTACGTTCTCCCTGTACTGAAGAAATTGCCGTGTTTCAGGCCTTTTCCCGGGTGATTCGTGAAGCGGGTAAACGGTTTGTTGTCATGGATACCGCCCCTACGGGACACACGCTGTTGCTGCTGGATGCGACCGGGGCCTACCACCGAGAGATTGCCAAAAAAATGGGGAGTAAAGGTCATTTTACTACCCCAATGATGCAGCTTCAGGACCCGGATAGAACCAAAGTTCTGCTTGTTACGCTTCCTGAAACCACACCGGTGCTGGAAGCGGCAAACCTGCAGGCTGACCTTGAAAGAGCGGGGATTCATCCGTGGGGCTGGATTATCAATAACAGCCTTTCCATTGCGGATACGCGTTCTCCGTTGCTTTGCCAGCGCGCTCATCAGGAACTACCTCAGATTGAGGCTGTTAAGAATCAGCACGCTGACCGTATAGCGCTTGTTCCGGTGTTGGCGTCAGAGCCCGCCGGTATTGAAAAGCTCAGAGAGTTGATGAGTTAATTTTTTTGCATATACAGGGCGGCAAAGTCGCCCTGTCAGGAGGTTTTATGTTACTGGCAGGCGCTATTTTTGTCCTGACCATTGTTTTGGTTATCTGGCAGCCTAAGGGATTAGGGATCGGCTGGAGCGCGATGCTGGGCGCGGGACTGGCTCTGATTTCTGGCGTTGTGCATGTAAGCGATATTCCGGTGGTGTGGAATATCGTCTGGAACGCGACAGCGACCTTTATTGCCGTGATTATCATCAGCCTGCTGCTTGATGAGTCCGGCTTTTTCGAATGGGCAGCGCTGCACGTATCTCGTTGGGGGAATGGGCGTGGTCGTTTGCTCTTTACCTGGATCGTCCTGCTCGGCGCAGCGGTAGCGGCACTGTTTGCCAACGATGGTGCGGCACTTATTCTGACGCCGATAGTCATCGCCATGCTACTGGCATTAGGGTTCAGCAAAGGCACGACACTGGCATTCGTCATGGCTGCCGGGTTTATTGCCGATACAGCCAGCCTGCCACTTATCGTGTCGAACCTGGTGAATATCGTCTCGGCGGACTTTTTTGGTCTGGGATTCACCAAATATGCGTCGGTGATGGTTCCGGTTGATATTGCAGCCATTGTTGCCACGCTGGTTATGCTGCATCTGTTCTTCCGCAAGGATATCCCGCCGACTTACGATCTGGCTCTCCTTAAGACACCGACAAAAGCAATAAAAGATCCTGCTACGTTCCGCACCGGCTGGATAGTTTTGATTCTTCTGCTGGTAGGTTTTTTCATCCTCGAGCCGCTCGGGATTCCCGTAAGCGCAATTGCTGCTGTTGGGGCGGTAATACTGTTTACCGTGGCGAAACGAGGCCATGCCATTAACACCGGCAAAGTGCTGCGTGGCGCACCCTGGCAGATCGTCATCTTCTCATTGGGGATGTACCTGGTGGTCTACGGTCTGCGCAACGCCGGGCTAACCGAATACCTTTCAGGTGTGCTGAACGTACTGGCGGATAAAGGGCTCTGGGCTGCGACGCTGGGTACTGGCTTCCTGACGGCTTTCCTGTCTTCCATCATGAACAACATGCCTACCGTGCTGGTTGGCGCCCTATCTATTGATGGCAGCACCGCAGCAGGCGTTATCAAAGAGGCGATGATCTACGCCAACGTTATTGGCTGCGATCTGGGACCGAAAATTACACCTATTGGTAGCCTGGCAACGCTGCTCTGGCTGCATGTACTTTCACAGAAGAATATGACCATCACCTGGGGATACTATTTCCGCACCGGGATCGTCATGACTCTGCCTGTGCTGTTTGTAACGCTGGCCGCGCTGGCGCTACGTCTCTCTTTCACTTTGTAATGAGATACTGATATGAGCAACATCACCATTTATCACAACCCAGCCTGCGGCACGTCGCGAAATACGCTGGAGATGATTCGCAACAGTGGTAATGAACCGACCGTCATTCATTACCTTGAAAATCCACCTTCACGCGATGAGCTGGTCAAACTCATTGCAGATATGGGCATTTCAGTCCGGGCTTTGCTGCGCAAAAACGTCGAGCCTTATGAAGAACTGGGGCTTGCGGAAGATAAGTTTACTGACGATCAGTTAATCGATTTTATGCTTCAGCATCCGATCCTGATTAACCGTCCGATTGTGGTGACACCGTTGGGAACGCGTCTATGCCGTCCTTCCGAAGTGGTGCTGGATATTCTTCCGGATGCGCAAAAAGGCGCATTTGCTAAGGAAGATGGCGAGAAAGTCGTTGATAAAACAGGTAAGCGATTGAAATAAATATAAAGGGGGCTGATGCCTCCTTATTCCTGCCTCAGAGCATAAGATCTGAATCTTCTGGCAGAGTACTATTCCCTTCTCCAGGTTTCATTTGCAGCAAAACCGTGTCAAGCCAGCGGCCATGTTTGAAACCAATGTCCTTTAATGTGCCTATTTCAGTAATGATCCTACCCACGTAATGTGGACACAGCCCTAAGCGAGTTTTTGTTTTCAAACTGTTCCGGGCTGAGAGCGCCACAGGCACTGTGACGACGCCACCGATTGTCATCACGCTCGATATAATTAAACACCGTTTGACCTGCTCCCAGTATTAGATACAACAGCCACTCCAAACACCTGAATTCTTACTGTCTAATTTCCCGTTTCACCACTGTACCGCAAGCTCCTCTGGTGTCTGATAATTCCGTGCTAAATCCAGCCGACATTTTATTTCAGGTGATTGATTTTACTACCACAGTGTTTAGTTAATTCACAGTGAGCAAATCAACCCTGTATACCCAAAAACTCATCTCTGCGCTCGCTAAGCAAAGTAAGGAAAGCACTCGCTTTGGCGGAAGGATGCAGCCCTGGCGGATAGAGGGCATGGGCTTCTAATGCTCTGAAATGATAAGAGGGCATAATTTGAATCAGCTTTCCGTCAGCAACTTCCTGGCTACAGACGGTTGAATGCAGGGCTCCTATTCCTTTTTCTGCCAATATTGCTTCAAGTAAAGGCCTCCAGTGATTAACACACCATGATGTATGGATAGGCACCCCGACCGTGCAACCATCCATGGTTGTCAGATTCAATCGCTCATTTGTGGAAAGCCTGTCGATTCTTATAAAAGGATGCTGAATGAGGTCAGCCGGTTCATACGGCTGTCCATGATGCTGAATATAGCCTGGGGCCGCCAGCAAAAGCCGCCGGACGGTTCCCAGTCTTCGTGCAATATAATTTCCGCAGCCAATCTCACCTATCCGTATGGAGAGGTCAACGCCTTCGGTTACTGGATCGACTAAATTATCATTCAGTGTCAGGTTAATCTTTAATCCCGGATTACGTTCCTGAAATTCAATAAGAAGTTTAGGTAAAGTAACTTCGCCGAGCCCGTGCGGTGCCGCGATCCGAAAGGTTCCCGTCAGCGATTGACCGGGAGGGATCACCGAAGCCTCAGCCGCTTCAGCGGCTTCTATTGCTTGTTTTGCATGTGCGTAAAAGCGCATACCAACATCCGTCGCCTGCACTGAACGTGTTGTACGGTAGAGAAGTTTCACAGCCAAATGTTTTTCCAGCAACCCGATGCGCTCGCTGACCGTGGGCTGGCCAAGGCCAAGATCCCTCGCGACGGCGGAGAAGCTGCCCCGTTCTACCACACGCGTGAAGATGCGCATTGCGGAAAGCATATCCATAGTTGTGCTCTGCGTTATATCGGTTTATACGATAAATGAAATCATGATTACCTCACTTCTAAAGCATACTCCTGACAACGTACTTTGAGGCTGGTTATTTATTAAAATGGAGCACCAGCTATGCAAACACAAAGTATCAATGCAGCCACCAGACCGGATCATTTCTTTAAAGGGCAAAATATCGTCATCATTGGCGGCTCATCGGGGATTGGGCTGGAGACTGCCCGGCAGGCTAAGGAAGCTGGCGGTAATGTTTTTCTGATATCCCGCAGCCCGCAACGTCTTCAGGATGCATCTGAGGCTATCGGAGGAGCAATTCAGATTGTCGCTGATATTGCTAATCCACGGCCGACAATTTTTGCAGGAATTGAGAGGATTGATCATTTATTTATCACCGCCGGAACAGCACGCCTGCAACCATTGACTGAAGAATCCGAAACGGATCTCAGGCAGGTGATAAATGAGCGACTGATTGGGCCGTTACTGGCCGTCAGGGCTGCTCTACCCATCCTGCATTCAGCCAGCTCAGTTACCCTGACTTCCGCACAACTGTCTTCCCGTCCGCTAAACGTCGGAGCAATCATGGCAGCAGCCGTCTCAGCAGTCGAAAGTTTAACGCGCGCGCTCGCGATCGAGTTGTCACCGATACGGGTCAATGCGATAGCGCCAGGCATGATCGATACACCACTTCTGGATGCCCTGATGGGAGATGAAAAGCGGAAGGTGCTGGAACAAACAGCATCGAACCTGCCTGCGAAAGTAGTGGGGCGCCCGGAAGATATTGCACAGGCAGCTCTTTTTCTGATGAGTAACCGCTTCATTACAGGAGAAGTTCTGCATGTGGACGGCGGGGGGCGCTGGGTATAAGTAAATCGCGGGGCGTTCTGGCGGAGGGTGACGCGTAATGCTCGACAAGTCGATACCGCTAAACCCAGAGAGAAAACCGACAAACTGTCGGATGACGATGCGTCAGCATCCCTGCAAAACGACCCAATAACTCTGTGCTGGCCGGGCATGCGCTGCGATACCAGCAACGCATGCCTTTGTACTACAATTATTTTTTATGCTGACGGGATGCCAGATGATTAACCGCGAACTGGATGCCCTCTACCATTCGACAAACCAGCAAACCCTTGCGCAGTGGCGGGTTACCCGCGATATCGGCGAGCCACGAGGCGAGTATTACGATCCGCGCAGGCTTGCGCTGGCCGCAGGGATACAGCCAGACATGCCTGCGCAGGTCAGCGCGCTTCTTGATGATTTGCAGCAACTTGCCGGGCGCGATCCGTTAGCGGATATCCTGCCCGCAGAAGGATTTCATTTCACCTTCTTACCCCTGACATTACCACTCTACGAACATGGGGAGTCCTTACCGGAGAAGCTCCATCACTTAACAACGTGTTGGAATAGCTATCATGCACAGACAATTAAGATAGGTGCATTACGGCTGGTGGCATTACCCGGTCAGCTATTGCTTGCGGGTATCGCTGATGAACGGGCGATGGCGATGCGCCACGCTTTTTGCCAGCAGGTTTTGCATTCAGCATGGCGGGACGAATTGCTTGCCAGACACACGGCGTCACCCTTGCCGCCATTATTTTGGCACAGCACACTGTTACGTTATGGCGCAACCTACTTGCCGCAGACGCTACGGGAGTTCTTCCTCGCCCGGCAGGGGCGTGATTATGGTGACGTTGCTGGCAGTCTGAAACTGGCCCGCATCAATTACAACTGGACGCAGTGCTATCCTTTGGATTAGTGCGATAGCAACCCGTAAAGGGTTACGGTACTCCGGCTGGCGGGCAGGTGCTTCATTCAACAAGAAAATATCCGTGATATATTGAGCGTTACTTTCTTTCATCAGGCGCAACCCATGTCCTACTCGATCGGCGAATTTGCCAGGCTTTGCGGGATCACCGCCACGACGCTGCGTGCATGGCAGCGCCGTTATGGTCTGCTCAAGCCGCTGCGCACTGAAGGCGGACACAGGTTGTACAGCGATGACGATGTGCAGCAGGCGCTAAAAATACTCGACTGGATAAAAAAAGGTGTGCCTGTTAGCCAGGTGAAACCTCTGTTGGCGCGTCCGGGTAGCCGTCATGCGAATAACTGGCTGACACTTCAGCAGACGATGCTTCAGCATCTGAAAGAGGGCAAAATCGAATCCCTGCGTCAGCTCATTTATAACTCAGGCCGTGAATATCCAAGGGGCGAACTGGTACGCGAAGTATTACGCCCGCTGCGTGGCCTGGTGTCGGCGAATGTCGCGGCGATGATGACCCTGCGGGAGATTCTCGATGGCATCATTATTTCCTACACGGCGTTTTGTCTGGAAGGGGATAAAAAAGCGCCCGGCGAACACTATCTGCTCACTGGCTGGCACCTTAACGATCCCTGTGAAATATGGCTTGAAGCATTACTTCGCACCGGGCAGGGGCAGCGTATTGATATTCTCCCGTCTCCTCCGGCAATGCTGGCACCAGAGATCTTCCCTCAGCGCAAATGGCTGCTGGTTACCAGCGGAAAGCTGACCGCCGCGCGTAAAAAACAGATTACGCAGTGGCAGCAGGTTGTCTCCCTCGATGTGATTATCCTTTAAAAAATACACCCGTTAGCTTAATTTTTTCTTGCGCATAACTAGTTGTAATAGTTATTCATTTATAAATTTCATCTATAAAACTTAGACAAATATATATTCTTGTGCAATTTTTAAAGTAAGTCTTTTTATACCCGTTAAGCGCAGGGGGCATTTATGAACCATCAACCCACAATTGGGATTAGCGGCTGTCTGACTGGCTCCGCCGTGCGTTTCGACGGAGGACATAAGCGCATGGGGTTTGTCATGGATGAACTGGCGCCGTGGGTCACGTTTAAACCTGTCTGCCCGGAGATGGCTATTGGTCTGCCGGTTCCTCGTCCGGCGCTGCGTCTGATCCAGACCATCGATGGTGACACCCGCATGCGTTTTAGCCACGATCCGCAAGAAGATGTGACGGCCAAAATGGCTGACTTTGCCGAGCGGTTCCTGCCTTCCGTCAGTAACTTATCCGGCTTTATTGTCTGCGCTAAATCGCCCAGTTGCGGGATGGAACGTGTACGGCTGTATGATGAGCAGGGCCATCGCGGTCGTAAGGAGGGCATCGGGCTGTTTACCGCTGCGCTGCTGAAAAAATACCCGTGGCTACCGGTAGAAGAGGATGGGCGCTTGCACGATCCTTTGCTGTGCGAAAACTTTGTCGAGCGCATCTTCGCGTTGCGTGAGCTGAATGCGCTGCGTGAAGAGGGATTAACCCGCAACAATTTGCTGGCGTTTCACAGCCGCTACAAACTTCAGTTGCTGGCTCATCATCAGGGTGGTTACCGCAACATAGGGCCTTTTGTTGCCCGGCTTGCCGAGTGGCAAGATCTGGATGCTTTCTTTGTCGCTTACCGCGAGCAGTTTATGGCGATCCTCAAGCATGTCGCTTCGCGCAAGAATCACACCAACGTGCTGATGCATATTCAGGGTTATTTTACCCGGCAGCTCACCAACCGGCAGCGCGCCGAACTACTGTCGGTGATCACCAATTATCGGCTTGGGTTATTGCCGCTCCTTGCGCCGTTAACATTGCTGCAACACTATCTGGCGGAATATCCCGACAGTTATCTGCAAACACAGAACTATTTCGCGCCTTATCCCGCCAATCTCGGCCTGCGGCTCGCCGTAAGCTGACGTAATGCGAAAAGAGATGCAGAAAGAGAACTATTGCAATTTGCGTCAAGATGCGGGACTTTTGGCGTGAGGTTTTTCTCAACCCGAAATAAATACCGAAAAAAGAGAACGTGCTATGCAACATATCATTGAAGGCTTCCTCAGCTTCCAGAAAGAAATTTTCCCGCAACGTAAAGAGCTGTTCCGTAGCCTGGCATCCAGCCAGAATCCGAAGGCGTTGTTTATCTCCTGCTCAGACAGCCGTCTGGTGCCGGAGCTGGTGACGCAACAGGAGCCGGGGCAGCTTTTTGTTATCCGCAATGCCGGTAATATTGTGCCGTCGTTCGGACCGGAGCCGGGTGGCGTATCAGCGACAATCGAATATGCGGTTGTGGCGCTGGGCGTGACGGATATCGTGATTTGTGGTCACTCCAACTGCGGCGCAATGAAAGCGATCGCTACTGCACAGAGTCTGGAGCCAATGCCAGCGGTGGCCCACTGGTTGCACTATTCAGATGCGGCAAAAGCCGTTGTTGAGAAAAGGACTTTCGAAAACGAGACCGACAAAGTCAATGCGATGGTCGAAGAGAACGTGATCGCGCAACTTAACAATATCAAAACGCATCCTTCTGTGGCCGTCGGGCTTCGTGACAACGCGCTGCGTCTGCACGGGTGGGTTTACGATATTGAAAGCGGCGAAATCCGTACGCTGAATAAAAACAGCAAGAAATACGTTTCGCTGGCCGAAAATCCGACGGTCTATTTTGAATAAACCGTATCCCTGGCTGAAGCGTCAGCCCCGATAAATGCGTAAAGGCTGCCAGGCAGCCTTTTTTATGCGCAGTAAGTAGCTGCGTGATGCCACTAACTATTCTGTAGCGAAAGATGATGTCGGCGTCTAATCGGGTTAATGACATTCGTGTCGCCTTCGCGGGCATAAAAAAAGCGCCCGAAGGCGCCTCTCACACAGACATCGCAACAATCTTATTTAGTCAGTTCGGCGGTCATGTGTACGTTGTTATTGGTATTGGCTTCAATAATTTTGTAAGACGCACCTTCTTTTTGTGCCTGGGCGGCAATCACGGATTCTGCATCATCCAGCGTGCGGCCGGTTGCCGTAACGGTCTGTGCGAAAGCGCCAAAAGAGAGAGCAGAAAGTGCAGCAGCGATAGCGATAGTATTGAAAGTTTTCATGGTGTTATTCCTTAAATTTTTCATTCGTGTTGGGCGTTATTGCCCAAATCTAAAAAGCTTCTGTTGCGGCTGGTGTCCAGCCAACGTCTTATTTGTAAATAACTGCGGTGCCGTGCAGCGAGTTCGGGCCGGTCACTGAGGTGATGCGGAACGATTTCGCGCCCATTTCATCGGCTTTCTGCGCCAGTTCACTTTCCAGCGAAGAGAGGTTGGTGCCGGCATTGGCGGAAATCACGCCTACTTTTTGCTGGTCAGCCGGAGAAGACTGAACTTCTACCGCAGCCATGCTGGCAAAAGAGAGGGAGCTAAGGACTGCAACGGCGATCAGGGATTGAATGCTTTTCATGTGATTTACCTTTCTAAAATGGTTTGTTTGGCCGTCGTAAGTATTAACTTAACGATCGATAGGTAAATCATAAGTGTGATCTGCATCACTCGTCAATATTATTTTTATAGTGATCATTAAAGTAAATATTAATTACTTATTAATCAATTTGTTATTAAGTTATTTTTTTTAAAATCTTCGCTGGCTATCACCTGTGTAATGTTTTTATAATGATTAGTAATTAAATTCATGTGGACAAGGGAGGAACCATGACAACCGATGTCACATGCTGTACGAAAAAAGGTCGTGGGCGACCGAAAGTCTTCGACAGAGCGGAGATGATGGACAAAGCGATGATGCTGTTCTGGCAGCATGGCTATGAAGCCACATCGCTGGTTGAGCTGGCGGAAGCCACCGGCGCGAAAGCGCCAACGCTGTATGCGGAGTTCACTAATAAAGAAGGGTTATTCATGGCGGTTCTCGACCGCTACATGTCGCGCTTTATTGCGCAATACCAGGCGACGCTATTTTGTGATGACAAGAACGTAACTCAGGCACTGCGGGATTATTTCACAGCGGTAGTCGGCTGTTTTACCCGTAGCGACACACCAGCGGGCTGCTTTTTGATCAACACCTCTGCCACCGTATCATCGTCGGCTGCGCCTATCGTCGAGACGATCAGGGAAAAGCATGCCTCGCAGGAGCAGACTCTGCTGACTTTTTTGCAGCAGCGCCAGTTGCGCGGTGAGATCCCGTCGCACAGCGATCTGCCGGTTATTGCGCATTTCTTAATGTGTATTGTGCAGGGGATGGCGATCAGCGCGCGGGAAGGTGCGACGCGGGAAAAACTGATGCAGATTATCGACACCACGCTGCGTTTATGGCCGGATCTGGTGAAAGCATGAAGATAAGGAACCCAGGCCAGAATGCCTGGGTGTGGTCGTCAGGCAACAGCGGTCAGCGCCGTTACCTGCAAATCGGCTAAGCCGTCGATGGCGCTGACCAGCGCTTTGAACGGTGCGGCTTGTTCATGCTGCGCCAGCATTTGCGCCGATTGCCAGCGCTCAATCATCACGAACTGATGATCGTTTTTGCTGTTGACATGTAGCTGGTATTGCTCGCATCCTGGCTCGCCCTGAACGTCCCGCTCCACAGTTTTCAGCGCCTGGGCTACTTTGTCACGGGCACCTGCATGGGCGGTAATGGTAGCGACAATAGTGATTTTTTCCTGCATTTTTCTGCTCCGTTAAGCGTCTAAAACTGCACTCAGTTTACGCCGCCTGTGTGAACAAATAATCCACTTTCGGGCAACAGCACTTTCATTCGCAGAGAGAAAATAGGGCTTAGCGCCCAATACGCAACGATTGCGGCGGAATGCCATAGCCGCGAATAAAGACTTCCCGCATATGGCGACGATCGCGAAAACCCGATTCGCGAGCGATGGCATCCAGCGACAGACGGCTTTGCTCAATCATCAGCCGCGCAGCTTCCAGACGTAATCCCTCAATCGCCTTAGCCGGAGATTTCCCCGTCTCCTGACGAAACAGGCGGCTAAGCTGGCGGGCGCTCAGATGGACGGCATCGGCCAGTAGTTCCACTGTCAGCGCTTTGCTCAGGTTGCTGCGGGCATATTCGAGCGCGCTTTGCAGACGATCGGAACGCGGTGCCAGCGCCAGCATCTCCGAGTGCTGCGTTTGCCCGCCGGAGCGCCGCTGGTTCATCACCAGATTGTGCGCCACCGCGCGGGCGATCTCCGCGCCCAGATCTTTTTCCACCATGCCGAGCGCCATGTCCAGCCCGGCGGTCATGCCTGCGGAAGTCCAGATTTGATCATCAATGATAAAAATGCGGTCATCTTCAAGCTGTATGTCGGGATGCATCTGCAACAAACTGTGGGCGTGCGCCCAGTGCGTGGTCGCGCGTTTTTTCTCCAGCAATCCGGCCTGTGCCAGCACAAATGCGCCGGTGCAGACTCCCGCAATGCGGCGTGCCCGAAGCGCAGTGGTTTGCAGAAAATTGACGATGCCAGCCGATGCCGGTTTTTCAGCCGGTGTCAGTACGCCCGCCACCAGCCAGCTATCCACCTGCGTGTCATGCGGAAGCGGCAGTGAATCCACACCAATGCCCGATGATGAGCGCACCGTGCCACCAAATTCGGAGTAGACCTCTGGCTGGTAAAAGGCTTTGCCGGCAGCCATGTTGGCGAACTCAAACACGGTCAGCGTGGACAGTGCCAGCACCTGAAAATGATCGGCAATGATTAAGCCAATTTTGTGCATCACGACTCCCTAAGATCCCAGGCTGGCGGGCTGAAGCGTCGGGCAGCGAACGCGTAATCGCTGCGAAATCAGCAAGCTGATTAACGCCAGTAATAAAAACAAAACAGCGCTGATCATCACACCATAAAAACCCAACAGCGGATAGATCCACGACGCGACGGCCGAGCCAAAACCAATACCGCAGAACATGAAGGCACTGGTTAACGCCAGCGAAATCCCGCGTGTTTCGGCAGTGGCGATTTCCACCACTCGCCGCTGCTGGGACGGCCACAACAGATCCGTAGAGAAGGCCCACAGTACCAGCAGCAGATAAAGCAGCATCAGTTTTGCGGGCAGGATCATCATCGCCAGCATATCCACAATCAGCAGCGTGATGCCCACCACCAGTAAACGCTCGGCGCTGTAGCGACGCGCTGCGCGGCCAACAAACAGGTTGCCAAAAATCCCGGCGACGCCAATCACCGCTAACGCAACAGAAACGCTGGTGGTTGTGCCGTGCCAGTTATCGCGGATCAGCGGAGAGATAAACGCGTACATGTCGTAGACGCCGGAGGTGATAAAAAATACCACCAGGAATGCCGCCAACGATTTACCCTCTGCCAGCACAGCGACCAACTGGCGAAAGCGGATATCCGCGCCTTTAACGATATTCGGCACGCTTAACCAGACTGCCAGTACCGTAAGCAAGCTGAACAAAGCGACCAGCGCAAACAGTTCACGTGCGCCCCATGTTGTTGCAATCCAGGCGGCCAGCGGGATCCCCACCATGCTCGCCATCGAGACACCAAGCAATATCATGGCGATAGCACTGCCGCGATCGTGCTGCGCCACTAACTCCGCGCCGAGCGCCACCAGTACCGGCCCAATCAGCGAAGCGCCGAGCCCCATCACAATACGCGAAGCGATGAGCATCGGGTAATCTGCTGCCATCGCGAAGAGAAATGCGCCGAGGCCAAACACCAGCATCCCGGCCAGCACCTGATATTTACGCATCAGGTGACCGAAAAAGATCTGCGCCAGCGGAGCGGCCAGCGCGAAGGTCAAACCGAAAATGGAGAGCAGGCGGGCGCTTTGCCCGTCGCTTAATCTCCATTCATGCGAGACTGCGGCCAGGCTGCCCGCAACCGACAGCGCGCCTGTCGCCTGAACAAAATAGGCCAGGCTCAGCGCCCACAGGGCGCGTCTTTGCGAAGGGGAGATTTGGTTCTGCATCATGAACTCCAGGGGGCAGCGGGCTGCCCCGCCATCGGTTATGCAACAGGAATGGGGTTATCGACGAGGGACTGATTGAACGCATTAACCACCGCATGCTCATTTGCGCCGGGGTTGTCACGCGCGGGCAGTACGCTGTCCACAATTGCTTCAATGGTATCGGTGCCCAGTTTGTCGAAGGTCTGCTGGATAAAATCCTGCAACGGCATCGCGCGCGGATCGCCGCTTTTATAAATCAGGTCGGTATCTACCCACGGCGGCGAAATTTCAATCACTTTGACACTACTGTCGCGCAGCAGGAAACGCTGCGACAAGGTGTAGGAGTGAATAGCTGCCTTCGTTGCGGAGTAGAGCGCATTCGCGGCGAGTGGCAGGAACGCCAGAATCGAACTGTTATTGATCAGCACCGCGTCCGGCTGCTGTTTCAGGTGTTCAATAAACGCGGCGCTGACGCGCACTGGCCCAAGAAGGTTAGTATTCAGCAGCGTGGTTGCCATCTCGTCATCCAGTTCACCGGCAGCATTATCAAAAGGCATAATGCCTGCGTTGTTGATCACGACATTCAGCGCCGGATAGCGTAACAACACCTCTTTTGCTGCGGCTTTAATACTGTCCGCGCGGGTCACATCCAGCATGACAGCGCCCATGCCAGGGTTGGCGGCGGTGACGCTATCCAGTAGCGCCTGGCGCCGTCCGGAAATGATCACCTGATTGCCAAGCTGGTGAAATTTTTCCGCCATCGCGCGGCCAATACCTGAGGTGCCGCCGGTAATAAAAATCGTATTGCCTGTCAGTTTCATGGTCTTATCCTGCGTTCTGTTAATGATTAGTGGGTGGCGATTGCGCGATAGCGCTCTGCTGGTACGTTTGTGGAGAGTTGCGGCATCAGCGCCCGGCGATGCTGTTCCAGTGCCTGCCAGTCGGCGTCGTTATGCAGAGAGGGAATGGTCACCAGCTCACCCCGCAGAAAGCCCACCAGTGCTGCATCCACCATGTCCGTGGCGCTCATCACAATGGTTTTGTCGAGCTGTTCCAGCGGCAGGCCACCGTTGTCCCAGAATGGCGTTGCCGTCGCACCAGGCAGTACGGCCTGCACCTGAACGCCTTTATCGGCCAGTTCGTGATGCAGTGACTGGCTAAAAGCCAGTACAAAGGCTTTTGTCCCGCCATATACGCCGTTCAGCACTTCGGGGGCGATGGCGACGATAGACGAGATGTTGATAACTGCACCTACGCCACGGGCGACGAAGCCGGGTACAACCGCGTAAGTGAGGCGGGTGAGAGCGGTGACGTTCAGGTTAATCATCACTTCCATTCGATCAACCTCGCTGCTCAGCAGCGGTGTATGCGTGCCGACGCCAGCGTTATTGACCAGCAGTGTGATGCTGGCGTCTTCACGCAGTCTGGCTTCCAGCGCTCGGAGTTGTTGCGGATCGTTAAGGTCAGCGGCGATCGCTTCCACGTTACGCGACGTATCTGCGGTAATATGGCTGGCCATCCGGTTCAGACGGTTATGGTTGCGGGCAATAATAATCAGGTCGTAACCCATACGGGCCAGGCGGTTGGCGTAAATCGCGCCGATACCGGTTGATGCGCCGGTAATAACGGCAGTGCCTTTGTGGTGTTGTGTAGCGATGTTCATAGCAGACTCCTGGGTTCACAATGGATGCGATGGAAACATCATAAGTGAGTCAGGGATGTCTTAAATGACGTTGATGGTGCTAATTTAGGACATTAGTCAATATACCTGCACGCGTTCCGCTATTTCCCGCGCTTCACTCCAGCCATACAATGCCCGCTCTAAGGGCGGTTAATAGTGGCTTTGCGGGTAAACCAGCGACTAGGGTAGGGGGCCGGGGAGCAGACCTGGAACGCCCGGCATCAGATAGCGACACAGGACGTTAGAGGCTGGTTGCAGGAATATCCGGCATAAATTGCCCGCTGGCATCAATGGTGCAGCATTTCGTCGATGATCTGCGCTTTATTCAAATTGTACGGATAGAAGGTTGGCCAGTTATCCATCTCTTCCAGTAGCGTTTGCTGGGATTCGTTACCCATAAAAATATGGAAATGCAGAGACTGGCGCGGCGCAATAATGTGGTCGCTGAACTGCACAAACTTTGGTGCTTTTGACTGCGCGTTTTTACACTCAAACAGATAGCGCACGCCTTTCTTGCCGGAGGCGTAGGTCAGAATTTTATAACCGGCGTAGTCATAGCGGCAGCGAGTAACCGTTTTACCCGTGTGAAACTCAATCACGTTATTTTCAATGCTGATGGTGTCGATGTCTGTCGCATACCCTTTTTTGTAGTAAGCGCGGTACTCCTCCACCGTTTTGTCGCCGTGCTGCGCTTTCTTCTCCAGCACCGGATCGAGATCTCCATTCAGCAGCAAGGGATTCAGCGATTGCCAGATCCCGTCCCAGTCTGAGAGTAACCGATCCCTGACATCTTTATCGTCGATAATGCCTTCGCTGGCTTTGCGTTCCACCTCTGTCAGCGGCTTTCCGTGGTGATGATCGTGAGCCATGCCTTCTGTGCTACTCAGTAATACACCCATACCCAGAACAAAGGCGGATTTCTTCATGATCATGCTGTGCTCCCTGATGATTTGTGACTAAATGTTATAACGTAACAATATTAAAAATCATCAATGCGTGCAACATAGCGTAAGTTATAAAACAAAGAGAGGAGTGTATACTTATGATAAATAATGGGTTTTATCCTTTTTCTCGTGGCTGATGACGGTGCCGAACTCTGCACCGATTAACGCACTGTATTGAGACTGTGCGCAGGAGGTGATAAATAGCGTCCTTTCTCTTTAACCGTAAAAATACCAGGACTATTGGCCACACATTTATTTTAATGTTGCGAAGATGCTTTTTCTGAATTTATAAATGGCATTATGAATGAGTATTGACTAATGACACCCAATAAGCAGAATTAGGCATATTGACGCAACGGACATACACCCTATAGCCCGTAATAATTATTAAGAATAAGCGCCCTGGCAATATCAGATGTTGGAAAATCGGATAGCGAGAAATAGTCGATTTTTTATTTGGCTTACCGGGAAACGATAAGCCAGAAGGGGTCTCAGACCCGCTTTTTCGCCATTTACATGTGAGTCTGGAGTGGTTGATGGGTAAACAAAAAGAGAGTTACGGAATACACGATTTTTTCAGAGGTGACACTTCAGGCCATGAAATGATTGAGCGCTATACCTATGTGAAAATTATTAATTTTAATGCGACGGACAGGATAAACGTTGAGTTTTCTCCGGAACAGAAATATTTTATTTCAATGATGGCGAACCGCAAACCGCTTGCTGACAATAGCAATTAATAACTTCCATTAATGAATGTAAACATAAATTTATTGATGATCTTTTCATATTTCATCCATTCTGGCGGTTGAAACCCTGGTATCGCATTTGCGGCCGTCCCTTGCAGGCGGCTTTTTCCTGCAAGCTTTTTGTTGGTCGCGATGTGCGTCATCGGCGGCTGACTACGCTGCTTGAGGGCTTCCGTAGGCTGGAGGAGTCGTCCGACACTTAGTCGCTTTTTTTCTCTACGTGCCCAAGCGGTTTTTCCGGGAAGCAGCAGTCGCGTACGCGACGTTTTAACTCTGCGGCATCGGGAAAGCCGCCTTCTTGCTTACGATCCCAGATGACTGTGCCATCGATATCAATCACAAAAATTCCACCGGTGCCGGGGATCAGGCGCACCGATCCGAGATCGGTACTGAACGTATGCAGCAGTTCTTGCGCCATCCAACTGGCGCGCAGCATCCAGTTACACTGCGAGCAATAATGTAAAGTAATCGTCGGTTTGTTCATTTTTTCGTCCCTCCAAAAGGCGAATCAGATTGATTGCAAAGTGTACGCAAAGTCCGGAGACAAAGGTGAGCAGTTTATGAACTGATTGCAATTGATAATGATTTGCATTACCATCCAGTAACATAACGATAACCTGCTGTTTTTTGTCCTGACGTATTATGTTTCGTGGAACGACTGGAAGTAAGACGTGAGCCTGATACTAATAAATTCTAAGGCTTACAAAAGATTATGTGTAAATCGCAATTTTCTCCACGTCGCTTCAGGAAGCGCGTGCTGGTGGCTTTATTACTCGCAGCCCTGTACCAGAACACCGCGCTGGCAACGGATACCGGAACTTTAACAACCACCGCAACGGATGCAAAACAGGATACGGCCGAACAAATGGTCGTTACGGCACCTGCCCCGGTGCTGAAAGCAGGCAGTAGTCATTCAGTTAGCGCACAGGATTTACAAAACAAAGGCGCGAACGATTTCGGCTCTATTATGCGTTACGAACCGTTAATCAGTGCGACCGGCGCAAGCGGCGGTTCCGGTAACGGCAAAAGTGGTTTTGATCGCGGCGGTTACACCGGTTACAACATTCGCGGCCTGGAAAGTAACCGCGTAGGAATCGATGTTGATGGCATTCCACAGCCGGATGCAACCGGCCGTAGCTACGCCAGCCGCGCGGGCCTGAACACCTTCGGCATTGGCCGTGATTATATCGATCCGTACATGTACGGCAATGTCGATATTCAGTCCGGCGCGACGCCCACCGATCAAGCGAACACTTCCATTGGCGGCAACGTCTCCTTCCGCCCGAAATCACCGGACGATTATCTGCACCCGGACAAAAACAGCTACTTTGGCTACCAGAGCGATTATGACTCAGCCGACCGCAGTTGGCACAACGGCGTGACCAGCGCGGCAGGGGATGAAACCCTGCGCGGCATCTTTGTTTATAGCCGCCGCGATGGTCAGCAAACTCGCAACAACAGCGGCTCCATCAATGCGTATCTGGCGAACTGGCACTCCGACGCGATGATGGCCTCCGGTATCTGGCAACCAAACGATGAGCATAAACTGACTGGTACGCTGGATTACTACCACAAAACCAATCACACCCATTACGACGCGTGGAATAGCAGCGGCAGCACAATCCTCGGCGATGCGCAGCAAACCAGCCAGACCCGCCGCTGGGGCGTCAGCCTGAAAGATGACTGGACGCCAATGAACGACTGGCTGGACAGTATGTCCAGCAAAGTCTATTACCAGCACACCGAAGCGCATGACCGAACCTGGATGCCGGACAGCACTACCGCCACGATGGAAACGGTTTACTCCAATTACGATACCGATACCTGGGGCATACAGAATACGCTGGCGAAAACCCTTGGCCGCCACGATCTGAGCGCGGGTTTTAACGCCAGCACCACCAAAACCAGGCGTCCATTTAACCAGTCCCCGCTGCCAAGTATCTACAGCGAGATCATGCAGCCGGAAGCAGACAGTAGCAGCTACACGCTGGGCGCATTCGTGCAGGATCAGCTTAACTTCGATGCAGATGGCCATCATTTTGCCATCATTCCGGGTGCGCGCGTCGTACATCAAGCCATAAAGCCGGATAACCTCTCCAGCCTGACGACCAACAGCACCGTGGTGGATGAGTCGGACGTCTCCACCCTGTACGGGAAAAATTCCGACACCCAATGGTTGCCGTCGTTAACCTTCCAGTACGACATCACGCCGCGCCTGATGACCTGGCTGCAATACAAACGCGGCGCCGAGTTCCCGAACGCCAGCCAGCTTTACGGCTCCTGGAACCTGGGTTCCAGCTATGCCGGACGCCAGCAGTATGCGCTGATCGGCAATACCGATCTGAAAACCGAAACCAGTAATAACCTCGAATGGGGTATGAAAGGGGAGGTCACTGAAGGCGTTACGCTGCATACCGCGCTGTTCTACAACAGCTATAAAAACTTAATCGCTTATACCCGTTATACACGTGCCAATAACCCGGATAAATTCATTAACGTTCCGTCGAACATCTACACCACTTATCAGGCGGAGAACCGTGATAAGGCCTTTATCTACGGCGGCGAAATCAGCGCGAAATTTAACTTTGGTACCTGGTTTGAGCAGGTCAATGGCCTGAGTGCCACGCTGGCTTACGGCTACACCGAAGGGAAATCGAAATCCAGCTATATGGGTGACAAATACCTCGATCTCGACAGCGTTGCGCCGATGAAAGCGATCGTGGGTGTTGGTTGGGACGATCCGGCGAAACGCTACGGTACCGCGCTGACAGCTACCTTCGTGAAGGGTAAACGCGCCACCGCCACCAGCCGCGAGTCGTACACCAACACCGGCTCCGCGATTAACGACTCCAGCACTGAGTATATGCGCGTGCCGGGTTATGGCCTGCTGGACTGGACGGCCTACTGGCAAGTGGCAAAACACGTGAAAATCAACGGCGGCGTTTACAACATCACTGACCGTAAATACTGGGATTACCTGAGCAGCCGCACCCTCGAGAAGTCCACCAATCAGGATGCCTACGACAAAGCGCTGGCTGTTATGCCGGGCCGTACCTGGCAACTGGGCGTCAACGTCGATTTCTGATTGCGCACCTGTGCTGGTTCTTCATCTCCCGGTAACGCTGCCGGGGGTTTTAACATGATAAAGGAGCGAATGCTATGCCCGTTTCATTACTCGATTTTTCCGCAATCTGGCAGCAATATCAGGCAATTAAAGCGCAGGAGCCTGCTAAGTACGCCCGCGATATCGCCACAGAGATGGCGATCAGCGAAGCCGAATTAACCCGCTCACGCGTCGGGCATGATGCCGTGCGCCTGAACGGCGATATGCGCGGTTTGCTCGCCGCGCTGGAATGTGTCGGCGACACCAAATGCATCTGCCGCAACGAGTATGCGGTGCATGAACAGATTGGCCGTTTCACCAACCTGCATATCGGCCAGCACGCCGGGATAGTACTCAACCCGCGCGCACTCGATCTGCGCCTGTTTGTTAATCAGTGGGCCAGCGCCTTTAGCCTGCGTGAGCAAAACCCGCGCGGCGAACGTCACAGTATTCAATTCTTCGACCAGAGGGGCGATGCGGTGCTGAAAGTCTACGTCACCGAACAGAGCGATATGGCGGCGTGGAACGAGGTAGTGACCCGGTTCACGGCGCAGGCCGATCTGCCGTTAACAATTAGCAAAGCGGTTGTCGAATCGCATGCTGAAAGTGCTGATGCCGTTGCGCTGGATCAGGCATGGCGAGCGATGACCGATGTGCATCAGTTCTTCGGCCTGCTGAAAAAACATCGCATCTCGCGCCAGCAGGCGTTTCGTCTGGTGGGCAACGATCTGGCCTGTCAGGTCAGCAACGACGCACTGCCGCGCCTGCTGGAGATGGTGTTACAGCAGGGTAATGAAATTATGATCTTCGTTGGCAACCGTGGCTGTGTGCAGATCTTCACCGGCGTGCTGGAGAAGCTGACGCCGATGAAAGGCTGGATCAACATCTTCAATCAACATTTCACGCTGCACCTGCTTGAGAGCGGCATCGCCGAAAGCTGGGTCACCCGTAAACCGACCGACGATGGGCATGTCACCAGTCTTGAACTGTTCGCCGCCGATGGTACGCAAATCGTGCAGCTTTACGGCCAGCGCAGCGAAGGGCAGCCGGAACAGAGCCTGTGGCGCAGGCAAATAGATGCGCTGTGCAACGAAGGACAAGCCGCATGAAAAAATTACTGATACTGCTGGTGGCGCTGCCACTGATGGCGAGCGCCGCTGCGGAAAAAGTGGTGGCGCTTGGCGGCGATATTACCGAAATCGTCTACGGGCTCGGTGCTCAGGCGCAACTGGTGGGGCGCGACACCACCAGTAATTGGCCGCCGGAGGCGAGCAAACTGCCGGATGTGGGCTATGTCCGCCAGCTCAACGCCGAAGGCATTCTGTCGCTGCGCCCGAACATCGTGCTGGCCAGTGAACAGGTGCAGCCGTCGACAGTGTTGCAAAACGTCGCCGGGAATAACGTCAACGTGATCCCGGTTCCGGGGGGATATACGCCCGCCGCCATTGATAACAAAGTGGCGGTGATTGCCGCTGCGCTCGGTAAAACCGCCGAAGGCGAACAGTTGCGGCAAAAAGTGGCGGCGCAAATCGCCGTGCTGCCGAAAACGGCGCTCCATAAGCGGGTGCTGTTTCTGTTAAGCCACGGCGGGATGGGCACGATGGTCGCCGGGCAAGAGACGGCGGCAGACGGTGCGATCCGCGCGGCGGGTTTACAGAATGCGATGCAGGGTTTTGCCCACTATCGCGGTCTTTCGCAGGAAGGGGTGATCGCCAGTCAGCCGGATTTAATTGTCATCTCCGCCGATGGCGTAAAAAGCATGGGCGGCGAAGAGAACCTGTGGACGCTGCCAGGCCTGGCGCAGACGCCCGCCGGGCGGCATAAACAGTTGCTGATTGTCGATGATATGGCGCTGCTCGGCTTTAGTCTGCGCACACCGCAGGCGCTGCTGGATCTGCGTAAAAAAGCGCAGCAGTTACCCTGATGAGCCGCGTTGTTGTTCGCATGCTGTGGGGAATGCTGTTGCTGCTGCTCGGGTTAACTTTTCTGGCGAGCACGCAGGGTGCCATGCATCTGCCGCTCACCAGTCTGTGGCTGGCAGGCGATGAAGGGCTGCGCCAAATCTGGCTGACCATTCGCCTGCCGCGCGTGCTGTTGGCGCTTGTAGTCGGGGCGGCGCTGGCACTCTCCGGCTGCGTGATGCAGGGGCTGTTTCGCAACCCGCTCGCCGACCCAGGTTTGTTGGGGATCAGCAGCGGCAGCGCACTGGCGGTGGCCTGCTGGCTGGTATTGCCGCTGTCGGTACCCGCGCCGGTGGCGCTCTACGCACCGATGGTGGCGGCCTTTATCGGTAGCCTGGCAGTGATGGTGGTTATCTTCCTGCTTAGCAAAGCCCTCGACAACACACTGTCGCGCTTGCTGTTGGTTGGCATCGCCATTAATGCCCTGTGCGGCGCGGCGGTAGGTGTCCTCTCCTGGCTGAGTAATGACGCCCAGCTTCGCCAGCTTTCACAGTGGGGAATGGGCAGCCTCGGCCAGGCGCAGTGGTCTACGCTTGCGCTCGCCGCCACGCTGATTGTGCCGTCATCGCTGGTGGTGTGGCGTGTTGCCCGTCAGCTCAATCTGCTGCAACTGGGCGATGAAGAGGCGCACTATCTCGGCGTCAACGTTCCGGCGCTGCAACGGCTGATGCTGCTCTGCAGTGCGCTGCTGGTAGCGGCGGCGGTCGCCATCAGCGGGATCATTGGTTTTATCGGCCTGGTGGTGCCGCACCTGGTGCGCATGTGGCTGGGGCCGGATCATCGCGCGCTGGTGCCTGGTTCGCTGCTGGCCGGGGCGATACTGCTGCTGATTGCCGATACCGCCGCTCGCACGCTGGTGGTTCCGGCGGAGATGCCGGTAGGGCTGCTCACCAGCCTGCTCGGCGCACCGTGGTTTTTATGGCTGATTTTTCGACAACGAGGAACCGCGCATGGATAACACCTTAACCGCCGCGAATTTATGCCTGCAACGTGGGCAGCGCTGGGTTATTGATGATGTGTCGTTAACGCTGAACGGCGGCGAACTGGTGGCGTTGATTGGCCCGAATGGCGCGGGGAAATCAACGTTGCTACGGTTGCTGAGCGGTTATTTGTCCGCTGATGCAGGGGCGTGCCAACTGGAGGGGCGCGCACTGGGACAGTGGCCGGCAGAGACGCTCTCCCGCCGTCGGGCGGTAATGCTGCAACAAACGCAGTTGCGGTTTGACTGGTCAGTGGTGGCGATTGTCGCGATGGGGCGCGCGCCGTGGGGATCGCAACGTGAAACCGGGATTGTGCGTGACGTGTTGGCGCTAACCGGCTGCGATGAGCTTGCGCAGCGGCGCTATGCCACGCTCTCCGGCGGTGAGCAGCAGCGCGTACAACTGGCGCGCTGCCTGGCGCAACTGTGGCGCGACAGTGCGCCGGAAGGCTGGCTGTTTCTCGACGAACCCACGTCGGCGCTGGATCTTTACCACCAACAACAGTTGCTGCGACTGCTAAAAAAACTCACCGTCAGCGGTAAGTTGCACGTCTGCGTGGTGCTGCACGATCTGAATCTGGCAGCGCTGTGGGCCGATCGTATTCTGCTGTTGCATGAGGGAAGGCTGGTGGCGCAGGGTTTGCCGCAGCAGGTGATCAAGACGCCGGTGATTGCGCAGTGGTACGGCGCCGAGGTGCAGGTGAGCACACACCCAGGCAGCGGTGCGCCACACGTTTTCCTCTGCGCTTAAATCGCCGGGTTCAGGGTTGTGTGGGGAAGGGCGTCAACTGGCGGAAGGTGTTGAGCAGCCCTTCGGACCAGGCTTTGCGGATGGCAATAAAATAGGGATCACTTTCAATAATCCGCTGCTGTTCGCGGGCATGGAAGCTGTCGCGACGGTAGATCATTACATCCAGCGGCATACCGACGGAGAGATTGCTGCGCAGCGTGGAGTCGATCGAGATCAGCGCGCAGCACATCGCCTGCTCCAGCGGCGTATCCGGCGTTAACACCCGATCGATAATCGGTTTACCGTACTTGCTTTCGCCAATCTGGAAGTAGGGCGTGTCGTTGGTCGACTCGATAAAATTCCCTTCCTGATAGATATGAAACAGCCGGTGCTCTTCGTTGCCAATCTGCCCGCCCAGCAGCATGTTGCAGCCAAAGTTGGTGTTGCTGCCGTTTTGCTGCGCCTTGCTGTCGCGGTGGATAACTTCCCGCACCGTTTCACCCACCAGCGTTGCGGCATCGTACATTGTTTCGGCCTGCATCAGGTTGGGCGTCTGCTGGCTCTCAATACGTGAGGCCAGCAGAGTGATGATGCTCTGCGTGGTCGCCAGATTACCGGCGGACTGGATCACCAACACCCGTTCGCCTTCACGCTGAAAAACGTGAAGTTTTTTGAACGTCGCAATGTGATCGACGCCCGCATTGGTCCGGGAGTCAGAAGCGAAGACCAGCCCGTCACACAGACGCATGGCCACACAGTAGGTCATTACCACACCTTTTTACATAACAGTTGACGCTATTGCTACTGAACCTGTTGCTGCTGTTGCGTAAACAGGTTCACTTCAGCGGTGGAAAACAGCTCTTCGCAGCCGCCGCCTAAACGGCTGCCGCGCACCGGACAGGCATCCAGATAATCCATCCCTACCGCCAGCCGCAGATGCTGGTTGAGCCGGCGGGTATCGTTGGTGATATCAAAACTGTGCCAGCGGTCATTGATCCAGGCTTCCGCCCAGGCATGCATCGCCACGTGCTCGGTATCCTGGCTATAGACATAACCGCTGACATAGCGCGCCGGGATCTTCAGGCTACGGCAGCAGGCCAGAAAGACATGGGTATGATCCTGGCAGACGCCTTTTCCTTTGGCGAATGCGTCCGCTGCGCTGTCCTGTACATGCGTTGCGCCGGGAGTATACGGCATTTTTAGTCGTAATTCCGCCATCAGCGATGTGAGACTCTCTTCGGGCGCCGCTTCCCGGTAATAGCGGCTGGCAAAACTGCGGATCAGATCGTCCGCTTCCGTCAGCGGCGTGACACGTAAAAAGACCAGCGGCGATAACATTTCATCGCTGTTATCCTGGCTCTCTTCCACATTATCGGCGATTTCCACCACCCCTTGAGCGTGGATAAAAATCTCCTGGTGCGGGCTATCCAGCGTCAGCACATGCATCAGGTTGCCATAAGCATCACGGGTGGCGACGGCCGAGGCAGGTAGCGTCAGTTTCCACTCGCTAACCTGCTGGCGCGCGGAAGTTTGCGGCGTCAGTCGCAGATACTGCGTGCTGAATTTCACCTCTTCATCGTACTGGTAATGCGTTAAATGGTTGATGGTGAGTTTCATAGAGCCTCCAGATAAGTCTGGCGAATGCTGTCGGCCAGCTCATTGATTTGGGTGAGGAAGTGGTTCAGCCAGCTTTGTAGCCCCAGCGACATCACTTCGTCGAGAGAACCAAAGCGCAGTTCCACATGCAACAGGTGCGCCTGGCGTAGCGGAACATGCGCCCGCGTGTTACCGATCATTTCCAGTTGCTGCACCAGATCCGCCACGCAGGCATGCAGCGAACGCGGCACATCATTACGAAACACCAACAGTTCGCTGACGGTTTCGCGGCTGATCGGCTGGCGGTAGATGCTGTGATAGGCCTCGCGGGCGCTCACGGCGCGCAGCAGGGTATCGAGGCGATAATATTCACGCACCGGATCCGGATCGTTGTTCAGTTGCTGATCTTTAAGCGCCAGCAGTTGGGCGGTGGCGTAGGCGCGCTCAATCAGCGTACCGACACGGATAAAACATTGTGCGTCGTTGCGCAGTAGCGTGCCGAACATCGCGCCGCGAAACAGATGAGAGCGCTCTTTCACCCAGTCAAAAAAGGTATCAATACCGATTTTATCCACCCCGGACTGACGCAGATTGCGGATGTCAATACGCGTGGTGTTGATGCACTCCCACACTTCTGACGACAGGCTGCCGCGTACCGCGTGGGCGTTATTCCACGCCATTTCAATACAGCTATAAATGCTGCTGGGGTTGTGGCTATCGAGGGCGAAGAAGTTCAGCAGGTTGTTCATGGAAAAGCGGGCGTAACGCTGCTGAAACAGCTCATGAGAAAAGGTGAGATTCAGCGGCAGCGCCAAATCGTGTTGCTGCTGGCGGTGGCGTGGCATCATCGACAGCTTCCAGGTGACATCCAGCACCCGGGCAAAACTCTCTGCCCGCTCCAGGTAGCGGGCCATCCAGTATAGTTCGCTGGCTGTGCGGCTTAGCATTATTCGTCCTCCTCCATCACCCAGGTATCTTTGGTCCCGCCGCCCTGCGACGAGTTCACCACCAGCGAACCTTCGTTCAGCGCCACGCGCGTCAGGCCGCCCGGCACCAGGCGAATCTCTTCGCCGGAGAGCACAAACGGGCGCAGATCGATGTGGCGCGGCGCCAGTCCCTCTTCGACAAAAGTCGGGCAGGTTGAGAGCGCCAGCGTCTCCTGACCAATATAGTTGCCGGGGTTTGCCAGCAACCGCTTGCGGAAATCCTCAATCTGCTGGCGGGTCGATTTTGGCCCGACCAGCATTCCGTATCCGCCCGCACCGTGAACCTCTTTCACCACCATGCTGTCGAGATGGGCCAGCACATAGTTAAGATCGTCAGGTTTACGGCACTGCCAGGTGGCAATATTGCCAAGAATTGGCTCCTCGCTGAGGTAGAAGCGGATCATGTCCGGCACATAGGGGTAAATGGATTTATCATCGGCAACGCCAGTACCGATCGCGTTCGCCAGCACTACGCCGCCCGCCCGGTAGACTGACAGCAGGCCCGGAACACCGAGCATCGAATCGGCATGAAACGCCAGCGGATCGAGATACGCGTCGTCAATGCGACGGTAGATCACATCCACCCGGCACGGGCCTTCAGTGGTGCGCATATAGACCGCGCCGCCTTTGACGAACAGGTCAGCGCTTTCTACCAGCTCCACGCCCATCTGCTGTGCCAGAAAACTGTGCTCGAAATAGGCGCTGTTAAAACGCCCTGGCGTCATCACTACCACCGTGGGATCGTCCACCGGGGTACTCTCACGCAGAGTTTGTAGTAGATAGCCGGGATAGCGCTCCACCGGCGCAATATGCTGGCTGGCGAAGAGATCCGGGTAGAGGCGCATCATCATCTTGCGGTTCTCCAACATATAGGAGACGCCGGACGGGGTGCGCAGGTTATCTTCCAGTACGTAATAGCGACCATCGCTGTTACGTACCATATCGATACCGGTGATGTGAGCATAAATATTGTTATGCAGATCTACGCCCTGCATACAGGGCTGGTACTGCTCATTTGCCAGAACCTGCTCGCGCGGGATAATACCGGCGTTGAGAATATTTTGCTGATGATAGATATCGTACAGGAAAGCATTCAGTGCTTTGACGCGCTGGTGGATGCCCTGATCAAGGATGCGCCATTCATGGGCCGGGATAATTCGCGGTACGCTGTCAAAGGGGATCAGCCGTTCAGTGCCGCCCTCTTCACCATAAACGTTGAACGTAATACCCACCCGGTGAAATAACAGTTCTGCCTGTTCTTTCTTTTGATGGATGGCGTGCTGGTCGGTCTGTTGAAGCCACTGCCACCAGGCATCGTAATGCTGGCGTTGACTGCCCTCTGCGCTGAGCATCTCATCGTAGTAAGGTGCTGTCGGAAGCGTTATTTTTATCATTGTCATCCCCTGCATTCCGTGTGTGAAGATTCTGTAAAAATGCAGAAAGCATGCCAGCATGGCTGACAATGCGTTTTCCTGGTGAGTACAGGCGCAAATGCACCATTTTGATGCGAAGCGCAGCGGCAGCGCGCTAAAGTGGTGTGAAATGTAAGCGTAGCTGCACCTGTGCTAACGGCGTTTCGCATCCGTCGGGCTGACCACCGGACCGAGCGCAACACCCGCCCACTTTTTCGCGCTCAGGCGTTCACCAAAAAAACGCGATGCCCGCCAGCATCATTAATTTCCGGTAATCAATGGCCCACATTGTGCAACTCCTTATGTCGCGTTTTTAACCAGAGATGTTTTACCCGGCGGCATCAGGCTGACAAACCAGCATTTTTGCTACAGTTTAGTTGCACTTAATTATGCGGAGAACCGCAATGACCCTACCGCCCCTTCAGGCATTAATCTGTTTTGCTACCGTCGCCCGACACAGGAGTATGAAAGCGGCGGCCGAGGAGTTATGCATTACCGCCAGTGCCGTGAGCCAGCAAATCGGCAGGCTTGAGGCGTGGCTGAATGTCCGGCTGTTTATGCGCGGGCCACGTTTTCTGGCGCTGACGGCAGAAGGGCACATTTACCTGCGTGCTATCCAGCCTGCGTTTAACCAGATATCGCAGGCCACACAGCGTGTGGTGGATAACGCCTGCCAGAGCAAAATCACTGTCAGTTGTACGCGTGGTTTTGCCATTCAGTGGTTGTTGCCGCGATTGGGTGCTTTCGAAAAACTGCATCCCGGCGTGGAGGTGCAGATTAATACCACTAATCGTGTGGTCAATTTGAGCAGTGAAGGGATCGATTTTGCCGTGCGTCACGGCGCGGGCGTATATCCGGGGCTTCAGTCGCACTGCCTGGTGAACGACCATCTGTTGCCGGTATGCAGCCCTGCGCTGCTGGCGCAAAACCGGCCCGGTTCGCCGCGCGAATTATTGAATTACCCGTTGCTGCACGATGAGCATCGGTTGGACTGGCGTTTATGGTTCGACACGCAGGGCATAGATGATGTGGATACCGATAAAGGGCCGGTGTTTATCGATTCGAACGGTGTGATTGAAGCCGCGCTTGCGGGCCGGGGCGTTGCGCTGGTGCGCCGTGTGTTGGTGGCGGAGGCATTGAGCCGCGGGCGTTTGATCTGCCCACTGGCCATTACCGCTGCCTCACCGATTGCCTATTATCTGGTGTACGACGAATCCGCCGTATTACAGCGAATGAGCCGGGATTTCCGCGACTGGTTGCTGGCAACGGCGGCTTCAGCGGAGCATCGCTGGCCGCAACCGTGATTTCACGGCCATGTCCGATGGCGTAAACGCGTGTCGGGAATGGCATTTATCACGCCAGGAAAAGGTGGTAGCCGCTCACCTGTAGACAAGGTAGGGCAGAGCCACCACCCGGCATCATGCAACAAATATGGCTTACCCGCCGAGATACATCTTTTTCACTTCCGGGTTGGCGAGCACCTCCTGCGCCGCGCCGGAAAGCACAATTTTACCATTCTCCAGCACATAGGCGCGATCGGCGATGGTCAGCGCCGCAGTGGCGTTTTGCTCCACCAGCAGAATAGTGATGTTCTCTTCGCGCAACTGGCGGATGATGGTAAACAACTCGCCCACCACTTTCGGGGCGAGGCCGAGGCTTGGCTCATCCAGCATCAATAATACCGGCTCACTCATTAATGCGCGGGCTATCGCCAGCATCTGCTGCTCGCCACCGCTCATGGTACCCGCCATCTGTTTACGCCGCTCCTTCAGGCGCGGAAACAGAGTAAACATACGATCCCGCAGGTGGGTAAAGTTTGCGAGGTTGTTATACGCCCCCATACGCAGGTTTTCTTCGATGGTCAGGTTGGTGAAGATTTTGCGGCCTTCCGGCACCAGCGCCAGCCCTTTACGCACAATATGGTGCGTCTGGCTGCGCGAGATATCCTCATTGAGAAAATTCACCGTTCCGGTTGAGCGCACCAGATTGATGATGCCGTTCAGCGTTGAGGTTTTTCCCGCGCCGTTGCTGCCAATCAGCGTAACAATTTCACGGTCGTTGATCTCAATATCAACGCCTTTCAGCCCCTGAATGACGCCGTAAAATACCTTTAACTCGTGGGCGCTAAGCATAACGTACCTCTCCCAGGTAGGCGGAGATCACCTCCGGATGTTGGATCGCCTCAGACATCAGGCCGCTAAACAGCGGTTTGCCATACTCCAGCACCATTACCCGTTCGCATAATGCGTTGACGAAAGGCATGTCATGTTCAATAAGCAGCACACTCAGTTGATAATCCTTGCGCATACGAAAAATCAGCCCGGCCAGATCTTCCGTCTCCTTCGGGTTCATCCCGGCGGCGGGTTCATCCAGCAACAACAGTTGCGGCGCTGTTGCCAGCGCGCGGGCAATTTCCACTTTACGTTGGTTGCCATAACTTAGATTGGTGGCCTGCAAATCGGCGTACTCAGCAATGCCGATATATTCCAGCAGTTCCAGAGCCTTTGCCCGCGCGGCGCGTTCAGCCGGGAAATAGCGGCCAATATGCAGCGCCGCTTCCAGCAGCGAATAGCGGCTGGCGTGATCCAACCCGACCATCACGTTTTCCAGCACCGTCATCGAGTTAAACAGGCGGATATTCTGGAAGGTACGCGCAATACCAGCATTCACCACCTGGTTGGGCTTCAGCCCTTTGATCGATTTCCCCGCCAGCGTTACGCAACCGCTGGTGGGTTTGTAGTTAGCAGTGATGACGTTAAACAGCGTAGTTTTCCCTGCGCCATTGGGGCCGATAAGGCCGAAAATCTCAGCTTCATCGACATGAAAACTGACGTTGTCGATGGCCCGCAACCCGCCGAACTGCATCACAATATTCTCGACTTGCAGGATGACATTATTTGCTGTCATGACGGCTCCTTCTGCGCAACTGCCACAGCTCTTTTTTCCCCAACAACCCTTCGCGGGCGAACAACATAATCAGCAACAGCAGCAGCGAGAAGACCACCATACGTAGCCCCGGGTAGGCGCCAAGATCGTGACCGAACAGCGACAGCGGCTGGTCAAGGAAACGCAGCCATTCGCCGCTACCCACCACCACAATGGTTCCCAACAGCGCGCCAGTGGTGCTGCCCAGACCGCCGAGTACAATAATGATCAGCAACTGGAAGGTGAGCATAAAATCAAACAATCCCGGCGAGATCGTCGTCAGCAGTGAGGCCAGCAGGCCGCCGCCAATCCCTTCAAAGAAAGCGCTGGTGGCGAAGGCGCAGGTTTTAATGCGGAAGGTATTGATACCCATCGCAATTGCCGCATCTTCATCGTCGCGAATCGCCTTCATCATGCGGCCATACTTCGACCACACCAGTTGCAGGATCATCCCGGTTGCCGCCAGCGCGAACAGGCCGCACCAGAACAGCAGATGCGGTTGCTGGGGAATATCGTTCAGCCCAATCGCGCCATTGGTGATTTGCGGATTGTTAATGGCGAGGATCTTGATAATAAAACCGAAGCCCAGCGTGACAATCGCCAAATAGTCGCCGCGCACGCGGAACACCGGAAACGCCAGACACACTGCCAGCACGGCAGCGCACACGCCGCTGATTAACAGCGCGGGCAGGAAGCTGGCGTGCAATAGCATAATAAACGGGCTGGGCGTCGCCATTTCGAACATATCCATCTTGCTGTCGCTGGAGAGAATAAACAGCGCGGTAACATACGCGCCAACGGCAACAAACCCGTTAGGCTCCAGTGAAAGCTGGCCGGTGACGCCGTTAATCAGGTTGTAGCTGACGGCGAGGATCATAAAAACGAAAACGGTGCTGATCACTCGCACAATATAGTCGTTAAACAGCAAGTTAATCCCCACCAGTAGCGCAATGGTGATCAGAATAATCAGCAGATTACGCCCCTGCGCGGCAAGCGTTGTGGTCGGGTTCAACATCAGAAACGGCTCCTTTCCAGGCGTTCGTCACCCATAATGCCTACCGGGCGGAACAGCAAGACCAGAATCAAAAACATGAACGCGAACGCGTCCTTATAGCCGCCAAGCTCCGGGAAAATGGCAACTGCGACCACTTCGGTAAAACCGAGAATAAAGCCGCCGAGCACCGCGCCGGTGACGCTGCCAATACCGCCGAGTACCGCCGCCGCAAAGGCTTTCAGACCAATCAGCACGCCCATTAACGGGTCAATGGTTGGGTAGCTGATGGAGTAAAACACCCCACCCAGCGCCGCGAGGCTGCTGCCGAGGGCAAACACCAGCGAGATAATACGGTTCGCGTCGATGCCCATTAGCCGCACGGTATTAACGTCAAACGCCACTGCGCGGATCGCCATACCATAGCGAGTGCGATAAAGCAGCCAGAGGATTGCCAGCAACAACAGCACGGTGATCAGCGGTACGATCCACGCCACGTTGGTAATGATGATGTGGCCGAAGGTCAGCGTTTTGTTGAAATAGTCTGGTGCGGAGAAGAAGCGGGAACTTCCGCCAAACAGTACGTTGAACAGGTTTTCGAGAAAAAAACTGACGCCGATAGCGGTGATCAGCATCGAAATTTTCGATGCCTGGCGTAGCGGGCGATAGGCGACCCGGTCAATGAACATGCCCAGCAGGCCGCACAAACCGAGGGTCAGAAAAATGGCTACCCCAAAGGGCAGCCCAATAGAGGAAAACAGAAACAGGGTGGCAAATGCGCCAACCATCATCACATCTGCATGCGCGAAGTTAATCAGGCGCAGAACCCCGTAAACCATGGTGTAGCCGATGGCGATCAAGGCGTACATGCCGCCCAGACTCATGCCGTTGACTACCTGCTGGAAAAAAATGGCGCCATCCATTAAAAAACCTCTTATTAACAGCCAGTTACTGCTTACGGATTGACTACGGTTTTAAAGGCTAGCTGGCCGTCTTTCACTTCGTTGATCACCGCACTGCGCACTGCATCGCCATCTTTCAGCGTCAGCGTACCAGTCACGCCCTGGAAGTCTTTAGTGGCACGGATTTTCTCGTTAACACAGACGCGATCGCGCGGGTTATTACACTGGTTCATGGCGTTGACGATCACGTTGTACGCATCGGCCGCCATTGCACCCCAGGTGTGGGTCGGGGTTTTGTACTTCTCTTCCCAGGCTTTGATAAAAGCTTCACCAGCAGGCGTCTGCTCTTTGGCGTTCGGTGAGTAGTAATCGGTGGTCATATAGCCGTTGACCGCATCTTTACCCACTTCGAAAAATACCGGGTCTGCCGCCAGGCCATCGCCGCCCACTACCGGTTTATCGAGGCCGAGTTGTTTCGCCTGTACGGCAATCAGCGCACCCTCGGTGTAGTAAATCGGCATGTAGATCATGTCGACGTTTTTCGCTTTCACGCTGGAGAGTTGCGCTTTGAAATCTTTGCTGCCCGATGGCGCCTGTACTTCGATAGGAATGGTGCCGCCGTTTTTCAGGAACTGGGTGCGGAAGGCTTTCGCCAGACCAACCGAGTAGTCGTTGCTACTGTCAAACACGATGGCTGCGGTTTTGGCTTTCAGATCGCGGGACGCGAGGTTTGCACCGACCACGCCCTGGAAGCTGTCCGAGAAGCAGACGCGGCTGACATAGGGATGGTTGCGGGTAACACGGTCGTTTGTCGCCGTCGAAGAGACCAGCGGCGTTTTGGTGTCGTCGGCGATTTTCACCATCGCCAGCGTATTCGAAGAGGTCACTTCACCGATCACGGCATCCACTTTATCGCTGGACACCAGGCGCTGCATGGCGTTCGCCGCTTCGACTTTGTCACTCTTATCGTCGATCACGATAAGCTTAATGGTGTCGCCGTTTTTCAGCATCGGGGTGATGCCCTGAATCAGATCCAGACCTTTTTGTGAAGGCTGACCATAGCCGCTCAGTGCGCCGCTCAGCGGCAGCACCACACCGATTTTAATTTCTTCCGCCAGTGCACTGTGTGCGCCCGCCAGGCCGGAAATCAGTACGGCCATTAAAGAGACTTTCCCACCAAAACTCTTCATTGTTACCTCACGTCCGTCAGTTGATTGTTTATGTTTAACCATCAATTAATGCGCAACACTGGAATAACGAAGCGGCCGGAATACAGAAATTAACGGCCTGATGCTTTTGATTTATCGCATTTATTTAATAAAGGGTTTTCCTGTCAATAATGATTGCACCATACATCCATTAATCCGGTTTTTCTCATCCATTCTCCTTATAGATTTACCCGCTGTGATAGCACTGTTTTGGCTGCCTAAAATAGTGCAGGTGCGCTGTCATGGTGCATGAATAAATAAGTGAGGTGGCGCGCAAAATATTTTTATGTCTTCGTTGTCTGCGATCGCCTTATTTAAAGATAAAAATATTTTCAGTTGTTTTTTACAAACTATTTTGCAGAATAAAAAACTGGATAATGGCGATAAATGTGGTAGTTAAGGCCTGAGTTAGTGAGTATTGACAATAATAAAACCCTTGTTATTCTGCATTGGCAGTTAGTTTATTATTCCATTTTCAGAAATGTTATTTCTGCGTTAATTATTTTATTCAGTCTTATCCTGAGGGGGATAAATAATGAATATTCAAAAACCCTATCTGCTTTTTTTAGGTGATGCGCACGATCAACTGGCGGCAAAAGTCGCGGAAGGAATTAAACAATGGCACCCGGAATATTGCGTCGGGCAATACCGTATGGCGAACTGTCATGCCAATTGTCAGTTGCCGGATATGGATATTGATACAGCGGTAAAAGCGGGCGCAAAAACGTTGGTGATCGGTGTCGCTAATCGCGGCGGTATTATTTCAAAAGAGTGGATTTCCATCCTCAGCCATGCGCTGGAAAGTGGGCTGGATCTGGCGGCGGGCCTGCATAATAAACTGGCTGATGTTCCGGAACTGAAAGCGCTGGCTGACCGTCTTGGTCGCTCACTGTTTGACGTCCGCCACCCGACTCAGCAATATCCGGTTGCCAGCGGGCGTAAACGCAGCGGCAAACGTCTGCTGCCGGTTGGTACCGACTGCTCCTGCGGCAAGATGTACACGGCGCTGGCGATTGAAAAAGAGATCCTCGCCCGTGGCGGCAAAGCTACCTTCCGCGCAACCGGGCAGACCGGCATTCTGATCAGCGGCAGCGGCATCAGCGTGGACGCGGTCGTCTCAGACTTTGTCTCCGGCGCGGTGGAAACCCTCGCCCCGGATAACGACGCCGATCACTGGGATATCATCGAAGGGCAGGGTTCACTGTTTCACCCTTCATTTGCCGGGGTGACCACCGGGCTTATCCACGGCGCGCAGCCGGATGCGCTGGTGCTGTGCCATGAGCCCACCCGCACACATATGCGCGGCGTTGACTATCCGGTACCGGATATTCTCGATTGCATGGCGCTGAACCTGAAAATGGCGCAACTGACGAACCCGAAGGCGAAATTTATTGGCATTTCCATCAACACGTCGGCGCTGGATAAGGCAGAGGCGATTGCGCTGATGTCCTCCCTGCAACAGCGTACCGGGCTGCCGGTAGTCGATCCGTTCCGTCAGGGCGTTGGCGCACTGGTTGATGCGCTGGCGACGCTGTAATGGAACTGTTGGTAGCGCATGAGCGCTGGCCGCTGCGGCAGGCATTTACTATCTCGCGCGGCAGCCGCACGGCGGCCGACGTGGTGTCGGTAACGTTGCAGGCGCAGGGCATTAGCGGGCGCGGTGAATGCCTGCCTTACGCCCGCTATGGCGAAACCGTTGAGAGTGTGATGGCACAGATTGAGGCGCTGCGTGGCGACCTCGCTGCCGGGATGAGCCGCGAGCAGTTGCAGCAACGGCTATCGGCTGGCGCAGCGCGGAATGCGCTGGACTGCGCCTTCTGGGACTGGCAATGCAAACGCAGCGGGCAGAGTATCTGGCAACTGACCGGCAGCGGAACGCCGCACCACCTGCAAACGGCTTATACGCTTTCGCTGGATACGCCGGAAAAAATGCAGCAGGCGGCGCGGGAAAACGCCTGGCGCCCCTTGCTGAAACTGAAGCTGGCCGATGAGCAGGATATCGCTCGCGTGACGGCCGTGCGTGAAGGCGCGCCGCAGGCACGGTTGATCGTCGATGCCAATGAAGGCTGGAACGAGAGCATCTATTTACAGCAGGCGACGGCGCTGGCGGCGCTTGGTGTCTCGCTTATCGAGCAGCCGCTTGCGGCCGGGCAGGACGCCGTGCTGGCACAGTTGCCGCATCCGGTGCCGCTGTGCGCCGATGAATCTTGCCATGATTCCGCCACGTTGGCGCAACTGGTCGGGCGCTATGAGTTTATCAATATCAAGCTCGACAAGACCGGCGGCCTGACCGAAGCGCTGCGCGTACGGACGCAGGCGCAGCAACTTGGGCTGCAAATTATGGTGGGCTGCATGGTGGCGACGTCGCTGTCGATGGCGCCCGCCGTGGTTGTCGCGCAGCAGGCCAGCGTTGTCGATCTCGACGGGCCGCTGCTGCTGGCGGACGATCGCCCGCACGGGCTGCACTATGATGGCAGCGAACTTTTTCCACCGACACCGGCTCTGTGGGGCTGATGGCGAAGCGTAAGGAGAGAATAATGTCACGCACAGTCTATGTGAATGGCGAATACCTGCCGGAAGCAGCGGCGAAAGTATCGGTCTTTGATCGCGGTTTTCTGTTTGCTGACGCCGTGTATGAAGTGACCGCTGTGGTGAATAGCAAGCTGGTGGATTTTGCCGGGCACTATGCGCGGCTGGTGCGCTCCTGCGGCGAGCTGGGGTTAGCGCTGACGATGGATGAAAACGGCCTGCGCGAGATCCACCAGCGGCTGATTGTGGAAAATGCGTTGCAGGAAGGCGGCATTTACCTGCAACTGACGCGCGGTAACGCCGGCGATCGGGATTTCCATTTTCCGCCCGCCAGTACGCCGCCGACGCTGGTGCTATTCACCCAGGCACGCGCGGTGGTGGATCATCCGGCGGCCAGCAAAGGCATTCGCGTGGTGACCTGCCCGGATATTCGCTGGCAGCGCCGGGATATCAAAACCGTGCAGTTGCTGGCGCCCTGTCTGGCAAAAGCTTTTGCCGAGGCACAGGGTGCGGACGACGCGTTTCTGGTAGAAAACGGCTATATCACTGAGGGGAGTTCCTGTAACTGCTATATCGTGCAGGACGATAACACCGTGGTGACTCGGCCGCTGAGCAACAGTATTCTGCACGGTATTACCCGCAAAGCGCTGGTGAAGCTGGCCGAGGAGCACTGCGTGACCATCGAGGAGCGGCTGTTTACTCCGGAAGAGGCGCGTAACGCCCGTGAAGTGTTTATCAGCTCGGCCACCACATTTGTCTGGCCAGTGGTTGCCGTTGACGGGCAGACCATCGGCGACGGTAAACCGGGGCCGATCACTCAGCTGTTGCGACGGATCTATTTGCAGATGCTCTGAGTTTTTAGCGCCCTCCGCGAAAAACTGTGGTGCGCGTTACTTGCCGGATGGCGCCGTGCTTTCCGGCATTTGCTGCCGCTAGCGTGGCGTTTTTCTCCCGGTTGAGAATTTTCTGATCGTTCAAATGGGCTGCGGGCGCTTAATCCACCCGGTTTTGCGGTTGTCCGGCAATAAACGCGGCGACGTTTTCTACGGTTGTCGCAAGAATACGCCCGCGTGCCTCCACCGACGCCCAGGCAATATGCGGGGTGATAAGGCAGTTTTTGGCGGACAGCAATGGGTTATCGGCAGCAGGCGGTTCGCTGGAGAGCACATCTACCGCAGCACCCGCGACATGGCCTGCATTTAGCGCGGTAGCCAGATCCGCTTCATTTATCAGATCGCCGCGCGAGGCGTTTAGCAGCAGTACGCCGGGTTTCATTTTTTGCAGCGTGCGGTGGTTGATCATCCCTTTGGTGGCGGGCGTCAGTGGGCAGTGCAGGCTGATGACATCGGCTTCGGCATACAGCGTGTCGGGATTAACATAACGCATATTACTGTTTTCCGCCCTTTTCGCTGAGCCCGTCGCACAGGCCAGCACCGTCATCCCCATTGCCTGGGCAATAGCGCCAAACGCCTGGCCGATGCGGCCATAACCGATAATGCCGATCTTTTTGCCCGCCAATTCAACCATCGGGTTCAGCCAGTAACACCAACTGTTGCGCTGCTGCCAGCCACCGGCGCGAACATCCGCACTGTGTTCGCTGACGTGGTTACACAGCGCCAACAGCAGCGCGGTGGTGAATTGCGCCACCGTGGCAGTACCGTAGGAGGGTACATTGGAGACGGCAATACCGCGCGAATGCGCGGCGTTCAGATCGATAATGTTATAGCCTGTGGCGGTTACGGCGATAAATTTCAGTTCCGGACACTGGCTGAACACCGTTTCGCCCAGCACAACTTTGTTGGTTATAGCGATGTCGGCATTCGCCAGCCTTTCTGCCACTTGCTCCGGCGCGGTGTTGTCATATACCGCCACTTCGCCCAGTTGCTCAAGCCCCTGCCAGCTAAGATCGCCCGGATTAAGAATACCGCCATCTAACACAACAATTTTCATAGGTTACCCGTTTGTTTTTTTATCACGTCATCAACTTAGAGCCTATCCCATTAGGCTATTTTATTTGCCATTTTGGTCCTGGGCAGTGCTCACACAAAATGTTATAGCATTTTGAACGCCGCTTGCGGCGGCCCTTTAGGGCGAGCGAAGCGAGTAATCCTCACGTACTGAGTGTACGCTCCGGTTGTTGCGCGCTGTCCGTGCCCAAACTGGCTGCAACAATATACGCCTACTGGGGTAGGCTCTTAGACGATGTGCTGCCGGGGGGTAAGCACTTTCTTCATGCCCGCAGGGGCTAATGAGGAGGGAAGGGCAGTGAGCGGTGGGGTAAAGTGGCAACGCGACGCCGCATTGCCAACGGGTTAGCTCGTCGCGGTAAGTCGCGGCGTGACGCGACCATGCAGCGCCGGGTTGTCGCTCTCATCTTTCAGGTGTACGCCAGTCAAACGGCGCAAAAACGCCTGTTCCAGCAGCCACGCCAGTTTGAAGGCCGCCGCTTCGTAATTCAGCCCTTCCGGGCGAATGTTAGAGATGCAGTTGCGTTCTGACTCAATGCGTACGCGCTGCGGTTTCCAGGTGAGATAGACGCCCAGGCTGTCCGGTGAGGACAAGCCGGGCCGCTCGCCAATCAGAATTGCCACCGCTTTGCTGTTCAGCGTTTCGCCGATATCGTCGCCCAGCGCCACGCGTGACTGGTGCGCCAGCACAATCGGCCCGAGCGAAATCCCTAACGTTTCAAGGTAGGGCAGCAGGGCGCGGATCAGCCCAACGGACTGACGATGTACAGCGTGCGATGATAAACCATCGCCAATCACCAGCAGTAGATCGTGCGCCGGTGTGCGGCTGGCGGCGAGATCGGCACGGCTCTCTTCGCTCAACATGCGCCCCAGATCCGGGCGGTTGAGATAGATATGTCGGTCCGACGCCGCGCTGTGCGCTTCCAGCGTGGTCAACCCCAGTTCGTGGAGCTGGCTTGCCAGGCTGTCACTGTCGAAGGGCTGATGGATGGCGTCACGCGCCTGGGCGTGGGCAAGACCAAATTTCAGCACTTCATTGGTTGGCAGGCTGGCACCGCTGCGACCCAGCGCAATACGGGCGTCGGTGAATTCACGCAGCAGGGACCAGGCATCGGGCGAGTTCATGCAGGCGCTCCTTGTGGCATCACGGTCAGTAATGGATGGTTTGCGCCGGTGAGGCGTAGCTGGCCGTGGGTGTCGATAATCTGCATCCTTGTTAGCCAGTCGGCGAACTCCGGCGCGTGCTTCAGCCCCAGCAGGCGGCGCGCATAGAGCGCATCATGGAATGAAGTGCTCTGATAGTTGAGCATGATGTCATCTGCGCCCGGAACGCCAATCAGGAAGGTTAGCCCGGCGGTACATAGCAGCGTCAGCAATGTATCCATATCATCCTGATCCGCTTCGGCATGATTGGTGTAACAGACGTCGCAGCCAATCGGCAGCCCCATCAGTTTGCCGCAGAAGTGGTCCTCCAGCCCGGCGCGGATAATCTGCTTGCCGTCATACAGGTATTCCGGGCCGATAAACCCGACCACCGTGTTGACGAGCAGCGGTTTAAAGTGCCGCGCTACCGCGTAGGCACGCGCTTCACAGGTTTGCTGATCGACGCCATGATGGGCGTTCGCTGACAGGCAACTGCCCTGGCCGGTCTCGAAATACATCACGTTATCGCCCAGCGTTCCGCGTTTTAGCGAAAGCGCAGCCTCGTGGGCTTCCTGCAACAGCGCGAGGTTAATACCAAAGCCGCTGTTTGCCGCTTCGGTACCAGCCACCGACTGAAACACCAGATCCACCGGCGCGCCGCGCTCAATTAGCTGTAACGTGTTGGTGACGTGCGTCAGCACGCAGGACTGTGTGGGAATGGCAAAACGGTCGATGATGTCTGCCATCATATGGTTCAGCTTTTGCAGTACCGGCAGGCTGTCGCTGGCCGGGTTGATGCCAACCACTGCGTCGCCCGCGCCGTAAAGCAGGCCATCCAGCATGCTGGCGGCAATGCCTTTCAGATCGTCAGTCGGGTGGTTGGGTTGCAGGCGCACACTGAGGTGACCGGGCAAACCGATGGTATTGCGAAAGCGGGTAATGATACTGCATTTGCTGGCAGTGAGGATCAAATCCTGGTTGCGCATCAGTTTGCTGACGGCGGCGGCCATTTCCGGGGTGATCGCCGGAGCAACCTGGCTTAGCAGCGCAGTATCGGTGGTATCGGCCAGCAGCCAGTCACGAAATTCACCCACCGTCAGATGGGCGATTAACGTAAAAGCAGCGCTGTCGTGAGTGTCGATGATGAGGCGAGTCACCTCATCTTTTTCATAGGGAACCAGCGGATTGTCGAGGATCTCGCGCAGCGGTACATCGGCAAGGGCGATTTTGGCCGCCATACGCTCTTCGGCTGATTGTGCTGCAACCCCGGCCAGCACATCCCCGGAACGCGCCGGGGAGGCTTTAGCCATGACTTCTTTCAGGCTGGCGAACTGCCATGTGCGGTGCGCCAGAGTGGTTTTATACATTGCGTCTCCTCAGGAGATAGCGCGCAGTTGCGGGTCCAGCGCGGCACGTTCGCGCGCCGATGCGGTTTTACGAAACCACATATAACCGCCCAGCATCATCACGGCGAAAATCAGCGCCAGCAGAGTGTTGTACCAGACCATCGCCACCAGGCAGAGAACTGCCATTCCGAGTGCAAAAGCCGGTGCGTAGGGGAACAACGGCGCTTTAAAAGGGCGCTCAAGGTTCGGCTCGCTACGGCGCAGCTTGAACAGCGCGGCCATGGAGATGATATACATAACAATAGCGCCAAAGACCGACATCGTCACAATGCAGGCGGTGAGCGGCATGCCGCTGATGGTGATCAGCGAATCGGAGAAGATCGCCGCAATCCCCACCACGCCACCGGCGAGGATCGCCAGAATCGGCGTACGGGTTTTACGGTTCAGATTAGCCAGGCTGGCAGGCAGATAACCCGCGCGCGCCAGCGAGTAGATCTGGCGGGAATAACCCATAATAATGCCGTGGAACGACGCGACCAGACCAAACAGGCCAAGCCAGACCAGCATATGCAGCCAGCCGCTGCTGCTGCCGACCACCAATTTCATTGCCTGCGGCAGCGGATCGTTGATGTTCGACAGGTTGCGCCAGTCGCCCACACCGCCCGCGAGAACCATCACGCCAACCGCCAGTACTGTCAGTGTCAGAATGCCGCCGCCGAGCGCACGCGGAATGGTGCGTTTCGGATCTTTAGCTTCTTCTGCTGCCATTGATGCGCCTTCAATCGCCAGAAAGAACCAAATTGCAAACGGAATAGCCGCGAACATGCCCGGCAACGCGATGCCGCTGAAGCTTTCCGCACCTGCCCAGCCGTTGGCAGTGAAGTTGCTCCACGAGAAACCCGGTGCAACAACGCCCATAAACACCAGCAGTTCGAAAATCGCCAGCAGGGTGACAATCAGCTCAAAGGTGGCGGCAATACCGACGCCCAGAATGTTAAGCACCATAAAGATGACGTATGCGCCGCAGGCCACCCATTTCGGATCGAGTGACGGGAACTGCACGTTAAGGTAGGCGCCAATCGCCATGGCGATCGCCGGTGGCGCAAAGACGAACTCGATAAGCGTAGCAAAACCTGCGATAAACCCGCCGGTGGGCCCGAAGGCGCGATAAGCATAAGCAAAAGGCCCGCCTGCATGCGGGATCGCTGTGGTCAGCTCGGTAAAGCTAAAGATAAAAGCGCAGTACATGGCGGCAATCGCCAGCGCGACAATCAGAAAGCCGAGCGTTCCGGCCTGCGACCAGCCGTAACTCCAGCCGAAGTATTCCCCTGAAATAACCAGTCCGACGGCAATGCCCCACAGGCGGAAGCTGCCGAGTGTTCTTTTTAGTGTTGTTTGTGTGTTCATTCTTTTACTGCCTCGCCATTAATACAGTTGCTGGCAGAGTTGCAAAGTCAGTGCCAGGAAAGAGAAACCTTCTGACACATAGGGTTACAGGCAACATAGCGGAAAATGCACAATAAGAGTGCACCGCCGCCGACCGAAAACGGGTGCAAGCTGCCCTGCAATGGTGAAAAAAGGAAAGAAACCCTCAACGGGGAAAATGAATGTGCAAGTGCGGACAGAAACAGCCACTGATGCGGTTTTTGGAAATATAATAGGGAATAACTGGAAATTTAAATCCGATAATTCTTAGCTCAATTTGTGTGCAGGATGCTTTAATTTATGCAATGACGTTACGTATATTTGTTTATTTATACGACGAGTTAACTGTTTGATTTAATGTGTTTGTGTTGGTTTTTTTGAGCAATGACAGACAGTAATCAGGTGAGTATCTGATGTTAAATACAGTTCTGGATAATAGATTAACCTGATTTTTCCGGCCATTAATTTGGGGAAAACAGTTTCAGGAAAATCCAGGAATATTTAATAAAAGAGGATGTATATGGCCTGGCGACCGATTTTATATGTCATCCTGACGCATAATCCTCGTCTGAATAGCAGGCGAGCGCAGTTGCGGTTGATCCAGGGTTGAATGCCTGCGTGCCGGAAAAGGATTTTGCCTTCTCCCTCCGGCACGCAAGACAACGCTCAGGTCTGCGGCACGTTACGCTTTCTTGCGCAGCATTTAGCCCGCTTTTTGCTCTGGCAGATGCGCGGCGATATAACGCTCGTAACGGTTTGCTTTCAGACGCGTTAAATCCACCAGCACCAGACCATCGACACAGTTATTGAAGTCGGGATCGCAACCGAAGTCGATAAACTGCACGCCGCCCGGTTCACACAGTTCAGAATACTGCTTGTAGAGCGGTGGAATGCCGCAACCAAGGTTGCCAAGCAGCGATTTCAGCCGGGTCAAATCTTCGGTGTAATCTTCACCGCTAAACTGGGCGAGCACGTCTGGCATCGTGGCCGGCCACGGCCGACGTGATGAGGCCAGAGGCCAGGTCGCCGGGAACCACAGGCGGTAGAACGCCACCAGCAGATCCCGCGCCGCAGGCGGCAAGCCACCGGAGATAGAGACCGGGCCAAACAGGTAGCGGTACTGCGGATAACGCGCCAGATAAGCGCCAATGCCCGACCACAGATAATCCAGGCCGCGACGTCCCCAGTAGCGCGGCTGAATAAAACTGCGCCCCAGTTCGATGCCATGACGCAGTACATCGGCCATTCGTTCGTCATAATGGAACAGGCTGTAACTGTATAAGCCTTCAACGCCGTGCGCCTCAACCTGCTGCGACGTTGGCATAAAGCGGTATGCGCCGACGATTTCCAGATCGGCATCATCCCACAGGATCAGGTGCAGGTAATCGTCGTCATATTTATCCGTATCACGACGTTTACCGCTGCCTTCACCCACAGCACGGAAGGCGACTTCGCGCAGCCGTCCCAGCTCGCGCAGTAGCGGCGCGTCTTCCTGCCCATTGCGCTGCCAGAGGTAAATAACTTTTCCGTCCGTAGTGCGGCCGAGGCACTCGGCATTATTAAGTTCGCGGCGCAGCGTGATGCGCTCTTCCGGGCGTGCAATGGCGCACTCGGTTTTGAAGGGGCCGGAGAGTCCTTTACCCAGACGCAATACATGTTGGCGACACTTATCGGCCAGTTCGCGTGGGGCAAGTTGCGGCGTATGCCAGCTATCCCAGGGAATGCGCTGGCCGATTTTGATCGGCAGGTTGCTGTCCCGGCGGCGAAACATCTGTTGCATCAGTAGCAGGAAGGGCAGCGTTTCCGACACCATCGCGCTGGCGTAGAACAGTGCACTGTTACGCGCGTCAATCCAGGCGGGCAGCAGCGGCGCGCGGAACTTGCCCGCCAGTTTGATAAAACCAGCATGCCAGTTTTTATCGCGGATGCCTTTACGCGTCATGCGTGAGACTTCTCCCGCCGGGAAGAAGATCAGCACTCCGCCGCCCTGCAAATGGTTTTCCATCTGTTGCAGCGAGGATTTTCGCGTACGGCCACCCATGTTATCCACCGGGATAAACAGCGAGCTGAGCGGTTCAAGGTGGGTCAACATGCGGTTGGTGACCACCTTCACATCACGGCGTACACGTGAAACAGCATACATCAGCGCCATCCCGTCAAGCGTACCTGTCGGATGGTTAGCGATGATGACCAATGGGCCTTGTTCGGGGATTTGTTCGAGGTCGTGAGCGGGAACGGTGCAGCGGATTTGTAGATGTTCAAGCACTTGCTCCACCATATCCAGCCCTTTCAGGTGGGGATGGCTCGCGGCGAACTGCTGGAACTCCTGTTCGTAAAGCAGGCGCCGCAGCACGTTTTTTTGCCAGGGCGCAGGTCTGGCCTGCGGCCAGAGATCCTGAAGTACGTTGTCGAGACTAAACATGGTGGTTTCTCCTCCCGTCTTGCCGATGACAGTAACGGGAGAAGATGACGTTTACATTTCATTACAATGAAGATATGACAACGGCAAGACGGCTGAATGACAACAAAAGCGGTGCGGAAGGGATAAGGGATATTTCTCTCCCCCGCAGGGGAGAGAGCAGACGGTTCAGAGAATACCGCGTTCGGCGAGGTCGAGGGCGAAGTAGCTGAAGATCAGGTCTCCGCCTGCGCGCTTGATCGCACCCAGGCTTTCCAGCACCACTTTATCTTCATCAATTGCGCCCGCCAGCGCGGCGAATTTGATCATCGCGTATTCGCCACTCACCTGATAGGCACCCAGCGGTAACTCGGTGCGCTCACGGATATCGCGCAGGATGTCGAGGTATGCGCCTGCCGGTTTCACCATCAGGCAGTCTGCACCTTCAGCCTGGTCGATCAGCGATTCACGGATCGCTTCACGGCGGTTCATTGGGTTCATCTGATAGGTTTTGCGATCGCCTTTCAGCGCCGTTCCTGCCGCTTCACGGAACGGGCCGTAGAACGAGGAAGCGAACTTGGTCGAGTAGGACATGATGGCGGTATCGGTAAAGCCTGCTGCATCCAGCGCGTGGCGAATCGCCTGCACCTGGCCGTCCATTGCTGCGGAAGGGGCGATAAAGTCCGCGCCTGCGGCGGCGGCAACGACGGCTTGTCTGCCGAGGTTAAGCAGGGTCGCATCGTTATCGACACCGTGATCGCACAGCACGCCGCAATGGCCGTGAGAGGTGTATTCGCAGAAGCAGGTATCGGACATCACGATCATCTCCGGCACCGTCTCTTTGCAGATGCGCGACATGCGCGCCACCAGGCCATCTTCGCGCCAGGTGTCGCTGCCGGTGTCATCGGTGTGGTGAGAGATGCCGAAGGTCATCACCGAGCGAATGCCAGCTTTGGCGATGCGTTCAATTTCGCGGGCGAGATACTTTTCCGGAATGCGCATCACGCCGGGCATCGCCTCGATGGCTTTGTAATCGTCTAACTCTTCTTCAACAAAGATCGGCAACACCAGGTCGTTTTTGCTCAGTGTTGTCTCTTCAAACATGGCGCGCAGGGCAGGTGATTTGCGCAGGCGGCGCGGGCGAGTAATTAAATCGGTCATGGTATGCCTGATGTTTGTGGAACAGATGGCGGCATTGTAGCCGAAAAGCTGAGGTTCTGTTTTACCAAAATCGCCGTTAAGGGCAGAGGCAAACGGCGAAACCGTCTGCCTCTGGTGGAATCAGGAAGCGGGAACCACTTGCGGTGTGTTGCTGCTTAACGCACTGACCAGGTTGTTAACGCCGTCGCTCATATTGACAAAGCGCGTCAGCGGCGAACGGGTGATGACGACAAAAACGCCGACATTATGCTGCGGCACCATCGCCATGTAGGTGATAAAGCCACCGCCGCCGCCGGTTTTCTGAATGATCCCAGGATGCCCCTCTTTTGGTGCCATATAGACCCAGCCGAGGCCGAGTGCATCGGCTTTGCCGGGCACATCCATGCCGATCACTCGCGTTAACTGGTTGCGCGGGTAGATCAACGTTTGCATGCGATCCGCCTGGCTGTTACGGGTGTAGAAATCCGACGACAGGAATTGCTGCATCCAGCGCATCATGTCTCCCGGCGTGGAGTAGACGCCGCCGCTGCCGATAGCGGCCAGCGTGTTATTGCACGGACTGGCGCCTTTCTCGGCGATCATCAGGCGCTTACACTGATCCGGCGACGGGGTAAAGGTGGTGTCTTTCATCCCCAGTGGACGAGTGATCTGTTCTTCAAAAAGCTGCGGGTAAGGCTTGCCTGCTGCTTTCGACAATGCATCCGCCAGCAGATCAAAGGCCAGATTAGAATAAGCCGCCTGCCTGCCCGGCGCGGTTCTCAGTGTGGCGGTTGAGAGCCAGCTCCAGCGCTGCTCGTATGTTGGCCAGACGAAGACAGGACGTTGCGCTGCGCCGCCAGGCTGTTCGCGCGGCAGGGCGCTGGTATGTGTCGCCAGATTCAACAGTGTAATTGGCGTGCCCTGGTAGGTCGGCACCCGCGTGCCGGGAGGCGCATATTTACTTAACGGATCGTCGAGACGGACTTTGCCCTGATCGAGCATTTTCACCAGCATTTCACTGGTCATCAGCTTGGAGAGGGAAGCAATACGAATGACCGAATCGAGTTGCGGGCGAACGTTGTTGCCGGGACTGGTTTCGCCATAGCTTTTAAACACGCGCTGGTTGCCGTCAATTACCACCATCGCCATGCCCGTTGCGCCGCTACCGAAATAAATATGGTTGGCGTAACGATCAACAATATCAGATGCAAATACCGGATCAGGAGACTGAGCCGCCGCCTGAGCGGAAGCCAGGCTCAGTGCGCAGAGCAGCGCAGAGAAAAGCAGACAACGTTTCAACGCAGGGATCCATAAATAAATGGGATAGATAGAGCGTATTTATACTACTTAGTACGGTGTTGCAAAGACCCAATTAACGGATTCTTTTCCCTTAATACGTAACGATGGGTAAAAATGGTTATTTTGCCGCCAGACCACGACTTCTGCCTGATGTGATAATCTCCTCCTTTCGCACTGATTCGTACTGACAGGAGAGAGCAGATGGCAGGTAAACGGGTAGTGATGGTTGTGGATATGCAAAACGGCGTATTCGCCACCGAGCGTATTCAACGTGAGCAGTGTGTCGCCCGCATTAACCAGTTGACGCAGGCCGCCGATACGGTGATTTTTATTCAGCATGCTGAAGCGGGCGGGCTGGAAGAGGGGAGTGAAGGTTTTGCGCTGCTGCCGGAACTGTATCAGCCTGCTAACGCCCTGTACGTCACCAAAACCGCCTGCGACGCGTTCTATAAAACGCAGCTTGCAGCGGTGCTGCGCGAGCATGATATCCATGCCTGGGTGATGTGCGGTTGCGCCACAGATTACTGCGTGGATACCACGCTGAAAAATGGTGCCAGCCGGGGGTATTCCATCACTATGGCGCAGGACGCTCATACCACCGCTAACCGCCCGGCTGCACAGGCTGCAACTCTGATCGATCACTACAACGACGTGTGGCGCACGTTAACCGTCCCCGGCAATCCGGTGTATGTGAAACCGGTCGAAACAATTCTTCACGAATGGCAAGCGAACTAAGGGGTTACCCTCAGGTCTGATACAACGACACGGCGTCGCACTGCGCGGCGCTTTTTTATCACTGCGCTATGCCTGGCGCAGAAATCCGCTACACAGCATCTTTGTAAATAATAAGAAGTAAGCAGGAGTACCAATGTTTAAATCTTTCTTTCCTAAGCCGACGCTGTTCTTTTTGTCGGCCTTTATCTGGGCGCTGATCGCTGTCATATTCTGGCAGGCTGGCGGCGAGGGCTGGTTAATGCGCTTAACCGGCGCATCGACGGACGTCCCGATCAGTGCAACGCGTTTCTGGTGTGCGAGCTTTTTACTTTTTTATGCTTATTATGCCGTTTGCGTCGGCCTGTTCGCGCTGTGCTGGTTTGTCGCCTCGCCGCACCGCTGGCAGTACTGGTCGATACTTGGTACGGCGTTGATCGTCTTTGTAACCTGGTTTTTGGTGGAGGTAAACGTTGCCATCAACGCCTGGTATCAGCCGTTTTATGATTTGATTCAGCTTGCGCTGAGCGCACCCAATAAGGTCAGCCTTAGCCAGCTTTATAGCGAGATTGGCGTCTTTTTGTGGATCGCGCTGATTGCCGTGACGGTGGCGGTGCTGAATAACTTTTTTATCAGCCACTATGTGTTCCGCTGGCGTACGGCGATGAACGAATACTATATGGCGCACTGGGGGCATCTGCGCCATATCGAAGGGGCCGCGCAGCGTGTGCAGGAAGACACCATGCGTTTTGCCCAGACACTGGAAGATATGGGCGTTAGCTTTATCAAAGCGATCATGACGCTAATTGCATTTTTGCCGGTGCTGGTGGCGCTGTCGCCGCACGTGCAGGAACTGCCGTTGGTGGGGCATCTTCCTTATGGTCTGGTGATTGCCGCGATTAGCTGGGCACTGTTTGGCACGGTACTGTTGGCGTTTATCGGTATCAAGCTCCCTGGCCTGCAATTTAAAAATCAGCGCGTTGAAGCCGCCTACCGTAAAGAACTGGTCTATGGCGAAGATGATGCCTCGCGCGCCCAGCCACCGACCGTCTCCGAGCTGTTCAGCGCCGTGCGCCGCAACTATTTTCGTCTCTATTTCCACTACACCTATTTCAACATTGCCCGTATTCTCTACCTGCAAGTTGACGTGGTGTTTGGCCTGATTGTTCTGTTCCCGAGCATTGCTGCGGGGGCGATCACCTTTGGCCTGATGAGCCAAATCACCAATGTGTTTGAACAGGTGCGCAACGCGTTCCAGTATTTGATCTCCTCCTGGACGACGCTGGTGGAGCTGATGTCCATCTACAAACGCTTGCGCAGTTTTGAGTATGAACTGAACGGCCAGGAAATTGTGCCTGTGCCTCACCGTCTTGGTTAACACAAGGAACGTTATGGTTTACGTCCCCCGTTTTGGCTGGCTGCTGGCGGCCCTGATCCTTACCGGTTGTAGCACGCAAGGCCCGGTTTCCCAGCGGGAAGCGGAGAAAGAAAAAGAGAGCAAAAAAACGTTGGATGTGGCAAGCGTGGTACGGCAGAAAATGCCCGCCAGCGTGAAAGATCGCGATGCATGGGCGCAGGATATCGCCACCACATTTAGCAGCCAGAAGCTGGCGCCGACGCTGGAGAATATCTGCTCGGTGCTGGCGGTGGCGCAGCAGGAATCGAACTATCAGGCCGACCCTGCCGTGCCGGGGCTGAATAAAATCGCCTGGAAAGAGATCGATAAGCGTGCGCAGCGGATGCATATTCCGCTGCTGCTGGTGCATACTGCCCTGAAAATCCCTTCGCCAAACGGCAAAAGCTACAGCGAGCGGCTGGACAACGCCAGAACGGAAAAAGAGCTAAGCGCCATTTTTGACGACTTTATCAATATGGTGCCAATGGGGCAGCAGTTGTTTGGTTCCTTTAACCCGGTGCGTACCGGCGGGCCGATGCAAATCAGCGTGGCGTTTGCTGAACAACACACCGAGGGTTACCCGTGGAAGATGGACGGCACGGTACGCCAGGAAGTGTTCAGCCGTCGCGGCGGTTTGTGGTTCGGTACTTACCATCTACTGAATTATCCTGCTGGCTATAGCGCGCCGATTTACCGTTTCGCCGACTTTAACGCCGGGCTGTACGCCAGTCGCAACGCAGCGTTCCAGAATGCGGTCAGCAAAGCGACGGGCGTGAAACTGGCGCTGGATGGCGATGTGATCCTTTACGGCAGCAGCGATGCGGGCGCGACGGAACAGGCGATAAGAAAGCTTGGGCCGAAACTGGGGATGAGCGATCGCGATATTCGCCGTCAACTGGAGCGCGGCGACAGCCAGAAGTTTGAAGAGACGAAGCTGTACCGTGAAGTTTATCGTCTGGCGGAACAGAAAAGCGGCAAAACGCTGCCACGGGAAATTTTGCCGGGGATCCAATTAGAAAGCCCGAAGATCACGCGCAACCTGACTACAGCATGGTTTGCGAAGCGCGTCGATGATCGTCGGGCTGCCTGCATGGCGCAGAATTAACGTAAGTGGTGTCGTCGCCAGCGCAGGAAAAGGCCGATGACACCCAACAATGCGCTTCCCGCAAGGAACGGCACGAGGCCAAACAGCGTGCCGACGCCGAACCCCAGTTCAACGTGTGGGCGGGAGGTGTCTTCAGCCTGTATCAATCTTTCGAACACGCCAGGCGCGTGTACCAGTAGGTTCAACAACTGCGCACCAGCCCAGAAGCAGAGCAGGACAAACACGGCATAGGCAATATTGCCTGGCCTTGAGGCATCACGTTTTTTCGCGCCCGTAAAGGGTTTTGACAGGGAAAAATCAGCCATAAGACCTCCGTTACTCTTTACTCAATTCGTTGCTTACCTTTCAGTGATACAGCAGCATGTGCTGGTCAGAATTCAGGCTAATTGTGACAGTTGCGCCCTGTTGTCAACATCAGAATGGTGATAATTTCCCTTCGGGAAGGGTTCCGGTTGAGTGATCTTTGTTGGTGCTCACATTTTTGTAACGTTTTCATTACGTAGGTAACATTTCGGATTTTCCACACATCACACAGACCTGAAAGGCAGGCTATGCGATGATGCCTTTTTGATTGCCGGAGTTGTCATGAAGCTGTCTGCGAAAATACGCCGTGACTGGCACTATTACGCGTTTGCGATTGGGTTAATTTTTATTCTGAATGGGGTCGTGGGCCTGCTGGGGTTTGAAGCCAAAGGCTGGCAAACCTATGCTGTCGGGCTGGTGACCTGGGTGATTGGCTTTTGGCTGGCAGGGTTGATTATCCGCCGCCGCCCGCAAGAGGAGGGGGCAGCGGATAAAGCAGAGTAATGCTTAACCGTTGACGGAAATTTTCAGCGTGCTGTTCACCTGATGGCGCGCGATAGCCAGTTCAATCAGGCGGGTGATCAGATCAGGATAGCTGATGCCGCTCGCCTGCCACAGTTTTGGATACATGCTGATGTTGGTAAATCCTGGCAGCGTGTTGATCTCATTGATAACGACTTCGTTGTCGGGTGTCAGGAACACGTCGACGCGCGCCATCCCTTCACAACCCAGAGTCTGGTACGCCTGCACCGCAATCTGACGGATCTTGTCATTGATCTCCGGCGCGATATCCGCAGGCACCACCACCTGCGCGCCGTTTTCATCGATGTATTTGGTGTCATAAGCGTAGAACTCGCTGTGCAGCACGATTTCGCCGCAGGTGCTGGCTTGCGGATCGTCATTGCCGAGCACTGCGCATTCGATCTCGCGACCTTTAATGCCTTTCTCAACGATTACTTTTTTGTCGAACTCAAACGCCAGGCGCACCGCTTCATGATACTGTGCTTCGCTGGTCACTTTGCTGACGCCAACGGATGAGCCCTGGTTGGCCGGCTTAACGAACAACGGCAAACCGAGTTGCGCTTCAACGTCGCTAAAGGTTACCTGCTGACGGTTAGTACGCGTCAGGGTGATAAATGGCGCGACAGCTAATCCGGCATCGCGCAGCAAACGCTTGGTGACGTCTTTATCCATGCAGGCTGCTGAAGCGAGCACATCGGAGCCGACAAACGGCAGGTTTGCCAGGCGCAGCATACCCTGCAAGGTACCATCTTCGCCCAACGTACCGTGGACGATAGGGAAAATCACATCAACATCCGGCAAGGGCGCACTGTTTTGCGCCTGAATAAGCTGCTGCGCGGTATTGCCCGGCACCAGCGCCACGCTGTTTTGCGACGGATTCAGCGCAATACGCGCCGGATCGCTGGCGTTAAGCAGGTAATTATTCGCATCGCTGATATGCCATTGACCCTGTTTATCAATCCCCAGTAGCACAACCTCAAAGCGCGATTTATCCATGGCATCGACAATATTTTTTGCTGATTGTAACGACACCTCGTGTTCCGCTGATTTGCCGCCGAAGACGACTCCTACCCGCAGTTTTGCCATTTCTACGTTCACCCACACTTATTCACAAAACACATACCATAGCACGATGAAACGCACGATTCGCAGCCTTCTGCCATAATGTTTTGAGTAAAACTGAGGGGGAGACGTGCGCGTAAAGAGCCTGGTCGTTGTATGCACTCTACTGGCGCTGATGCTGGTGGGTTATCGCTATTTACCGTCGTATTACAATCCCTTCGCGTCGCTACAGTTGAGCGATCCGCCGGGACGCATCACGCAGTTTAAGTTACGCCGCCTGTCGCCGTCAGCCTGTGCTGCGTTACTGGCGCAGGCCAATCAGCAACGGCTCGTTACCTCCGTTGCGGTAGCGAACAGCGGGGGCGACTGCCCGTTAACCGATGTGGTGCGGGTGCGTGATTTCGGCGCGGTGAAACTGAGCAGCAGTTTTCTGGCAAGCTGCCCGCTGGCGCTTAGCTCCGCGTTGTTTATCAAACAGCAGGCGAGACCGCTGACCGAACATTTTACCGGCCAGCCGCTGCGCCAGATCGACCATCTGGGCAGCTACGCGTGCCGCAATATTTATAATCGTATTGATGCCCGGCGTAGTGAGCATGCCAGTGCTGAAGCGCTGGATCTAAGCGCCTTTCGCCTGGCGGATGGTCAGCGGGTGACGGTGCTCAATGGCTGGCGACAGCCTGAAACACAGCCGTGGTTGCGGGCGATGCTAAGTGCCAGTTGCGGTTATTATGGCAATGGTCTTGGCCCCGAATACAATGCCGCTCATGCTAACCATTTTCATCTCGGCATGCGCGGTTTCTGGCTCTGTCGCTAAGTATAATCCACTGTAAAACAATGGTTTTTATGTGGACGCTGTGGCGGCGTGCGATGCCGGACAGATAAAACACCGAATTCGCCATAACCGCATCTCTGGTGACTCATCCGTGACGCATTCTTGTTAACCTGTGCGCCGTTTGTCAAAACTTCAACAAATACTCGTATTTATGGAATCCTGGAAGGTCAACCTTATCTCGGTGTGGTTCGGCTGTTTTTTCACTGGCCTTGCCATCAGTCAAATTTTGCCGTTTTTGCCGTTATACGTTGCGCAGTTAGGCGTGACCTCGCACGAGGCGTTGTCGATGTGGTCGGGACTGACGTTCAGCGTGACCTTCCTCGTCTCAGCCATTGTGTCGCCGATGTGGGGCAGCCTTGCGGATCGCAAAGGGCGCAAGCTGATGTTGTTGCGCGCCTCGGTGGGCATGGCGATTACCATTCTGTTGCAGGCCTTTGCCACCAACGTCTGGCAATTGCTGATCCTGCGCGGCATCATGGGGCTGACTTCCGGCTATATTCCGAATGCGATGGCGCTGGTGGCATCCCAGGTCCCGCGGGAGCGCAGCGGTTGGGCGCTGAGTACGCTCGCAACTGCACAGATCAGTGGCGTGATCGGCGGGCCGTTGATGGGCGGTTTTCTGGCCGACCATTTAGGGCTGCGCATCGTGTTCATCATCACCGCGTTGTTGTTAATAGTGAGCTTTCTGGTCACGTTGTTTCTGATTAAAGAGGGCGTGCGTCCGACGGTGAAAAAGGGCGAACGGCTGAGCGGTAAAGCGGTGTTCTCCACCTTGCCCTATCCGGCGCTGGTCATCAGTCTGTTTATTACTACTATGGTGATTCAGTTGTGTAACGGTTCTATCGGTCCGATACTTGCCCTGTTTATTCAGTCTCTGTCGCCACATTCCACCAATATTGCTTTTCTCAGCGGATTGATCGCCTCTGTACCTGGCGTTTCAGCGCTGCTTTCCGCACCGCGCCTTGGTAAACTGGGTGACCGGATAGGCACTTCACGTATTTTGATGGGTACGCTGGTTTGCGCGGTGGTGCTGTTCTTCGCCATGTCATTTGTTACGTCGCCGCTACAGCTTGGCATTCTGCGCTTTATGCTCGGATTTGCCGATGGCGCAATGCTGCCGGCGGTGCAGACGCTGTTGCTGAAATACTCCAGCGATCAGGTGACCGGACGTATCTTTGGTTATAATCAGTCGTTTATGTATCTGGGAAATGTCATTGGGCCGTTAATGGGGGCATCGGTATCGGCAATGGCGGGTTTCCGTTGGGTATTTATCGCCACCGCCGTTGTGGTACTCATTAATTTCTGGCAATTGGTGCTGGTATTTCGCCGGGTGAAACGCTAATTCTGCAAACGGGCCGAAAATTGTTTTTCGGCCTTACTATAATTATTGCTTATATAAAATAACGTTTCAGCCGCTTCGTATTCCTTTTTTAGCAACCCTAACAGATTAATTGGTTTGGCTTAAATATCCGGGAAATGCCTCTTTAACCATTTTATTTGTGTGTGTTTAAAGGATGTGAAAAAACGCACAAAATAAGACTGGTACCTTCTTTGCAACATCAGCGCTGAGTGCTAACGTTTTCCCATATCACATAAGGAAATTGCGCTATGAAAAATCTCATTGCTGAGTTGTTGGTTAAGCTTGCAGAAAAAGAAGAGGAGTCGAAAGAGCTGGTCGCCCAGGTGGAAGCACTGGAGATTGTGGTGACGGCGTTGTTGCGTCAAATGGCCGCTTCGGAGCAACAGACGCTGATTTGCAGTATTGAAGGCGCGCTGGACGAAGTCAGACAGGGAACTGGTGTTACTGATCAGGACACGGAGTTGCTGCAACAGTACCTAAAAAAGCTTTTAAGGCATCCGCGTAGCTAAATCTTTGGCCCTCCGCCGCTGTCATTTGGTTGTCATACGCGCTGCCTATAGTCGCTCTGTTTTATTTTCTTTAAGTATTTGTACATGGAGAATATTAAAGTGAAACAGAGCGCATTATACCTTGCATTACTACCTCTCTTTTTTACCTCTATTATTTATGCAGAAACAACGGATACCTCCGTTTTTGAAAATCGTGCTGCTCAAGGCGATATTTCTACACCTGGCGGTGCGCGCCGTCTGACTGCCGATCAAACCGCTGCATTGCGTGATTCACTCATCGATAAGCCCGCCAAAAATATTATTTTGTTAATTGGCGATGGCATGGGTGATTCAGAAATTACCGCCGCGCGAAATTATGCCGAAGGCGCGGGTGGATATTTCAAAGGAATTGACACATTACCGTTAACCGGCCAGTACACGCATTATGCGCTGGACAAAAAAACCGGTAAACCGGACTACGTGACGGATTCGGCCGCATCGGCCACCGCCTGGAGCACCGGCGTCAAAACCTACAACGGCGCGCTCGGCGTCGATATTCATGAAAAAGATCATATGACCATCCTCGAGATGGCGAAAGCGGCGGGGCTGGCGACCGGCAACGTCTCTACCGCCGAATTGCAGGATGCCACGCCAGCGGCGCTGGTTTCGCATGTAATTTCCCGTCGCTGCTACGGCCCGACGGTAACCAGCGAGAAATGCGCCCTCAACGCGCTGGAAAAAGGCGGTAAAGGCTCGATCACCGAGCAGTTGCTGAATGCCCGCGCGGATGTGACGTTGGGCGGCGGCGCGAAAACCTTCAGCGAAACTGCGACGGCGGGCGAGTGGCAGGGGAAAACGCTGCGCGAGCAGGCTCAGGCCCGTGGTTACCAGATGGTGAGCGATGCCTCTGCGCTGGCAGCCATTACCGAAGCGAACCAGGATAAACCGCTGCTCGGCCTCTTCGCCGATGGCAATATGCCGGTACGCTGGGAAGGGCCGAAAGCGTCGCTGCACGGCAATCTCGATAAACCAGCCGTGACCTGTACACCGAATGCCAAACGTACCGACAGTGTACCGACGCTGGCAGCAATGACCGAAAAGGCCATTGACCTGCTGAACAAAAACGATAAGGGCTTCTTCTTGCAGGTGGAAGGCGCCTCTATTGATAAACAGGATCACGCGGCGAATCCGTGCGGTCAGATTGGTGAAACTGTTGATCTGGACGAAGCGGTGCAGAAGGCGCTGGAATTTGCGAAAAAAGATGGTAATACGCTGGTGATAGTGACAGCCGACCACGCGCACGCCAGCCAGATTATCCCGGCGGATACCAAAGCGCCGGGGCTGAGCCAGGCGCTGAATACCAAAGATGGCGCGGTGATGGCGATAACCTACGGCAACTCGGAAGAGGAGTCGATGGAACACACCGGTACGCAAGTCCGCATTGCGGCTTACGGCCCGCGTGCTGGCAATGTGGTGGGGTTAACTGATCAGACCGATCTGTTCTACACCATGAAAACGGCACTGAACCTGAAGTAACGGCTGCCCGGCGGTAAATCTCTGCCGCTGGGTGGTTTTTTTCGTAATTAAGACCATCCTTAAAGGGTCACATTGACAAAAGGATGGAGCAATGAAAATAACAGTTCTGGTTACCCTCATCTTTGGTCTGTTGTTTGTCGGCGCGCTCAGCGCGGCGGAAAAAACACTGACCCCACAACAACAACGTATGACACTTTGTAATCAACAAGCCAAGACACAAACCCTGACAGGCGATGCCCGTAAGACGTTTATGAGCAACTGCCTGAAAAACACCAAAACGGAGCCGGGGCAAAAAAGTCTGACACCGCAGCAGCAGCGGATGCGCGAATGTAATGCGCAGGCGACGCAGCAATCGCTGAAAGGCGAAGAACGCAGTAAATTCATGAGCGGCTGTCTGAAAAAAACGCAATAATTTATCCGGGTGGGCGTTCCGTTCGCTCACCCTTTTACGCTTCCTCCCACCTTCTTATTGCCCGTTCCTCAATCTCTGCCAGGCTTAAACGGTGAGCAATGTTTCGCTTTTGTCTCTCTTGGTGGTTGTGCGCTGTTCGGCGTTACGCCCGTTTTTGCAACCCTGACCCGGGAGAAAAAATATGAATTATCACTATGTTGCCGATCTGAATTCCCTGCCGGAAAACCAGCCGGTGAAAGTTGATGTCGCAGGGACGTCGATGATCCTTATCCGTACCCTTGCGCAGGTGCGCGCTTTTCAAAGTAAATGCCCGCATGCTGGCGCGCCGCTGGAGCAGGGAGCGGTGTGCGATGGCAAACTGGTTTGCCCCTGGCATAAAGCCAATTTTGATATCATCAATGGCGAGTGGCGTGAGCCGCTGGCGCTGAAGAGCCTCAAACAGTATCCGGTCACCCTCGAAGGGAACCGCGTACTGGTCAGCCCGCGCCCGCGTTCGCCTGCCAGCTATACGTTAATCCGTGGCGATCGCCCGCAAACTGCGGTGATCCTCGGTACCGGCGCGGCAGGCAGTGCGGCAGCCATCACCCTGCGTGATGCCGGGTTTAACGGCCATCTGATCCTGATTGATAAAGAGGACCGCGCGCCTTATGACCGCACCGCGCTCAGTAAATTTGTCCCCGCCGGGAAGATGAAGATCAGCGAAGTTCCTCCTATCCTCGACGATACCTTTTACAACCAGCCCGGCGTGGAGAGCCTGCGTGAAGAGGTGACCGACCTTGATTGCGCAGGACATCAACTGACGCTGGCAAATGGCCGTCACGTTGCGTTCGATAAATTGCTGCTGGCTACCGGCGGGCAGCCGATATGGCCAGAGATCCCCGGCAACCATCTGGCGGGCGTCCATGTGCTGCGCAATATCCACCAGGCGCAGGTATTGCTCAATGAAGTTGAACAAGAGCAGCAACTGGTGGTGATCGGCAACAGCTTTATTGCTATGGAGCTGGCCGCCGCGCTGCGCAATCAGGATATCGATGTCACGGTGGTATCGCGCCACGCTCTGCCGTTTGTGCCACAATTTGGCGAAGAGATCGGCCAGCGTTTCTTCAATCTGCATCAACAAAACGGTGTGAAATTTGTCACCGGCGAGCCAGTGGCACTGCAAGGCAACGGCCATGTACAAGGCGTAACGCTGAAAAATGGTCGCACTTTGCCCGCGCATGTAGTGGTTTTCGCCACGGGTGTACAACCTTCTACCGGGCTGGCTCACGATCTCCACCATGAACAGGACGGTAGCCTGACCGTGGATGAAACTCTCAGCGCGGCGCCGGATGTCTGGGCTGTCGGTGATATTGCCAGCTACCCGGCGCCGGAAGGGCGTCGACGTATTGAGCACTGGCGCGTGGCGCAACAGCAAGGAAGAGTGGCCGCCCTCAATATGCTTGGCGAACATCGTCCGTTTGATCGGGTACCGTTTTTCTGGACCATGCAATACGGTAACCGCTTCGAATATCTGGGTTACACTCGCGAGTGGGATAGCATGAAAATGCTCGGCTCGTTTGATGATAAACGTTTTGCCATGTTGTACGGCGAAGAAGGTATGCTGAAAGCGGTGCTGAGCTGCGGCGAGAACAGAGCTACGGCGGGGCTGCTGTTAAAGATGCAAAAGCCCCTCAGTATGAAAACAGCCAGCGAACTGCTGGCCTGAAGGACTACGCCCTCTCCAGCCAGGGAGAGGGCGGCGGTTACTTGCTCAATTCTTCTGATTTGTTCATGCAGGCTTCCATCGCTTCAATCACCGCTGCGCGGAAACCACGCTCTTCCAGCACTTTGACCGCTTCAATAGTGGTGCCGCCAGGCGAGCAGACCATATCTTTTAACTCGCCTGGGTGTTTTCCGGTTTCCAGCACCATCTTCGCGGAACCCATCACCGCCTGCGCGGCGAATTTATAGGCCTGCGCACGTGGCATACCGCCCAGCACGGCGGCATCGGCCATCGCTTCGATAAACATAAAGACATAGGCAGGCGCAGAGCCGCTGACGCCGACAACCGGATGGATCATCGCTTCGGCAATCACTTCCGCTTCGCCAAAGCAGCGGAAAATATTCAGCACGTCCGCCGTGTCTTCCGGCGTGACCAGCGCGTTAGGGGTAATAGAGGTCATGCCCGCATTAACCAGCGACGGGGTGTTGGGCATCGCTCGTACAATTTTGCGATCGTGCCCCAGTGCGCGCGCCAGTTGATCGAGTGTCACGCCTGCGGCAATCGACACCACCAGCGTCTCTTTATTCAGGCTGGACGCGATTTCGCTCAGCACTTTCACCATGATGTTCGGTTTCACCGCGCCGAAGACGATATCGGCAATCTGCGCCACTTCCTGTGCGCTCTGTGCGGCGTTAATACCAAACTGATCGTGCAGAGCGGCCACTTTATCCGGCGACGGGGTGTAGACCCAAATCTGTCCTGGCAGCAACTGCCCACTGGCAATCAGCCCGCCGAGAATCGCCTTGCCCATATTGCCGCAGCCGATAAAACCGATTTTTTTCTCCATCACGTTTGTCTCTTTTGCTTGTCATTGTGTGTGGCATATAGCTTAACGTGTAATGGCAATCAGGGCTAAAGCAAAAAGATATCTGCTTTCCCCTGGGGGAAATTAAAGCGACAATGCACCCCAAATGAGGAGCGAAAATGGCGATTTGGGTTGATGCGGACGCGTGTCCGAATGTGATTAAAGAAATTTTATTCCGCGCCGCCGAGCGCACACAGACGCCGCTGACGCTGGTAGCGAACCAGAATATCCGCGTGCCGCCGTCACGCGTTATCCGCTCGCTGCGTGTTCCGGCGGGGTTTGACGTGGCCGATAACGAAATTGTGCGGCTGTGCGAAGCAGGCGATTTGGTGATTACCGCTGATATTCCGCTGGCGGCCGAAGTGCTGGGCAAAGGTGCGGCAGCGCTGAACCCGCGTGGTGAATGCTATACTGAAGCGACAATCCGCGAAAGGCTGACGATGCGAGATTTTATGGATACGCTGCGTGCGAGCGGGATTCAGACCGGCGGCCCGGATAGCCTGTCGCAGCGGGATCGGCAGCAGTTTGCCGCCCAGCTTGATAAATGGTTGCTGGAGTTTAAACGCCGTCAGCCGGAGTAAATTCGGCACTGGCAGGCAGGATATACTACTGTTTGCCGTTTTGCGGGCTTGCCAGCCTTCGGTAGATTCAGTAAGGTTGCCGCTACACTGTTGCCACGGAATCTTTACAGGTTGAATCTATGTCAAATCAGGTTTTATTTGTGATTTACGTGCAGAACGACATGAATGTGTAACGTTATTTTTACGATTAGTATTGTACTCGTTTGATGATATCATCGCCGTCTTATTTTCCGTCCCTTCTCGCGGGGACGCGGAGGGAACACCTGCTCATGACGCTACCCATTTTTTTAGTCGGCGCACGCGGTTGCGGTAAAACCACTGTGGGCCAGGCGCTGGCGCTGGCGCAGGGATGTCAATTTATCGATACCGATTTCTGGTTACAGGAAACGGCTCAACAGACCATCGCGGATATTGTTGCCCGTGACGGGTGGGAGACGTTCCGCGCCCGGGAAACCGACGCGCTGAAAGCCGTCACCGCGCCTGCACGGGTGATTGCCACTGGCGGCGGTATTATTTTAAGTGAATACAATCGGCACTTTATGCGCGAAAAAGGCATCGTCGTTTACCTTTGCGCACCTGTCGCTGTGCTGGCGGACAGGCTGGAAGCCTTTCCGGAAGAGGGACAACGACCGACGCTGACCGGTAAGCCGATTAGCGAAGAGGTCAGTGAAGTGCTGGCGCTACGCGATGCACTGTATCGTGAAGCGGCCCACCACGTGGTGAATGCGGCGCAATTGCCCGGCCAGGTGGTGTCTGATATTGAGGCGGCATTACAACTGGCGCGCGCCAGTTAGCGAAACGTTTGTCTATACTTATAGCTCGACCGGAAAATGAGGAAGAGCTATGCCGACAAAACCACCTTACCCGCGTGAAGCCCGCATTGTTGCGATTGAAAAAGGCACGGGAAACCTGACCGTTACCTGGTATCAATTACGCGCCGATCATCCGAAACCGGACGCTTTGATCAGCGAACACCCCACCGAACAGGAAGCGTTGGACGCCAAAAGGCGTTATGAAGATCCTGACAAAAGCTAAGCCGGGCGACGATGGTTCTGGCTGAACGCCTGAACATTACAGAAACAGACTTGTATCACATTTTTTTACTGGCGTAACGTCGCTCAAAGGTTACTATTTTATTATTTCTGGAATTTATTTGAACATTGGAGTGTGATGTTCTCTTTACACGGCAATACAGCTTATGCCGTGTAAAGAGAACAAGTAAGAACGAATAGTATTGAAAGGCGGGAAGTAAAAATGAGTGCAACTTTGGCGGTCCTGACCGTTGGTGTCGTGTCGGTGCAAGCTATCTTACCGCTCCTGACGGAGCATATTTCAGAACAGAAGATCACGCATATCAGTTTGCTGGGGAAGATGGACCCGGACAAGGTGCGGGAGGAGTATGGCGCAGAAGCTGGCGAGTTCGCCATTCCGACTCGATTGCGCGATGACAGCCTCGGCATGGTCTCCCGGGCAAAGGTAGAGCGTGATTTGCAGAGTGTTATCGAAGTGCTGGATAACCAGGGCTACGATGTCATTCTGCTAATGAGTACCGCCGATATACGGGGATTTGTAACGCGCAATGCGATTTTAGTCGAACCGCAACGCATTATTCCGCCGCTGGTGGCGTCGATTGTCGACGGGCATCAGGTGGGGGTAATTGTTCCGGTACCGGAACTGATGGCGCAGCAGAAGAAAAAGTGGACGGTTCTGGAAAAAGAACCATATTACGAACTGGCGCATCCTTTCCTTGCGACAGAAAGAGAATTTATTGATGCCGGACGAGCATTGCTGGAGCGCGGTGCGGATGTGTTGATGCTGGATTGTCTGGTTTTCCACCAGCAGCACCGTGATATGCTCCAGAAAGCGCTGGATGTCCCGGTATTATTGTCTAATGTACTGGTGGCGCGCCTCGCATCTGAATTGTTGGTCTAGTCGCAGCACTGTGCAATTTCGCGTGACAGAAGTGAAGCCCGGCCCATATAGTGGCTTTTCATACATTTTATTTATAAGGGCCAGTCATGCTTCAAAGTAACGAATACTTTTCCGGTAAAGTGAAATCCATTGGTTTTACCAGCAGCAGCACTGGCCGTGCCAGCGTAGGCGTAATGGCAGAAGGGGAATACACATTTGGTACCGCGCAGCCGGAAGAGATGACGGTGGTCAGTGGGGCGCTGAATGTTTTGCTGCCAGGGGAAACTGAGTGGAAAATTTATACTGCGGGTGACGTATTCAATGTGCCTGGTCAGAGTGAATTCTATTTGCAGGTCGCCGAGCCAAGCTCCTATCTCTGCCGCTACCTGTAATGCAAAACGCCCGGAAAAAACCGGGCGTTTCTCTTGTGCTGAAGGCTCAGCGCTGAGCCTCTCCGCCCAGGCCTTCCACCAGATTTTGAATCAACGCCGCCAGTTCGCCGGTCATCAGAATAAAATCGGCATCAAAGCGCTGGGCGTAATCTTCCCGGTCGATATCTTCGTTTTGATCGCGAATTTCGTCGCAAAACTTCAGGCGTTTCACTGAACCGTCGTCGCAAATCATAAACTGGATGCGCTGTTGCCAGTCGAGCGCCAGCCTGGTCACCACTTTCCCTGCTTCAATGTGTACCGCGATTTCGTCGCTCACCAGATCCTGCTTTTTCGCACGGATCACGCCGCCATCTTCCAGCAGCGCTTTCAGTTCTGCTTCGTCCAGCAACTGGAAACCCTGCGCCACGTCACCGGAACGCACCCACTCGGTCAGCGTCAGCTCAATCGGGTTTTCCAGCGCCAGCGGTACAACCGGCAGCGAACCGAGGCTTTTACGCAGCAGCGCCAGCGTATCTTCTGCTTTTTTGGCGCTGGCGCAGTCAACCATAATTAAGCCGTTAACGGTGTCGATCCACATCATGGTCTGGCTGAAACGACTAAACGCGCGCGGCAGCAGCGAATGCAGCACTTCATCTTTCAGCGAATCTTTTTCCGTTTTCTTCAGCTTGCGGCCCTGTTCAGCTTCAAGACGGGCGATTTTCGCTTCCAGCGCCTGTTTAACCACTGGCGTCGGCAGAATTTTTTCTTCTTTGCGGGCGCAGATAATAATCTGACCATTGGCGGTATGGGTCAACGCGTCGCTGTGTGAACCCATCGGTGGAACCCATCCGGTTTTCGCCATATCCTGACTACCGCATGGAGTAAACGATAGTGGGGCAAGCTGTTTTTCCATCTCGTCTGCTCGCAGCGCCACATCGCGGCTGAGACGGTATACCATTAAATTTTTGAACCACAGCATGATTTTTTTCCACGGCCTTGTCGTTAAATGCAGCGGGCATGATAGCGAATTGTTGTCCACCTTGCATTGCTAATGCGTGGTCCACCATGAGGAGTTTGATGTGCGTATCGGTATCGATTTAGGTGGTACTAAAACAGAGATTATTGCGCTGGGCGATGGCGGCGAAGAGCTTTTTCGTCATCGGCAGGCCACGCCGCGCGACTATCTGCAAACTATAGAGTTGATTGCGACGCTGGTGGATCTGGCGGAAAAAGAGACCGGCCTGCGGGGAACAGTCGGTATGGGGATCCCCGGTTCCATTTCTCCCTATACCGGCGTGGTGAAAAACGCCAACTCCACCTGGCTGAACGGTAAACCGTTCGACAAAGATTTAAGCCAGCGACTGCAACGGGAAGTACGGCTGGCTAACGATGCCAACTGTCTGGCGGTGTCCGAAGCGGTGGATGGCGCAGCCGCCGGGGCGCAAACGGTGTTCGCGGTGATCATTGGCACCGGTTGCGGTTCCGGCGTGGCAATCAACGGACATGTGCATACTGGCGGTAACGGCACGGCAGGCGAGTGGGGGCATAATCCGCTGCCGTGGATGGACGATGATGAGCTGCGGTACCGCGCAGAAGTGCCCTGTTACTGCGGCAAGCAAGGCTGCATCGAAACCTTTATCTCCGGCACCGGTTTTGCCACAGATTACCAGCGCTTAAGCGGCAATGCGCTAAAAGGTAATGAGATTATGCGCCTGGTCGGCGAGCAGGATGCAGTTGCTGAACTGGCGCTCAGCCGTTACGAGCTGCGGCTGGCGAAGTCGCTGGCGCACGTAATCAATATTCTCGATCCGGATGTGATTGTGCTCGGCGGCGGCATGAGCAATGTCGACAGGCTGTACCAGACCGTTCCTGTTCTGGTGCGTAATTGGGTGTTTGGCGGCGAATGCGAAACGCCAATCCGCAAAGCGCTGCACGGCGATTCCAGCGGCGTGCGCGGCGCGGCCTGGTTGTGGCCACAGGGTGAGTAAAACCGCAGGCGGAATAGCGGCTCTGTAGGCCGGATGGCGGCTTCGTCTTATCCGGCCTACGCAACGGCACATTACTTATGAGACTGCATATTTCCCGTCGAGTTTGCTGTAGCCCAGTCCGTTGATTTTCTTCACCTTAATCTGCACCGGGATCCGCTCTTTCATCGCTTCGACGTGGCTGATCACGCCGATAGTTTTGCCGCTGGCATTCAGCGCATCGAGGGCATCGAGAGCGGTATCCAGCGTTTCGTTGTCAAGTGTGCCAAAGCCTTCATCCAGAAACAGCGAATCGATGCGGGTTTTATGGCTGACCAAATCCGACAACGCCAGCGCCAGCGCAAGGCTGACAAGGAAGCTCTCACCGCCGGAGAGCGTACGTGTATCGCGCACCGCATCCGCCTGCCAGGTATCCACCACTTCCAGCTCCAGCGCCTCGCTGGCTTTGCGTTTCAGCAGGTAACGACCATGCAGGCGGGTAAGCTGGTTGTTCGCCAGCCAGACAAGGTTATCCAGCGTCAGCCCTTGGGCGAATTTGCGGAATTTATCTCCTTCTTTCGAGCCGATAAGCGCATTGAGATGACCCCAGTCGTCATATAGCGCGCTGGCCTGCCCGATCTCCTGCAACACTGCCTGCTGGCGCGTACGGTTATCGGCATCCTGTTTTAACTGTTGGCGAAGTTCACCCTGGCGGGTGGTGTTTTCACGCAGTTGACGCGAAACCTGTTCCAGCGCCTGCGTGATACTGTCAGTTGTGGTGTTTTCCTCCAGCCCGGCGGGCGGCTGTGCCCGATGGGCGCTAACGGCTTGTTCGGCGCTGGCGGACAGTGCCTGTTTCTGCTGGTAATCGGCGTCGAGCTTCTGGCGCAACTGCTCCAGCCGCTGGCGTTCGTCATCGGAAAGCAATGCGCTGAGAAATGCCTGTTTATCGGCAAATACGCTGTTTTCCAGCGCCGCAATAAACTGTTTCTCCAGCGCCCCGGCCGTTTCGCTCTCCTGCGCCAGTTGCTGGTGCAGGGTTTGCCATTGGCTTCGCAGCGACACGCAGTCGTCATGTACCTGTCGCCAGCCATCCAGCGCCACGTTTTGCGCTTCGGCGGGCGTTTCGTCTGTGGGCAGCGTATCGAGGATGGGCGTAAGCAGTGCGATCTGCTGTTGCAGCGCGGTCTGCTGTTGCTGCTGCTGTTGCCATTGTTCCGCTTCCTGCGCGCGTGCCGCCAGCCATGTGGCCTCTTCGCCTTCCGGCGGCAGAGTCAGATCCAGTTGTTGCAGCGCCGCAGCTAACGTGTCGCGGCGGGTGGTAACTGCCTGCTGGTATTGCTTGCTCTGCTGTTGCAGTTCACTGATTTGAAAAAGTAATGTCTGGCGCTGGTTGAGCAGATAGAGCTGGTGTTCATACGCATCCTGCGCGCTTTGCCAACTGGTCAATTCGCGGTGCGGATCCAGCGTGGCGTTCAACTTCTCGCACAGCGCAGCCCACTCCTGCAATCCCGTTTGTTCATCCTGCTGGAGCGAGCGGACTTCGCGCTCGTCTTTTTCATAGCGCTCGGCTAAGCCTTTCAGCCGCTCGCCGAGCGCCACGCCCTCTTCTTTTACCTTTTGCACTTCGTCAAACAGCACCTGACGGCGAGCCTGGTTCACTCCCGGCTCCATCGTCTGGTAATGCGCTACCGCCGGATGCTCGGTGGCGCCGCACAGCGGACAGGGCTGACCCGCTTGCAGGCGTGCGCGCTCACTCTCCAGACTTTTGATGGTGTTTTCCAGTTCACAGATGGTGGTGACTTCCGTCAGCAACTGGTTCTTTTCTTTATACAACGCGCGCTTACGTTCCCGCTCTGCATTGAGCTTTTCCTGCTCGGCTTGCAGATCCAGCAGGCTTTGTTGACGCAGGCGCAGTTGTTTACGTAGCGGGGCGAAGCGGGCGTGCAGGGCTGCGAGTTGCTGACGTAGTGGGCGCTGCTGTGCGCACTGCGCCATTGCCGCAACCGCCTCTTCCGCCGTCAGTTCCAGCGTGGATTCCGGCAGCGTACGTAATTTCTGCTGATGTGTCAGCTCGCGCTGTTGCAGGCTTTGCCACTGCTTTTTCTCCTCTGCCAACTGGTTAAACAGCACGCGCCAGCCGGTCAACTCGCTGTGCCAGCGCTGGAAGCGGGCATGTTCGCTCAGCCAGCCAGCAACCGTTTTTTGACGGCTCAGCAGGGCTGTGTGCTGCCCGACGGCGGTTGCGCGGATACGCGCGCGCTGTAACAGGCTGGTATGTAAGCGAGTATTTACTTCTTCACTCTGGCTGCGGGTACGGGCCAGCGCTTTATGTTGCTCTTCAAGACGTTCCCACAGCGGACGTAATTGCAGCGCCGGTTGCGCCAGGGCAAGCCGCGCCAGTTGCGGCTGGGCGGCAGCCAGCGCCTGCTGCGCCTGTACCTGCGCAGCCTGCGCCCGTCCGAGCGTGGCGCGTAGTTCGGCTTCGCGGTTTAGCCATTGCGCCTGCGCCTGCGCGGTTTGTTGCCTGGCCAGCAGCGTTTTTTCTTCGTCAGTAAGCGCCTGCAAACCTGTGTTCAATTGCTGGCGCTGTTCATCGTTGAGCAATACCACGCCTTCCGCCTGCGCCTGTAGCTGTTCCAGCCGGATTTTGGCGGCTTTATGTTTCTCAAACACCATGGCCGAAATCTGGCCATAGATTTCCGTGCCGGTTAGCTCCTCCAGCAACTCAGCGCGTTCGCGCGGTTTGGCATTGAGGAAGGCGGCAAACTGTCCCTGCGACAGCAGCATTGAGCGGGTAAAACGGCCATAGTCCAGCCCGGTTAATGAGGCGGTGAGATCAAGTTTATCTTTGACTTTATCGGCGAGGATTTTGCCGTCGGCGCAGGTCGCCAGCTCGACGCGCGGCGCTTGCAGGTTGCCATCTGCCTGACCGCGTGCGCGGCTCTGACTCCAGAAAGCGCGGTAAGCGATGCCTTTGACTTCAAATTCCACTTCCGCCAGACACTCGGCGGTATCGCGGGTCATGAGATCGTTTTGCGATTGTGACAGGGTGCTGAGACGCGGAGTTTCGTGGTACAGCGCCAGACAAATGGCGTCGAGCAGGGTGGTTTTCCCTGCGCCCGTCGCGCCAGTAATGGCGAACAAACCGTTGCTGGCGAACGGCTCTTCGGTAAAGTCAATTTTCCATTCGCCTTTCAGCGAGTTGAGGTTTTTTAACCGCAAACTGAGGATCTTCATACCTCTTTCTCCGCATCCAGCGCCTGGCGCGCTTCACTGAACAACGCTTGCAGGCGCGCCGTTTGCATCTCATCAATCTCTTCCTGCGCGAGGCGGCGGGCGAAGACCTCTTCAACTTTCAATTCACTGAGCGTTTCCCGCAGCTCACCGGCGAGGATCCGCTCCCGTTGTTCGCGGCTGCGGCGCACCAGCAGCACTTCGACGGGCAAATCTTCGGTAACTTGCTGAATTTTGCGCTGCATATCAGCCAGATATTCGTGGCTTTCAATTTCAATATCCAGCCAGACTGGTGTGTCGGCAGGTGTATCGCGCCACTGTTCGAGCTGGCGGCAAATATCGGCGAAGTTGCCTTTGATTACTGCCAGCGGCTGTGTGGCAGGAACGTCAAGCGCGGTAACTTCCGCCAGCTTGCCGTCGCTGAACGTTACCAGATTGACGCTTTTACTCTTCCCGGTCTCATCAAAGCTCAACGGGATCGGTGAACCGCAGTAGCAAATGTGCTGCTGGCCACTAATTTTCTGCGCGCGGTGAATATGTCCAAGTGCGATATAGTCCGCAGGCGGGAAGTTCTCCGCCGGGAAGGCATCCAGCGTGCCGATATAGATGTCCCGAACGGCGTCACTTTTGCTGGCGCCGACAGTGGTCAAATGGCCGCTGGCGATAATCGGTAGCGCCTGCTCGCCGCGTAGAATGCAGGCGGCGTCATACTGTTTCTGGTAGTAATCGGTAATGGCCGCCAGCAGATGCTGCTGTTTTTCCTGCCCTGATAACCCGGCCTGGCTGATGATCATGTCACGCGGGCGTAAAAACGGAACCGGACAAAAAACGGCGCCGGGCGTACCATCGCGGCGATTGAGCCAGAAAGGCGCGGCACCTGCGCTGGCGACCACGGTGGTTTTCAGGTAAGCGAGGATCTCTTTCGATTCGTTCAACGTCGCCACGGAATCATGGTTACCTGCCAGCACCACTAGATGGCAGCCGGTTTGCTGGAGTTTCACCACAAAGCGGTTATATAACTCGCGAGCATAACTGGGTGGGGAACCGGTATCAAAGATGTCGCCAGCGACAATAATGGCGTCTACCTGGTGCTGTTCTGCTGCATTCAGCAGCCAGTCGAGAAAGGCGTCATGTTCTGCCGCGCGACTTTTACTGTAAAAGTTCTGACCCAAATGCCAGTCTGAAGTGTGAATTATGCGCATAGCGATTCCGTGGCGAAAATGGATAAACGGGATTATAACATTCAGGGGGTTAGAGACATTAACTGCGTGAATATTCACGCTGTCATAATGATGCGGGCAGGGTCATCTGGCGGTCATGTTATTCATAAATCTGTCATAAAACTGACGCATAATGGCGCCGCTATACAAACTGACGACTTATATGAGAAAACAGGCGAATTATGGCGAGACGAATTCTGGTCGTTGAAGATGAAACACCAATCCGTGAAATGGTGTGCTTTGTGCTCGAGCAAAATGGATTTCAACCGATAGAAGCTGAAGATTATGACAGTGCGGTGAATCAACTGAACGAACCTTGGCCAGACTTGATTTTACTGGACTGGATGTTGCCTGGCGGTTCCGGTATTCAGTTTATTAAGCATCTGAAACGCGAGGCCATGACCCGCGATATTCCGGTGATGATGCTGACAGCGCGTGGCGAAGAGGAAGATCGTGTGCGCGGTCTGGAAACCGGGGCGGATGATTATATTACCAAACCCTTCTCGCCAAAAGAGCTGGTTGCCCGCATTAAAGCGGTGATGCGCCGTATTTCGCCGATGGCAGTGGAAGAAGTGATTGAAATGCAGGGGTTAAGCCTCGATCCCTCCTCGCATCGCGTGATGACCGGCGAAAATCCGCTGGATATGGGGCCGACAGAGTTTAAACTCTTACACTTCTTTATGACCCACCCGGAACGTGTCTACAGCCGTGAACAACTGCTGAACCATGTCTGGGGAACCAATGTTTACGTCGAAGACAGAACGGTTGATGTCCATATTCGCCGCCTGCGCAAAGCGCTGGAACACAGCGGTCACGATCGTATGGTGCAAACAGTGCGCGGTACGGGATATCGTTTTTCGACCCGTTTCTGAAATTTGACAGGAGTGTGACGCGTGCTGGAACGGCTGTCATGGAAAAGGCTGGTGCTGGAGCTCCTCCTTTGTTGTCTACCTGCTTTTATACTTGGTGCGATTTTTGGTTACCTGCCCTGGTTTTTATTTGCCGCAGTAACCGGGCTGCTGATCTGGCATTTCTGGAATTTACTGCGCCTCTCCTGGTGGTTGTGGGTCGATAAAAGTATGACTCCACCGCCCGGCACGGGGAGTTGGGAGCCGCTGTTATACGGGCTGCACCAGATGCAGATGCGTAATAAAAAGCGGCGGCGCGAGCTGGGCAATCTCATCAAGCGCTTTCGCAGCGGTGCGGAATCGCTGCCGGATGCGGTGATCCTCGCCACCGAAGAAGGGGCTATTTTCTGGTGTAACGGCCTGGCGCAACAACTGCTGGGGCTGCGCTGGCCGGATGATAACGGGCAGAATATCCTTAACCTGCTGCGCTACCCCGAATTCGCTCAGTATCTTAAAAAACAAGAATTTACCCGGCCACTGAATCTGGTGCTGAACAGCGGGCGCCATCTGGAAATCCGCGTGATGCCTTACAGTGAACAGCAATTGTTGTTGGTGGCGCGCGATGTTACGCAGATGCACCAACTGGAAGGCGCGCGGCGTAACTTTTTCGCTAACGTCAGCCATGAGTTGCGCACACCGTTGACGGTACTGCAAGGTTACCTGGAGATGATGCAGGAGCAGACGCTGGAAGGCGTGCCGCGCGAAAAAGCGCTGCATACCATGCGTGAGCAAACATCGCGAATGGAAGGACTGGTGCGCCAGTTGCTGACGCTGTCGAAGATTGAAGCGGCGCCGACGCTGCCACCAAATGAGACCATTGATGTGCCGATGATGCTGCGTGTGGTTGAACGGGAAGCGCAGACGCTCAGCCAGGGAAAGCACAAGCTGGAGTTTGAGGTCGATAATACTTTAAAAGTGCTCGGTAATGAGGAGCAATTGCGCAGCGCCATCTCCAACCTGGTGTATAACGCGGTGAATCATACGCCCGCAGGAACGCACATTATTGTGCGCTGGCAGCATGTACCGCAGGGAGCGGAATTCAGCGTTGAGGATAATGGCCCGGGCATTGCCGCCGAACATATTCCGCGTCTGACCGAGCGTTTTTACCGCGTCGATAAAGCCCGTTCCCGGCAAACCGGTGGCAGTGGCCTTGGGCTGGCGATCGTCAAACATGCCGTCAACCATCACGAAAGCCGCCTTGATATTGAGAGTACGCCTGGCAAAGGAACACGCTTTAGCTTTGTTCTGCCGGAATGTCTGGTTGCCAAAACTCCTGCTGTCTGAAGCCTCTGTCAGCTTATCTTTCCAGCGGCCTGTAAAAACAGGCCGCAATTTCCTGCTGTTTCGCCGCGATAAAACCTATTTTTGTACGCGTGATGCTTTTTTGTTCGCATGATCAGCCATGTGTTTTTCTTATAAATGGAGTATTAGACTGGGTATTTATCTTGATCCAGCATATCCATCTGGTTTTACGATCACATCTTGTCTTTAAACGTTATAAGCGTTTAAATTGCGCCCCTGACATTGTCAGACCGACTATGTTTACGTGGTAAATCGAAAAACTATACTCCACCATGTTGCGTATTAAGCATTTCACGCTGATATTTCACGGTTTACACGCGTTATTGTTCGGCAGGAAAGGCGAAAAATTCATCATTATTTACGACACCACATCCACGGGCAGTAAACTTATGACCTATCACTTAAAACCACGAGACATTGTTGCTCTGGGCTTTATGACCTTCGCCTTGTTCGTTGGCGCAGGGAACATCATTTTTCCGCCGATGGTCGGCTTGCAGGCGGGTGAACATGTCTGGACGGCGGCGTTTGGTTTTCTGATTACCGCCGTAGGCCTGCCGGTGCTGACTGTCGTTGCGCTGGCCAAAGTAGGTGGCGGTGTGGACAGCCTGAGTACGCCGATTGGTAAAGTCGCTGGCGTGCTGCTGGCAACCGTTTGTTATCTGGCGGTAGGGCCGCTGTTCGCCACGCCGCGTACGGCGACCGTTTCGTTTGAGGTGGGGATTGCTCCGCTGACCGGCGATGGCGCGATGCCGCTGATGATCTACAGCATCGTCTATTTTGCGCTGGTGATCCTGGTGTCGCTCTATCCGGGCAAGCTGCTGGATACCGTGGGCAACTTCCTTGCTCCGCTGAAAATTATCGCGCTGACCATTCTCTCGATTGCCGCGATCGTCTGGCCGGCAGGCCCTATCAGCCATGCGCTGGAAGCTTATCAGACTGCGCCGTTCTCTAACGGTTTCGTTAATGGTTATTTGACGATGGATACGCTGGGCGCGATGGTGTTCGGTATCGTGATCGTGAATGCTGCCCGTTCACGCGGCGTGACCGAAGCGCGTTTGCTGACCCGTTACTCCGTCTGGGCCGGGCTGATGGCGGGCGTGGGTCTGACGCTGCTTTATCTGGCGCTGTTCCGCCTGGGTTCAGACAGCTCGACGCTGGTGGATCAATCCGCTAACGGCGCAGCGATTCTGCATGCTTACGTTCAGTACACCTTTGGTGGCGCGGGCAGCTTCCTGTTGGCGGCGTTGATCTTTATCGCTTGCCTGGTGACGGCGGTTGGCCTGACCTGTGCCTGTGCCGAGTTTTTCGCGCAGTATCTGCCGTTCTCTTACCGTTCGCTGGTGTTTATTCTGGGCATCTTCTCGATGGCGGTTTCCAACCTGGGGCTGAGCCACCTGATTCAGATCTCCGTCCCGGTGCTGACGATGATCTACCCGCCGTGCATCGTGTTGGTGGTGCTGAGCTTTAGCCGTTCGTGGTGGAACAACTCAACCCGCGTGATTGCACCGGCCATGTTTATCAGCCTGCTTTTTGGCATCCTTGACGGTGTGAAAGCATCCGCCTTTGCTGAGCATTTACCGGCCTGGACGCAGCGTTTGCCGCTGGCGGAGCAGGGGCTGGCCTGGCTGATGCCAGGCCTGGTGATGGTGATTCTGGCGGCAGTCTGGGATCGCACCGCAGGGCGTCAGGTGACTTCCAGCGCGCATTAACAGTTGCGGATACGGTTTGTTTAACCACGGGGTTTGGCGCCCCGTGGTTTTTTATTTTTGGCTTGAATAATGGCAGTGGAAACGATGGAAAGTACGAATAAGCTGAAGCGTGGGTTAAGTACCCGCCACATCCGCTTTATGGCGCTGGGATCGGCGATCGGCACTGGGCTGTTTTACGGCTCCGCCGATGCCATCAAAATGGCCGGGCCGAGCGTGTTGTTGGCCTACATTATTGGTGGCGTAGCCGCGTATATCATTATGCGCGCGCTGGGTGAAATGTCGGTACATAACCCTTCCGCCAGCTCGTTCTCTCGTTATGCACAGGAAAACCTCGGCCCGCTTGCCGGTTATATCACTGGCTGGACTTACTGTTTTGAAATCCTGATTGTGGCAATTGCCGATGTGACGGCTTTCGGCATCTATATGGGCGTCTGGTTTCCGACAGTACCGCACTGGATCTGGGTGCTGAGCGTGGTGATGATCATCTGCGCCATTAACCTGATGAGCGTAAAAGTCTTCGGCGAACTGGAGTTCTGGTTCTCGTTCTTTAAAGTCGCCACCATTATTGTCATGATCCTCGCCGGTTTCGGCATCATCATCTGGGGCTTCGGCAACGGCGGTCAGCCGACCGGGATCAGCAATTTGTGGAGCCATGGCGGTTTCTTCAGTAATGGCTGGTTGGGTACGGTGATGGCGCTGCAAATGGTAATGTTCGCCTACGGCGGCATCGAAATCATCGGCATCACCGCCGGTGAAGCGAAAGATCCGGAAAAGTCGATCCCGCGCGCCATTAACTCCGTACCGATGCGTATTCTGGTGTTTTATGTCGGGACGTTATTCGTCATCATGTCTATTTATCCGTGGAACCAGGTCGGTACCGACGGTAGCCCGTTTGTCCTGACCTTCCAGCATATGGGCATCACCTTTGCCGCCAGTATTCTTAACTTTGTGGTATTGACCGCCTCGCTTTCGGCGATCAACAGCGATGTTTTTGGCGTGGGGCGAATGCTGCACGGTATGGCGGAGCAGGGCAGCGCGCCAAAGATGTTTGCCAAAACCTCCCGTCGCGGTATCCCGTGGGTGACGGTAGTGGTGATGACTGTTGCGCTGCTGCTGGCGGTCTGGCTGAACTACATCATGCCAGAGAACGTTTTCCTGGTGATTGCATCGCTGGCGACCTTTGCCACGGTATGGGTATGGATCATGATTTTACTGTCGCAAATCGGTTTCCGCCGCCGTCTTTCCGCCGATGAAGTGAAGGCGCTGAAATTCAAAGTACCTGGTGGCGTAATCACCACCGTTGTGGGACTGCTGTTCCTTGTGTTTATCATCGCGCTGATTGGCTGGCACCCGGAGACCCGTATTTCGTTGTACGTTGGCCTGGCGTGGATTGTGCTGTTGCTGATTGGCTGGAAGTTGAAAAAATCAGCCTGATGGCGGCTACACCTTATCGGGCCTACAGGTTTTGTCGGCCTGATAAGAGCAGTGTTACCCGATAAAAAACCACACCACCGGGGTCAGCAATTTTCCGTCATTGAAATAACCCACCAGATTATTGATGGTCAGATCCGCCATTGCCTGGCGGGTTTCCGCCGTGCTGCCACGCGCAATATTTACCAGAATCCCCTCAGACTCCAGCGCTTCCAGCACTTCACGATTAATGACATGATGCGTTCTTGCCCGTGCGGATCACATCTGCGCCCCGTTTCTCAGCCCTGTAAAAAAAGTGAAAGAAGGAGGCGGCAGACGTGTGGGTGTGGAAGAGTGGCGTCATTTTGAGCAAAGGGGATTTTTGATGTTGAATGCATGGCACCTTCCCGTCGCGCCGTTTGTGAAACAGAATAAAGATCAGTTAATTATCACGCTCTGGCTGAGTGGGGCCGGTTTGCCGGAGCGGGTGATGCTGCGTACCGAAATCGACAATGAAGAGACGTCTCTGGCCATGCACCGGCGACGGAAAACTACGGCGAACGGCGTCAGCACCTGGCAAGTTGCACTGGACATCAGCAGCGGGCAACCGCGCCGGCGCTACAGCTTTAAGCTACTGTGGGAGAATCGGCAACTGTGGTTTACGCCGCAGGGATTTAGCCGTTTTCCACCCGCCCGCCTCGAACAGTTCGCCGTTGATACGCCGGATGATGGGCCGCAGTGGGTGGCCGACCAGGTGTTCTACCAGATTTTCCCGGACCGTTTTGCACGCAGCCAGCCGCGCGGTGAACAACAGGATAAGGTTTACCATCACCATGCTACGGGCCATCCGATTGTGCTGTGTAATTGGGACGATCCGTTAACGGATCACGCCGGGGGATCAACCTTTTATGGCGGCGATCTCGACGGGATCAGTGAAAAGCTGCCCTACCTGAAAAAGTTGGGTGTTACCGCGCTCTATCTCAACCCGGTTTTTGTCGCCCCCAGCGTACATAAATATGACACCGAAGATTACCGCCATGTCGATCCACAGTTTGGTGGTGACGAAGCCCTGTTGCGCCTGCGGCACAATACGCAGCAACTGAATATGCGACTGATCCTTGATGGTGTTTTCAACCACAGCGGTGATTCCCATGCGTGGTTCGATCGCCACAACCGTGGCACTGGCGGCGCCTGTCATAATTCCGATTCCCGCTGGCGTAGCTGGTACAGTTTTGACGAGCAGGGCCGCGCCCGCGACTGGCTGGGTTATGCCAGTTTACCGAAACTGGACTATCAGTCGCCGACATTGGTTGAAGAGATGTATCAGGGAGAAGAGAGCATTGTGCGCCACTGGCTGAAAGCGCCATGGAACATGGATGGCTGGCGGCTGGACGTGGTGCATATGCTGGGTGAAGACGGCGGGGCGCGTAATAATCTGCACCATATTTCGGGGATCACCCGCGCGGCAAAAGAGACACTGCCACAAGCCTATGTTTTCGGCGAACATTTTGGCGATGCGCGACAGTGGCTACAGGCGGATGCTGAAGACGCAGCCATGAACTATCGCGGTTTTACACTGCCGGTGTGGGCGTTTCTGGCAAATACGGATATTGCCTACGATCCCCAGAAGATCGATGCGCAAATTTGCGCGACATGGATGGATAACTACCGGGCCGGACTGTCGCACCAGCAACAGTTGCGTATGTTTAACCAGCTCGACAGCCACGATACGCCACGCTTTAAAACCGTGCTCGGCAAAGACGTTGCCCGGCTGCCGCTGGCGGTGATCTGGCTGTTTTGCTGGCCGGGAACACCATGCATCTATTATGGCGATGAAGTGGGACTGGACGGGGCGAACGATCCTTTTTGTCGTAAGACCTACCCGTGGGATAAAAAGCGTCAGGATCTGCAACTGCTGGCGCTTTACCAGCGTATGGCGAAACTGCGCGCGCGTAGCCAGGCACTGCGGCGCGGCGGCTGTCAGGTGATATATGCTCATGATAATGTGCTGGTTTTTGTTCGTGTCTGGCAGCAACAACGCGTACTGGTGGCTATCAATCGCGGCGAAGCCTGCGAAGTGGTGCTGGAGGATTCGCCGCTGTTAGAGGGGAAAAACTGGCGACTTCAGGAAGGTACAGGTACGCTACAGGATGATGTGCTGACGCTTTCAGCTACCAGTGCATCTGTCTGGTCTGCCGCCTGAATCGCCACGCGACGAGGGGCGGTTGTTACGTCTCCCCTTTAGTGAAGGCGATAGTACATGGATGGTCTTTTAATATTCGGCGTGGTAGTGCTGTTTCTGGCGCTGGTAGTGGTGCCCATTGTGGCGATAACCGCATGGCGGCGCAGTGTCGCCACGCAGAATGAACTTCTGCAATTGCAGCAGCGGCTGAGCCTACTTGAACAGCGCCTGACGAAAACGGCGGAAAGCAGTGAAGCGACATCAGCCGGGGCTGTCCCGGCGCCAGCTCGCGAAGTGATTAAAACTCCCCAGGCTCCCGCATCAGCGGTTAATCCGTGGAAACATCAGGCCGAATCGCCAACGGTCATTGTTAACAGGCGCGCTGTAAAGACAACGAAGCCGGAGAACGCTTCCTGGGGCATGGTCACTTCGCTGGCGCGCTGGTTTATGCAGGGCAATCCACTGGCAAAACTGGGCATTGTGCTGCTATTTATCGGCCTCTCCTTCTTGTTGCGTTATACCGTGGAGTACGCTCTGTTCCCGCTGGAATTGCGGCTGGCGGCCGTGGCATTGGTCGCCCTGGTGCTGCTGGGACTAGGGTGGCGATTACGGCATAAGCAAACCGTTTTTGCCCTGATACTGCAAGGTGGGGCGGTTGGTGCGCTCTACTTAACCGTGTTCGGCGCATTTCGTTTGTGGCAGATGTTGCCGATGACACTGGCCTTTGGGCTGCTAATTGTTATTTGTGCGGCAAGCGTCGGGCTGGCAGTGCTACAACAGGCGCTGAGCCTGGCGCTGCTGGCCAGTCTTGGCGGCTATCTGGCACCGATACTCCTCTCTACCGGTGGTGGCAGCCATGTCGCACTGTTCTCGTTTTACTTACTGCTCTCGGCGGGCATCCTCGCCATCAGTCTCTGGCAACACTGGCGCGAGCTAAATCTTCTGGGAATGTTCTTCACTTTTGGCGTTGCCGGGCTGTGGGGTATGGATAATTATCGCCCGGAATTTTATCTAAGCTGCCAGCTCTTCCTGATTGCCAACATCCTGATCTTCGGCGTATTGAGCGTAGCGTTGTCACTGCGCGCGCAGCGTCGGGGTGAGCGCATTATTGATAGCGTATTGCTGTTTGCGCCGCCGCTGGTGGGCTTTGGTATGCAATACGCTATTACCTGCCACTGGCACTACGGACCAGCGTTTAGCGCCCTGGGTTTTGGTCTTTTCTATCTGGCTCTGGCAACCATAGCGCTGAAGCGCTACCCGACGGCGGCAAAACCGTTGGTACTGGCAGCACTGGCGCTGGGCGGCGCGTTTGCCACACTGGCGATCCCACTGGCGCTTTCAGCGCGCTGGACGGCAATGGCCTGGGCGCTGGAGGGGCTGGGAATATTGTGGCTTGGCGTGCAGCAAAACCTGCGGCGTATGAGCTACAGCGGCAGTGCCTTGTTGCTGCTGGCGCTGTGTAGCGCGCTATGGGCGTCAGCCAACGGGCTTAATGCTTTGTCGACTTTGTTGATTTTTGCTGTGTTGAGCGGTTGTTGGCTGGCTGGCGCATGGTTGTGGCGTGGGATCCGGCGCGAAGGAAGCGGGTTGCTGCTGGCTGGCGCGGTAGCGTTCTGGGTGGTCGCGCTGGGCGGTGCGGCTCAACTGGTTTTACCGGCTACGGTGCATACTGGATTTGGCGTACTGGCGCTGTTAGCGCTTTCGGTATGGCTGTGGCGTGCGGGCAGCCTGCGCATATCATGGCCGGAGCTGGGGTACGCCCGGTGGCTGTTATGGCCGGGCATGGCGCTGATGCTGGGCTGGCAGATAACATCGCAAGGGCATCTCCTGGCGGCGGGATGGCCGAATCTCGTCTGGTGTATTGTTCTGCCTTCCGCTTTGCTGCTGCTGTACAGGGATAACGGCACTCTACCTGCGCGCGTGTCGCAAGGGTTGCATATCTCCCTGTTCTGGATGCTGTTGCTGGTAGCCGGTAGTGAAGTGCAGTGGTTTGTTGAGGGGCTGTCATGGGGACTGGAGCCCTGGCAGAGCGGGCTGCCGATGGCGGCGGGTGGACTGGCAATCGCGCTGGTGTTGGCGGCAATCCGCCATGCGTTCTGGCCATTTTGTGTCTGGCCTGCGTTATATGGCGCGCTGGCGCTGCTGCCAGTAGTGCCTGTGTTATTGGGCTGGCTGCTGTTCGCTAACCTCGGCGACGGTGTGGTGATGGAGATGCGTTATCTCCCGCTGATTAACCCGCTGGAAGAAGGTGCGGCATTCGCGCTGGCTGGCGTCTGGCTGTATAGCCGTTTTGCCGAAATCCACTACCCGACGGTGGCAGCACAATTGTGGCGTGCGCGCCCATGGGGGCTGGCAGCGCTTGGTTTCTGGTGGCTTAACGGCGCGTTGCTGCGGTTGCTGGCATATTACGGCGAGGTGGCGTGGGATGCGGGCAGTTTGTGGCAATCACGATTGGTCCAGACCAGCCTGGCGCTATTCTGGATGTTGATTGCGCTGGTGGTGATGATTCGCGCGACGCGTCAGCATGCACGCCATCAATGGCTATGCGGCAGTGTGCTGCTGGGCGTCGTATTACTTAAATTGATACTGGTAGACAGCGCCGGAGGCGGTGGGTTATCGCGGGCGATCGCCTTTATTGGCGTGGCGGTACTGGTGCTGATTGTGGGCTATTTTTCACCCCTGCCGCCAAAGGCGGTGCGGAAACAGGATAAGGGAGAAGAACAATGACAACATGGCATGGAGTGGTATTGGCCGCGCTGATAACGGCAACGGGCGCGGCGATAAGCAGTGAACCGCTCCCGGATTCACCGCAGGATTATGCGTTTGGCGCCACGCTTGATTTGCCGCAACCGGCTTCCTGGTATCGTGTGGATCTGCCGCTGGATGTTTACACGCAAAGTACGTGGCCAGATTTGCGTGATGTACGGGTGTTTAATCGCGACGGAGAGCGTGTACCGTTCACGCTGGAAACACAAAGTGCGGCCCCCCATGCGCCTGTCGCTATTCCGCTGCGCGTCTTTCCGCTTGACTCTTCACCGGTTGAAGCCGGTGAGCAAGGGCAAAATGTGGTGCGTTTACACTCCTCATCCGGCGTCGATATTCGTATTGAAGGCGAGCCTGTAGAGGTTGTCGGAAAGAGTTATTTGCTGGCGCTGCCTGAAAATATGCCGGAAACCTTTACGCTGGCACAGCTGAAGCTGACATGGCCGGAAGCCGTAGCGAAATGGCGTAGCAAAGTGACACTCTTTTTCAGCGCTGATATGCGTAGCTGGACAACATTACAGGAAAATGCGCCGGTGATGGAACTGGCGAGCGGTAACGACCGGTTGAAAATCGATCAGATAAACGTCAATCAAACCATGTCCGCAGATGGCGTGCGTTATTTACTGATGGTGTTTGATACGCCAAACTTGCCGGTGACGATTAAGCAAGTCACGGCGACGCTGGGCAGCGAACCAACGCCGCTGGAGCAGGTGCAGATAGCGAGCCGCGGGCAGCGGGTTTCTTCCACCGAGGCGCAATACCAGTGGGCGCAACCGCAGCCGTTAAGTTCACTGTCGGTAAAACTGGCTGAAGGGAGTGTCCTGCCGGTAGAGATCGCATTACGCAGTAGCGCCAGCGCTGGATGGCAACCACTCAGTAAGACCGTGTTGTGGCAGCGTAATGAACAGGCTTCTGCGCCGATCACGTTACCGGAGGGCGTAGTGCAGGCGGTGCGCATTACCACGCTGGATGCACGTTTACCGGGGGAATTACCGCAGATAAGCGGCAGTCGTTCGCGGCAATCGTTACTGTTTAACGCCCAGGGCAAAGGGCCATTTATGCTGGCCTGGGGTAATCGGGCGGCGCAGTCTGCCGCCGTGACCCTGGATACGCTGATCCCGGAGGCCTTACGTAAACAGATCGATCTTGCGGCGATCCCTGAAGTACAAGTGGCAGAGCGGATAACGCCTGGCGGGCAGGATCGGCTGACAGCGACATCACCTGCTGAACGGCAGGGACTGTGGAAAACGTGGTTGGTGTGGGGCGTACTGCTGCTTGGGGTTGTGGTGCTGGTGTGGATGGCGCTGCATATCTGGCGTGAAGTGAAAACACGCTAACAATAAGGCCCGCAGTGCGGGCCTTGTCAAACGCTGCCGATTACAGGCTGGAAAGGTTTTCGCTCAGGTATTTTGCCACGCCGTCCGGAGAGGCGTTCATCCCTTCTTTACCTTTTTCCCACTGCGCCGGGCAAACTTCACCGTGCTCTTCGTGGAATTGCAGTGCGTCAACCATACGCAGCATTTCGTCGATGTTACGCCCCAATGGCAGGTCGTTAACTACCTGATGGCGCACAATACCGTCTTTGTCGATCAGGAAAGAACCGCGCAGCGCAACACCTGCGTCCGGGTGTTCGATACCGTAAGCCTGCTGGATTTCACGTTTGATATCCGCAACCATCGCATATTTCACCGCGCCGATACCGCCTTTCTCCACCGGCGTGTTACGCCATGCGTTATGAACAAACTCGGAGTCGAAGGAGACGCCAACCACTTCAACACCACGCTTCTGAAACTCTTCGTAGCGTTTGTCGAAAGCGATCAGTTCAGACGGGCAGACGAAGGTAAAGTCCATAGGCCAGAAAAACAGTACGGTGGCTTTGCCACTGGTGTGCTGTTTGAAATTAAAGTTTTCAACGATTTCACCGCTGCCCAGTACGGCTGCCGCTGTAAAATCCGGTGCCTGACGAGTGACCAGTACCATATGTACTCCTGTGATTTACAAGGTTAATTAGAACGCAACGCGTACCAGTATAGGAAGTGGATGGAAGTGTCTCAAAGCGCCATTGACAATCGTTGAGACAGGTTTTGCCTATCAATTAAAGTGTGCGCGAAATTGCCTGATCCATCATGCGCGGGTAGAACTGCCAGAACAGGCTTTCCAACTCGGCGTAGTTAGCGTCGAGATCCTGCCAGGAGTCGCGCAGCGCATCAAGCCGCGGGCGGCGATTCGCCATACCGTTGAGTACATTCTGAATAAAGGACATCTCCCGGTAGCGCTCCAGCCAGCGTTCCGACCACAGGTAGTTATTCAAATTCACAAAACGCGGTGGGGACTCCGGCAGAATGGTGGTTACCTGCGAATGGGCATAACGCACGAAATCCTCCAGCGAAAAGTCGGGGGAGAGTTGCGTCCAGTGGCGGGAGAGAAAATGATCCCACATCACATCCAGCGTGATGGGCGCGACCCGCCGCGTTTGCGCGCGGAATCCTTCACGAGCGATTTTGACTTCCGGCAGGTTGTCAGTCATCACATCAATACGACGATGCATATAAATGCCATCTACTACTGCTGGCGCGTAGAGATTTTGCGGGTTGCCGCGAACGAAGTCCGCCAGCAAGTTACCCGGCAGCGAGCTGTCCGCCAGATGTGCAAGGTGCAGGTGAGCTAAAAAATTCATGTTATATCCATCATTGTCGATTGCAGGTGTCCGGGCTTTCGCGAACGCCCGCTGGAGCCAGCGCAGGCGCCGTTATGCCACGTTGTCTTTTAGGTTATTTTTTGAACCAAACACGGCTAACGGTTGCAGCGAAAGGGCGTGGGCACTAGACTACCCGCCTCTTATTTTGTCTTGAGTTAGTGTCATGCGCGTTGCCGATTTTTCCTTTGAATTACCCGAATCCCTGATTGCCCACTACCCACAGACCGAGCGCAGCAGTTGCCGCTTACTTTCGCTGGATGGCCCAACAGGCGCGCTGACGCACGGTACTTTCACCGATTTACTGGATAAGCTCAACCCTGGCGATCTGCTGGTATTCAATAATACCCGCGTGATCCCTGCTCGCTTGTTTGGCCGCAAAGCGAGCGGCGGTAAGATTGAAGTGCTGGTTGAGCGCATGCTCGATGATAAACGTATTCTGGCACATATTCGCGCGTCTAAAGCGCCAAAACCCGGCGCTGAGCTGCTACTGGGCGATGCGGAAGATGTTCAGGCAACCATGGTGGCGCGCCACGATACGCTGTTTGAAGTTGAGTTTCATGGTGAGCGCCCGGTGCTGGATATTCTTAACGCCATTGGCCATATGCCGCTGCCGCCGTATATCGACCGTCCGGATGAAGATGCCGATCGCGAGCTTTATCAGACGGTTTACAGCCAGAAACCGGGGGCGGTTGCCGCGCCGACGGCGGGCCTGCATTTTGATGAGCCGCTGCTGGAACGTCTGCGTAATAAAGGCATTGAAATGGCTTTCGTTACCCTGCATGTCGGCGCCGGGACTTTCCAGCCGGTACGCGTCGACAGCATTGAAGATCACATCATGCACTCCGAATATGCCGAAGTGCCGCAGGAGGTTGTGGACGCGGTGCTGGCGGCGAAAGCGCGCGGTAACCGTGTTGTCGCCGTGGGAACCACTTCCGTACGCTCGCTGGAGAGCGCCGCGCAGGCTGCCAACGATGCGCTGATTGCGCCGTTCTTCGGCGATACGCAGATCTTTATTTATCCGGGTTATCAATACCAGGTGATCGATGCGCTGGTGACCAACTTCCATCTGCCGGAGTCGACGCTGATCATGCTGGTTTCCGCGTTTGCCGGATATCAGCACACCATGAACGCGTACCACGCTGCCGTTGCGCAGGAATATCGCTTCTTTAGTTATGGCGATGCGATGTTTATAACGTACAATCCGCAGGCCATTACTGAACGTCCATAAAAAGGCTATTTTACTTTCCATTTTGCACTTGGGCAGTGCTCGCACAAAATGTTATGGCATTTTGAACGCCGCTTGCGGCGGCCCTTTAGGGCGAGCGAAGCGAGTAATCCTCACGTACTATGTGTACGCTCCGGTTGCTGTGCGCTGTCCGCGTCCAAACTGGCGGCGTCAATTACGCCTTTTTTGCTTGTTGATGAATTCGATGCTGTGGAGTGATTTCACAGCAGATAGTTACCATCAGACTGTCTCTCTGATGCTGGAGAAAAAATGAAATTTGAACTGGATACCACCGACGGACGCGCCCGCCGCGGTCGTCTGGTGTTTGAACGCGGCGTGGTTGAAACGCCGGCGTTTATGCCTGTGGGCACTTACGGCACCGTAAAAGGGATGACGCCGGAAGAAGTGGAAGCCACTGGCGCACAAATTATTCTGGGCAACACTTTCCACCTGTGGCTGCGCCCGGGCCAGGAAATCATGAAGCTGCATGGCGATCTGCACGATTTTATGCAGTGGAAAGGCCCAATTCTGACCGATTCCGGTGGCTTCCAGGTCTTCAGTCTTGGTGACATTCGCAAGATCACTGAATCGGGCGTGCACTTCCGCAACCCAATCAATGGCGATCCGATTTTCCTCGACCCGGAAAAGTCGATGGAGATTCAGTACGACCTCGGTTCCGACATCGTGATGATCTTCGATGAATGTACACCTTATCCGGCCGACTGGGACTATGCGAAACGTTCTATGGAAATGTCTCTACGCTGGGCGAAGCGCAGTCGCGAGCGATTCGACGGCTTAGGTAACAAAAATGCGCTCTTTGGCATCATTCAGGGCAGTGTTTACGAAGATTTACGAGATATATCGGTCAAAGGTCTGGTAGAGATTGGCTTTGATGGCTACGCTGTCGGCGGTCTTGCTGTAGGGGAGCCAAAAGAAGATATGCACCGCATCCTGGAGCATGTCTGCCCGCAAATCCCCGCAGACAAACCACGATACCTGATGGGCGTGGGGAAACCGGAAGATTTAGTTGAAGGTGTGCGTCGTGGTATTGATATGTTCGACTGTGTTATGCCGACGCGCAATGCCCGTAACGGTCACCTGTTTGTGACCAACGGCGTGGTGAAAATCCGTAACGCGAAATATAAAAGCGATACCGGCCCGCTCGATGTTGAGTGTGATTGCTACACCTGTCGCAATTATTCACTCGCGTATTTGCATCATCTCGATCGTTGCAACGAGATATTGGGCGCGCGTCTCAATACGATTCATAACCTGCGGTATTATCAGCGTTTAATGGCTGGTTTACGCAAGGCTATCGAAGAGGGTAAATTAGAGAGCTTCGTAGCGGATTTTTACCAACGTCAGGGTCGACCAGTTCCACCTTTGAATGTTGATTAATTAAATAAATGAGGGAATTTGAATGAGCTTTTTTATTTCTGATGCGGTAGCAGCAGCTGGCGCGCCGGCACAGGGCAGCCCGATATCTCTGATCCTGATGCTGGTGGTGTTTGGTCTGATTTTCTACTTCATGATCCTGCGCCCACAGCAAAAACGCACTAAAGAGCATAAAAAGCTGATGGACTCCATTGCTAAAGGTGATGAAGTACTGACTAACGGTGGTCTGGTCGGTCGCGTAACCAAAGTAGCTGAAACTGGCTACATTGCGATTGCGCTGAACGACACCACTGAAGTGGTAATCAAACGTGACTTCGTAGCTGCCGTTCTGCCGAAAGGCACCATGAAGGCGCTGTAATCATTTCGTTTTCCCAAAGGGAACTGCCGTGTTAAACCGTTATCCTTTGTGGAAGTACATCATGCTGGTCGTCGTGCTTATCGTCGGCCTGCTTTACGCACTTCCCAACCTGTATGGTGAGGATCCGGCTGTTCAGGTCACTGGCGCGCGCGGCGTCGCCGCCAGTGAACAAACGCTGATCCAGGTCCAGAAAAATCTACAAGAAGAAAAAATCAACGCGAAGTCCGTGGCACTGGAAGATGGCGCTATCCTTGCTCGCTTTGATTCGACTGACACACAACTGCGTGCCCGTGAGGTGCTGGTCAGCGCATTAGGCGATCAATACGTCGTAGCTCTTAACCTTGCTCCTGCAACACCTCGCTGGCTGAGCGCCATCAAAGCCGAGCCGATGAAACTCGGTCTCGATTTGCGCGGCGGCGTGCACTTCCTGATGGAAGTGGACATGCAAACAGCGCTGACCAAGTTGCAGGAACAGAATATGGACAGCCTGCGCAGCGATCTGCGCGAGAAAGGGATTCCTTACACCACCGTGCGTAAGGAAGATAATTATGGCCTGAGCATCCAGTTCCGCGATAGTGCGGCGCGCGATCAGGCAAATACTTACCTGAGCAGCCGCCACCGCGATCTGGTGATCACCAACCAGGGTGATAACACGCTGCGTGCGGTGATGAGCGATGCGCGTCTGAATGAAGCGCGTGAATACGCTGTTCAGCAGAACATCAACATTTTGCGTAACCGTGTGAACCAGCTCGGCGTTGCCGAACCGCTGGTGCAGCGCCAGGGTGCTGATCGCATCGTGGTTGAACTGCCGGGGATTCAGGATACGGCGCGTGCTAAAGAGATCCTGGGGGCGACCGCAACGCTGGAATTCCGTCTGGTCAACAGCAGCGTGGACGCTTCTGCTGCCGCGGCAGGTCGTGTGCCGGGTGATTCCGAAGTGAAAATGACTCGCGAAGGTCAGCCGGTTGTGCTGTATAAACGCGTGATTCTGACCGGTGACCATATCACCGACTCCACATCCAGCCAGGATGAGTACAACCAGCCGCAGGTGAATATTTCACTGGATAGCGCGGGTGGCAACATCATGTCGAACTTCACCAAGGACAATATCGGCAAGCCGATGGCGACCCTGTTTGTGGAGTACAAAGACAGCGGTAAGAAAGATGCCAATGGCCGTGCGGTGCTGGTGAAACAGGAAGAGGTGATTAACATTGCCAACATCCAGTCTCGTCTCGGTAACAGCTTCCGCATTACCGGTATCAGCAACCCGACCGAAGCGCGTCAGCTCTCGCTGCTGCTGCGTGCCGGTGCGCTGATTGCACCGATTCAGATTGTTGAAGAACGTACTATTGGTCCAACACTGGGTGCGCAGAACATCACTCAGGGCCTGGAAGCTTGTCTGGCGGGGCTGGTGGTGTCGATCATCTTCATGATCTTCTTCTATAAGAAGTTTGGTCTGATCGCAACGTCTGCGCTGGTGGCTAACTTGGTGCTTATCGTCGGTATCATGTCGTTGTTGCCTGGCGCAACGCTGACTATGCCAGGGATTGCGGGTATCGTGTTAACCCTTGCGGTTGCGGTGGATGCGAACGTACTGATAAACGAACGTATTAAGGAAGAGCTGAGCAACGGGCGTTCCGTCCAGCAGGCGATACACGAAGGTTATCAGGGCGCATTTTCATCGATTTTCGATGCGAACGTCACCACGTTGATTAAAGTGCTTATTCTGTACGCAGTCGGTACTGGCTCGATTAAAGGGTTCGCAATTACCACCGGTATCGGTGTGGCGACCTCCATGTTTACCGCTATTGTCGGTACCCGTGCCATCGTCAACCTGTTGTACGGCGGCAAACGCATTAACAAGCTGTCTATCTGAGGAGTGCGTTGTGGCACAGGATTATACTGTTGAACAATTGAACCACGGCCGTAAAGTCTGGGACTTTATGCGCTGGGATAACTGGGCTTTTATCATTTCCGGCGGGCTGCTGATCCTCTCCATCATTGTGATGGGGGTTCGCGGCTTTAACTGGGGCCTGGACTTTACCGGCGGTACGGTTATTGAAATTTCGCTGGAAAAACCAGCGGACATGGATTTAATGCGTGACGCGCTGGAGAAAGCGGGCTTTGCGGATCCGCTGTTGCAGAACTTCGGCAGCAGCCGTGACATCATGGTGCGTATGCCGCCTGCGCACGGTGAAACCGGCGGGCAGGTACTGGGCAGCAAAGTTGTCAGCGTGATTAACGAAGCGACTAGCCAGAACGCTGCGGTGAAACGCATCGAATTCGTCGGCCCGAGCGTTGGGGCGGATTTGGCGCAGACTGGCGGCATGGCGCTGCTGGTTGCACTGATCTGTATCCTGATTTACGTCGGGTTCCGCTTCGAATGGCGCCTGGCGGCAGGTGTAGTTATCGCTCTGGCGCATGACGTGATCATTACCATGGGCGTGCTGTCGCTGTTCCATATCGAGATTGACCTGACTATCGTTGCATCGTTGATGTCGGTGATCGGCTACTCGCTTAACGACAGTATCGTGGTATCGGACCGTATTCGTGAGAACTTCCGTAAGATTCGTCGCGGTACGCCGTATGAGATCTTCAACATCTCGCTGACGCAGACCCTGCATCGTACCTTGATCACCTCCGGCACCACGCTGGTTGTGATCCTGATGCTGTATCTCTTTGGCGGCGCGATGCTGAAAGGCTTCTCGCTGACCATGCTGATCGGGGTTTCCATCGGTACGGCGTCTTCTATCTACGTTGCATCGGCGCTGGCGCTGAAGCTGGGGATGAAGCGCGAACATCTGTTGCAGCAGAAAGTGGAGAAAGAAGGGGCGGATCAGCCGTCAATTCTGCCGTAAGCCGCTTGCTCTCAGTGCTAAAAAACCGCAGTGGGTGCTGTAATGCCAGTCAGTTAAGCAACTGACTGGCTCTTTTTCGGGGCTGTGAGGTATTTCCAGGGCCTCTCCTTTACCACTCTCGGGAAGGCCCTTTCCCTTCTTGTCGGTAATTTCACAAGTTGTCCCATACTTGCAAGATCGCGCATCAGCTCCGGTATACGTCCCGGTGATGCGCCCTGCAATGTCATCAGCATTCTCATCACCATTCCGCATGATTCTGAGAAACTCAGTTGATTCGGCCAGTAACCTTTCAGATGTTCCGCCATTTTAATCATCTGATATCTCACCAGATTATAAGCCAGTAAGACACCCCACAGCTCTTGC
>NZ_FMBC01000061.1 GCF_900094795.1 Kosakonia oryziphila
TGATCTGTTGATCAAGCGATTTGTCTACCTTGCTCCACACCCAGTCAATAGCGCGCTTCACCATTTCATGGATAGAAATTTCAGCCTTGATGGTGATTGTCGCACTGGCGATTTTCGTATCATCAGAGTGACGCGAGATGTCACCAGAAACTTCAACTTCGCAGAAGCGGCTACCTGATGGTGAGTAGTAACCGAAAACATCCAGCGGGTTTTCGCAGGAGTGGAAACCAGAAGCACAGGCCTTAACCTTACCTTCGTGGTTATAGGTTTTGCCGATTTCGAACTGGTAGCCACGGCAGGTCATGTCAACGTTAAAGCCTTTGTAGGCAGTGATGATTTCTTTGGTCATTCTGGTTTCCTTTTGATGCTGGTGACGCCCAGCGTGCGGAGCTATTAACCTTTTTGCATAAAAAAAGGCGCTGGATGGGCGCCTGTGTTTTGGATAACTAAATGCCCTCGCAAGGGCGCTTGGGTATCCAGTAAAAAAGCCGCTGGTTAGGCGGCTTTAGCTTCAATGTGTTGAATCAGCTTCCAGTCGTTGCTGGTTGAAAAGTGCTGGTAGTAGTCCCAGCACTCATCGTCTGCTGTGTTGGCATTACATGTTTCTGCGTAACTGATGGCTTCTTGCTCAGAACCAAAAACATCGTTAGAATATCGACATTTGCCATCATCATGGACAAACAAAACGTCAAACCTTGGCTCGTCATAATCAGCAGAAATATCCCGTACATTAAAGCCTGGTAGAATCTCTTGTCCGTCAACTGCTTTCATCGCCTTACCCTCTGTAGTTACCCGCTGATGCGGGAGAAATGCCTTGTGATTCAGCACAGCCCACTCAGCTTCGAATGGACTGGAATAAATCTTTTTGCGCTTCGCACCTCTCATCCCGCCAGTGTTTCCCGTTCCCACGCCTTTATCGCTCTCGCGAGGGGGTAGCCTCACACCGACCGGATCGCGCCCGGTGCTGCGCCGAATTTTTACGTTGGGGTCTAAACAGGATTACCGAGTGCTGTTCCGACTTTGCATGTTGTTAAAAAGCAGGCGACTTGCTGTCCGCCGCTGGCTAACTTCGCTCAGCTGTCGATGTTTCGTTTCGATGGGTTCATTTAAAACCATAGTTGTTTTTCAGTCAACAACAATAGTTGTATTTATTGGCTGTAAAGTTATATTTGGTTGTTTTTAAAATGAATTTATTTTTATATCCGCATGACTTATGATATAAAAAATATTCAATCTCGGAGGTTTGGTTATGTCGGATGGGGGCGATTTTTTCACTGAACTGCATCCGCAGGTTGCGGAGGTGCTTGGCATAGCTGTTTTGCAACTACTAGCTGAGAGGCGAGAGCCATCGAGAGAGGCTTTACTTGAGGTGATACAGGTGCTATGGCAGGAGGGGGATGCTGATTTGCCAGTTGAGCTGGCTATTGACGTCTTATCGATTAAATAATATCAGCATACCCCGGCTGTTTGCCGGGACCGCTGGAGATAAATTGGAAGGAGGTTTATCCGAAACGCTTATAGGCGATAGTCTGTTTAATAAGAACTTTGGCCATTATGTGAAAGCGGTCCTGATCTTCCTCGTCGATATACCATTCTTTGTAGCGCTGATTGTCTGAAAGCACCAGAAGCTTATCTTTGTGCATCTGCAAGCGCTTCACATGCAGCGTGTTACCGAAGACAAAAACATAAATTCCATCACCATCAAAAAAACGGATGTCGATATTCACAAATATCTCATCGCCTGGATCAATGGTTCCCTCCATGCTATCGCCGCGAACAGTGATTACCTTGACTGCTGATGGGGGGACGGAACCGAACAGAGACATCCCTTTTTCCGGGGTGTATTCGATCGCTCTGATGGTTTCTATGAAGTCACTTGCCAGCATTGTTCCCGGCCCGGCACTGGCTGAAACATCCAGTACATCAACACGGTAAATATCAGGAGTCTTAGCTGTGGATTCCACAGGGCTGGAAGTATCTTCTCGCATGACGCCATCTCCTGAACTTAACCACTCAGGCCTTACCATCAGAGCGTTAGCCAGATCTACCAGCTTAGTGGTCTGATTTGCCTTTCCGGTTTCAATCTTCTGTATAGCAGCCTGGCTAACCCCGATCAAATCCCCGAGAGCCTTTTGTGTAAGGCCTCGCAATATGCGTGCTTCTTTCAGTCGTTCTGCGAGAGTCGTTTTCATATCTGAAATGTACAACTGTGGTTTTATTCCATCAAACGAAAATGGTTGTTGACTAAATACAACCATAGTTTTATTCTCCTCTCATATTCACTACGGAGGTTGTCATGAACCCAACCATTAAAACCGCCATTAACATCGTTGGCTCTCAGAAGAAGCTTGGCGAAGCCTGCGAAGTTTCACAGCAGGCGGTTTACAAGTGGCTGCACAACAAAGCGAAAGTATCTCCGGAGCATGTGAACAGCATCGTTAACGCCACCGGCGGGGAAATTAAGGCCCATCAAATTCGGCCTGACCTCCCGACGCTGTTTCCTGGTCCGATTGACAATAACGCCGCCTGACCGGCGGCCACAACTTTTAACACCAGAGGAAGTATCGCAAATGGAGAACACAACAACACGAAACAAATCGCAAGCACGAAAAATTGAATCGTGGCTGCTGAATCAGATTGCCTTGCGCGGCACGACAAACGTAGCAAAGGCAATCGGCATGGACAAAAGCGGAATTACCCGCTGGAAGGAAACGATGCTGCCGAAAGTGGCAATGCTGCTTGCAGTGCTGGAATGGGGTGTCGTCGATGATGACATGGCCAGGCTGGCGAAAGAGGTAGCAGATCTACTCACAAAGAAAAAACGCCCGGCGGCAACCGAGCGTTCTGACCAAATCAACATGCATTTCTAACGGAGGTAATTATGCCTAATAGTTGTCGTTTTTACCAGGAATTAACACACAAAAACATTACCCGCGATCGCTTTATCCGATCAGTAAATCCGGTGGTGGCAGAGAAGATGCGCGCCATCCTGGAAGAAATTAAACGCAAGGAGGCTGGCCGTGGGTAACGTATCCAATTTAGCCGAAGCCAGAGAGGCCAGAAGGCTCCAGCAACCGCATCAAAACAGCGGTAAGGGGTTTGCCTTGCTGCACCGTAAAATAATGGATGTCCCTTTCTACAAGGATGCCGAGGCGTCTCATTTATGGGTTCACCTGCTCCTGCGCGCTAATCACGAACAGACACTGGTATCGACTGATGTCGGCGATGTGATCTGCGAACGCGGAGAGTTCATTACTGGGCGTAACACACTGGCAATGGAAACGGGATTGACCGTTGACCGCGTTAAATCACTGCTCCGCAAATTCCAGAATCTGGGCATGATCACCACCAAATCGAACAACCGTTTTACTGTTCTAAAAGTGGTCAAATATGACGAATATCAGTCAAATTTTTGTCCAGCCGATGTCCAGCCGGTGTCCAGCGCAAAAGCAGTAGTACCAATGCCTGTGTATGTGGAGTGTCCAGCCGATGTCCAGCCGGTGTCCACAGATAACAATATATTAAATAACTTACTACCTAACGGTAGTAAGTATGTCGCAAATGACCAGAAACCCGCTGAAGAGAAAAAGTCCCGTTTGTCATGCGATGAAGTATGGCAATGCCTGAAAGACGAACTACCTGATGCCCGGGGATGGAGATGCCTCACTGATGAGCGACGCAACCTGATCAGAACCTTCTGGGGTAAGGCTAACAAGATTGCCCGCAACCTGGACGGCAAGCCGATGGACATGGACGGCTTTAGAAGTTACCTGCGCTACATCGCTCAGAACTGCCGCTGGATGCTTGAAGATCGACCAGACCAGAAATCTGGAAAGACCTGGCGCCGCATGAAATTCGATAAGTTCCTGACCGAAAAGCTCTACATCGAAGTGCGCGAGGGGGATCGTGATGACCGCTGAATTCATGGCTGTACCACAAAACCTCGAAGCAGAGCAGAGCGTTATCGGTGGTCTGCTGCTGGACGACGACAACAGCGAGCGAGTACAGAAAGTTCTGGCGATGCTCAAGCCTGAGTCGTTCTACCTTCGCGCTCACCAGGTGCTGTTTGCTGAAATGCGTGAAATGTACCGTGACAGCAAACCGGTAGATGGCCTGACGCTTTTCGACGTGCTGGAAAGTAAAGGGCTGACGGCGCAGGTTGGTGGATTTGCTTACCTGGCTGAGATCTCCAAGAACACACCCAGTGCTGCGAACATCGTAGCCTATGCCATGTCTGTCCGTGAAGCAGCTATGGAGCGCTACGGCATCCAGCGCATCACGGAAGCGCTTGAATTGCTTTACTCGCGTAACGGCATGTCAGCCCCGCAGAAATACGAAGCCATTCAGTCGATATTCACCCAGCTTGCCGATCACTCAAAGACTGGTAGTCACCGTGGGCTTCGCGCATTTGGTGACGTTATGGATGACTGGGTTTCCGATCTGGAGAAACGCTTTGACCCGTCAGGCGAGCAACGCGGCCTAAGTTCCGGTATTCCATCACTGGATCGCCTTCTGTCACCGAAGGGACTGGTTAAGGGCTCCCTGTTCGTCATTGGTGCCAGGCCAAAGATGGGGAAAACCACGCTTTATGTCCAGATGGCTCTCAACTGCGCTATCCGCGAGAAGAAGCCTGCGCTGCTGTTCAGCCTGGAAATGCCTGGTGATCAGATCGTCGAAAAACTGGTTGGTCAGAAATCTGGCATCAACCCCAGCATTTTCTACATGCCAGCGACCGATGATGCCGACGATACCTATCAGGGGGACTATGACGGCGATTTCAGACGCGCTACCGAGACGGCAGAAAGACTGCGTGAAATCGACATGCTCTACATCGATGACACCCCGGGCCTTTCTCTGGCGCAGATCATCACCGAGTGTCGTCGTATCAAACGCGAGCGCGGAGTGGTTGGCATGGTTCTCGTTGACTATCTGACCCTGATGACCGCCGAGAAGGCAGACCGTAATGACCTGGCCTACGGGATGATCACTAAAGGGCTAAAGAATCTTGCCAAAGAGCTTGGATGCGTCGTGGTGCTGCTTACCCAGCTCAACAGGAAACTGGAAGACCGTGGCAACAAGCGGCCTCTACCGAGCGATTCCCGCGACACCGGCCAGATTGAACAGGATTGTGATTACTGGGTAGGCGTTCACCGTGAAGGCGCATTCGACGAGTCGGTACCGGCGGGAGAGACGGAGTTACTTCTTCGCCTGAACCGTCATGGCAAAACCGGAACTGTTTACTGCAACCAAATCAATGGCGCGATTTATGACTGCGATCAGGATGCGGCCCGCATGACCGCGCGCAGCCGGGAAGAGAAGCCAGCAACTAAGAAAGGTGGATTCTGATGACAGGCAAAGAAGCTATTGAATGGTACCTGAAAGAGTACGGCTATTTCACTTGTGAACTGGTTGCTGAGTCCACCGGTGTAAAGAAAACGGCCATTCAGGGAGCGGCGCACAAGATGCGTGCAGCAGGTGAAATCATGCTCGATAAACGCGTCTGGCGAAGCAATTTCTATGTTCCGGCTCCTGAAGAGGATGAAGACAAGCCGATCGACCGTTCCGGCGTCAACACCATTTTCGACGAATGCCGCCATAACTGGCAGGGCTATCAGGTACACAAAATTTTCGGTAGTCACCGGCAGGGGGTTTTATGAGCTGGGAAAACTACAGCCGTCGGCAGCTACTTATGCTTGTGGCGGTGTTTAACGTTTGTAGCTGGGCGCTGATTATCAGCGGTATCGACAATCTCCGCAGCCAGTCTGAGCAGGTGAAGGGGGTGCAATCGTGAGTACCGGAATCGAGCTTATGCAACATGCCCTTGGCATCAGTGAACGACACAGTGAATCATATCGCAATTACTTTCTCGCCAGTAAAGACTCTCCTGATGATCTGGCATGGCAAGCACTGGTTGCAAATGGTCTGGCAAAAGCCGGTAAAGCACCTGAATGGTCTTGCGGTGATGTGGTTTATCAGGTGACGGAAGCGGGTAAGACGGTAGCGATTTCCGCTCTACCAGAACCGAAAAAACGCACTCGGTACGATGAATATTTGCACTCAGAGGTGTGTGAATCGTTCGCCGAGTGGTTGGGGATTGAGCTTCCGGTTTATGAAGAGCGTGAAGTGGGCCGGTACAAATACGAATACCGAATGGTTCGCCGCTCGCGCGCTTATTGGGATTCGTACTGCGACATTCGGGGCGAATGGAAACCGACAATGAAAGCCGCAAAGGCAAGCTACAAAGAAGCGCTGCGGGCGGTGAAAGGCAACGCACCGGAGGTGCAATCGTGAGTGCCAAACCATTAACGGCTTCCGACAGTGAAGCGCTGGCGATGATGCCATCCGACTGGTTTACCTTCTGGGATATTCCTATCCGCCTTAACAGGCCTGCTTATCGCGTAGAACGGCTGGTAAAAGCTGGCGTTATAGAGTCACGCGTGAAAGGAACCTACCCGGATCACGTTATCGAATATCGGGTGAAAGGCAACGCAGGAGAAGGCCAATGAGCAGATTAACCGTGAAATTTGGAATTCTGAATCCGCGTTATATCAGTTTTGCTGATTATCTGTTGCGGGTTTTTGATAAATCGAACTATCTAGCTGAGCAACTGGTTGACAAGCTGGAAATTGAAGCCAACTCACGCGGAGAGGCTATCGATTTCGTGAAACAGGTTCTCATTGAAATTGCGGCTGACGACGCAGGTATCAATGCAGACAAGCCAGGAAAAACCTTCCGCGAACGGTTCTATAAAAATGGCGGTGCAGCATGACTAACAACGACGATCTGTCGCTGAAGCTGAAAGCGGCGGCGGAGAAAGCGGTTCCGGCATTAGAAAAACTGGCATCAATCACCTGCGATGAAATATTCGACGCCGTTGCCTTTGGTGTCGATGGGCAAGTAGATATTGCAAATGAATATTCGGACATCGCATCACCAGCCAACATCCTCGCCCTGCTGGCAGAGCGTGACGACTACAAGAAGCGGATTGCTGAGCTTGAACAGAAAGCAGATATCTACGACATGTTGCGCACTGACTACGAACTTGAAGGCTCGCTGGTTGATTTTGTTGACTGGCAGGCGAAGCGTATCGAAATGCTGGAGAAGTACACCAACGAACGCGATGCAGAGAATCAGGATTTGATGCTGACGATTGGCAGATTTCGCGAAGAGCGAGAAGCGCGGACGGTGAGCGTTAAGTTGCCGGAGAATACGCCTCTTTACGACGCCCCAGAGTATATCTGGTTGCAAACTGATGGTGTATGGCCCGTTGATGGCGAATTCAGTGAATTAACGTGGTGTTGTGACAGGCAGAACGTCGACGACACGCTTTATGTTCGCGCCGACTTAGCCGCTGGCATCAATCTGGAAGTGGGGGAGTGAAGATGAAATTAACTACCGCGCAGAAAAATTTTATGCAGGCTTTGCAGTCCGGAAAGACGCCATCACGCAACGTCAACGATAAAACCGCCAAAGCGCTGGCTACTATCGGGCTGGTTAAATTTGTTGTCATGGTCGGCTGGGTAGCGACCAAAGAAGGATTCGCGATCAACCTCAATGATCAGGAGGCCGTATGACAGCACAACTGAGCCGGGAGCAACTCAAATCCCGCATTGAAAAGGCGCTGAAAGACTTTACGGAAGGCCGCGCGGCAATGCACGTACCACCGCTTGATACTGACGTCGATATGGTGCTTGCCGATTGTCTGACACTTCTGGCGGGAATGGACAGCGAGCCATCTGGTTATTTGTACCGGACAAACACCGCTCTTGCATGCAGCCCATGGAGATATACGGACAAACTGCCTGACTACGTAAAAGGCGAAGGCTTTGAAATCAGGCCGCAATTTGAAACGCCACGCCACGCACCGCCAGCGCCGGGGGCAGTGCCTGAAATGACTGACGCAATGGCCCTTGATTTCATCAAAGATAAATATCTCTTCGATGATGTTTTACGCGCAACAAAATTAGCGTGGAACGCCTGCCGCGCCGCCATGCAAGCCGAACCTGTAAGCCAGCGTTACACGTTGCCGGACATCGATATGAGCGATGCTGATTGCTTTGCTGTAGCCCGTCTGCACGAAATTATCTATGGCGCTAAATTACAGGGGCAGGAGGCGAAATTGCTCGCTCGCTTCATGCTGGATGTAAAACAGCGTACGGCAGCGCCTGAGCAGGAGGTGTGAGGTGGAAGCGTTCAAAGACTTCAGCATCACAGACTGGTTATTTTTCTCGACCGTAGTGCTCATTTGGTTTTATATGGTGAGCAAGGTATGTCGCTGGTTCCTCACCATCATGATTCGTCGTGGATGGAGGTGGTGGAATCGCAAGGATGATAAAGCGCTGGCGATTGATTCTTTCTATGAGGCGTTCAACATTGCCAGCCTTGAGCCTGGACATACGCTGACAGCAAGAACTAAAAGCGGACTGGTAATTCAGATTTACCGTCCGAAGGTGGCGCGCGATGCCTAACCCATTCGACGCTCTGATGCTCATCCTGCTGGTGATTGGTGCTGCAATCCAGGAAGGATGGTTTAACTAAACGTCAAGCAACATTTGAAAACACACTTTCGGTAAGCCATAATTGAGGTGCTGTCGGATTGAGCCCCGGCGGTACCTTTTTGCATAACGGGGACGTTATGCATAAACACATCGAACAAATCACCCTGTCACAGATGCCGCAATGCACCTGCGATTTTTTGCATTCTGCGTTTTGCCTCTGCGGAGGTGAAGCGTGTCTGTAAAATTCCTCTTGCGCGATAAGCGCATACGTCAAAACCTTATCGACTACATCAACCAGCAGCCGCTAAACGCTGAGTTTCCTCTCATCGTTACATTCTCTGACCCTGACCGTACATTGTCGCAAAACTCACTTTTCCACGCGCTGTGCGGCGATGTGTCAAAGCAACTGCAATGGGCTGGTAAGCGCCGAAACCTCTCGGAATGGAAGGCGCTGTTTGTTTCCGGTCATGCGGTCGCCACTGGCAAGCCAGGTGAGGTGGTACCCGGTCTTGAAGGTGAATTTTGCGCCATCCGAGAAAGCACGGCAAAGATGGGTATCAAGCGCATGAGTAGCCTGATCGAATACAGCCAGGCGTATGCCGTTGGTAATGGCGTACAACTTCGTGATGTTCGCTATTCGCTGGATTATTTCGGGAGGATGGCCTGATGAAAAATCCTCTCGCCAAAGTCATGGAACGCGGCATTTTCCGCATGCCAGCGCGCCGTAAGCACAAGCCTGAGATAAAGCCATCCGACATCCCGACGCTGAAAGGCTATACCGCTAAGCTGGTGGATCGGAAATGGCTTTGCCTGGCAGCAAGGAGGTCACATGGCTGATTTACGAAAAGCAGCACGCGGACGTGAATGCCAGGTTCGTATTCCGGGTGTCTGCAACGGCAATCCGGAAACATCCGTTCTTGCACATATCCGGCTTGCGGGCCTCTGCGGGACAGGAATCAAGCCGCCAGATCTGATTGCCACGATTGCCTGCTCATCCTGTCATGACGAAATCGACCGTCGCACCCACTTTGTGGACGCGGAATATGCAAAAGAATGCGCACTCGAAGGAATGGCGCGTACGCAGGTTATCTGGCTGAAAGAGGGAAAGGTGAAAGCGTGAAAACATACAACATCACACCCCTCGGAAAGCCACGCATGACGCAACGGGATAAATGGCAGAAACGTCCTCCAGTTCTTCGTTACCGCGCATTCTGCGATGAAGTGAGACTAAATAAGGTGACGCTGCCTGAGTCTGGCTATCACGTGATTTTCATCCTTCCCATGCCGCAAAGCTGGAGCAAAAAACGCCGGTCTGAAATGAACGGCAAGCCGCATCAGCAAAAGCCGGATAAAGACAACCTCGAAAAGGCTCTTCTTGACGCTGTATTCGACGATGACAGCCGGATTTGGGATGGCCGGGTAACAAAACTATGGGGAGAGAAGGGGCAGATCGTCATTGGGGAGTGCGCGACGTGACCAGAGAGCAGATCACCCGATACCAGGCCGAAAGCGTAGCGCGGGCGAAACTGCCAGTTATATGGCACCACAGCAAACCAGCAAAAACCACACAGCAGAAACAGACCACAGGAGCAGCAGCATGAAACGCGCAGACCAAAATACCGAATGGTCAGAATTAGCTAAGGTTCCTCGTCGCTCATACCTTGGCAAATATCGACGTCTGAAACCGTCGCAAGAACGATGGATTCGCTCATTGCTGAGCCTGTGGGGTTCTGTTTACGGCGGCAGTGGGACAGAACACCTTTCCGGCGGTGGTGGTATGTGGTCAATGATCATCACCGGGTGGAGCGGGGAGCAGCAGGAAAAGATTGCTGACGTATTAACCAGGCTCAAAAAAATAGGTTATTCAGGTGAGAACCTGATTGTTATGGCGAGGGCTATTTTGTGGCCTAAAAAGTCGCTTAATGAAATCATTTCTAACGCCATTGATCGCGATGAAGCCGACTTTATGGAGGCGGTAATACTGAAGTCCTTCCCGGAAGAAAACCTGATTTATAAGGTTGGAAAGCGTTATTACTCCAGCAGGCAACCACTGGTTGATATGGCCAGGTGGATGCAATACCACTATGCGCCATTCCTGACGGAAAAACAGTGCATCGACCGCATAAGATGGTGTGTCGATTTGTTCAATTCTTCCGTCTTCTTCACGCTTATTGCAGAACTCAGCATCGAAAATGAAGAAACTTGCAAAAAAGACTTGAAAACAAGTTTTGAAGCTGCATAATTCAGATATGCTCGGACGTCGAAGGCGAAAGAGCGAGGTGACATAAAAAACACCGACAGAATTCAAGCCCGAGGTTAACGCCTTGGGCTTTTTTATTAGCGGTAAAAGAGTAAATCGGTTAATCCCGGCCAATGGCGTAGCGGTGCTAAAGCATCGATTGACGTTAAGCGAGAGACTGGCGCTCGCCACCGCAACCAAACCCAGCCAGGGTACCTTCGGCCACGATGCCGACATTGCTTTACCCTCATATTGCCAGCTTAATCGCTGGCTTTTTTATTTCAGGCTCCGGGAATCAACTTCAAATGGCTTTGTTGTTAAATACAGCCCGAGAGCCTGACCTTTTTAAATAAACAGCGCCATCCGAACTATCGGAGGTGAGGCTCATGAAAATGAATGATAAAACCCCCGAGTTCTGGGTCACTGTTGTGACAGGACTTAAAAACGGATGGCCTCAGATTTTCGGGGCAGGCATGGCTGCTGTCATCGCCTACGGTCGCCTGATATACGACGGTGCAACACGAAAAAATAAATGGCTCGAGGGCATCCTTTGCGGCGCCTTGTCTTTATGTATCACGAGTGCGCTCGATGTGGTTGGCCTTCCGGTATCGATATCACCGTTCGTCGGTGGTGTGATTGGATTCGTTGGCGTGGACAAACTGCGTGAAATCGCTATCAGTGCACTTAAACGACGAGCGGGAGTGAATGATGATCACCAGTGAAAAAGGTATCCGCCTGATTAAGCAGTTCGAAGGATGTCGATTAACGGCTTATCAGGATTCTGTCGGGGTTTGGACTTTGGGCTATGGCTGGACGCATCCTGTTGATGGTAAGCCAGTTAAACGCGGAATGACTATCGACCAGGTTACAGCTGATCGTCTGCTAAAGACCGGGCTGGTGGGTTATGAGAATGATGTGCTGAAAGTTGTCAGAGTGAAACTAACGCAAGGGCAGTTTGATGCGCTGGTCTCGTTTGCATACAACGTCGGCTCTCGTGCGCTTTCCACGTCCACTCTCCTGAAAAAGCTGAATGCCGGTGATTATGACGGTGCAGCGAATGAATTTCTGCGCTGGAACAAAGCAGACGGGCAGGTGCTGGCTGGTCTTTCCCGTCGCCGTGAGGCGGAGCTTGCTCTGTTCCTGTCGTGATTACGGCGCTGTTAAAGCGCTACTGGCTTCAGTTGTCGGTAATAGCGCTGGTGGCCGTGCTCGCCTTTTTCGCTAATCACTATCGTGACACCACGATCGCCTACAAAGCGCAGAGAGATAAAGCGACGCAGCGGGCTGAAACATCCGAAGCCGTAACGAACAACGTTATGACCGCGATGAAGCTGATTAACGACATTTCACAGGCGACTCAAAATGCGAAAAGAGAACTGGCTGAAAAAGGCGAGACTCGGATTGTCTATATTCGGCAAGCGCTGCATGGTGATCCGTGTGCTAACCAGCCTGTTCCTGCTGCCGCTGCTGACAGCCTGCGGGAATACGCGGACAGTTTACGTTACCGCTCCGGTAGCGCCAATAAGCGCTGACCTGACAGCAGACACGCAGATCCCAGGAATGGTGGTTCCGTTCACGTGGCAGGCAAGTCTGGAGTTAAATACTCAGCTCTATACGGCGCTGGGGCAGTGCAATTTAGATAAGGCGGCAATTCGGAAAATTGAAGAGGCGAGAAAAATAAATTGAAATCGAGAAATGAAAGTAGTAAAAGTCATTCATGCTGTGAGCAGTCTAGCTGAATAGAAATCATTAAGTGTCAAAAACAAAATTCTGAGCCTCGGCAACTGCCGGGGCTTTTTGTATCCGCATTTCACCGCGCACCGCAGCGCATTAAAACCACGTCGAACCAAACCCTTTGAAATGAGCCTTTGAGGAAGTCAGTTAGTGCTGGCGAGCCTCGACGGGCTGATTTCCTATGCGGCAAAGGTTCATCTCAAAGAAAGGTACACGCTATGAATAATCCGTCAGTTATTCCGGCCTTTGACTTCCGCGAAATGGTTTTGCCATCTAACGGCAAGGTCATCACAACGTCCATGAAAATCGCCCGCTATTTCGGCAAGGCGCATAAAAACGTTCTTCGCACTATCAAGCGGCTGGAGTCTGATTGCTCGCCTGACTTTAACCGGCTCAATTTTGAGCCCGTTGAATACCTCGATAAAAAAGGCGAGATGCGCCTGATGTACAACATCACGAAAGATGGCTGGATGATGCTTGTAATGGGTTTCACCGGTAAGACTGCGACCGCGATTAAGGAGCAATACATCGCTGCCTTTAACTGGATGGCCGAACAACTTAGCCGACGCATGGCGATGGGAGAAGAAATGCAGCACCGCTACGCCATCAAAGAAACGCGCTCAAAGCTGAAAGGCACGATCGGAAGCCGATTGATGAATGAGCGGAAGAAAGAGAAGCGCGTTCTGGAGCTCGAGCATGAGCACATCATGCAGGTAACGCAGCCCGAGTTGCTTATTGGCTGATCGCGGCATTACAGGAGCCCTTCACTGAGGGGCTTCGATAATGTCAACGTGAGGTAAGTATTATGGCAAAACCGGACTGGGGAGCACTGCAAGACCAGTTCCTCGCCGAGCATGCCAAAACAGGTATTTCCCCTAAAGACTGGTGCCAGGCTCAGGGACTGAATTACGCCACTGCTAAACGCTATATCAAAGTTACGAATTACGGTGCGAATTCGCAGAAAGGCAGTGCGAAAAAAAATGCGAATTCGCAAAAGGTTAAGACTCCCTCCGCTCGGCCTGCGGAGACTTTTCGTGAAAAGTGCGAAACAGGCAACAGCGAAAAGTATCCAGAAACGAAACCGATTCGCGGATCTCGTACTGCTCCCCCTGTTAACCCATTCCCTCCCGGTAATCAGGTTGCGCTAAAGCACGGTGGCTATGCCCGCCGCCTGCTATTGAGCGATGAAGTTATCGAGGATGCAAAGGCGCTGAGCCTGGAGGATGAATTATTCCGCTTGCGCGCCAGTAACCTTGTCGCTGCTGAAAATATTGGACGATGGGTAACGCTGCTTGAAGACGCTGAAGAACCACAGCAAAAGAAATCCTTGCTGGAAAATATCAGCGCCGCAGAGAAAGCAATGATGCGCAACACCGTGCGAATCGAATCTATTACCGGAACTCTGGCTACGGTCGGCAAGATCTACGCCGATACCGATTATCGCCTGGCCGCCACAGAGAAAGTTAGCCTTGATGCTGACCGACTCAAACGCGAAGCCGGTGATCCGAATAACAATGCTCCTCGCGGTCTGAATGATTTCTATGCAGATATCGAAACCGACACTTAATCCGGCGCTGCGCCCGTTCTGGACGACGAGAGCCAGGAATAAGGTGCTTTACGGTGGCCGGTCATCGTCAAAATCGTGGGATGCTGCCGGGTTCGCTATTTTCCTGGCTGACCATTATCCGCTGCGTTTTCTCTGTACGCGCCAGATACAAAACAAAATCGAAGAATCGGTTTACGCTCTGCTGAAAATACAGATTAACCGCTTTGGCCTGCGCCACCGTTTCCGCATTCTCGACAACAAAATCATCAACCGTCACACCGGTGCCGAGTTCATTTTTTACGGTCTGTGGCGACATATTGAAGAGATAAAGTCACTGGAAAGCGTGGACGTGCTCTGGAACGAAGAGGCACACGCCATTACAGAGGCGCAATGGGAGATCCTTGAGCCAACCATTCGTAAAGAGGGATCGGAGTGCTGGTTCATCTTTAACCCGCGACTGGTAACGGATTATGTATGGCGAAACTTCGTTATTGATCCTCCTCCCAACACGCTGGTGCGGAGAATCAATTACGACGAAAACCAGTTCCTTAGCAGCACCATGAAAGACGTTATAGAAGCGGCAAAGGCGCGAGACCCGGAAACGTTCGAGCATGTTTATCTCGGCGTTCCACGCACTGACGATGATAACGCTGTGATTAAGCTGTCGTGGGTTGAGGCTGCTATCGATGCACATAAAAAGCTGGGATTCGAACCCAACGGCCGAAAACGTCTGGGTTTCGACGTCGCCGACAGCGGCGCGGATAAATGCGCCAACGTCTATCGCTACGGCTCTGTCGTTTATTGGGCTGATGAGTGGAAGGCGAAAGAAGATGAGCTGATGAAAAGTTGTAAGCGCACCTATAACGCCGCCCTCGAACGTGGCGCAGAAATTGTCTATGACTCTATCGGGGTGGGTGCTGGTAGCGGTTCGAAATTTGAAGAAATCAACGCTGAACGAAAAGCGGCGGATCCTTATCGCGCGGTGGCGCTCCAGTACAGCAAGTTCAATGCTGGCGAAGGCGTACACGAACCGGATGAGGTATACCAGCTCGACATCCTGAATAAAGACTTCTTCGCGAACCTGAAAGCGCAAGCCTGGTGGCTGGTGGCTGACCGTTTCCGCAATACCTACAACGCAGTGAAGAATGGCGAAAAATTCGACGTCGATGATCTGATTAGTATCGACAGCGAATGCCCGCTACTGGAAAAACTGAAATACGAGCTTTCCACTCCTCACCGCGATTTCGATAAAAACGGGCGCGTCATGGTTGAGAGCAAAAAAGATCTCGCCAAACGCGACGTGCCTTCACCAAACATTGCAGACGCTTTCATCATGGCGTTTGCACCTACCGATACCTCTATGGATATCTGGCGAATTCTCGGGAGTCAGTAATGGGACGCAAACAGAAAGTCGCCACGGCGGACTCTTACGATAACTTTGTCGCCCGCGTCGGGATGCAGCAGCCTAACCAGCACGCTGCATCCACATACCGGGCTAATTATACCAGCCGTAACCGCCTGCTCATTGAATGGGCGTACCGTTCGTCGTGGATCATCGGCGTGGCTGTGGATGCTATCGCTGACGACATGACCAAAAAAGGCGTGCGTATTACCAGCGAGATTGACCCGAAGCGCCGCGGCATTCTGGAATCGAAGTTTGAAGAGCTTCAACTGTGGGACGCGCTCAACGAGACGCTGAAATGGTCGCGGCTTTATGGTGGCGCTGGCGCGCTGATACTTATCGAAGGCCAGGCGCCGTTAACCCCGTTGATCCTGGATAAAGTCGGCAAAGGAAGCTTCAAAGGGCTGACCGTGCTCGACCGATGGATGCTCAACCCGCAGTTAACACGCCGCATTAAAACGCTTGGGCCAAACCTCGGCAAACCTGAATTCTACGACATCGTGACGACGGCGCAGGGTTTACCCGCCTGGACGCTGCACCACTCCCGCCTGATTCGCATGGATGGTGTGAAACTGCCGTACCAGCAAAAAATCACCGAAAACGAATGGGGTATGTCAGTCGTTGAGCGCATTTTCGACCGCCTGACGTCTTACGACAGCACCAACGTCGGCGCGGCACAACTGGCCTATAAAGCGCATTTGCGGACAGCAAAAATAAAGGATTTGAGGAAAATAATTGGTCTGGGTGGGGTTGCATACGAAGCCCTTATCAAGCAGATGGAACTGGTGCGCCAGTATCAAACCAACGAAGGCATGTCGTTGTTCGACGCGGAGGACTCCTTCGAGACGCACACATATTCTTTTGCCGGGCTGTCTGACCTTCTGAGCGAGTTCAAGGAGGACATCGCCGGGGCCGTTGGAATTCCGCTGGTGCGCATGTTCCGGCAGTCGCCGAAAGGTTTTTCAACTGGCGACGCTGACCTGGCTAACTACTACGGCGACGTGGGTACGCAGCAGGAACGCGATCTTCGCCCGCATATTCGCCTGCTGTTCGATGTCCTGCATCGCTCGGAATTCGGCCAACCGCTGCCGGACGATTTCACCTTTGAATTTAACCCGCTCTGGCAGATGTCGGACGTTGATCGCTCAACGGTCGCGACGAACACAGCTACCGCGCTGGCAACGGCGGTTCGCGATCTGGGTATGCCTCAGCATGCCGCACTGACAGACCTGCGCGAAATGGCAGACGTGACAGGCATTGGATCCAGTATTTCAGACGAGGACATAAACAATGCCAAGTCTCAGTGGGAGGAGGCTGAATCTGAAACCGAACCTCCGCCGCAAATCGGAGCGACAGTACAGAAAGAGCCTACTGGCGATAGCCAACCAGATCGGCGAAATAGTGGCGGGTTCCTACGATGGTTCACAGGCAAGCGCTGATAAGACGGCAAGCACGCTGGTGGATTACTCAGAGCTAATATCGTCCTGGGCTGAAATGGTCGCCAATAAGATGTTCGCACAGGTCGAGAAGGAAGAGTGGAACCAGTGGAAATCGGTATCTGAAGAGATTAGCGTTGGCCTGCGTGATGTGGTGGGAAACACTCCGGTCGGGCAGGTGGCGCAGGATATCGTTTATCGCCAGATTCAGCTTATGAAGTCCCTGCCGCTCGAAGCTTCCGATCGCGTGATGGAGATTCAGCAGCGCGCAATGCAGGCGGTTATTAATGGCGAGCGTCCGGATCAGCTTTACGAAGAGATTATGGCCTCTGGTAAAGTTGCTGCCAGTAGAGCGCAGTTAATTGCCCGCACTGAGATTGGACGAGCGACCGGAGCACTTACACAGGCCCGTGCGCTCGCGGTTGGTTCTGAGGGTTACTGGTGGCGAATTGAGGGGGCAGGTACGCGCCCGTCGCACCGGAAGATGAAAGATAAGTTTGTTCGTTGGGATAACCCTCCGACACTGGACAGTATGACCGGCCACGCCGGATGTTTGCCGAATTGCAAATGCTGGCCTGAGGTACATATCCCGGAACCGAGAAAGTGAAAAATGAGGCTTTCAGCATTCATTTCATGCGAACTGCAATACCCGCGAAATGTTATGAAAATGTTATATTCTGAAATCTCAATTTTCAGCCCGGATAATTGCTATTTTTGCGGCTTTGAGGGGGGATTTTGATCGAGTCCATTTTCGTCGGTGCGGTTAAGAACCCTTATGTTAAATAGAGCGTCATTTTAAACACTTTTCCCATTTCACAAGGCTGCCACCGAGCGGCCTTTTTAATGCCCGCAATTCAGCAGGTAATCCATGAAATATTTCTTCAAAACCCGCCTGGGAAATACACGCTATCAACTTGCTGATGGTTCTGTCCTGTTTAAAGACGTACCGATCGCAAGAACTGGCGAGCAGGAGTACGACGCCACCGAGCGCCCGGAACTCATCCCTAATGAAAAAGGCAAGGTCATTGTTCGCCGAACACCGGAGGAGGTATTCAGCGAGCGCGCAATGGCGTCATTCGAAGGTATGGCGGTAACCATCGGCCATCCCCGCGATTTTGGCGGCCAGATCATCTTTGTCACACCAGATAACTGGCGTCAGCTCGCGCACGGGCATATCCAGAATGTCCGGAGCGGTACTGGCGATAAATCCGATCTGCTGCTGGCTGACGTCATCATCAAAACCCCGGAAGCCCTCCAGGCCATCGAGGATGGTGATGATGAAGTCAGTTGCGGGTATGACGCCGACTACGAACAAATTTCACCTGGTCTCGCAAATCAATCTGCGATTACCGCTAACCATCTGGCCCTTGTCCCTAACGGGCGGGCCGGTTTCCGTTGTGCAGTAGGAGATTCTATGCCAAGCACTACTAAAAACTGGTTTACCCGGCTCCTGAAAGCCCGTAAAACCGGGGACGCCGCTGAAATGGCAAGCCTTATCGATAACCCGCCCGATACCGTGACCGGGGATGACGATGTTTCATCCTCCATGACGCCGGGCGGCGTGGTCATCAACCTTTCACCTCAGAGTCCTATGCCCGCTCCTGCGCTGTCCGGTACGGGTGACGAGCAGGAGGAAATCCCGGCCTGGGGTAAGGCACTGATTGAGGCAGTCAATAAAATGACATGCACCATGACGCCAGCCACAGGGGATGAAGACGCAAAAGACGATGAAAAGGATGAAAAAGAGGGGCAGGTTACTGGCGATGCCGCTTATCGTGCCGATCTTATTCAGCCCGGCATCCAGTTGCCAGCGAAAGCAAAACTGACGGCGTTCAAGCGTCAGGTTCTCGCCTCTGCGGATCAAACGATGGTGCGCTCTATCGTGGGTGACGCTGATATCAGCACGCTGAAAAAAGCCACGGTCGATATGGCCTTTAACGCTGTTTCTGAGTTGGCAAAAACCCGAAACACCAAAACCGTAGACAGCCTGCAAACGCAGACTGCCACCACCGTAAAAACCATCGCCGGCATGAATCAGGCCGCGCAGGAATTCTGGTCTAAACGAGGCTAACCCATGTCGAATACTTTTCTTTACCGGATGCCGGCAGGCATCGCCGGGGCGATCTCTCGTCCGCAGGATCTGACGGTTGAACCTCAACTGCTGGATTCCACCAACCTGTTTTCTGCTTATGGCCTGGGCGGCAAGATTTCTTCCGGGAAATTCGTGCCAATCGCCGCGAGCGATACAGCGGCGGTGCTGGCGGGTATTTACGTTCGTCCGTATCCGACCGCCAGCCAGCCGGACAAAGTCCAGCAGGTCGGCAGCGGTAAAAACTTTACCGGGGATTGCCTGGTGCGTGGCTACGTCACGGTAAACCTTGGCGCTGACGCGTCCGGCGTCGCATTGCGCGGCCCGGTTTACATGCGCGTGGCTACGCCGTCCGCTTCCAGCCCACTCGGCGCATTCCTCGCAGCCGCTGACGGCTCGAACACCGTGCAAATCACCAACGCTTACTTCAATGGCCCTGGCGATACCAGCGGCAACATTGAGCTGGCCTTTAATATTTAAGGAAATCGCAAATGCAGACATTTGACCAGGCGACAGTCGACAGCACTGGTGCCTTTCTTATCCATGAGCTGGAGCGTCTTGATCAGACACTGAATCTGCCGCTGGTGAGTTACACCTGGTCGCGCGATATCCAGTTGCGTGAAGACGTGTCTATTGCTGACGAAATCAGCTCATTCACTAACACAACCTTTGCTGCTGCCGGTACGCCGAATGCCAACGGCAAAAACTGGCTGAGCAAACTCCCTACCGCGATGGCTGGCGTTAACGTTGACATCGCAAAAACAGGTTTCCCACTGACTTTGTGGGGCATGGAGCTGGGCTGGACTGTTCCTGAATTGCAGGCTGCTGCACAGGTAGGTCGCCCGATCGACACCCAGAAATATGACGGCATGCAGCTCAAGTGGAACATGGACACCGACGAGCAGGTGTACACGGGCGATACTGGTCTTGGCGTTAAAGGCCTGCTGAACCTGTCGCAGGTGGCGCCGACCAATGCCGCAAAAACCTTCTCAGCGTCCTCTGCTGACGAAATCCGTAATGCAATCAATGCCGGGTTAAGCTCGGCCTGGGCGAACTCATCTTACTCAATGGTTCCTACCGATATGCTATTGCCGCCGGAGCAATATTCTCTGCTGGCAAGCACCATTGTTTCCAGCGCCGGTAACCAGTCACTGCTGACTTATCTGGAAACCAACACCATCGCGTATCACCAGAACGGGCGTCCACTGAACATTCGTCCGGTGAAATGGGCGAAAGGCCGTGGCGCGTCGAACTCTGACCGCATGATGTTCTACACCAACGACAAGAAATACGTCCGCTTCCCGATGGTTCCGCTGATGAGCGTCCCGATCCAGTATCGCGGTCTGTATCAGCTCGTTACCTACTACGGCAAGCTGGGCGCAGTTGAACCGGTTTACCCGGAAACGCTGGCCTACGTTGACGGCATTTAACCCACAGCGGCCCGCAAGGGCCGTTCATGAGGACTGGAAATGAAAAAGATTTACGTACTGGCACCGTTCAATTTCAACAACGGCAAAGAGCAGAAACATTTTCCTGTTGGCTTCCATGAAGTGGCTGATGATGTGGCCGAACACTGGTTTGTTCAGGCACACATTTCACCTGATGGCGAAGCACCGGCAGCGGCAGAAGACACCCGCATCGCTGATCTGGAAGCGTTAATTTCGCAAAAAGATGCCTCTCTTGCTGAACTGCAAAAACAGGTTGATGCGGCTGCGGGAAAAGACACCCGCATCGCTGAGCTGGGAGCGGAAGTGAAGACGCTGACAGAGAAAGTAACCGAACTTTCTTCTAAGGCTGATGGAAATGGCAAAAAACAGTAGTCTTCCGACGCCTGATTTTTTCCGGCAAACCTTCCCGCAGTTCGCTGACGAAACCACTTATCCCGATCCTGCTATCCAGATGCGCCTGAATCTGGTCGACGTGCTGATGAGCGAAAGTCGCTTTGGCCCGGATGTATTCCCGTATGTCGCCTGTCTGTTTGTGGCGCATTACCTTGCGTTGTCTGCGGCAGATAACCGTTCGGCTGCTGCTGGTGGCGCTGGCGGAGCGAATACCGGGATTCTGACAGCCAAGTCAGTGGATAAAGTCAGCGCCAGTTATGACGCCAGCAGCACGCTGAATCCTGATGCGGGTTTCTGGAATAACACGCGCTATGGCTCTGAGTTCTGGGAATACCTGATGATTTTCGGAGCAGGCGCAATTCAACTGGGTACGCCGTGATGAAAAGTGGCATGAAGGTCACAGAGGATAACGCAGAGTCAGTGCTTGCCGCGCTGAAGGAGCTTTCCGGGATGGATGTGCTGGTGGGTATCCCGGAAGGCAACGCCCCGCGTGAGGACGGGAAACTGAATAATGCCGAAATCGGGTATCTGCAATCGACGGGCGCAACCATTCAGATTGATGGCGTAACGGTAACGCTACCGCCCCGGCCGTTTCTCGACATCGGCATTGAAGATACCCGCAGCCGCACAACTGCTCATCTGAAGGCTGCCGCCGGGCTGGTTCTGGAAGGTAACGCCGATGGCGCCCGGACAGAGCTGGAAAGAGCAGGGATCATTGCCTCTGACGGCGCGAAGAAAGTTATCAGCGATGGTGACCGTTTACAGCCGCTGTCAGAAAAAACGCTCCAGGCGCGACGGGAACAGGGTTTACCCGGTGAAAAGCCGCTCTATGCCCACGGCTATCTGCTGCGGTCGATCACCTACGTCGTGAGGAAGAAATAATGCCATTTCTTGATATGTCCGACGTCATCATGGATCCGGATTTCCTCGACACATCGCTTGTCTGCCACCGGCAGATTCAGACGCTGGATGAGGATAATTTCCCGACGAACACGCCGCAGGATTTCCCCTTCTCAGGTGTGGTGACGGTTGACCGTTCGCTGGAAGCGAAGCGCATGGCCGCCGGGCAGAACATCAACGGGGCGATCCTCATCGTAACGCAATTTCGCCTGACGCAGGGGCAGGCCGGAACGGATGCGGCGGCGCGCCTTGATGCTGATATCGTGACGTACAGCGGTCGCGACTATCGCGTAACGTTTGTCGACCCGTATACCCGCTACGGTGCCGGGTTCGTCCAGGCGCATTGTGAGCTGGTGGACTTTAACGGAGGGATGCCAGTTGAGTAACGAGAGTACCGTGCGCGGGTATCTGACGCCTGTAGGGGATAGCCCACAGTATGACGAGGCGCTGGAGCGAGAAATTAGTCGGTGGATTCGGGGTGTTTCTGGTCTGCAAGCTAAACGGGTTTTCCCCCGCTGGACTGACCCGCAGGCTGATATCCCAAATAATGGAATTACCTGGTGTGCGTTTGGCATTACCACCGTCCCGTTACCTGGATTTCCGGCGAATGTTCAGGTTGGCGAGGATACCTCTGAACAGTGGGCGTGGGAGAGCGTAACGGTAATTTGTTGCTTCTACGGGCCGCAAGGGGCGGCTATGGCAACAGCATTCCGTGCTGGTCTCTTTGTCGAGCAGAACAATACGGAGCTTAACCGTGTTGGCTTATCCATCGGAGACGTCGGGACAATTTATAACCTGCCCGAACTGATTAATAACCAGTGGGTGAGGCGGTACGACATCACCATCACGCTGACCCGCAAAACCACCCGCACTTACAACATCAAATCCATCGTCGACGGCAACGTCACAATCAATACCGGAGATTAATCATGGTGCAGAAAGGTCTGCCATTAAGTCGCGTCACGAATGTGACGGTGATGCTCTCCGCCCGCGCAGCGCAGGGCCGAAATTTTGGCTCTATGTTGCTGCTGGGCGACTCAACTGTTATTCCCATTTCTGAACGCATGCGCCTTTATTCCAGTGCTGATGATATCGGTGACGATTTCGGGGTGGAAAGCGAAGAGTACAAAGCTGCTGTGATCTGGTTCTCTCAGTCTCCGCAGCCGACTCAGGTTTATGTTGGTCGCTGGGCTAAAACGCTGGCTACCGGCGAAATTGGCACAGATGAAACGCTGTTGCAGGCTGTCAATGCCCTGATGGATTACAACTCATGGTACGGCCTGCATCTGGCTGTTCCAGAGGCAGATTATCCGGTTGATGCCGAAATTATCAACGTAGCCGCCGCGATCGAAGCTGCAAGCGTTTCCCGCATTTTAGGTATCACGACCAGTGAAGCCGACACGCTGGTGGCTGCAACTACTACCGATCTGGCGTCGAAGCTGAAAGCGGCCAAATACAGCCGGACGTTTATCCAGTATTCGACCAGCTCACGTTATGCAGCGCTGTCGGCGTTCGCGCGTGCGTTCACCGTCGATTTCACAGCCAGCAACACGACGATTACCCTCAAATTTAAGCAGGAGCCGGGTGTCACGTACGAAACGCTGACAACCAGCCAGGCCAACAACCTTGAGGCGAAGAACTGCAACGTTTACGTGTATTACGAAAACGACACGGCAATTCTTGAGCAGGGTGTGATGTCGAACGGTGATTTCTTTGACGAACGCCACGGCCTCGACTGGTTGCAGAACGCGGTACAGGCCGCCGATTACAACACTCTTTATACCAGCACCACTAAAATCCCGCAGACCGATGCTGGTACAACTACCCGCATGGCGAATATCGAAGCGGTGCTCGACAAAGCGGTTAACAACGGCCTGTTCGCACCCGGTAAATGGACGGGCGGCCCAATCGGTCAACTGGCTAATGGTGACACCCTGACGAAGGGCTATTACCTCTATGCGAAAAGCGTTGCTGACCAGTTACAGACCGACCGCGAAGCCCGTAAAGGCGTCCCGATTCAGGTGGCTGGAAAACTGGCCGGTGCTGTGCATTATGGCGGCGTGGCAATCACTGTAGTGCGGTAAGGAGAGAACATGACTACTTATTCTTTTATGGATGTCACCGCCACGCTGGTGGGGCCGACTGGCTCTATTGAATTGGGGTATGGCTCCGCAAACTCAGACGAGGGGATCACCGTCTCCTTTTCTGAAGCTAAAAACACCATGACAACGGGCGCTGATGGTGAAGTGATGCACAGCCTTCATGCGGGTAAATCAGGAACGATTACGGTCAACCTGCTGAAAACGTCCCCGGTAAATAAAAAGCTCAACCTGGCCTATAACGCTCAGTCGCTTTCCTCTGCACTCTGGGGGAATAACGTCATCGTGATCCGTAACAAGGTGAGTGGTGACATCATTACCGCGCGCAGTTGCGCATTTCAGAAACACCCGGACATGGTTAACGCCAAAGTCGGCAACAATAACGCCTGGGTGTTCGACGCGGGCAAAATCGATCCGATTCTTGGGGAGTTTTAACGAATGGAATTTACTACCAATGGCGTGGAGTACCGCGCCGCAAAGCTCACCGTTTTTGACCAGTTAAAAGTGTCCCGCAAGCTGTTACCGCTGATTGCAAAACTGGTGTCAGATGCCGCCATTCTCAAAAATGCGGTAAAGGATAAAAAGGCTGACAAAGAGCATATTTTCAAAACACTGGAAACAGTATTACCGAAAATCGCTGACGCGCTGGCTGATATGCCCGATGAAAGCGTTAATGCCATCCTGCACCCGTGCCTGAAAGTGGTAATGCGTAAAAGTACGGCGGGGAACTGGACAGCCATTTTTGTGGAAGACCAGTTGATGTTTGACGATATCGACCTTTTCGCAATGCTCGGGATAGTGGGTCGCGTGGTGGTCGACAATATGGGAAATTTTTTGCACGCACTCCCTACGAAAGAGACGGACACCCCGCCAGCGGCATAACGCTTAATGCGTTACCGGACGGAGAGGATTTTCTCATGCGCCCGGTTCACGCCGGGTATATCCACTACACCGCACTGAAGGACGGATCTGTAGATCTGGCTGACATCGCACGCATGAATGACTGGCTTGATATTAACGCCGACAACAAAGCCCGCATCCGAAAATGGGAGGAGGACCAGTGAATGCTGAAGTGATTAAATCTTTCCTGGTCTCCCTTGGTTTCGATATTGACGGAGCGGGCGCGGCGAAATTCGATGCCACGATTGCAGGCGTGACCAGGACGGTTGTGAAGCTCGGTGTTGTTGTCGAAGCTGCCGCGTTGTCTGTTGTGGCGTTCACGACGAAAATAGCCAGTGGTCTTGATGATCTTTATTGGTCATCCCAGCGCACCGGCGCGACGGTCGCAGGTATTCAGGCTATCGGGTATGCCGCTTCGCAGACGGGCAGCAGCGCAGCCGCCGCGCGCAATTCGCTGGAGAGTCTCGCGCGGTTTATCCGTACCAGTCCGGGGGCGGAAGGTTTTCTTAATCGTCTGGGAGTGCAGACACGGGACGCCAGCGGCCAGATGCGCAGCATGGAGTCGATTTTTACGGGCGTCGGCCAGCGGCTCAGCACTATGCCCTATTACCGGGCGAACCAGTACGCGTCGATGCTTGGCATTGACGAAAACACGCTGATGGCGATGCGCCGTGGCATGGGAGAATTTGGTGCGCAATACAGCGCCACAGCGAAAGCGATCGGATTCAATGCCGACGCTGCGGCGAAAAGCTCTAACCGCTTCATGACCTCCATGCGTGAATTTACGATGATGGCGGGCATGGCCAGGGACAAAATCGGCAGCAGTCTTACCGATGGCCTGGCCGGTTCCCTCGATCGGCTTCGAAAGCAAATACTCGACAATTTCCCGGCGATTGAGCGCGGTGTTATGGCGGTCATCAAGGGGATTTTATGGCTTTCTGACGTCATTGGCCGGGCGGCGATGCGACTTATTCAGGCCGCAGGCCAGATTTCTGACTGGTGGAAAGGGCTGGATACTGACAGCAAGTCGCTTATAGAAGCGCTGGGCGGCGTGCTAGTGGTGTGGCGACTGCTGAACGCAGAAATGTGGAAGTCGCCTGTTACGTGGGTGATGGCACTGGTCGGCGCGCTGCTGTTGCTCTGGGAGGATTACCAGACCTGGAAGGAAGGTGGCAAAAGCCTGATCGACTGGTCGAAATGGCAGCCCGAAATCGACCAGGCGAAAAAAGCATTTAAATGGCTGCGCGATACGCTGATCGGTCTTAAAGACGATCTCGGCGGCTGGAAAAATACGCTTGAGCTGATTTTTGGTTTTATG
>NZ_FMBC01000011.1 GCF_900094795.1 Kosakonia oryziphila
TCCGCTGTTGGTGAGGGAGGCGCTGCCGCTGTCAGCCACAAAGCGTGCGGCGGTGGTGGCGGTGCTGCTGCCGAGGGTGGCGGTGACGGTGCTGGTCCCGGCCGTGGTGCTGGTCAGGGTCACCGTCACGCTGCCGTCCGCCCCGGTGGTGCCGGTGGCGGCGATGGTGGCGCCGTTGTCCGCGCTGAAGCCGACACTGACGCCGGCCACCGGGTTGCCGTGGGCGTCGGTCACGACGGCCTTCACGCTGTCGGTGGCGGTGCCATTGGCCACGGCGTCATCGGTCAGTGTGCTCAGCCCGGCTCCGCTGTTGGTGAGGGAGGCGCTGCCGCTGTCAGCCGTCAGTGTCAGATCGGCATTCAACCCCGCCATGGCACTGCCGTCAAGGGTTACCCCCAGGGTTACTGTCCCCGGTTGAGTACCATTAACCTGCGCAGTATAGTCCCCGGATCCCACAGGCGATTCTGTTGCTGCGCTGACAGCGACCCTAACCCCAATCCCTGGGAAGTTCAGTTGCGCCGCCTTTCCTGTCACTGGGTTACCTGCCGCGTCCCTGGCCTGCAGGTACAGCGTTGCCACGGCACTGCCGTTCGCCAGAATGGATGGTGGAGTGATAGTTAGCACAGAGTGGGATGCATCAATGTCCGTTGCTATAAAATGTACCTGCGTGCTCTTCGAGGCTGTTCCTGCCGTCACCACCACCGTTGCCGTGCCGGCAACACGTGAGGTTATGTCCACGCTAGCCCGACCCTCCGCATTAGTTACGGCAGTCTGTATGTTTGTGCTGCCGTCTGCATATGTAGTGGTGAACGTCATCGGCTGGTTTTTTACTGCATGCCCGTTACTGTCACCGATGAGTGCCGTTACCGTTATTGTTGTCTTGTTGTTTGCCGGTGCGTTGTCGTTACTCACCTGTAGTGCGCCATCTATGCTCAGCACTGGTGGTAGCACTGTCACTGTCACCGTTTTTGACGGGGACAGGTTCCCCTTCTCATCTTCTGCTACCACTGTTAATGTATACGTGTTCAAATTGTTCGCCGCCGCCCCTCCATCTGGATTCTGTTGCGCCATCCGGTACTCTGGTAGTGTCAGGCTGAAGTGTGTTTTGTCCTGAGGGGTCACTGTCCCGCCTGCTGCTGTAAAACTGGTAGCGTTCAGTATTACTGTACGTACCCCGTACTTTGATTGCACAGCAGTGTTCAGGGGCCATGTGGTACCGGCGGCACCGGTAATGTTACTCGTGTTCAGCGCTAGCTGAATCAGTTCCTGCTTACGATAATCCAGCACAATGTTGTTGTTGCGATCCACCAGATCATACCGGCTATGCTCCACCAGACGGGAGGCTGATACGCCGTCGGACGACAACTGCGAGGACAGGGAGTCATCTGGTCGCCAGGTCAGTTGCAGGTTAACACTGGTTTCGTTTTGTCCACTTTTTCCCATACGCTCATCCACACCCAGTGTCAGCAGGGGGAATGGTGTCCAGTTCAGGCCGACGGTGACCGCATACGGGTTACGCTGGCGGTTATCCTTGCCAAACAAGGCAACTTCATTACCGTAGTACTGCTCATACATCAGTTTGCCGCCGAGTTGTGGGTATGCTGGTAGCCATCCATCCATACGCGCATCAAAGCCATTCGCTGGCCGCTCGTCATAGTCAGAAAAATCTCTGGACTGATGCCAATTGTTAAGGCGAAAGTACGTATTACCAGCGAACTGAAGATAATCGGTCCGGGCCTCAGCACCGAATCCAATCCGGCGGTTGTTGCCGGTGATATCATCATCAAAGAAATTGTTGAAGCCGAACATCCAGCGCGAAGAAAACCAGCGCATCCCCAAGCCGAGGTTAAGGGTGTTGCGACCATCCTTATTGCGTGCACCTATCTGGCTGAAAAACATGTTCTTCGGGCTGTCATAAACCGGAATAAGCCAGTCAACACTGCTGTTTGCGAGGGAGTTTTTCTCATTAAGACTCAATTGTGCTTGCGCAGTGCCAAACTGCCCCAGCCACTGTTGGACGGCGTCGTTTGCCGCTCCGGTGGCCATTGAACGGGCCATGCCGGCGGCAGCGCCCCCGTTGCGTGAACTATCTAGCATGCCTCCCATGGTTTGTACGTTCTGGGCTATCAGGGCGGCTCTCGTCTCCCCATCATTCTGGCGGCGTATGTTATTCGGTGTCTGTCTGACCATTTGTGACTGTATCGTATTTATGGCCGCGGAAGTGGGGACATCAATTTCATCGCCAGTGCCGAGTTGTGCAAAAGGAACCCGAAAGGTACGGAACCGGTTAACAGTCTCTAGTTGAGCTAGTGAGAGACCAAAAGTGGCGGCCACGGAGGCTGGAGTTTCGTCCTGTCGCAGGAAATAGGGTTGTACCGGCAGGCTAGCAAGTTCAGACGGCGTCATTGTTGAAGCTGTACTGCGGACCACTGTTGAGGCCAGTGTGAGGGGGGCAACTATAGAGGTGGTGGCGGAGAATGCCTGCAAAAACAGACACAGCCAAGCAGTGGATTTTAGCTGTCTGGGTGAGCGAGAGAATGCTGGAGATATTATCATACGTTAATTTGATTCCAGTGGTTAAATACAATGTTGTTCATTCAGACTCTTCCCTTCTGGCGGTAAATACAGAATGTAATATGACGCGGCACAAAAGGATTTGCGGAAATAATATCCCCTGGTGTGGTTGTATTTCTCCGAAAAAAGAAAAAACGGAATTATTCAGCAATGTAAAATAATTCAAATTAAATAAGTCAGAAGTGAGTATTGTTTAAATTTTGGATTCACTGTGGGGTGTTGATTTTAAATTATCACCTTAACTCAGTTAATTGCGCATGCCCTCTGATAGTTCCGATGTATGTCGACCAGAAAAATCATATTTATAGCCAGGAAATGTCCTAAGGAAAATTAAAAATCGCTAATAACATGCTCAGCGGAAAGGAATGTTTACTTCACATATTTTCATTTCCATCAATGCGATAGGGCGCTTTTTGATGTAAGTCAAATTTATGTGGTATTGGTTAAATAGTGGTGGGTATGCCGTTGGTGTTTTGTTTAATATGTGAAGTTGATGTAAGAATAATATTGATAATATATGCCACAGGTGTTCTCAATCTGTATGTATTACTTGAGAAATTAAAAGCGTTATGAATTTATGGATAGTCAGTGTATTGCATGGGGCGGAGTTTTTGCCATTTGCGGTTCTCAAGTATCGGAAAAAATCACACATACGTAGTTAATCAACCCATTTGGAGCAATAATATTGAATTGCAAGATAATTCTGTTTATGGTTTACATCCTCTTTATTGTAGTATCAATTGCTGCAATTTTAATTTGTGTGCAGAATTATACAGTTAAGGAACTGTTAATCATTTTTTTATTTTACAATATCCTTGTTGTTGTGCCTGTAAGTCTTATTTTTCTTGCCCTTGCAAAGAAACTAAAGTAATGAAAGATGGCACTGCCGCAAAATTCGCGATGAGGTAGCCTTTGTCTTATTAAAGGCCTTGTATTTCAAAAACTCTGCTTACCAGACGCATCTTGTCTAGAGGAGCATCATGACAAAATGTAGAGGTCTGACCTTTGCGCAGTGTACGCATCACCTCGATACCTCTGATGGTGGTGTAAGCCGTCTTCATGGATTTTAATCCCGGAGTGGCATGATCACACGTCAATGAAGTTATTCCGGTACTTAATCTGTCGGTGTTCAACATCAGACGGACATCGGCCTTCGCGTTTGAATAGAGCGAGTGTATGGCCATAGATGGGCACTTTATCCCTGTTGATAAATCGCGGGATCTGGCATTTCTTCACGTTGTTGAGGATGTTACCCAGGAACCGGTATGCAGCTTTGCTGTTACAATGTGGGGAGCGATAAAAATCGGCACTGAAACTTTGCAACAGTGCCGTTTTACTTACTTATCACCGCGCTTTTTGCGCATGAGCTTTGTTTTATCAATAAACGCATGCGTGACGGGATCGTAATAGCGCGATGGCCATATTACCCACGGTTCTGTTCCCAGCGCCCTGGCGATAATCAACTCTCCTTTCGGCCAGGAACGGGACAGTGCATTCGCAAGGGTGGACGAGCTTAACCCGTTTTTTCGCGATTCTGCTGCCAGTGATGTCCCTTTTTTACGTAGCCCCGCAATAATATCGGCTTGATGCCAGTCGATGAATTTCGTTTCCATAACATCTCCCTGATAGAGGTTGATACCAATCCTTTTACTATACTCATACATGAGTTTTTGTTCTAAAAAGTTCATGTATATTTCATGTTTTAGGATTTTGACAAGGTAGAAACGTCAAGGTGTTGAAGGGTTTTTTGTTTTTTTTTATGGAAACTTACAGGAGCGACCCCGCGCCAATGCGCGGGAGTCAGGAAGGGTTAATGATCGCGTTGCACGGCGATATGTGCCAGGCCGATCAGCGCCTCTCTCCACGGCGTATCAGGCAGAACCTGTAGAGCAGAAATCGCCTTATCAGCTTCTTCTTCGGCACGACGACGGGTCCACTCCAGGGAGCCGCAAGCTGCCATTGCTTCCAGTACAGGTTCCAGAAGATGCCGACCATTACCTTGCTCAATGGCTTCGCGAATCATCTGTGCTTGTTCCGAAGTACCGTGGTGCATCGCATGCAACAGCGGCAACGTCGGTTTCCCCTCGTTCAGGTCATCACCGGTGTTTTTACCCAATGTCTCGCCATCAGCGCTGTAATCCAGCAAGTCGTCGATCAACTGGAACGCGGTTCCCAGATAACGGCCGTAATCCTGCAACCCTTTTTCCTGTGCTTCGCTGCAGCTAGCCAGCAGACCGGAACATTGCGCCGCTGCTTCAAACAGACGTGCTGTTTTGCTGTAGATGACGCGCATGTAGTTTTCTTCGGTGATGTTCGGGTCGTTGACGTTCATCAATTGCAGCACTTCACCTTCAGCAATGACGTTCACAGCATCTGACATCACTTCCAGCACCTTCAGCGAACCGAGACTGGTCATCATCTGGAAAGCACGAGTATAGATAAAATCCCCGACCAGCACGCTGGCTGCGTTACCAAATGCAGCATTGGCTGTCGCTTTGCCGCGGCGCATGTCTGATTCATCCACAACATCGTCATGCAGAAGTGTCGCAGTGTGAATAAATTCGATCAGCGCTGCGATCGTGATGTGTGAATTGCCTTCATATCCAACGGCGCGCGCCGCCAGTACTGCTATCATTGGGCGGATGCGTTTGCCACCGCCGCTCACGATGTAATAACCCAACTGGTTAATTAGCTGAACATCTGAGTTGAGTTGTTGCAGGATCGTCGCATTCACACCCGCCATATCTTGCGCGGTTAACTCATTGATTTTTTCTAAATTCATCGCAAAAGCCGGGCTTTCAGTCCTGTTTACCACATATCAAAATGGGATAACAAAGGGTTACGGGTTAGAATAGTATTGTTGATTGTACTGTAAAAACGCGCCAGATAAACGTTACCTTACAAGTTGTGTTTTTTTTCTTCGATGAGTGACGATCTCTCTTGTCAAAGCCTCGCGATTTGCGTAATATTCGCGCCCTATTGTGAATATTTGTAGCGCACTCTGATTGATCAGAATATGTGCGCGGAAGCGGAGTTTTATATGTACGCGGTTTTCCAAAGTGGTGGTAAACAACACCGAGTAAGCGAAGGTCAGACCGTTCGCCTGGAAAAGCTGGACATCGCAACTGGCGAATCTGTTGAGTTTGCTGAAGTTCTGATGATCGCAAATGGTGAAGAAGTCAAAATCGGCGTTCCTTTCGTTGATGGCGGCCTAATCAAAGCTGAAGTTGTTGCTCATGGTCGTGGCGAGAAAGTTAAAATCGTTAAGTTTCGTCGTCGTAAACACTACCGTAAGCAGCAGGGCCATCGTCAGTGGTTCACTGATGTGAAAATTACTGGCATCAGCGCCTAAGACCTGAGGAGTAGATTTAAATGGCACATAAAAAGGCTGGCGGCTCAACTCGTAACGGTCGCGATTCAGAAGCTAAACGTCTGGGCGTAAAACGCTTTGGCGGTGAAGCAGTTCTGGCAGGTAGCATTATCGTTCGTCAGCGTGGCACCAAGTTCCATGCTGGCCCTAACGTAGGTTGCGGCCGTGACCATACTCTGTTCGCTTTGACTGACGGTAAAGTTAAGTTCGAAGTTAAAGGCCCGAAAAACCGTAAATTTATCAGCATCGTTGCTGAATAAGTTTTTCGCGTCCCGGTAACGGAAGAAAGCCCCGCAACACGTTGCGGGGCTTTTTACATTAGAAGTCCGGCAAAATTTCTGGCTGGGAATACGGGCATGAAACAGCAGGCAGGCATAGGTATCGCTCTGGCGCTCATCACCGCGATGTGCTGGGGTGCGCTACCTATTGCGATGAAACAGGTGCTGGAAGTGATGGAGCCGCCTACGGTGGTGTTTTATCGCTTTTTAATGGCAGGAGTCGGCCTTGGCTTGATTCTGGGCTACAAGAGGAGACTTCCTCCACTGCAAATGTTTCGTAAGCCGCGTTGGCTAATTTTGTTGGCTATTGCCACTGGTGGGTTGTCCGGGAACTTTATCCTGTTCAGCTCTTCCTTACAGTACGTCAGCCCGACGGCCTCGCAGGTGATAGGTCAGCTTTCTCCCGTAGGTATGATGATTGCCAGCGTTTTTATTCTAAAAGAGAAGATGCGTGGTACCCAGGTAATTGGTGCATTGTTGCTCATCAGTGGCCTTGTGATGTTTTTCAATACCAGCCTGGTGGAGATTTTTACCCGACTGACCGATTACACCTGGGGTGTCATTTTTGGGGTCGGTGCGGCAATGGTGTGGGTGAGTTACGGTGTCGCGCAAAAAATATTATTGCGTCGCCTGGCGTCTCAGCAAATCCTCTTTTTGCTGTACACTTTATGTACTATAGCATTATTGCCGCTGGCAAAGCCCGGCGTACTGTTCCAGTTGAGCAAATGGCAACTCACTTGCCTGATTTTCTGCGGGCTGAATACATTGGTTGGATACGGTGCGCTGGCGGAAGCAATGGCGCGCTGGCAGGCAGCTCAGGTAAGCGCATTGATTACCTTGACGCCGCTGTTTACGTTGTTATTTTCAGATTTGTTATCAATGGCCTGGCCCGATGTTTTCGCCAGACCGATGTTAAACCTGGTCGGTTATCTCGGTGCGTTTGTCGTGGTTGCGGGCGCCATGTTTTCCGCTATTGGCCATCGTCTGCTGGGACGTTGGCGCAGTCGTGAAGTGGTTGTCACTGTGCCCCGCTCAGGCGAATGAGTTACGGAGAGTAAAATGAAGTTTGTTGATGAAGCTACGATCCTTGTCGTGGCGGGTGATGGTGGTAACGGCTGTGTAAGCTTCCGTCGTGAGAAGTATATTCCGAATGGCGGCCCTGACGGTGGCGATGGCGGTGACGGTGGCGATGTCTGGCTGGAAGCGGACGAAAACCTGAACACGCTGATTGACTACCGTTTTGAAAAATCTTTCCGCGCAGAGCGTGGTCAGAACGGTCAGAGCCGGGATTGTACTGGGAAACGCGGTAAAGACATCACTGTGAAGGTGCCGGTTGGTACGCGTGTCATCGATCAGGGTACTGGCGAAACCATGGGTGACATGACCAAACATGGTCAGCGTCTGATGGTTGCCAAAGGCGGCTGGCATGGTCTGGGTAATACCCGTTTTAAATCATCCGTTAACCGTACTCCGCGTCAGAAAACGATGGGTACACCGGGTGATAAACGCGATCTGCAACTGGAACTGATGCTGCTGGCAGACGTGGGAATGCTTGGGATGCCGAATGCGGGTAAATCAACCTTTATTCGTGCTGTGTCTGCTGCTAAGCCGAAAGTGGCGGATTATCCGTTTACTACGCTGGTACCGAGCCTGGGCGTTGTCCGTATGGATAACGAAAAAAGCTTTGTTGTTGCAGATATCCCAGGGCTGATTGAAGGGGCTGCCGATGGTGCAGGTCTTGGGATCCGCTTCCTGAAACATCTGGAACGCTGCCGTGTGTTGCTGCATCTGATCGACATCGATCCGATCGATGGTTCAGATCCGGCTGAAAACGCGCGCGTTATCGTCGGCGAGCTGGAAAAATACAGCGAAAAGCTGGCTTCTAAACCGCGTTGGTTGGTGTTCAACAAGATTGACCTGATGGACAAAGCTGAAGCGGAAGAGAGAGCGAAAGCGATCGTGGAAGCACTGGGCTGGAAAGATAAATTCTACCTGATTTCTGCTGCCAGTCAGCAGGGCGTCAAAGAACTGTGCTGGGATGTGATGACGTTCATCATTGAAAACCCGATCGCGCAAGCTCAGGAAGAGCAGCAGCCTGAGAAAGTTGAGTTTATGTGGGATGATTATCATCGCCAACAGCTCGAAGATGCTGACGCGGCGGCTGAAGATGATGAAGAGTGGGATGACGACTGGGACGAAGGCGACGAAGAAGGCGTCGAGTTCATCTACAAACGTTAATACCTGAAGCGCCCTGATTTCTCGGGGCGCCGTAATCACGGAAATGCCGGGGCAGTGCGGAACTACCCGGCATTTTTATTAGTTATTCTGGTAGATATCTTTGTACAGACGGCTCTCAAAGCGAACTAACGGAATACGACGGTTTCGTTGATCCGCAGGTTCCACCGCATAGCCTGAGAGGTACTGCACAAAGGCCATCCGTTGACCGCTGGCGGTAGTAATAAATCCGGCCAGATTATACACACCCTGCAATGACCCGGTCTTCGCAGAAACCTTACCATCTACGCCAGCTTCATGCAGGCCTGCACGGTATTGCAGCGAACCATCGTATCCAGCCAGCGGCAGCATAGAGATAAAGTTGAGCTCAGTATCATGCTGCGCAATATATTGCAGCACCTGCATCATGGTTGACGGCGCCAGCAAATTATGGCGCGACAGACCTGAACCATCTGCAATAATCGTATTTCCCAAATCAACACTGGCCTGCTGGCGCAGAATCTGACGAACTGCATCTGAGCCCGCTCGCCAGGTACCAGGCACGCCAAAATGAGCATGTCCGATCATGCGAAAGACGGTATCGGCAATCATATTGTCCGATTTCTTTAGCATAATCTTTAGCAGGTCGTGTAATGGTGCTGATTGCTTGCTGGCGATCACCGTACCTGGCTGGTTTTCCTGCGTCTGTCGTAGCAGCGTGCCAGTGTAAGTGATGCCTGCTGTCTTGAGTTCGTCTTTAATAATGGCACCAGCATAGCTTGCGCCGTCCTGGATAGCGAAAGCCAGCGGGAGCGGATCTGCTCGCTGTGGCAGACAGCCAGTCAGTGTGAAGCGGTTTAAATCGCCGGGCACGACGTCGAGTTCACAATATTGTGCTTCTGATGAACCACGCGGCAGAGTGCGAACCTGGCTGAACATATTGACGGGGTAATAAGAGGCGATGCGGACATAGGCCAGATCGCCTGGTTTTTGCGCACTATAAAGTGACACCGAGAAGCAGTTGCGATCGATAATTGCCGCTGCCGGGGGAGCGCTAAAGCACTGCGTCAGATCATTCCAGGGCCAGCCCGGAGCTTTATCGTGGCTGGCAAAGATGGAGGTATCGATCAGTACGTTACCATCGATTTTCTGCACACCTGACTTTTTCAGCGCGTTAATCATATTGCGGATATCCTGGCGTTTTAACGTCGGATCGCCGCCAAATCGTGCAATTAAGTCGCCTTTTAATACTCCATTTTCGACAGAACCTTTGCTTTCCAGCGTGGTTGTAAAGCGAAAGTCCGGCCCAAGCTGCAAAAGTGCCGCCAATGCGGTGATCACCTTTTGCGTACTCGCAGGAAGCGCCATTTGCTTACCGTGGTAATCAATCTCGGGCGCCTGAGCGCCTACTTTTTGAACCATCAGTGCTAAATTCGCGCCGTCCGGAAGTTGATTAATATATTCGTCAACATTCGCAGCCTGAGCAGTCAGGGCTATACTAGTGGTCAATCCAATGATAAAGCTAGAAAATCGCATAATCTCGCGCTAACAACCAGGAAACAAGCCGTCATACTACGGCGCAACGCCCCGGAAAGTAAACGATGACCCATAGTGAACTTCCGGGTAAAATACGTATCAAACTGAAAAATTGTAGCTGACCTGGGGCTTTGTCCTTGGGCCAGTTTTTCTTTTGCTCTTGCCCGGCGAGAAACGCTGTACGCGGAGAGACAGAGCAGACGGGGCGGGCTAACGCTCCTTACAGGAATGTTTAAGAGGTATAACAAATGCAAGCTATTCCGATGACCTTACGTGGTGCCGAAAAACTGCGCGAAGAGCTGGAGTTTCTGAAATCCGTTCGCCGCCCTGAAATCATCGCCGCTATTGCGGAAGCCCGCGAACATGGCGATCTAAAAGAGAATGCTGAATACCATGCTGCGCGTGAACAGCAGGGTTTTTGCGAAGGCCGAATCAAAGACATTGAAGCGAAGCTCTCCAATGCGCAGGTTATCGATATCACGAAAATGCCGAAAAACGGCCGCGTCATTTTTGGCGCAACGGTTACCGTCTTGAATCTTGATAACGACGAAGAACAGACTTACCGCATTGTTGGTGACGACGAGGCTGACTTTAAACAGAACCTTATCTCTGTAAATTCACCGATCGCGCGTGGCCTTGTAGGTAAAGAGCAGGATGATGTTGTGGTGATCCGCACACCGGGTGGCGAAGTTGAATACGAAATCATCAAAGTAGAATACCTGTGATGACACTGCAGGCCACGTTTGTTGATCTATTGTAAAGAAAGGAAAAAGGCCGCATTGCGGCCTTTTATCAATACCAGGAGCGTGGCATTTTGCTCGTCTGTTGGCGGAAAACCCTCGTTTTACACAGCTTTTGTGTTCAATTCAGGATATCCTTAGCGTGGCAGCGAAATTTTACGCTCCGCGGTTGGGCGATAAAGCACCAGCGTTTTACCGATGACCTGTACATTGCAGGCGCCGGTTTCGCGAACGATAGCTTCCACAATCAAGGACTTAGTTTCTCTGTCTTCAGAGGCGATCTTCACCTTGATAAGTTCATGGTGCTCTAACGCTTGTTCAATCTCGGCCAGCACCCCTTCGGTCAAACCATTATTGCCAAGCATAACTACCGGCTTGAGCGGATGTGCCAGACCTTTCAGGTGCTGTTTTTGTTTAGTACTCAGATTCATCGTATATTTTGCTTACGTTGGGATTGAAAACGGGTCATTCTACCGCCATCTCCTGTGTATCGCCAAATTGTGCGTCGAAATTTATCGATGTCGACGATGAACCCAGACGGAAAGTTAAATGACAGGTAAAAAGCGTTCTGCCAGCTCAAGCCGCTGGCTTCAGGAACACTTTAGCGATAAATATGTTCAACAGGCGCAGAAAAAAGGGTTACGTTCCCGTGCCTGGTTTAAACTTGATGAAATACAGCAAAGTGACAACCTTTTTAGGCCGGGGATGACAGTTGTTGATCTCGGTGCAGCGCCTGGTGGGTGGTCGCAATATGCGGTTACTCAGATTGGCGGCAATGGCCGCATTATCGCTTGCGATCTTTTACCGATGGATCCAATCGTTGGTGTGGACTTCCTTCAGGGCGATTTTCGTGATGAATTAGTGCTGAAAGCATTACTGGAACGTGTCGGTGATAGTAAAGTCCAGGTTGTCATGTCTGATATGGCACCGAACATGAGCGGAACACCAGCGGTGGATATTCCTCGCTCGATGTATCTGGTTGAGTTGGCGCTGGATATGTGCCGCGACGTGCTGGCGCCAGGCGGAAGTTTTTTAGTAAAGGTGTTTCAGGGCGAAGGTTTCGATGAATATCTCACGGAAATTCGTTCCATGTTTACGAAGGTAAAAGTGCGTAAACCGGACTCTTCGCGTGCGCGTTCACGCGAAGTGTATATTGTAGCGACCGGGCGAAAATGATACCCCGTTGATTTCGGCCTTTGGTTTGAAAGAAACTGGATATGTTGTATCCTGACGCTGTTTTTAACACAGTTGTAATATGAGGTTAATCCCTTGAGTGACATGGCGAAAAACCTAATACTCTGGCTGGTCATTGCCGTTGTGCTGATGTCAGTATTCCAGAGCTTTGGGCCCAGCGAGTCTAATGGCCGCAAGGTGGATTATTCTACCTTCCTGCAAGAGGTCAACCAGGACCAGGTTCGCGAAGCGCGTATCAACGGACGTGAGATCAACGTTACCAAGAAAGATAGTAACCGTTACACGACTTACATCCCGGTCAGCGATCCGAAACTGCTTGACAACCTGCTGACGAAAAACGTCAAGGTTGTTGGTGAGCCGCCTGAAGAGCCGAGCCTGCTGGCTAATATCTTCATTTCCTGGTTCCCGATGCTGTTGCTGATTGGTGTCTGGATTTTCTTTATGCGACAGATGCAGGGCGGCGGTGGCAAAGGCGCTATGTCGTTCGGTAAAAGTAAAGCGCGCATGCTCACTGAAGATCAGATCAAAACCACTTTTGCTGACGTTGCTGGCTGCGACGAAGCGAAAGAAGAGGTTGCCGAGCTAGTCGAATATCTGCGTGAGCCGAGCCGGTTCCAGAAGCTGGGCGGTAAGATCCCCAAAGGAGTGTTGATGGTCGGCCCTCCGGGTACTGGTAAAACGCTGCTGGCGAAAGCCATTGCGGGTGAGGCGAAGGTTCCATTCTTCACCATTTCCGGTTCTGATTTCGTTGAAATGTTTGTGGGTGTTGGTGCTTCTCGTGTGCGCGACATGTTCGAGCAGGCCAAGAAAGCGGCACCGTGTATTATCTTCATTGATGAAATTGACGCCGTTGGGCGCCAGCGTGGCGCTGGCCTGGGTGGCGGTCACGATGAACGTGAACAAACGTTGAACCAGATGCTGGTTGAGATGGACGGCTTTGAAGGTAACGAAGGTATTATCGTTATCGCTGCAACGAACCGTCCTGACGTACTCGACCCTGCATTGCTGCGTCCTGGCCGTTTTGACCGCCAGGTTGTAGTTGGTTTGCCGGATGTTCGCGGTCGTGAGCAGATCCTGAAAGTTCATATGCGTCGCGTACCACTTTCGCCTGATGTCGATGCCGCGATTATTGCGCGCGGTACGCCGGGCTTCTCCGGTGCCGATCTGGCGAACCTGGTCAACGAAGCTGCACTGTTTGCCGCTCGTGGTAACAAACGCGTGGTTTCGATGGTCGAGTTCGAAAAAGCGAAAGACAAAATCATGATGGGTGCGGAACGCCGCTCCATGGTGATGACGGAAGCGCAGAAAGAGTCCACGGCCTACCACGAAGCAGGTCATGCCATTATTGGCCGTCTGGTGCCGGAACATGATCCGGTGCATAAAGTGACGATCATCCCGCGCGGTCGTGCATTGGGTGTGACCTTCTTCCTGCCGGAAGGTGATGCGATTAGCTCCAGCCGTCAGAAACTGGAAAGCCAGATCTCCACGCTGTACGGTGGTCGCCTGGCGGAAGAGATTATCTACGGTGTCGAGCATGTTTCTACTGGTGCGTCCAACGATATTAAAGTTGCGACCAACCTGGCGCGTAACATGGTTACCCAGTGGGGCTTCTCTGACAAACTCGGTCCGTTGCTCTACGCCGAAGAAGAAGGCGAGGTTTTCCTTGGACGTTCTGTGGCGAAAGCGAAACATATGTCCGATGAGACCGCGCGTATTATCGATCAGGAAGTGAAAGCGTTGATCGAGCGTAATTATGATCGCGCACGTCAGATCCTGAATGATAACATGGATATTCTGCATGCAATGAAGGATGCTCTGATGAAATATGAGACCATTGATGCACCGCAGATTGATGACCTGATGGCGCGCCGTGAGGTACGTCCGCCGGCAGGTTGGGAAGATCCTGGCGCGAACAACTCTGACAACAATGGCACTCCGCGTGCGCCGCGCCCGGTTGATGAACCGGGTACGCCGAACCCAGGAAACACCATGTCTGAGCAACTGAGCGACAAATAAGTTATCTGTTGCTGGACCTGTTCTAACTAAAAAACCCTGGGGCATGCTCCGGGGTTTTCTTTATTGTATTAACCGCAACAACGCAGGGACTTTAAGTCATGAAACTCGACGCCCAGGGCAGCACACTCGATCTTTCCCACCCGCACGTGATGGGGATCCTCAACGTTACGCCGGATTCATTTTCCGATGGTGGCACACACAATACGTTAGTTGAGGCAGTCAAACATGCCAATTTGATGATCAACGCCGGGGCGACAATTGTGGATGTTGGCGGGGAGTCCACAAGGCCTGGCGCGGCGGAAGTCAGCGTGGAAGAGGAACTGGAGCGAGTGATCCCGGTGGTTGAGGCGATAGCCCAGCGTTTTGAGGTCTGGATCTCTGTTGATACGTCGAAGCCTGAGGTCATTCGAGAGTCCGCGCGTGCAGGAGCACATATTATTAATGATATCCGCTCGTTAACGGAGCCGGGTGCGATGGACGCTGCCGCTGCGACCGGTTTACCGGTGTGCCTGATGCATATGCAGGGACAACCAAAAACAATGCAAGAAGCGCCGAAGTATGACGATGTGTTTGCTGACGTAAATCGCTTCTTTGTCGAACATATTGCCCGTTGCGAAAAGGCAGGTATCGCAAAAGAGAAATTGATACTCGACCCGGGATTCGGTTTCGGTAAGAATCTCTCGCACAATTATGCGCTGCTTGCCCGCCTGGCTGAATTTCATCATTTTGGATTGCCGCTACTGGTTGGGATGTCACGTAAATCCATGGTCGGACAGCTGCTCAACGTTGGCCCTTCTGAACGTTTAAGTGGGAGCCTTGCGTGTGCGGTGATTGCGGCAATGCAAGGTGCGCAGATTATTCGTGTTCACGATGTAAAAGAAACAGTAGAAGCTATGCGGGTGGTTGAAGCCACGCTGTCAGCGAAGGAAAACAAACGCTATGAGTAATCGTAAATATTTTGGTACCGATGGCATTCGCGGCCGAGTCGGCGACGCACCGATCACCCCAGATTTTGTTCTCAAGCTGGGTTGGGCCGCCGGAAAAGTACTGGCACGCCACGGTTCACGGAAAATTATTATTGGTAAGGACACCCGTATTTCCGGTTATATGCTGGAATCGGCTCTTGAAGCCGGGCTGGCGGCTGCGGGGTTGTCCGCCTCCTTTACCGGTCCGATGCCGACACCGGCTGTTGCCTATCTGACGCGCACTTTCCGTGCTGAAGCAGGTATTGTTATTTCCGCATCGCATAACCCGTTTTATGACAACGGCATCAAGTTCTTCTCAATTGATGGCACTAAACTGCCTGATGCGGTTGAAGAAGCGATTGAGGCAGAAATGGAGAAAGAACTGACCTGCGTCGATTCCGCTGAGCTGGGTAAAGCAAGCCGCATTGTTGATGCTGCCGGGCGTTATATTGAATTCTGCAAAGCCACATTCCCCAATGAACTGAGCCTGAATGAGCTAAAAATCGTAGTTGACTGCGCTAACGGGGCAACCTACCACATCGCACCGAATGTGTTCCGCGAGTTGGGTGCGAAAGTCATCACCATGGGTTGTGAGCCTGACGGCGTAAATATCAATGAAAAATGCGGTGCCACGGATGTTGGAGCATTGCAGCAACGTGTTCTGGCAGAAAAAGCGGATCTTGGTATCGCTTTTGATGGCGATGGCGATCGCGTCATCATGGTGGATCATGAAGGTAACAAAGTTGATGGCGACCAGATCATGTACATCATTGCGCGTGAAGGTTTGCGTCAAGGACAATTACGTGGCGGAGCTGTTGGCACGCTGATGAGCAATATGGGGCTGGAACTGGCGCTTAAGCAACTGGGCATCCCTTTTGCTCGCGCGAAAGTAGGCGATCGTTATGTCCTCGAAAAAATGCAGGAAAAAGGCTGGCGTATTGGTGCAGAGAACTCTGGTCATGTGATCCTGCTGGATAAAACGACGACCGGAGATGGTATCGTTGCTGGTTTACAGGTTGTGGCGGCAATGGTGCGCAACCATATGTCACTGCACGATTTATGTAGTGGTATGAAGATGTTCCCGCAGGTGCTTGTCAATGTGCGTTTTACGGCTGGCAAGGGCGATCCGCTCGAAGACGAGCATGTAAAAACGACGATGGCTGAGGTAGAAGCTACTCTGGGCAGCTATGGGCGTGTGCTATTGCGTAAGTCGGGAACCGAGCCGTTAATTCGGGTAATGGTGGAAGGCGAAGACGAAGCTCAGGTGACAGCGCTGGCAAATCGCATTGCCGACGCGGTGAAAGCCGTATAACGGCGTGATAAGTGCTTAAAAAGGCGGCTATTGCTGCCTTTTAACGGAACAGAAGTCGTAGTTTTGCTGTTTTTTTCCGCACTTGATAAAATGCACTGAAATTGCCCTTGCGAAGGTCATTCGCTTTGGTTAGTATTCACACCCGCTTCAGTGGGAAAGCAAAAAACGGCCCACTTTTATTGGTTGAAGCATTTGCTGCGGCAATACCGCAAGGAACAGGTTGATTATGTACGAAGCTCTTTTAGTTGTTTTCCTTATTGTAGCTCTGGCACTTGTTGCCATGATTATGCTGCAACAAGGTAAAGGCGCTGATATGGGAGCCTCCTTTGGCGCTGGCGCGTCTGGCACGTTGTTCGGTTCAAGTGGTTCTGGCAACTTCATGACTCGCACGACTGGTATACTGGCAACTCTGTTTTTTATCATCAGCCTTGTGCTGGGTAATGTTAACAGCAATAAAACCAATAAAGGAAGCGAGTGGGAAAATCTGAGCGCACCGGCGAAGAGTGAACAAACTCAGCCTACAGCGCCGGCGCAGCCGCAGCCGACCAGCGATATCCCGCACTAAGTAAGTCGTGCCGAGGTGGTGGAATTGGTAGACACGCTACCTTGAGGTGGTAGTGCCCGATTGGGCTTACGGGTTCAAGTCCCGTCCTCGGTACCAATATTCCAGAAAAAAGACATCGTAAGATGTCTTTTTTTTCGTCCGTAATCCGGAAAAGCAATGACTAGTACTGATATAGGATGGCAGTTTCTTGCTTGTCTAACGCCTGATGACTATCACCAGGCGTTTTGTTAATCCGTTAGCGATTATTTCTTCTCGCTGTTCTCCAGATTTTCTACCTGCGGCAGGCCATTGCCGGAAGTAGTGGAGAGCAAGCCGGTTTGCACGTAATTGAAGAGTTTCTCACGGGTATCAGTGATATCCAGGTTGCGCATAGTCAACTGCCCAATACGGTCATCCGGAGAGAACACCGACTCGCCTTTTTCCATAGTCAGGCGTTCTGCTTTGTAAGTCAGATTGTCGGATATGGTATTGAGGATCGAGTAATCATTACCGCGACGCAGTTCCAGCGTCACTTCACCCGTGATTGCGCTGGCCACCCAACGTTGTAAAGAGTCACGTAGCATCAGCGCCTGCGGATCAAACCAGCGGCCCTGATACAGCAGACGACCCAACTGACGGCCATGTGCGTGATACTGTTCGATGGTATCTTCATTGTGAATACCAGTTAACAGACGTTCATATGCAATATGCAGTAGAGCCATCCCCGGCGCTTCGTAAATACCACGGCTTTTCGCTTCGATGATACGGTTTTCAATCTGGTCGCTCATGCCCAGCCCATGACGTCCACCAATGCGGTTCGCTTCTAGCATCAGTTCAACATCATCGGCAAAGGTTTTGCCATTCAACGCTACCGGATGACCACGTTCAAAACGGACGGTCACTTCTTCGGCCTGAATTTTGACTTTCTCGTCCCAGAATTTAACACCCATGATTGGGTTGACGATTTTAACGCTGGAATTAAGGAATTCGAGATCCTTCGCTTCGTGCGTCGCGCCCAGCATGTTGGAGTCGGTTGAGTACGCTTTTTCTGCTGACATTTTGTAATCAAAACCGGAGGCAGTCATGAATTCAGACATTTCCTGACGACCGCCTAGTTCATCGATAAAATCAGTATCAAGCCATGGCTTGTAGATTTTCAGCTCTGCGTTGGTTAGCAGCCCGTAGCGATAGAAACGCTCAATATCGTTCCCTTTGTAGGTACTGCCATCACCCCAAATATTCACGCCATCTTCTTTCATTGCTGCAACCAGCATGGTGCCGGTAACCGCACGGCCGAGCGGGGTGGTGTTAAAATAGGTTAAACCGCCCGTGGTATTGTGGAACGCGCCGCACTGAATGGCTGCGATGCCTTCGGCGACCAGTTGCTTGCGGCAGTCGATCAGGCGGGCATTTTCCGCACCATATTCCTTCGCGCGACGGGGAATCGCGTCATAGTCATCCTCATCCGGTTGCCCCAGGTTTGCGGTGTATGCATATGGAACCGCGCCTTTCTGGCGCATCCACAGCAGCGCCGCACTGGTGTCCAGGCCGCCGGAGAAAGCGATACCAATACGTTGACCTGTAGGAAGATGCTTGAGAATCGTCGTCATAAAAAAATCCCTGCTTGATAGACAGATGGTGAGAGACTTAACAGCCACGCCATACTATTTGCCACTCATTTTGAAAATCTTAGTGAATGGTTATGCAAAATAAATGAGTTTTCATTTAATCATCTTTTGGCGATAACCGGAAGAGAAGAGAGCAATTTTCATCATAATTATTGGCATGAAACATCTTTTATGTAGGCATAATTTGCCGCGATAAAATGCATAGTCGACAGTTTGTCAGATGTACATAACATGCAGTTGACAGATAGTCATGTTTATCAATATAATGCAGGCCGATTTTACGTCCCGTCTTCGGTACCAAATCCCAGCATTATTTGCAGATTCACGCTCAATCGGGTAGAATTTGCCACGTTTCAGGCGCGGGGTGGAGCAGCCTGGTAGCTCGTCGGGCTCATAACCCGAAGGTCGTCGGTTCAAATCCGGCCCCCGCAACCACTTTCCCTAAGTGTTTTTTTTCAAATATACTATGAAGACTTAATGCCTTCGTAGCTGGATTTGAAAAAAATACTCACGGAAGGTTCTCCAGGCCGCAGTTGCGGCTATAGGGTTCAGTTATTTAAAGCCCCGATTTATCGGGGTTTTTTGTTATCTGAGTACGAAATAACTGGGCTATACGCCCTTTTTTTATGTCTTGGGGGTGGACTTGTCCACATTAGAGCAAAAATTAACAGAGATGATTACGGCACCGGTTGAAGCACTGGGCTATGAACTGGTCGGTATCGAGTTTGTGCGTGGTCGCACATCTACGCTGCGCATCTATATTGATAGTGAAGATGGCATCAATGTTGAAGATTGCGCTGATGTCAGCCACCAGGTCAGTGCGGTACTGGATGTTGAAGATCCGATTACCGTTGCTTACAACCTGGAAGTTTCCTCACCAGGTCTTGAGCGTCCTTTGTTTACGGCTGAGCATTATGCGCGCTTTAAGGGCGACGAAGTCTCGCTGGTGCTGCGTATGGCGGTGCAGAACCGCCGTAAATGGCAGGGCATCATTAAGGATGTAGATGGCGAGATGATCACCGTTACGGTCGAAGGTAAAGATGAAGTGTTCGCGTTGAGTAATATTCAGAAAGCGAACCTGGTCCCCCACTTTTAACAGTCTGGATTGAGGTGAAAGGCCCCCAATGAACAAAGAAATTTTGGCTGTTGTTGAAGCTGTTTCTAACGAAAAATCGCTTCCGCGTGAAAAAATCTTTGAAGCGCTGGAAAGTGCTTTAGCTACAGCAACCAAGAAAAAATATGAACAAGAGATTGATGTACGCGTAAGCATCGATCGTAAAAGTGGTGATTTCGATACTTTTCGTCGCTGGGTTATTGTCGAAGAAGTAACGCAACCGACGCGTGAAATCACGCTTGAAGCGGCGCGCTACGAAGACGAAAGCCTGAATGTCGGCGACTACGTCGAGGATCAGATCGAATCTGTGACCTTTGACCGTATCACCACGCAAACTGCGAAGCAGGTTATCGTACAGAAAGTGCGTGAAGCGGAGCGCGCGATGGTGGTTGATCAGTTCCGTGAACACGAAGGTGAAATCATCACTGGTGTGGTGAAAAAAGTTAACCGCGATAACATCACTCTTGATCTCGGTAACAATGCTGAAGCAGTGATCCTGCGTGAAGACATGTTGCCGCGTGAAAACTTCCGTCCGGGCGACCGCATCCGTGGCGTACTGTATGCTGTGCGCCCTGAAGCGCGCGGTGCTCAACTGTTCGTCACGCGTTCCAAACCGGAAATGCTGATCGAATTGTTCCGCATCGAAGTGCCGGAAATTGGCGAGGAAGTGATTGAGATTAAAGCCGCAGCCCGCGACCCGGGTTCACGCGCCAAAATCGCTGTGAAGACCAATGATAAGCGTATCGACCCGGTCGGTGCTTGCGTTGGTATGCGTGGCGCGCGTGTTCAGGCGGTTTCAACCGAGTTGGGTGGTGAGCGTATTGATATCGTGCTGTGGGACGACAATCCGGCTCAGTTCGTGATCAACGCGATGGCGCCAGCAGATGTCGCTTCTATCGTTGTGGATGAAGACAAGCACACCATGGATATCGCCGTTGAGGCGGGTAACCTGGCGCAAGCTATCGGCCGTAACGGTCAGAACGTGCGTCTTGCGTCTCAGCTGAGTGGCTGGGAACTCAACGTTATGACCGTTGAAGACCTGCAGTCCAAGCATCAGGCTGAAGCGCATGCGGCAATTGATACCTTCACCCGTTACCTGGGCATTGACGAAGATTTCGCTACCGTCCTGGTCGAAGAAGGTTTCTCTACGCTGGAAGAACTGGCCTATGTGCCAATTAAAGAGCTGCTGGAAATTGACGGTCTGGATGAAGACACCGTTGAAGCCCTGCGCGATCGTGCGAAAAATGCCCTGACCACTCTGGCATTGGCGCAGGAAGAGAGTCGCGGCAATAAAGAGCCGGCTGATGACCTGCTTAATCTGGAAGGTCTGGATCGTGCATTGGCTTTCAAACTGGCTGCTCGTGGTGTTTGTACGCTTGAAGACCTCGCCGAGCAAGGCGTGGATGACCTGAGTGATATCGAAGGGTTAACCGACGAGAAAGCAGGTGAGCTCATCATGGCCGCACGTAATATTTGCTGGTTCGGTGACGAAGCGTAATAAACTGTAGCAGGAAGGAACAGCATGACAGATGTAACCGTAAAAACGCTGGCCGCTGAGATTCAGACCTCCGTGGACCGCCTGGTACAGCAATTTGCTGATGCAGGGATCCGCAAGTCCGCTGAAGACTCAGTGACGGCACAAGAAAAGCAGACGCTCCTGGCGCACCTGAACCGTGAACACGGTTCGTCGCCGGATAAGCTGACGCTGCAGCGCAAAACGCGCAGCACATTAAGTATCCAGGGCACCGGTGGTAAAAGTAAATCGGTGCAGATCGAAGTCCGTAAAAAACGCACCTTTGTAAAACGCGATCCACAAGAGGCTGAACGTCTCGCTGCGGAAGAAGAGGCGACGCGTGAAGCGGAAGAGAAGGCTCGTCGTGAAGCAGAGGAAGCCGCTGAGCGCGAAGCCGAGGAAAAAGCGAAGCGTGAGGCCGAAAGTCGTCTGAAACGTGAAGCTGAAGAAAAAGCTAAACGCGAACATGCTGAAAATGCAAAACGCGAGGCTGCGGAAAATAGCAAAGTGAGCAACCAACAATCTGACGAAATGACCAGGGCAGCCCAGACGGAGAAATCCCGTCGCGAAGCTGAAGCGCAAGAACTCAAGCGCAAAGCGGAAGAAGAGGCTCGCCGTAAACTGGAAGAAAATGCGCGCCGCGTAGCGGAAGAAGCTCGTCGTATGGCGGAACAAAATGAAAATGGCTGGGTAGCCAGCAGCGATGAAGAAGAGACTACCGGCGATTATCATGTAACCACTTCGCAGCATGCGCGACAGGCGGAAGATGACAACGACCGTGAAGTTGAAGGTGGTCGTGGTCGTACCCGCACTGCTAAAGCGCCGCGTCCGAAGAAAGGTAACAAGCACGCTGAAAGCAAAGCTGATCGTGAAGAAGCGCGTGCAGCGGTTCGCGGTGGCAAAGGTGGCCGTCAGCGTAAAGGTTCTGCTTTGCAGCAGGGCTTCCAGAAGCCAGCGCAGGTGGTTAACCGTGACGTGGTAATCGGTGAAACCCTCACCGTTGGTGAACTGGCGAACAAGATGGCCGTTAAAGGTTCTCAGGTCATCAAAGCCATGATGAAATTGGGTGCGATGGCAACCATCAACCAGGTTATCGACCAGGAAACTGCGCAGCTCGTTGCTGAAGAAATGGGCCACAAAGTGATCCTGCGTCGTGAAAACGAGCTGGAAGAAGCGGTAATGAGCGACCGTGATACTGGGGCTGCGGCTGAACCGCGCGCGCCGGTTGTGACCATCATGGGTCACGTTGACCACGGTAAAACCTCTCTGCTGGACTACATCCGTTCGACGAAAGTGGCCTCCGGCGAAGCGGGCGGCATTACTCAGCACATTGGTGCATACCACGTTGAAACCGACAACGGTATGATCACCTTCCTGGATACCCCCGGCCACGCCGCGTTTACTGCAATGCGTGCTCGCGGTGCTCAGGCGACGGACATCGTTGTTCTGGTCGTTGCTGCCGACGACGGCGTCATGCCGCAAACCATCGAAGCTATCCAGCATGCGAAAGCAGCGCAGGTGCCGGTGGTGGTTGCAGTGAACAAGATTGATAAACCTGAAGCTGATCCGGATCGCGTTAAAAACGAACTGGCTCAGTACGGTATCATCCCGGAAGAGTGGGGTGGAGAAAGCCAGTTCGTACACGTTTCTGCGAAAGCTGGTACAGGTATCGACGACCTGCTGGATGCAATCCTGCTGCAGGCCGAAGTGCTGGAATTGAAAGCTGTCCGTAAAGGTATGGCGAGCGGTGTCGTTATCGAATCCTTCCTGGATAAAGGTCGTGGTCCGATTGCTTCCGTTCTGGTTCGTGAAGGTACGCTGCATAAAGGCGATATCGTTCTGTGCGGCTTCGAATACGGCCGTGTGCGTGCGATGCGTGACGAGCTTGGCCGTGAAGTCACTGAAGCGGGTCCGTCTATTCCGGTGGAAATCCTCGGTCTTTCCGGCGTTCCTGCTGCGGGCGATGAAGCAACCGTGGTGCGTGACGAGAAGAAAGCGCGTGAAGTTGCGCTGTATCGTCAGGGTAAATTCCGCGAAGTTAAACTGGCGCGTCAGCAGAAATCCAAACTGGAAAACATGTTTGCCAACATGACTGAAGGCGAAGTTCACGAAGTGAATATCGTACTGAAGGCTGACGTTCAGGGCTCTGTCGAAGCAATCTCCGATTCTCTGCTGAAACTCTCTACTGAAGAAGTGAAAGTGAAGATCGTGGGTTCCGGTGTCGGTGGTATCACCGAAACCGACGCGACTCTGGCTGCTGCGTCCAACGCTATTCTGGTTGGCTTTAACGTTCGTGCTGATGCCTCTGCACGTCGCGTTATCGAATCTGAAGGTCTGGATCTGCGTTACTACTCGGTCATCTATAACCTGATCGACGAAGTGAAAGCAGCGATGAGCGGTATGCTCTCTCCAGAACTGAAACAGCAGATCATCGGTCTGGCGGAAGTTCGTGATGTGTTCAAATCACCGAAATTCGGCGCGATCGCAGGCTGTATGGTTACTGAAGGCGTGGTTAAACGTCACAACCCGATCCGCGTCCTGCGCGACAACGTGGTTATCTATGAAGGCGAGCTGGAATCTCTGCGTCGCTTCAAAGATGACGTGAACGAAGTCCGTAACGGCATGGAATGTGGTATTGGCGTGAAGAACTACAACGATGTGCGCACTGGCGATATGATCGAAGTGTTCGAAATTATCGAAATTCAGCGCACAATCGAGTAATCCGCATCGCCTTTCGGGCTGCGGCGTTGGTGGCATGTGCACACCCCAGTTACAGAGTTATCTGTGCTGCTGGGGTATGAATTTGTCGTCCTGCTGTAACCCGCAATTCATAGTGGATACAAATATTGTTGGCCGGGTAAGCGAAGCGCCACCCGGCAGAATATCAAAAGGGGCTACGGCCCCTTTTTAGTCTGGAGAATTATTATGGCGAAAGAATTTGGTCGCCCGCAGCGCGTAGCCCAGGAACTGCAAAAAGAAATTGCGATTATCCTGCAGCGTGAAATCAAAGATCCGCGACTGGGGATGATGACCACCGTATCCGGTGTTGAAGTTTCCCGCGATCTGGCTTATGCCAAAGTGTTTGTCACCTTCCTTAACGACAAAGATGAAGCTTCTGTTAAAGCGGGCATCAAAGCGTTACAGGACGCTTCTGGTTTTATTCGTACCCTGCTGGGTAAAGCGATGCGCCTGCGTATCGTGCCGGAACTGACCTTCTTCTACGACAATTCGCTGGTGGAAGGGATGCGTATGTCCAACCTGGTGACCAGCGTGGTGAAGCATGATGATGAACGTCGTGTGAATCCGGATGACAGCAAGGAGGACTGATGAGTCGTCCTCGTCGTCGTGGTCGCGACGTGCATGGCGTGTTGCTGCTTGATAAACAGCAAGGCGCATCAAGCAATGATGTGCTGCAAAAGGTCAAACGCCTTTACAATGCTAATCGTGCCGGGCATACCGGGGCGCTGGATCCACTGGCGACCGGTATGTTGCCAGTTTGCCTGGGTGAAGCGACAAAGTTTTCCCAGTATCTGCTGGATTCTGATAAACGCTATCGGGTCATTGCACGGTTGGGCCAGCGAACTGACACTTCTGATGCAGATGGGCAAATTGTCGAAGAGCGTCCGGTAACCTTTACTGACGAGCAATTGGCTGCGGCGCTGGAAAGCTTCCGTGGCGATACGCAGCAAGTGCCATCAATGTATTCCGCACTGAAGTATCAGGGAAAGAAACTCTACGAGTATGCGCGTCAGGGGCTTGAAGTGCCGCGTGAACCCCGGCCTATTACCGTTTATGAGTTGCTATTTATTCGTCATGAAGGTAATGAGCTGGAGCTGGAAATCCACTGTTCTAAAGGGACTTACATCCGCACCATTATTGACGATCTGGGCGAGAAGCTGGGTTGTGGCGCGCATGTTATCTACCTGCGTCGACTGGCGGTGAGCAAATACCCGGTTGAGCGGATGGTCACCCTGGAACACCTGCATGAGCTGGTGACTCAGGCTGAGCAACAGAATATTCCAGCGGCGCAGCTACTGGATCCGCTGTTGATGCCGATGGACAGCCCGGCATCCGATTTTCCTGTCGTCAATATTCCTTCTGTCGTGGCCGCGTATTTTAAAAACGGTCAGCCGGTACGCGCATCTGCCGCGCCAAAAGAGGGGCTGGTACGCGTGACGGAAGGTGATGAAGGTAAATTTATCGGTATGGGTGAGATGGATGATGATGGTCGCGTGGCGCCGCGTCGTCTGGTTGTTGAGTATCCTGCTGTATAACGGCTTACCTTGCGAGAACCTGTCACTACGAGTAGAATATTGCCGCTTAACGTTGGGCTATGTATTTAACATTGCCCGGCGTTAAACCCTGGAGCGCTGAATTAGAGATCGGCGCCCTTTCATTTATAAATACTTTGGAGTTTTAAAATGTCTCTAAGTACTGAAGCTACAGCTAAAATCGTTTCTGAGTTTGGTCGTGATGCAAACGACACCGGTTCTACCGATGTTCAGGTTGCTCTGTTGACTGCACAGATCAACCACCTGCAGGGCCACTTTGCAGAGCACAAAAAAGATCACCACAGCCGTCGTGGTCTGCTGCGTATGGTTTCTCAGCGTCGTAAACTGCTCGACTACCTGAAACGCAAAGATGTTGCGCGCTACACCTCGCTGATCGAGCGTCTGGGTCTGCGTCGCTAATTCTGGCGAGTTTCAAGAAGGGGCCTTTATGGCCCCTTTTTTCAACCAGGCGGCAGCAATTGGCAGTAAACTAATGTATTGTTGCCATGTATGTCTTCACTGCAGAGGTTCGCGCGGCTAATGAGAGGCTTTATCCGCAATGGGGCGGGTTAGGGTTGTCATTAGTCGCGAGGATGCATGAAGATTCGGTTTAATTGTCAGCATGCCTTTGGTGCGCTGACATTCATTAAGAAAGGACAGAATTTTGCTGAATCCGATCGTTCGTAAATTCCAGTACGGTCAACATACCGTTACGCTGGAAACCGGCATGATGGCTCGTCAGGCCACCGCTGCCGTAATGGTAAGCATGGATGACACTGCGGTATTTGTAACCGTTGTTGGCCAGAAAAAAGCGAAACCAGGTCAGGACTTTTTCCCGTTGACTGTTAACTATCAGGAGCGTACCTACGCTGCTGGTAAAATCCCAGGTGGTTTTTTCCGTCGTGAAGGCCGTCCGAGCGAAGGTGAAACCCTGATTGCGCGTCTGATTGACCGTCCGGTTCGCCCGCTGTTCCCGGAAGGCTTCGTCAACGAAGTTCAGGTTATTGCGACCGTTGTTTCCGTGAACCCGCAGGTTAACCCGGATATCGTTTCTATGATTGGTGCTTCTGCAGCCCTGTCTCTGTCCGGTATTCCGTTCAATGGTCCGATCGGCGCCGCTCGCGTGGGCTACATCAACGACCAGTACGTGTTGAACCCGACCCAGGAAGAGCTGAAAGCGAGCAAGCTGGATCTGGTTGTTGCCGGTACTGAAGCGGCTGTTCTGATGGTGGAATCTGAAGCAGAACTGCTGAGCGAAGATCAAATGCTGGGCGCTGTGGTATTTGGCCACGAACAGCAGCAAGTTGTTATCCAGAACATCAACGAGCTGGTGAAAGAAGCTGGCAAACCGCGTTGGGACTGGCAGCCGGAAGCTGTGAACGAAGCGCTGAACGCGCGCGTTGCTGCTCTGGCAGGATCTCGTCTGAGCGATGCATACCGCATCACCGACAAGCAGGAACGTTACACTCAGGTTGATGCAATCAAATCTGAAACTATTGCGGCTCTGACTGCCGAAGACGAAACGCTGGATGCTAACGAGCTGGGCGAAATACTGCACGCTATCGAGAAAAATGTTGTGCGTAGCCGCGTACTGGCTGGTGAACCGCGCATCGATGGCCGCGAAAAAGATATGATCCGTGGTCTGGACGTTCGTACTGGTGTTCTGCCGCGTACTCATGGCTCTGCACTGTTCACCCGTGGTGAAACTCAGGCGCTGGTAACGGCAACACTGGGCACTGCACGTGATGCGCAGATCATCGACGAGCTGATGGGCGAGCGTACTGACTCTTTCCTGTTCCACTATAACTTCCCTCCGTACTCCGTAGGGGAAACCGGGATGGTCGGTTCGCCGAAGCGTCGTGAAATCGGTCACGGTCGTCTGGCAAAACGCGGCGTGTTGGCCGTGATGCCGGATGCAGACAAATTCCCGTACACCGTTCGTGTGGTTTCTGAAATCACCGAATCCAACGGTTCTTCTTCTATGGCTTCCGTGTGCGGCGCTTCTCTGGCGCTGATGGATGCGGGCGTGCCGGTGAAAGCAGCCGTTGCAGGTATCGCAATGGGTCTGGTGAAAGAAGGCGACAACTTTGTTGTTCTGTCTGACATCCTTGGCGATGAAGATCACCTGGGCGATATGGACTTTAAAGTAGCGGGTTCCCGCGACGGTATCTCTGCGCTGCAGATGGATATCAAAATTGAGGGTATCACCAAAGAGATCATGCAGGTCGCGCTGAACCAGGCGAAAGGTGCACGTCTGCATATCCTGGGCGTGATGGAGCAGGCGATCAACGCGCCGCGTGGCGATATCTCTGAGTTCGCACCGCGTATCCACACCATCAAGATCAACCCGGACAAAATCAAAGACGTTATCGGTAAAGGCGGTTCTGTTATCCGTGCATTGACCGAAGAAACGGGCACCACTATTGAAATCGAAGATGACGGTACCGTGAAAATAGCGGCGACCGATGGTGAAAAAGCGAAATTTGCTATTCGCCGTATCGAAGAAATCACCGCCGAGATCGAAGTGGGCCGTATCTACAATGGTAAAGTGACCCGTATCGTTGACTTTGGCGCGTTTGTTGCCATCGGCGGCGGTAAAGAAGGTCTGGTACATATCTCCCAGATCGCCGATAAGCGCGTTGAGAAAGTGACCGATTATCTGCAGATGGGCCAGGAAGTGCCGGTGAAAGTTCTGGAGGTTGATCGCCAGGGCCGTATTCGTCTGAGCATCAAAGAAGCAACTGAACAAACTCAGCCTGCTGAAGCGTTAGAAGCGCCGCAAGCAGAGCAGGGCGAGTAAGGTTGCCTTTGCCCTCCGCCATCAGGTGGAGGGCTTATTAGCAGGCAGGACGCCATGTTTGCAGCCGGGGGACAGGACGTTCATCCAATTGTTGTCTTCGGGAGTGGGAAATGAAGCCTTTTTTGCGCTGGTGTTTCGTTGCGACAGCTTTAACGCTGGCAGGATGCAGCAACTCTGCCTGGCGTAAGAGCGAAGTCCTCGCGGTGCCATTGCAACCGACTTTGCAGCAAGAAGTGATTCTGGCACGCATGGAACAAATTCTTGCCAGTCGGGCTTTAACCGATGACGAACGCGCACAGCTTTTATATGAGCGCGGAGTGTTGTATGATAGCCTCGGTCTGAGAGCTTTAGCGCGGAATGATTTTTCACAAGCGCTGGCAATTCGACCGGATATGGCCGAAGCATTCAACTACTTAGGCATTTATTTAACGCAGGCAGGCAATTTTGATGCTGCCTATGAAGCGTTTGATTCTGTACTTGAGCTTGATCCAACTTACAACTACGCGCGCTTGAATCGCGGGATCGCATTGTATTACGGCGGTCGCGATAAGTTAGCGCAAGATGATCTGCTGGCGTTTTATCAAGACGATCCTAATGATCCTTTCCGTAGCCTGTGGCTTTACATCGTTGAGCGAAAGCTTGATGAGAAAAAGGCGAAAGAAGCACTGAAACAGCGCTTCGAGAAATCGGACAAGGGACAATGGGGATGGAATATTGTCGAGTTCTACCTCGGTGACATTAGCGAAGCAACGCTGATGGATCGCCTGAAGGCAGACGCAACGGATAACACCTCGCTCGCTGAGCATCTCAGTGAAACCAACTTCTATTTAGGTAAGTATTACCTAAGTCTGGGGGATAAGGACAGCGCCACGGCACTGTTCAAACTAGCGGTTGCCAACAACGTCCATAATTTTGTTGAGCACCGTTACGCATTGTTGGAATTAGCGCTCTTGGGCCAGGAGCATGACGACCTGGCAGAATCGGACCAGCAATAGCTGACGAACGTATCAGCCCTTAATCTCTTTTGATTGTCATCATCTTCACGGGTGAGGGCTTTATTGTTCGTTAATTAATCTACTTTGAGCCGGTTCACACTTTTCAATGAAAATTGCTAATCATTTTCACGATGAGTTATGTAGACTGGCCGCCAATGACATAGAGGCACTTGTACTACATGGCTGAATTCGAAACCACTTTTGCAGATCTGGGGCTGAAGGCTCCTATCCTTGAAGCCCTGAACGATCTCGGTTACGAAAAACCATCTCCGATCCAGGCTGAGTGCATTCCGCACCTGCTGTCTGGTCGTGACGTACTGGGCATGGCCCAGACTGGTAGCGGTAAAACCGCAGCGTTTTCTCTTCCGTTGCTTCACAACATCGATTCGGGCCTGCGTGCACCGCAGATCCTCGTACTTGCTCCGACCCGCGAACTGGCGGTTCAGGTAGCTGAAGCAATGACCGATTTTTCTAAACATATGCATGGCGTAAACGTGGTCGCTCTGTACGGCGGCCAGCGTTATGACGTGCAATTACGCGCCCTGCGCCAGGGGCCGCAAATCGTTGTCGGTACTCCGGGGCGTCTGCTGGATCACCTGAAACGCGGCACGCTGGATCTCTCTAAACTGAGCGGTCTGGTTCTGGATGAAGCCGACGAAATGCTGCGCATGGGCTTTATCGAAGACGTTGAAACAATTATGGCGCAGATCCCGGAAGGTCATCAGACCGCTCTGTTCTCTGCAACCATGCCGGAAGCTATCCGTCGCATTACCCGCCGCTTTATGAAAGAGCCGCAGGAAGTGCGTATTCAGTCCAGCGTAACCACTCGCCCGGACATCAGCCAGAGCTACTGGACTGTGTACGGCATGCGCAAAAACGAAGCGCTGGTTCGTTTCCTCGAAGCGGAAGATTTTGATGCGGCGATCATCTTCGTTCGTACCAAAAACGCGACACTGGAAGTGGCTGAAGCCCTGGAGCACAACGGCTATAACAGCGCCGCGCTGAACGGCGACATGAACCAGGCGCTGCGTGAGCAGACTCTGGAACGCCTGAAAGATGGTCGTCTTGATATCCTGATCGCCACTGATGTTGCAGCGCGTGGTCTGGATGTTGAGCGTATCAGCCTGGTTGTTAACTACGACATTCCGATGGATTCTGAATCCTATGTTCACCGTATCGGCCGTACCGGTCGTGCGGGTCGCGCTGGCCGTGCGCTGCTGTTCGTTGAGAACCGCGAACGTCGTCTGCTGCGTAACATCGAACGTACAATGAAGCTGACCATTCCGGAAGTCGAGCTGCCGAACGCAGAACTGCTGGGCAAACGCCGTCTGGAAAAATTTGCCGCCAAAGTACAGCAGCAGCTGGAAAGCAGCGATTTGGATCAATACCGCGCGCTGCTGGCGAAAATCCAGCCTTCTTCTGAAGAAGAGATGGACATTGAAACGCTGGCTGCTGCACTGCTGAAAATGGCACAGGGCGAACGCCCGCTGATTCTGCCGCCGGATGCGCCGATGCGCCCGCGTCGCGAATTCCGCGAACGCGATGACCGTTTCGAACGCCGTGGTGATCGTAACGACCGCAGCCCGCGCGGCGAGCGTTACGAGCGTGGTGGTGAAGATCGTCCGCGTCGTGAACGTCGTGACGTTGGCGAAATGGAACTGTACCGCATTGAAGTGGGTCGTGATGACGGTGTTGAAGTTCGTCATATCGTCGGCGCGATTGCTAATGAAGGCGATATCAGCAGCCGTTACATCGGTAACATTAAGCTGTTTGGTTCGCACTCCACCATTGAGCTGCCGAAGGGTATGCCGGGTGAAGTTCTGCAGCACTTCACGCGTACGCGTATTCTCAATAAACCGATGAATATGCAATTGCTGGGCGATGCACAACCGCGCGAGCGTAACGAACGTCGCGGTGGCGGTGAGCGCCGTGCTGGTGTTGGTGGTGAACGTCGTGAAGGCGGTCGTGGCGAAGGCCGTCGTTTCAGCGGTGAGCGTCAGGAAGGCCGTAGTTTTGGCGGCGAACGTCGTGCTCCGCGCCGCGATCGTGACGAAAGCACCAGCCGTCGCCGCAACGACGCATAATTTTCCTTACGATCTGTAAAGAAAAAGGTACAGCCCCGGTCAAAACGATCGGGGCTTTTTTTATTCGGAGTGTACTCATGTACTGGTACAATGCGGCAGCCTGAATCCAGGCTTTGAATCCACAGGAGAAGATTTCAGATGTCGACACTGACAACCACACAGGCTTCCCCTTCGCTGTTCGGCGGGGTGGTAATTATCGGCGGCACCATCATTGGCGCAGGCATGTTCTCGTTGCCCGTAGTGATGTCCGGCGCGTGGTTCTGCTGGTCACTGGTGGCATTGCTGTTTACATGGTTCTGTATGCTGCACTCGGGTCTGATGATACTTGAGGCTAACCTTAACTATCGCAGCGGGGCAAGTTTCGACACCATCACCAAAGATCTACTGGGAAAAGGCTGGAATCTGGTGAATGGCGTCTCGATTGCCTTCGTGCTCTATATTCTGACTTACGCTTATATTTCGGCGAGCAGCTCCATTCTGCATCATACCTTTGGCGAAATGTCGCTGAATGTGTCGCCGCGTCTGGCGGGATTGTGCTTTGCATTGGGCGTTGCTTTTATCGTTTGGCTCTCCACGCACGCAGTCAGCCGTATGACGGCGATTGTTCTGGGGGCTAAAGTGATCACTTTTTTCCTCACATTTGGCAGCCTGCTCGGGCACGTGCAGCCCGCGACGTTATTTAATGTGGCGCAAAGCAACGCATCCTATACCCCCTATTTGTTGATGACGCTGCCGTTTTGCCTTGCCTCATTTGGCTATCACGGCAACGTCCCAAGCCTGATGAAATACTACGGCAAAGATCCGCGCACCATCACCCGTTGCCTGGTCTACGGCACGCTACTGGCGCTGGGGCTGTATGTTGTCTGGCTACTGGTGACGATGGGCAATATCCCGCGTCCGGCATTTATTGAGATCGCAGCGAAGGGCGGCAACATTGATGTACTGGTACAGGCGCTCAGCGGCGTGTTGAACAGCCGTAGTCTGGATCTGCTGTTAGTGATTTTCTCAAACTTTGCGGTTGCCAGCTCATTCCTGGGCGTGACTTTGGGGCTGTTTGATTATCTGGCGGATCTATTTGGCTTTGATGATTCGCCGACTGGACGTTTCAAAACGGCTTTGCTGACGTTTGTGCCGCCGATTGTCGGTGGTTTACTGTGGCCGAATGGTTTTCTGTATGCCATTGGTTATGCGGGGTTGGCGGCAACGATTTGGGCGGCGATTGTTCCTGCGCTGCTGGCGAATGCGTCACGTAAACGCTTTGGCAGCCCGGCGTTTCGCGTCTGGGGCGGCAAGCCAATGATTATCCTGATTCTGCTGTTTGGCATCGGTAACGCCGTAGTACACTTGCTTTCCAGTTTTAATCTGCTGCCGGTTTATCAGTAATTTGCAAGCCGGGTGGCGCTCACCCGGCCCGTAAACCCATCCGGTACAGACAAAAGTTATCCGGACAATGCTTCTTTTACCTGCATAGCAAGCTCAAAAGAGTAGAGCCGTGCCTGGTGATCGAAAATTTGCCCATTAACCATAATCTCGTCCGCGTCCGTTTCCCTCAGGATAGACTCAAGCCCGTGGCGCACCTTCGCTTTATCCCCGACCAGCGACATGCTCAGCGCCTGCTGTACGCCATATTGTTCCGACGGTGACCAGAACTGATCCATATTGGCGATCGGCGGTGGCAATTGCGCCGTTTCACCTCGCCGCAGTTTCACAAACGCTTGCTGCATGGAGGTAAAGAGGAATTCCGCATCGCGGTTGCTGTCGGCGACAACAATGTTGATGCACACCATCGCATAGGGTTTCTCCAGCCGTGCTGACGGTTTGAAATTCGTACGATAGAGATGCAGCGCCTGGAACAACATATCTGGCGCAAAGTGCGAGGCAAAAGCAAACGGCAGGCCGAGTTGTGCGGCTAGTTGTGCGCTGTACAGGCTGGAACCCAGCAACCAGACCGGGATCTGCTCACCGTAGCCCGGCACTGGACGGACATGCGGATTTGGATCGCGGGCGTCAAACCAGTCCACCAGTTCGGCAACATCGCGCGGGAAGTTATCGATATCGCCGCTCATATGGCGACGTAACGCCATCATGGTGCGCTGATCGCTGCCCGGCGCGCGGCCGAGACCCAAATCGATGCGACCCGGATAAAGTGTATTCAGCGTGCCGAACTGCTCGGCAATCACCAGCGGCGAGTGGTTCGGCAGCATCACTCCGCCGGAACCCAGGTGCAGGGTCTGCGTATTGGCGGCAAGGTAGTCAATCAGCACCGACGTCGCTGCGCTGGCGATACCCGTCATATTGTGGTGTTCGGCCAGCCAGTAACGGTGATAACCACGTTTCTCGGCCAATCTCGCCAGATCCAGCGAATGGGTAAACGCCTCGCGGGCAGAAGAACCTTGTGGGATCGGTGCGAGATCCAGCACCGAAAAGGGAATTGTTTTCTCAGACATAGAAACTCACTTTGCTACAGCATCGTCATCATATTGAAGGTCTTCTTCCAGCCTGGCCCAGAGTGGCGGGACAGGCCAGAAAAGCTGCAACTTTTATAGTGCATTAACCTTTGCTGAAAGCTGTTAACAAAGTGAGCTTTATTAAAGTGCTAACTGTAAACCGGGCAGCCTGCGCCAGTAGCCATTACAGTCGCTGTGAGCAGCAAGTTGCAGCGGCGCGTTGCCTGTTTCATTAGCTTTGAACGCGTCCAGCATGGCGAACGTTTCCGGTCCCATCGGCGACAGACGCACGATATCGACAACCTCTTTCATCGAAACCAGCTCATTGCCGAGGTTATAGACATAGCCGCTCATCGTCTGAATGCCATTAAGAACAAATACCTGCTGGTTCTCCTGCGACACCATGCTGCGCCCGTTCGGGTATTTAATGCAGCAGGTTTCACACTCATCCTTCGGCCTGTCTTCTGAGCGAGCGGTAAAGCAGCGGGCGGAATACGCCAGCGGCAGGTGGCCGTAGCTCAACACTTCTACTTCAAACTGCCGACGAATACCCAGTGTTTCGCACTGTTCGAGCAAATTGACCAGCCAGTCACGGGAAAGCTCGACCGGCATACACCAGCGCACCATGCCTTGTTTTAGCAGCAGACGCAGCGTCACGGCGTTATAGCAGTTAAGAGCATGGCCGGCAACGAAAGGCAACTTGCGGTCAGCGCACATGTTCACTACGCCCAAATCGCTGGCTTCCAGCAGAAATTCGCCGTTATCAACATAGCGCTTCAGTTCATTTAATTCTGAAGAGGCTTGCACCAGCGCCAGCGTAGAGAGTACAACCTGTTTGCCGCCAGCAGCGAGCGCTTTTGCCATATCCAGCCAGTCGCCCACTTTGGTCGCGCGACGCTTGCTGCACACTGCCTCGCCAAGATAAATCACATCAGCGCTGCTGCTGGCAGCCTGGCGGTAAAAACTTTCCAGCGTCTCTTTTGGCCAGTAATAAAGAACCGGCCCTAATGAATATTTCATTGTCTACCTACTGCCATTTACGGTGATATGCACCGAGCGTGGTTTGTGTGCCTTCTGACATGGCCCCTAATGTCTCCATCCATACGGATTGCGGGACAAAGTCCTGCGGCGCAGCCATGCAGCGATCGATAGCCTGACGCCATACCTTCGCTACCTGGCTGACATACGCCGGGCTGCGCTGACGACCTTCTATTTTTACTGAGGCGATATTTGCTGCCAACAATTCCGGTAGCAGTTCCAGCGTATTCAGGCTGGTAGGCTCTTCCAGCGCATGATAACGCTCGCCATCTACCAGATAACGCCCTTTACACAGCGTGGGATAACCCGCGTTTTCCCCCTCCTGATAGCGGTCGATCAGCACGTCATTCAGACGGGATTCCAGCCCCTGCGGCGTTTGTTGCCAGCGGACAAAACGCGCGGGTGAACAGGCGCCTACGGTATTGGGCGATTCGCCGGTGAGATAGGAGGAGAGGTAGCAACGGCCTTCGGCCATAATGCACAGGCTACCGAAAGCGAAGACTTCCAGAGGAACAGGCGTCGTGCGCGCGAGTTGTTTCACCTGATGAATGGATAAAACTCGCGGCAGAACCACACGTGCGACATCAAAGTGGCGGTGGTAAAAGCGGATTGCTTCTTCGTTGGTGGCGGAGGCCTGTACGGAAACATGACGCTCAATATGTGGATAACGCTCGGCGGCGTATTCCAGCATCGCCAGATCGGCGAGGATCAGCGCATCGGCACCAATCTGCGCGGCCATATCCACGGCCCGCTCCCAACGCTGGTAACCATCCGGATGCGCAAAAGTATTAATGGCGATATGCAGTTTGCGGCGGTGCTGATGAACAAAACTCACCGCCTCCTGGAGTTTTTTCTCCGTAAAGTTGAGTCCGGCGAAATGGCGGGCGTTCGTATCATCTTTCAGGCCGATATAAACCGCATCGGCACCGTTTTCGATAGCCGCCTTCAATGCCGGAAGGTTTCCGGCAGGGCAGAGCAACTCCATAGTTTATCCTGCAATCAGGGGCCAGAAGGCCCGGACGTACCCCGTAGGGCCGTCAAAATTGTTAACGAGCTGGGATTTTAGTTAACCTGCTGGCGACAATTTTTGATTTGAGGCAGTTAAATGCGTATTGATAGAGCCATAACTGCCGTCTATTTATTGCCTGATTGTTGATTTGTGCCGCTATGCCATTACGGGAATGTGGCAAAATAGTCGCAATTATCATTTCTGGGAGTTAAGCCCGTGTTGGATTCATTGCGCTCACGTCTTGTTCACTTCGGCCCGGCATTATTAAGCGTTCCGGTTAAGCTAACACCTTTCGCCATTAAGCGTCAGGTGCTGGAGCAGGTGCTGCGATGGCAATTCCAGCAGGCGCTGGCGGACGGAGAGCTTGAGTTTCTCGAAGGCCGCTGGTTAAGTATTCAGGTACGGGATATTGGCCTGACGTGGTATACCTCTGTTGAGAATAGTCAGTTGATTGTACGTGAGTCAGCTGATGCTGATGTTAGCTTCAGCGCGGACGCCAGCGATTTGCTGATGATTGCCGCGCGCAAACAGGATCCGGATACACTCTTTTTCCAGCGTCGGCTGGTAATTGAAGGCGATACTGAGCTTGGACTGTACGTAAAAAATCTGATGGACGCCATTGAACTGGAGCAGATGCCAAAACCCCTGCGGGTGATACTGCTACAACTGGCGGAATTTGTTGAGGCCGGCCTGCAAGCGCCGCCTGCAACGACACAACCTTCTGTAGGTGAGCCATGCTGATTAGAGTTGAAATTCCCATTGATGCGCCCGGTATCGACACGTTATTGCGTCGTAGTTTTGGTGGTGAAGGCGAAGCTACGCTGGTGCACAATCTGCGTGAGGAGGGTTTGATCACGCTGGGATTTGTCGCAACTGATGATGAAGGCCAGGTTGTGGGCTATGTGGCCTTTAGCCCTGTCACGGTTGCTGGTGAAGAGTTGCAATGGGTCGGGCTTGCGCCGCTGGCGGTCGATGAGCAATATCGCGGCCAGGGCATTGCGCGCCAGCTTGTCTATGAAGGGCTGGATTCGCTGAATGAATTTGGCTATGCCGCAGTGGTTACGTTGGGCGATCCGGCGTTCTATAGCCGTCTGGGGTTTGAAAAAGCCTCGCAGTACGATCTGCACTGCCGCTGGCCGCAAACGAATGAGGCGTTTTTAGTTCACCCTCTTGCGGAAGATGCGTTAAATGGCGTCGGTGGGATGGTGGAATACAGCGATCACTTCAAGCGTCTTTAGCGACTGTTGCTTGCAGGCTTTCCCGTAGCGCCTCGAACGTGCCATCTCCGGCGACGAGGCGCTCTTTCTGGCGTTTGGTTAACTGCTTGATGCGGTACTCCAGCCGTAATGCCAGCGATCTTTCTCCTACCTGTGCTGAAAAAACCAGCGCCAGCGCGCCTTTTCCCCGTAGCGCCTTTGCCCCTTTCCCGTTCTGATGCTGGGTAAAGCGACGCGCCACATCGGTGGTAATGCCGGTATACAGCATGTTGTCGGCGGTGCGGATAAGATAAAGAAACCAGGGCGTCATGGCATGATTCATTGTGTTAATGTGAACGGGAAAATAACACGAGGAAGAGAAAAAATGGAGACGCTTGTAGCCATTAACCGCTGGCTGGCGAAACAGCACGTTGTCAGTTGGTGCGTGGCGAACCGGGGCGAATTGTGGTGTGCTAATGCGTTTTACTTTTACGATGCGCAAAGAGTGGCGTTTTACATCCTTAGTGAAGATCACACACGCCACTCGCAGATGACCGGGCTTCAGGCGAAGGTGGCGGGAACCGTCAACGGCCAGCCGAAAACCGTGGCGCTGATTCGCGGTGTGCAATTTACCGGCGAGATCCGTCGTCTGGAAGAGGGGGAAAGCGAGGCACCGCGTGCGCAGTACAACCGTCGCTTTCCTGTTGCGCGCATGTTGTCAGCCCCTATGTGGGAGATTCGCCTTCACGAATTGAAATTCACTGACAACACAATGGGTTTTGGTAAAAAATTACACTGGCTCCGCGACTCAGGCGCCCAGTAAACGCAATGCCTCGCGGTTAAACGCGGGCAAATCTTCGGGGGTGCGGCTGGTCACCAGTTGATCTTTATCGATCACCACTTCCTGGTCATAGAACTCGCCACCGGCGTTTTTGACATCAACGACGATAGGCTTCACCGCAGTGAGCTTGCGTCCGCGTATGGCGTCCGCACTGATCAGTAACTGTGGGCCGTGACAAATGGCGAAGACGGGTTTACCGCTACTGATAAAATCACGGGTGAAGGTGACAAAACGGTCGTCGCCGCGCAAATAATCGGGGGAATGGCCGCCCGGTAGCAGCAGGGCGTCAAAATCCGCTGGCCGCACCTCATCAATGGCCTTATCAATCACTACTTCAGCTTCGCCTTGCTTGCCGTGGATGGTTTTCCCCGCTTGCTTCTCTATGGTGATTACCTCATGGCCGGCCTGACGAAATTCCTGTACCGGAGAGGTAAATTCTGAATCTTCAAACTCGTCGGTGATCAAGACTGCGATTTTCTTGCTCATAATTCCTCCGTTGTTTTGGCTTCAGCGTTCATTGTTATCCATACTGATAACCCATCAGATTATTAAGCCTGGTTTAGCTGGCAGGTATTGCAAGGCAGATTCATCTGCAAAAGGAGAGTAAATGCCACGCGTGATGATCACTGGCGCAACGGGCCTGGTTGGCGGACATTTGCTGCGATTACTGAGCAACGATGCGCGAGTCGGCACGATCGTAGCGCCAACGCGCCGCCCATTGTCGGGCTTTCCCGATGTCGAAAATCCATATGATCCGCAGTTAAGCGATGCGCTGGCGCAGGTGAATGGTGCGGTGGATACGGTTTTTTGCTGCCTTGGTACCACGCGCCGCGAAGCGGGGAGCGAAGAGGTTTTCGTGCATGTGGACTATACGCTAGTAATCGATACGGCATTAACCGGGCTGAGGCTTGGTGCCAGGCAGATGCTGGTGGTCAGCTCGCTGGGCGCAAATTCGCGTTCACCGTTTTTCTATAACCGGGTAAAAGGCGAGATGGAAAAAGCACTCATCGCGCAGGAGTGGCCCCGGCTGGTTATTGCCCGTCCCTCAATGCTGCTGGGGGATCGTGAAAAGCAGCGCATCAATGAATCACTGCTCGCACCGCTGTTTCGTCTGCTGCCGGGTAACTGGCAGTCGATCCGCGCTCAGGATGTCGCCCATGCGCTGCTGACATTGTCCTTCACTCCAGCGGAAGATCGCGTTGAGGTCATCGCCTCCGCGCAGTTACGCGCGATTGCGGTACGCTCGCAATTGGCAAAATAGTTTTCCCGGCGTACTATTCCCCGGCTTATTATCTATTCCCCGGGGAATGTTATGACTGGTCAGTCTTCACCTCAGGCGGCAACACCCATTCAGTGGTGGAAACCCGCTCTGTTCTTTCTTGTGGTTATCGTCGGTCTTTGGTACGTGAAATGGCAGCCTTATTACGGTAAAGCATTCACTGCTGCCGAGACGCACAGCATTGGTAAATCTATACTTGCACAGGCTGATTCCAGCCCGATTCTGGCGGCGTGGGATTATGCGTTAGTCTATTTTCTTGCCGTCTGGAAAGCGGCCGTGCTGGGCGTATTGCTGGGCTCGCTGATTCAGGTATTGATCCCGCGCGACTGGCTGCTGCGCACGCTGGGGCAAAAACGCTTTAGCGGCACGCTGTTTGGTACGCTGTTCGCTCTGCCTGGCATGATGTGCACCTGTTGTGCCGCACCGGTGGCTGCAGGTATGCGCCGTCAGCGCGTCTCAATGGGCGGTGCGCTGGCATTCTGGATGGGCAACCCGCTGCTTAACCCGGCCACGCTTGTATTTATGGGTTTTGTTCTTGGCTGGCACTTTGCCGCCATCCGTCTGGTTGCGGGTTTGGTGACAGTGCTGGGCGTTGCGATGGTGGTACAGGCGCTGGTCAAAGAGAACCCACAGCAGGCTGAAGTGGTGGATATTACGCTTACGGAGCCGCAGGGCAGCTTTATGGCGCGCTGGGGAAAAGCCTTATGGCAACTCTTCTGGAGCACCATTCCGGTCTATATTCTCGCTGTTTTGGTGCTGGGCGCGGCGCGTGTCTGGTTATTCCCGCATGCGGATGGTGCGATCGATAACACTTTGTTGTGGGTGATTGCCATGGCGATTGTCGGCTGCTTGTTTGTGATCCCGACGGCTGCTGAGATCCCTATTGTGCAGACCATGATGCTGGCGGGTATGGGAATGGCGCCTGCGATGGCGCTGTTGATTACGCTGCCGGCGGTAAGCCTGCCATCGCTGATCATGCTGCGTAAATCGTTTCCGTTAAAAGCGTTGTGGCTGACCGGCGGGCTGGTGGCACTGTGCGGGACGATCACTGGCGCTATTGCGTTGTTCTGAAGCTTGACAGAGCAAAAACAGCCCGGCGAATTTGCCGGGCTGTTTTATTATTTCAGCAAGGTAAATGCTGTTGTCACGTGTTTTACACCGCTGACGCGGCTGGCAATATCTGCCGCTGCCTGGCCTTCACGCTGGGTAACCAGACCCATCAGGAACACTTCGCCATTTTCGGTAGTCACTTTCACGTTTGAGGATTTCACCTGATCGCTGCCTAACAGCTGCGAGCGGACTTTGGTGGTGATCCAGGTGTCTGAAGACGCCGTACCGAGGCCGATCGGCTGACCCTGGCGAATTTCGTTGAATACTTCGGTCGCGCCCTCAACGCCAACGGCAATCTGTTTCGCTCTGGAAGAGAGCGCGGTATTCGGAGCTTGCCCGGTCAGCAGAACTTTCCCTTGATACGCGGTGACGTTGATACGCGCTTCTTTTTTAATCTGCTCATCTTTGGACAACGCGCTGTTGACGCGCAGTTCCAGCGTGCTGTCATCCACCTGGGTGCCAACGGTTCTCGGATCCGTCGCGGCCTTAGTGCCAACGGCGGCAGAACCGACCACGACTGCGCCAACACAACCTTGTAACAGCAGCGCGGAAATAAGGACTGCGAGGGGCGTAAATGCCTTCATGTATACTCCTTAATCATCCTGGTGAGGAAAAAGCGTGTTATCAATCAGATCGCATAAGCAATTCACCGTCAGCATGTGCATTTCCTGGATGCGCGCGCTGCGATGAGAAGGAATACGGATTTCGACATCCTGCGGCCCCAGCAGACCCGCCAACTCGCCACCGTCGTAGCCGGTCAGTGCTACGATGGACATATCACGCGTTACCGCCGCTTCCACGGCTTTAACGATATCGCGGCTATTGCCGCGCGTGGAGATGGCAAGCAGAATATCCCCGCTGTGACCGAGCGCGCGAACCTGCTTGGCGTAAATCTCATCATGCAGACGATCATTTGCTATCGCGGTTAAGACCACATTATCGGTATTAAGTGCAATGGCAGGTAAACTGGGTCGTTCTGTTTCAAAACGGTTGATCATGCTGGCAGCAAAATGCTGTGCATTGGCGGCAGAAGTGCCGTTGCCACAACAGAGGATTTTGTTGCCGTTAAGCAGGGAGTGAACCATCGTCATGGCTGCGCGGGAAATAGCATCAGGCAACGCTTCCGCCGCTGCAATTTGGGTTTGAATGCTTTCCGTAAAGCAGGCTTTAATTCGTTCGAGCACGGTAATCCCTATCATTTTGTAATTATGAGTGGTCGTTAAAGGCGTTTTGTATCCACTCAACGTCATTCTCGGTGCAGGCTACCACATCAAACCGGCAATCCACAGTATCAAAGCTTCCATTGTGCCGGGCGAGCCACAAACGGGCGGTTTGCAGGAGCCTGACTTGTTTCGCGCGTGTGATACTGCTCGCAGCGCCGCCAAAACGAGACGATCTGCGATAGCGCACTTCAATAAAGACGGTGGTAGTTTTGTGCCGCATTATCAGATCGATCTCGCCGCCGCGCTCGCGCACATTGGCGGCTAAAAAACGCAGCCCTTTGCTTTCCAGCCAGCGACGCGCTTTGGCTTCCCACGCGTCGCCGGTTTGTTTACGGGTTAACTGGCCGGGACGATTTGTCCCTGCTGGTATTTGAGCCATGACAACTTCCTGTTGATCACGCAATCCTGGGTGGCAGTTAAATCACCGGTATTTCCGTTAAGTTCAAAACCCGGAACCTGACGCATCTGCGAGAAGTTGTTCGCCAGCGACCAGGCATCTGCGCCCATGGCATAGAGGCGCGCCAGTGAGTAATCATTGTTAACGCTTTTCAGCGCCTGCTGCATTAGCAATGGGTTCGCGCCTGCCAGCATCGGGATTTCGTTAAATTGCAAGCCTTCCATCTCCAGACGGAAATCCGGGCCTGCGCCGCCCTGCGCGCTGCGCGAACTGGCGTACAGCGTCACGTTGCTTTGGCTTCCGGTGCGCAAGGTAATCAGCGGTTTAATCAGAGCGATCTCATCCTGCGTCGCCACGATATAGACTGAATCCACGCTACCGCTGCCGCTGATTTGCGCATCGGTCGGTGGAGCCGGAATGTGCAGACCACCAATAGTCACACCCTGCTGCTGCGGCAGACTAGCAACCACCGGGCTACCGGTCATGGCAATACCAGAACCGCCATTCAGCCCCATCCGCAGCTCAGCGGTAGATCCGAATTTCTGTTCCAGAACCACGCCGCCGCCGAGTTTTTGCCACTCTTCGGCAAAGGCTTTACTGATTCGTTCGCCCAAATTGCTGCGCGGCACCAGCAGCAGCGGCGCATGACGGCCCTGTTCATGGATGTGGCGCGCGGCATCGTGTGCTTCATCTTCTGGCGAGAGCGCGAAGTAGCAGATATTTGTACGGTTTTCGACGCTTTCAGGCTGGTTGAGCGCCAGCACATTCAGCGTGGTGTGGCTGCGCATCAGCTCTTCAACATTGCTTTTCAGCAGCGGGCCGACCACGATACCCGCGCCATCTTGCTGCACCTGATTGAGGATCTGATCCATCGGTTGCGCGCTGGTATCGTAAATTTTCAGTTCAGCGCCAGGGTTTGCTGGCGTACCGGCAACGGCTGGTGCGGCAACCGGCTGCTTTGCATTGGCATCAGCAGGTTGAGGAGGCGTTACCGCTGCGGGATCCTGTTCTGCTGTGGTTTTGGATTGCGCTGTTTCGCTCTGTGCGGCGCTGTCCGGCGTGGCAACGCTGGTTAAATCGTTAACGTTGGTCTGCGATGGGCTAACCACTGCGGCGTTAGCCGCCTGCGCCACCTGCTGCGGAACGGCCGGGCCGGAAACGGTGGAAATACCATTTTTAGCAGCTTCAAAGCCCTGCTGAATCGCCCGACCAAAAACAGCGGCCTGGCCATTTAACGGCAGCAGCAGCGCGATTTTGTTGGTTGATGCCGGTTTGAAGTTTTGCAGATTCGACAGTTGGGTCGGCAGCATTTTCGCCGCCGGGTTTTGCGGGTAGCGGGTCTGCCAGTCAGTAATGCCTGCTTTCAGCATATTGGGATCGTTGCGATTATCAAACCATACGCGTTGCAGATCGAGCCAGCCCTGCAAGGTGACTTCATCCGCGTTGATCACCAGCGCTCTGGCTTGATCCTGCGTCATTGAAGCAAGCGCCTGCCAGGTGGCATCGATATTTTTCTGCTTCTCTTCGGGTTTCGTTAACAGCGGTTCCTGGGCAATTAGCGCGCGCAGCAATGTCAGTGACGGTTTGCCTTGTGCGGCTTCAATCCCTAACTGCCAGTAACGCGCCTGCTGATTTTGCTCCAGATCGGCAGGAGCAATCTTACTCAGCAGCGCCTGTGCACCAGCGAAATCTTTCTGCACCAGTTTCATTTCGGCGGCGAGCAGAGAATATTCTTTACGCTGATTGTCGTTCAGATTCTGCGGTAGCTGGCTGAAAAGTTCGCTTGCCTGCTGGGTTTTACCCTCTTTAAGCAGTGCACGAATGGCGAGTAATTGCCAGTTGGTCTTGCTATCATCTGTGCTTTGCTGCATCTGTTGCAGGTAATAGCCAGAATCAGCCTTCGCCGAGCCTTGCAGATGCGTGGCGCTCTGGTCTGTCGATTGGGTGCCGCAGCCTGCGAATAGCAGGGCGGCTAGCACCACAGGCAGGCTGCGCGTGGCTTTCGAACGTAGAAATCTTGACGGTAGCATACTGTATCCAGTGATAATTTTTACGCAATGCTCAATATTAAATCGGCAATACGGATGAAACAATGAAACAACACGAATCGGCGGAGAATTCTCAAGGTCAGCTCTTTATTGTACCTACTCCTATCGGGAATTTGGCTGATATTACGCAACGCGCACTGACCGTGTTGCAGGCCGTTGATTTAATTGCGGCGGAAGATACCCGCCACACCGGTTTATTGCTTCAACACTTTGCTATTAATGCCCGCCTGTTCGCCCTGCATGATCATAACGAGCAGCAGAAGGCGGAAACGCTGGTGGCAAAGCTGAAAGAGGGGCAGAACATTGCACTCGTCTCGGATGCCGGTACCCCGCTGATTAACGATCCTGGCTATCATTTAGTGCGTACCTGCCGCGAGGCAGGGATCCGCGTGGTGCCTCTACCTGGTCCTTGCGCCGCAATTGCCGCGCTGAGTGCTGCGGGGCTGCCGTCGGATCGTTTTTGTTACGAAGGGTTTCTGCCTGCCAAATCCAAAGGGCGCCGTGATGTGTTAAAAGCCCTGGAAACCGAGAGCCGCACGCTGATCTTCTATGAATCAACCCATCGTTTGTTGGAGAGTCTTGAGGATATGGTCGCGGTATGGGGAGAAAGCCGCTATGTCGTGCTGGCCCGTGAGTTGACCAAGACCTGGGAAACCATTCAGGGCGCACCGGTTGGCGAACTGCTGGCGTGGGTGAAAGAGGATGAAAACCGCCGTAAAGGCGAGATGGTGCTGATTGTTGAAGGTCATAAAGCGCAGGAAGATGGGTTGCCCGCCGATGCACTGCGTACGCTGGCACTGTTGCAGGCTGAACTGCCGCTGAAGAAAGCCGCAGCCCTCGCGGCGGAGATCCATGGCGTGAAGAAAAATGCGCTGTATAAGCACGCGCTGGAGTTGCAGGGGAAGTAAGTTTTTGCGCGGTTATTTTGCCGGGTGGCGGCTGCGCCTTACCCGGCCTACATGATCTGAACACATCTTTTAATTAACAGGCATCGCTTCAAACACCAGCGTTTCCAGCGGTTTTAGGGTAATTTCCACCGCATTTTTATACTGCTCCGGTACGCTGTTGTTACTACCGTATACCGCTTTCAGACTAAACTGCGCCGCGTCTCCTGTCGGGATTTCGAAATCTTTCGACAAATCCAGATAGTAAGTTTGCGGTTTGTCCGACGGGTTGCGCAAACCGAGAATGGCTTTGTCTTTATTCCACGAAGCCCAGCCGTAAATCTCAAGCGCCGTCGGGTCTCCGCCAATCCAATGGGTATCGACCAGCACGCTGGCGTTCTTCCGCGACCATTTTGCTGCCTGCGCCAGAGTATCCCACTTCGCCTTGTCCAGCATTGATGGGGTGATATACAGTTCCTGCAACTGGGTGCCGGTGGCGAAGTAGCTCCAGACTTGGTCGGCAAAATCGCTGTCCGTTTGCACTTTCTCCAGACCGTAATAAGCATTCTCTGCGCTGACGATCCCGTGATACATCAGTGAGTTCAGCGGGAACAGAGGACCTTTACGCACAATGGAACGGTATGTTTCAGCATCGCGGTAGGTCATCCACTGCTGCACTGGCGTGCCGGGGCCATAAAGGTTGATATCATCTCCCTGGCGCCAGATGGAATCGGCGTACAACAGCCAGGATGGGCTGGCGTTCGTACCGGTCGTCAGGTTAATAAACAGATTCGGATTTGCGCTGCGCATGTTATGCAACAGAGCGATAGATGCGTCAAAATCCGAGGCGAACGGACTGCCTTTAATATGCGAATTGGCATTACCCATCCCGTCGAGCTTGAACGAGGTAATGTGCTCATTTTTTATCAGTTTAATGATCTGCTCATTAAAGTTTTTAAAGTAGTTCGAGCCTGACAGCGCCAGCTTCCCGTCCACGGTTTCGAAACCGTACTCTTTTGCATGCGAGACGCGAATATCGCGCGGTTTGTTATATCCGCCCCACGGCGAGAGCCATAGCCCGACGGAGCTGTGCAGGCTGTCAGCTTTCTCCCGTACCTTGCTAAAACCTTTGTTGAATGCAGGGCCAAACAGCCAGCGCCCGGTAAGGTCATCCCAGCCATCGTCAAGCAGGAAAGCATCCAGCGACACGCCGCGCCCGGTAATAAATTCTTTATTCCATTCATCCATCCGTCCCAGTACATCCTGCTCGGAGTATGGGGTAAAGAAGCCTATATCCATCCAGCTGTTGTAGTGTAAATAAGGTTTATACGGACGCGGGCGGACGGCATCAATAAACTGGTTTACGCTACGACGCAACTGGCTGATCTCCGGGAAGGTACCAAAGTACGTGGTGTAGCTGAGCGGAGTTGCTGGCTGAATGGGGGTTTTCAGCTCTACATTGAGGTTTGTCGTCGCTTCATAGGCGTAAGTGTTAACGATGGGTTTATCCGGCAGAATAAAGAACGAGTCTGCGACGATCGGGGAACTGTTAATTGCCCCGTCTACGTAAGGTGCCTGAGCCTGCTTTTTGGTCGGGAAGAAGGTGATTTTAGCCACATCCCGCGGCTGACCAACGGCGGCGATGGTGTAGTCGATGCTGGCGTATTTGCCCTTAATCAGGTTCAGCTTCACCGTCACGTTAAATTCAGGATGGGTAAAGTCGATAATAATCCCGCTGTCCTGTTTTTTTACGTGCTTGATTTTAAAATCCGCTGTGTGGATTTTACTCTCGTCCGGCAGCGTCAGAAAAAACAGCTCCTGTGGCGTGAGCGGATGGTTAGCCCTGGTGTCCTTAACCATTACCGTTGAGTTTGAATTATCAAACGAGAGAGCAATATTGTCGTTATTGAGCGTGTAGTTTGCTGCCACCGCGCTATGGGAAACACACAGGGCAAGCATTGAGTTTGTGAGCATTTTTTTCATCAGGGTAAGCGCCTTCTCCGTTATGCTTCTGCCGGAAGTCGTAATCGGTTCGCCGAGCCGCAAATGGTGATTTTACTTCTGACCACCTCTTTCATGGCATCCATGCCGACCCGCATATAGAAGCGCGGGTCGTTGCCCTGGGGGTTTTCGGCAAACCAGGCTTTGACTGCTTCAGAGAAGGCGATTTTCAGCTCGGTTGCCACATTGACTTTGCAAACACCCAGTTCGATGGTGCGACGAACATCCTCATCCGGCACATCACTCGCACCGTGTAGCACCAGCGGCACCGTCACTACTTCACGGATTTCTGCCAACCGCTGAAAGTCGATTTTTGGGCGTTTGGTATACAGGCCATGTGCAGTGCCGATAGCGACGGCGAGGCTGTCGATGCCGGTCAATTCGACAAAGCGTTTCGCTTCCTGCGGGTCAGTGAGAAACGTGCTTTCGGCGTCTACGCTCATGTCATCTTCCATTCCGCCCAGACGTCCCAGTTCGGCCTCGACGCTACAGTCGTTGAGGTGACAAAAATCGACCACCGATTTTACCAGCTCCACGTTTTGTTCGAACGGATAGTGGCTGCCATCGATCATCGCGCTACGCACGCCAGCGTTGACCTTGCGACGTATATCGTCGAGGGATTCGTGGTGATCGAGATGCAGCGCCAGCGGCATATCGTAAGTGAGGGAGTACGCACTGCACAGGGCGTAGATCTCTTCCAGAGCAATGTGTTTGAAAGTGCCCGGTGTGCCGGCGAGGATCACCGGCGATCGCATTTCGCTACAAACTTCGAGGATCGCCTGGATCGTCTCGGCGTTGTGGATGTTAAACGCTGGCACGGCGTAGCCTTTTGCCTGTGCGTCCTGCAGAAGATATTTTGTTGAAATAATACTCATGTTGCGATCCTCTTAATCCTGCCACGGATGAATAACAACGCCCTGCACCACACGGTTGACCGTGCCGCTGGCAGATGGTGTATCAGGTGTATTGCCCATGTTGAGGGACTGAGACAGTGCAAAGACCTGGGCGTACATCAGGAAGCAGAACGACTGCTCCATATCGATAAACGGACGAGAAGGCGGTAGCAGGATGTGCGGACCCGCTTCAATAACCGGATCGTTTTCAGCGGCGATGGCAACAACGCGCAGAGCCTGACGATCGCGGCGCAGTTCGGCCAGCAGATCGAGATCGTACTGACGTGTATACGGATGGCTAGAGATAAACACCACCACCAACGTTTCTTTATCCACCAGTGATTTAGGCCCGTGACGGAAGCCTGTTGGGGAATCGTAGAAAGCTGCCAGCTTACCTGCCGTCAGTTCCAGCACCTTCAGCGCTGATTCACGCGCCGCACCCTGCAGGCCACCGCTTCCCAGATAGACGATCCTTTTCCACGGCTCATTGCCAAATACGTCGTGGCGGAAATCGCCGAGTGAAGCGAGGATCGCCTGACAGCGATCGGCCACGTCGCGGAAGGTGCGGCTACCGATCGTCTCTGGTGCGAATACCGCCAGGCAGCTCGCCATCATGGTCGTAATACTGCTGGTCATCGCGAAACCACGATCGTGCGTTTCGGCAGGCATCAGAAGGGCATAGGCGTTATCGCTGTCGACGGCATTCTGATACAGGCTGCCCGCCTCGTTACAGGTGATCGACAGGTGGTAGCTCTCAGGCACGAACTGATTGGCCAGCTCTACTGCCGCCACGCTTTCCGGGCTGTTACCGGAACGGGCAAACGAAATCAGCAGCAACGGATGTGCCGGGCTGAAGTAATCCATCGGATTTGTGACCAGATCGGTTGTCGGTATGGCAGAGATGTTTTTCCCGGTGTGGCTCGCAAGCCATGGCGCAATGATATTGCCAATAAAAGCGGACGTGCCCGCGCCAGTCAGCACGATCCGCAGATCGTTCTTGCACAGCAGCGGCGTCAGGAAACTGTCAATCGAGGAACGCAAATTATCGATATTGTTGAGCGAGCGGATCCAGCTGGCAGGCTGCTGGCGGATCTCTTCTTCTGTCCAGGTACCGGTTGTAGCGGCGGAAGGGATTTGTGGCATAACTCAGTCCTTAGTCGTGTGAATTGCACATCAGACGCTGGCGAACGTGTCGCTATCTTTCGTTTCGTTTCACTTGTTAACTTAATTAGTTAAATAAAATCTATAGAAAAGAAATTGAAAGTTCAATGCAATAAAAGAAATAAAACGAAAAGTGTGATCGTGAAAGGAAAGGGAAAATATAAGGAAAGAAAAGAAAGGCCTTACGATTTTATGCCGCAAAGCCAAAAGGAGACACAATGAAAGGGCTAAAGGGGGAGAGGCTGACCCTGAATCCATATCTGCTGAAGATGTAAACCGCCATCCAGCGCAATAACATTGGCGCGTTTCCCCGGCATTAAGGATCCGAGCTGACGATCAATGCCCAGCAGACGGGCAGGATGCAGCGAGGCCATATGGATAGCGTCTTCAGCTGTTACACCCGCGTGCTCCACCATATTTCTGACTGCGGCATCAAGCGACAGCGTGCTTCCCGCCAGCCCGCCAGAGGCGGTTTTCACCACGCCGTGGTGCATTGTGACTTCTTCGCCACAAAGCGCGTACCGCCCATCCGGCATGCCTGCTGCCTGCATGGCATCGGTAATCAACACCACACGATCTTTCGCACAGCAACTGCATAAACGCAGAGTTCCGGGATGGACATGGTGGCCGTCGGCAATGAGCTCCAGCCACGCCCGTTTGTCTGTAAGCCCTGCGCCGACCATGCCAGGTCCTCTGTGATGCAGCCCCGTCATGCCGTTGAAGCAGTGCACCAGCCCATCAGCGCCGGTTTCAAGGGCAGCGAGGGTTTGCTCGTACGTAGCGGCACTGTGGCCCAGCATCACACGTATACCCCGCTGCTTAAGGTGGCGAATCGCCTGTAAGGCACCGGGTTTTTCCGGTGCCAGTGCCACCACCTTCAATGTGTTGTGCGATAACGTAATCAACTCATCCAGCTCGGTAATATTCAGTTCCCGAAACAGCTCCGGTGGATGAGCCCCCTTGTTCTGCGGCGTAAAGTAAGGACCTTCTACATAACTGCCCAGAACCAGCGCGCCAGGGCCGCCTGACTGACAGCGTCGGGCAATTCGCGTGAGGACTCTGTGTATGGCCTCCAGCGGTGCGGTGACGGTAGTGGGCAAAAATGCCCCAACCCCTTCATGTGCTTTATGGATGGCCAAAACATCCAGTGTATCTGGTGCGTTATCCATCACATCTACACCCATGCCACCGTGAACGTGAGTGTCAATGTACGACGGACAAAGTTGTTCGACATCCCGAGCGGCAATGCCCGCCGGGATAGGCTCAATCGCCGTGATAACACCGTCCTGAATACGAAGCTGGTGGTCGTTCAGCCAGCCCTGCTCGGTAAGCACCCGTCGAGCACGCAGCAGCCGAGTCATATCCCTTCCTCTACGGACGCTTCCTCGCGACAGCGACCAAGCTCATCCACCAGGCTCGTCAGGCCGCGGTGCCCGCACTCCAGCGCCTGCAGACGAAACGCTTCGCTGCTTAATCCGTCGCGCTCCAGCACCATCTCCAGCAGGAGTTGCAGGTTGGTGCCGGTTATCACCTCTCTACCCGGTTTTTGTATCGCGAGTGTGGATGCCACGCGAAACGGTGTGCCACCCAGCAAATCGGTGAGAAACACAATATCGTGCTCTGCATTCAGTTCGCTCACCGCCTGTTCAAGCTGAGCGGTCAGGCGTGCAGTGGTAGAAGTCTCGGGAAAATCGATGGCGATAAACTGCGGCTGCTCGCCAAGGATCTGTTTCATCGCCTGTTCAAGCCCGCTGGCAAAACCGCCATGCCCCGTCAAAATAATGCCTAACATCTCTACCTCTTTGTTTTTACAGGAAGTGACAGAATTTACCTACAACGCCCAGCACTACGGTGATCCCAATCAGCCGCAGCGGGCTCCAGCCACGACGCACCAGCCAAAACATGGTCAGGGTATAGACCAGCGGCAGAAACGCGGGCATAAGCTTGTCGATAACGTCAGTTTGCAGTTTGACGACCGCATCCCCGGCTTTGATTTCGAGCGTGGTATTGAGACGTACATAGGTTGCCACCAGCGCGCCGATCACCGTCATCCCTACGATGGAAGCTGCGTGGCCGACCTTTTTAGTGTTGGCCTTAATCAATGGAATTGCGGCAACACCCATCCGGTAAGCATAGTGCGCCAGCCCAAAACGCAGGCCGAGATGTACCACGTTAAACAGCACGATAAAGACCACAGCTCCCAGAATCGAACCTTGCAACGCCAGGCTGGCGCCAATACCGCCGCAGATGGGCAGAAGGGTCAGCCAGAACATAGCATCCCCGATACCACCAAGTGGGGCGCCGACGGCAATTTTGGTACTCTGGATGCTGTTCACATCCTGTTTAGAGCGTTCCATCGCCAGAATGATGCCAATAACAAATGTCACCAGGAACGGGTGGGTATTAAAGAACCCCATATGACCTTTCATAGCGCGCGCCAGGTCCCGCTTGTTGGTGTGAATCTTTTTCAGCGCAGGCAGCAACCCATATAGCCAGCCGGACGCCTGCATACGCTCATAGTTGAATGAGGCCTGTAACAGCATGGAGCGCCAGGCCACGCGGTTAATATCTTTTTTCGTCAGCTCCGCGCCAATGCTCTGATCTTCATAGATATTTTCATTCACGCCGGTGAGCAAGGTTTCTTCAGTTTCCGAAACGCCCGGTAGGGTGGTTTGATTAGATGCCATCTTCGAATTCCTCTTTCCGGGCCACAGGTGCTGTCGGTTCAGGTGCTTTACGCATCAGGTCGATCAGCGCCATCGCCAGAGCGGCGGCCGCAATCGCCAGTACTGGAAGCTTGAGCCAGGCGGCAGCGACAAAACCGATAATGAAGTAAGGGATATAGACATTTTTCATCATGATCTTCAGTAGTACGGCGAAGCCGATGGCTGGCATAATGCCGCCCGAGACGCCGAGGCCGTCTATCAGGCGCTCCGGCAGCACATTAATGGCGGTTTTGGCGTGTTCAGCACCGAAGTAGATGGGCAAAAAAGCGCACAGGAAATAGAAGATGCCGAGCACCAGCAGGGCCAAATAGTTAACCCGTTCAATGCCGCTGGTATCCGCATTGGCTGCCATGCGATCGCAGCGGGACATCACGCCGGACATCACGGAAAAGAGGAAAGTAATCCCCATCTGTACCGCGACAGCAAATGGCACTGCAACCCCAACGGCGACATCCGGTTTCACGCCCGTGGTGATGGCAAACGTGGTCCCTACTATGGTGCCGATAATCACGTTTGGCGGCTGTGCACCCGCCAGCGGCGCCAGTCCCATCCAGACCAGTTCTAACGTACCACCGGTCAAAATACCGGTGTGCAGATCGCCAAGGATCAGGCCAACCAGTGGCCCGAGCACGACCGGGCGATGCATGTGTGTTAACCCGTTAAACATATCCAGGCCTGCGATAAAGGCGAGAAGCCCCAGTGCGAATGCCTGCAATAGACTGATTTCCATTATGAATCCCTCAGAGCAGTTTAAAGAGATCCAAAGCAGTCTCTGTCGGAACGCCCTGAACAAAGCATTCCACCCCGGCCGTTCTCAGGCCGTTGAACGCGGCGATATCGCTCGCGTCGACGGAGACCGTTTTGGCAATTTGTTGTTTGCCACTGGCGTAGTGCATGTTTCCTACGTTGATTCGGGTGACAGGCACTCCGCCCTCAACCAGCTTCAGAAAATCGGCGGGAGATTTACAGACCAGCAGAATTTTCTGGCGGTCAGCGGCGCGATGAATGTTGTCGATCACTTTTTGTATTGACCAGAAACGCACGGCGATCCCTTCCGCGAGCACCATTTCCATCAGATTTTGTTGGACAGGATCCTCAGCCACCTCGTCGTTGGCGACTAGTACCAGATTTGCTCCCGCAAACCCAACCCACTGCACGCCCACCTGACCGTGGATCAGGCGTTCATCAATGCGGCATAAGACAATGTTTGGCATAACGCTTTCCTCTTTTTCATTATGCATTTTGAGTTGTTACGCCTTCGCAGGCGACGTGGTACTGCTGGAGTACGTCCTGAATGTGGTCGAGGATAAGTTCCCGAGGTGTCGACTTGAGAACGCCTTCGCGAACTTTGCTGTACTGCAACGGCAGGTATTGGCTGATCAACGGCAATGGGATTGGTTCGTTTGCCAGGTTGCGTATCAGTCGCCCGAAGGCATCGTCAATCTGGCTGTCTGGCCAGTAATAACGTATGCGGTCAGAGTAGCTGTAGCCGCGCGCCAGGCGACGCGCATTACTGTCACCGTGGTAATGGCTTTGCCAGTGTTCCGGTTGATCGAGCATCACATTTTCCAGCACATTACGCAGGCCAGAACTGGCTTTCGCTGGCAACAGCTCTTCTTCAATAGCGGCCAGTGAGAAGAGGGCTTCGCGTAGGGCAAAGGTTAGTGCCGGGCCGACTTTTAAGATTGCGAAGTGATCTTTTACCAGATGGCGCAGCGCCTGTGGTGTCTGGTAGTCAGTGGAGTGTGCTTCAAAAACCAGCGTATTATATGCTTCAACCATTTCACTCAGGGCGATGGCCTTTTGCGGCTGGTAGTTGCAGACGTGCGCGTGGTCGAATTCCACGCCGGGCTGAACCACCAGGCCAATAATGCGTGGCCAGATGTCGCTTAACCCTTCCTTTTCGAATGCATGACGATGCGCTTCAAGCGTGGCGCGGGCCGCTTCAGGTGTGGTGATCTCAAGTTCGGTGAGCGTTTCGTGCGCGCCACCAGGAACCGGAACCTCCGTGCCGATAACGTAGACCAGATCGGATACACCAAACTGTTCCCGGCAGGTTGCTTCGGCAATTTTCGCCAGACGCGCGGCGCGCCCGGCGACGATCGCGTCGGTCAGGGGAACCGGATCATCCTCGCAGGACATACTGCAGTCGAGGTGGATTTTTTTGAACCCGGCTGCGACATAGCTTTTGATGAGATCGTCAGCATTTTCCATAGCTTCCAGCGCAGGCAGGTTTTGCCAGCGGTTTGGTCCTAAGTGATCGCCGCCGAGGATCAGCTGTGACGCCGGGAATCCAAGAGCTCCAGCCAGCTTACAGACGAGCCCGCGAAAGTCGGCGGGCGTCATACCAGTGTAACCGCCAAACTGATCCACTTGGTTGGAGGTGGCCTCAATCAGCAGCGGTGTCTGTTGCGAATGGGCGTAGCGAATTGCGGCTTCAAGCACCAGCGGATGTGCGGAGCAGACGGCATAAACTCCGTTTGTCTTTCCCCGTTTATGTTGCTCCACCATTTCTGTCAGATGTTTCACTTTCCTCTCCATATAGGATGGTAATGATACTTATCTTTCGTTTTGTTTCATTTAATCCTGCATTATGGTGGTATAAAAATAAAACGAAAGATAATGGTTTTCCGATCTGTTTCACAAAAGAAACATAATGAAAGGTTTCAGCGTAGGCAAGGCAGATGTCTGAAAGCCGTTCAAGGCTTGCATTCCCCCAAAAGAAAGGCGTTAATAGGTAAAAAGAAATAAAACGAAAGTATTTTTACTAAGGAGCTCGTATGAGCAGCACCGATTCGTCCGCAGAAAAGCGCATCACTGGTACTAGTGAAAGGCGGGAGCAGATCATTCAGCGACTGCGGGCGCAGGGAAGTGTGCAGGTTAACGATCTTTCTCATTTATATGGCGTATCGACGGTGACGATCCGCAACGATCTGGCATTCCTTGAAAAACAAGGCATCGCCGTTCGTGCTTACGGTGGAGCGCTGATCTGTGAGAGCAATTCACCGGGCGGAGAGCCTTCAGTGGAAGATAAAAGCTCGCTAAATACGGCAGTGAAGCGCAGTATCGCGCAGGCCGCCGCCGCGCTGGTGAAACCCGGGCACCGTATCATTCTGGATTCCGGCACCACAACGTTTGAAATTGCCCGTATGCTGCGCCAGCACACGGATGTGATTGCCATGACTAATGGGATGAACGTGGCGAACGCTTTGCTGGAAGCGGAAGGCGTGGAACTGCTGATGACTGGCGGGCACTTGCGCCGTCAGTCGCAATCCTTCTATGGCGACCAGGCAGAGCAGTCCTTACAGAATTACCACTTTGACCTGCTGTTCCTGGGCGTCGACGCTATCGACCTCGATCGCGGCGTAAGCACGCATAACGAAGATGAAGCTCGCCTGAACCGTCGGATGTGTGAAGTTGCTGAGCGGATTATTGTCGTGACCGACTCCAGTAAATTTAACCGTTTGAGTTTGCACAAAATTATCGATACACAACGGATTGATATGATTATTACAGATGAAGGTATTCCGGTGGAAAGTCTGCATGGGTTGCAGAAAAGCGGTATCGACGTGCTACTGGTAAAACAGTAAAAAAGCATGGCCGAAGCCATGCTAAAAAGTGAGATCTACACTTTGTTATTAGAATTAAGTCACCGGAGCCGGGTTAAATACCGCCAGTTGGTTATGTAGCCCCCACTGATCGGAGAAGGTTTTCTTACGGCCGCTGGCGACATCAAGGATAAAGTGGAACAGCTTCCAGCCAACATCTTCGATGGTCTCTTCGCCTGTGGCGATCGTCCCGGCATTGATATCCATTAAGTCATACCAGCGATTTGCCAGCTCAGTGCGGGTCGCCATTTTAATTACCGGTACGGCAACCAGACCGTACGGCGTGCCGCGCCCGGTGGTAAACACTTGTACTGTGATCCCGGAAGCTACCTGCTGCGTACCGCAGACGAAGTCGCTCGCCGGTGTTGCGGCATAAATCAGCCCGCGCCTGGTTGGACGTTGTCCCGGAGAGAGCACTTCAGAGATGGCGCTCTTACCGGATTTCGCGATCGAACCCAGCGCTTTTTCCACGACATTCGCCAGACCGCCTTTTTTGTTCCCCGGAGAAGGGTTGGCGCTGCGGTCGGTTTTACCCATATCGAGATAGTTATCGTACCAGGCCATCTCTTCCAGCAGGCGTTTGCCCACTTCTTCGTTGATGGCGCGCGGCGTAAGCAGGTGAATTGCATCGCGTACTTCGGTCACTTCTGAGAACATCACCGTGCCGCCGCAGCGAATAATCAGGTCAGAGGCGTAGCCCACCGCCGGGTTCGCGGTAACGCCGGAGAACGCGTCGCTGCCGCCACACTGCATACCGACCACCAGTTCGGAAGCCGGGCAGGTTTCACGTTTACGCTGGTTCAGCTTGGCCAGATGGCGCTCTGCAACCTGTAAAATATCGTCGACCATGGAGCGGAAGCCCACATGTTGCTCATCCTGCAAACGAACTATACTGGCACTGTCTACCGGGATAGCTTTCACATCCTCGGTTCCTTCCAGCAGACGTTCCGGCTGCAATTTTTCACAGCCCAGGCCAATTACCATCACCTCGCCGCCAAAGTTCGGGTTCAGCGAAATGTTATGAATGGTACGAATAGGGATCACCGCAGCCGGTGCATTAATGGCAACGCCGCAACCATACAGGTGATTCAGGCCGACCACGCCGTCAACGTTCGGGTATTTCGGCAGCAGATCGCGCTCAATGATCTTCACGACATAATCCACTACGCCCGCAACACAGTGTACGCTGGTGGTCAGGCCGAGCAGGTTCTTAGTACCGACGCTTCCATCCGCATTGCGGTAACCTTCAAAGGTATACCCTTCCAGCGGCGGCAGCGGCTCCGGGACTTTCGTCGCCAGCGGCAGTGTATTCAGCGGCGGTGCTTTCGGCAGTTCAACCATGGATTCATCAATCCAGCTCCCGCGGGGGATATCGCGCATGGCGTAGCCTATGATCTCGCCATAGCGTACGATTTCGCCATGATGGGGGATATCTACCAGCGCCACTTTATGGCCTTGCGGAATATGCTCAATTAGCTCGAGACCGTCCGGAAAACGTGTTCCCGCCTTTAAGCCATTGTCATTGACGATGATAGCGACATTATCCGTGTCGTGTACCTTAATATAAAACGCCCCTAGCGGTTGCTGTCTAATTTCAATGTTGGACATTGTCAAGTAATCTCCAGCTAACTTATACGATACATCGCTCTATAAAAGCGGAATCATTATTTATTGTGAAATTAATATCGAGAATAAAAATCTTGTTTGCTGAAATAAGAATGTCAGGAGTTTAAATATTAGAATGTGATCTAAATCACTTATTATCTCGATTCCCCATCTGGCGGGGCTGGATATTGCAAGATCTGTGCATCAGCGCCCAGGCATATGTGCAAATGCTCAAAATAATCTTTCAAGGTAATGTTAAAATTGAGCAACACACTAATGTGCGGCGTCCTGTCGGTGATTATACTGTGGGGTAATAAAATTGAATTGACTATTATCTGATAATAAGTTTCGAGTGCTTAAATAAAATCAGATAAAAACATCAAAATAATTATATTTTAAAGTTAGCAGTGCCCGAGGAAATTAAAGATGACTATCGAACATTCCGCCGTGGAAATAAAAAGGGGTTTTCCTACCCGTTATTTAATTCTGCTGATTATATTTATCGTAACAGCAGTGAATTATGCAGATCGCGCCACATTGTCCATTGCCGGGACAGAAGTGGCGAAAGAGTTGCAACTTGATGCTGTATCAATGGGCTACATTTTTTCGGCTTTCGGTTGGGCTTACCTGCTGATGCAAATCCCGGGCGGCTGGCTGCTTGACCGCTTCGGCTCTAAAAAAGTGTATACATGGAGCCTCTTTTTCTGGTCGCTCTTTACGTTCCTGCAAGGTTTTGTCGACATTTTTCCGATTGCCTGGGCCGGTATTTCCATGTTTTTCATGCGTTTTATGTTGGGCTTCTCTGAAGCGCCTTCATTCCCGGCGAATGCCCGCATCGTGGCGGCCTGGTTTCCGGCGAAAGAGCGCGGTACGGCATCAGCAATTTTTAACTCTGCACAGTATTTCTCGCTGGCGCTGTTCTCTCCGCTGCTGGGCTGGCTGACCTTTGCCTGGGGCTGGGAACATGTGTTCACTGTGATGGGCGTGATCGGTTTTGTGCTGACCTTCGCCTGGGTGAAATTTGTCCACAACCCGACCGATCACCCGCGTATGAGCCGCGAAGAGCTGGAGTATATCGAGAAAAACGGCGCGGTTGTCGATATGGACCACAAAAAAGCCGACGATGGCAAAAATGCGGGTCCAAAAATGGATTATATCAAGCAGTTACTGTGCAACCGCATGATGCTCGGCGTGTTCTTCGGGCAATACTTCCTCAACACTATTACCTGGTTCTTCCTGACATGGTTCCCGATTTACCTGGTGCAGGAAAAAGGTATGTCGATACTGAAAGTGGGGTTTGTCGCGTCCATTCCGGCACTGTGTGGTTTTGCTGGTGGTGTGCTGGGTGGGCTGTTCTCTGATTATCTGATCAAGCGCGGCTCCACCCTGACGATGGCGCGTAAGTTCCCTATTGTGGTCGGGATGTTACTGGCTTCCAGCATCATTCTGTGTAACTACACCGATAACACGGCGATGGTGGTCGCACTGATGGCGCTCGCCTTCTTTGGTAAAGGTTTTGGCGCGCTGGGTTGGCCGGTAATCTCCGACGTAGCGCCGAAAGAGATCGTTGGTCTGTGCGGTGGCGTATTCAACGTATTTGGTAACGTGGCTTCTATCGTGACGCCGCTGGTCATCGGATACATGGTTAAAGAGTTGCATTCTTTCAACGGTGCGTTGGTGTTCGTAGGTTGTTCAGCGCTGATGATGATGGTCTGCTATCTGTTCGTGGTCGGCGACATCAAACGTATGGAATTGAAGAAATAAGCAACGACACATTTAAGGTACAAAAGATGAATAACGATATCTTCCCAAATAAATTCAAGGCCGCGCTGGCGGCCCAACAGATTCAAATCGGTTGTTGGTCTGCGCTGGGTAGTCATATCAGCACTGAAGTTCTGGGCCTGGCAGGCTTTGACTGGCTGCTTCTGGACGGCGAACACGCCCCAAACGACGTGCTCACTTTTGTACCGCAATTAATGGCGTTGAAAGGCAGCGTTAGCGCGCCGGTAGTACGCGTACCGACTAACGATTCGGTGGTCATCAAACGCCTGCTGGATATCGGCTTCTACAACTTCCTGATCCCGTTCGTGGAAACCGAAGAAGAAGCGGCAAAGGCGGTAGCGGCAACCCGTTATCCGCCGGAAGGCATTCGCGGAGTGTCGGTTTCGCATCGCGCTAACATGTTCGGCACCGTGCCGGATTACTTCCGTCAGTCCAACGCTAACATCACCATCCTGGTACAAATCGAAAGCCAGGCCGGTGTGGATAATCTTGATGCAATCCTTGCCACCGACGGCGTGGATGGTGTGTTTGTCGGCCCAAGCGATTTGGCGGCGGTGCTGGGTTACATCGGTAATGCGGCGCACCCGGAAGTCCAGCGCACCATTCAGCACATTTTTACCCGCGCTAAAGCGCACAACAAACCGAGCGGTATTCTGGCACCAGTGGAAGCTGATGCTCGCCGTTACCTGGAATGGGGCGCGACCGTGGTTGCGGTTGGCAGCGATTTGGGCGTGTTCCGTTCGGCGACGCAGAAACTGGCCGACACCTTTAAAAAATAACCAAACCACCCTTTAAAAGAGAGACGCAATTATGACGATGAAAGTTGGTTTCATTGGCCTTGGCATCATGGGTAAACCAATGAGTAAAAACCTCATTAAAGCAGGTTACTCACTGGTGGTCGTAGACCGTAACCAGGAAGCGGTGGCTGAACTTATCGCTGCAGGCGCGGAAACGGCAGCGAACGGGAAAGCGGTTGCTGAGAAGTGCGATGTCATCATCACCATGCTGCCGAACTCCCCGCACGTGAAAGAAGTGGCACTGGGCGAAGGCGGCATTATTGAAGGCGCTAAAGCCGGTACCGTGCTGATAGACATGAGTTCCATCGCTCCGCTGGCCAGCCGTGAAATCAGTGATGCGCTGAAAGCGAAAGGCGTGCAAATGCTTGATGCGCCGGTAAGCGGCGGCGAACCGAAGGCGATCGACGGTACACTGTCTGTAATGGTTGGCGGCGACAAAGCCGTCTTTGACAAATACTACGACCTGCTGAAATCCATGGCCGGTTCTGTCGTGCACACCGGTGATATCGGTGCGGGCAACGTCACCAAACTGGCAAACCAGGTGATTGTGGCGCTGAACATCGCTGCGATGTCTGAAGCGCTGACGCTGGCAACCAAAGCTGGTGTTAACCCGGATCTGGTGTATCAGGCTATCCGTGGTGGTCTGGCGGGCAGCACCGTGCTGGACGCGAAAGCGCCAATGGTGATGGATCGTAACTTCAAACCGGGTTTCCGTATCGATCTGCATATCAAAGATCTTTCCAACGCGCTGGATACGTCGCATGGCGTGGGCGCTCAACTGCCGCTGACCGCCGCAGTGATGGAAATGATGCAGGCGCTGCGTGCTGATGGTCTGGGGAATGCCGACCACAGCGCCATTGCTTGCTACTATGAGAAACTGGCGAAAATCGAAGTTACTCGTTAATAAGAAGGGCGCAGTTCTGCGCTCTTGATTTCTTGTACATCCACATCTTCAGGCCGCAGTGGGCCTGAAGGGTGAAGTGCGCGGCACTATCAGGCTCACAATTATGAAAATCGTAATCGCCCCAGACTCTTATAAAGAAAGCCTTTCTGCGACTGAAGTAGCTCAGGCGATAGAAAAAGGATTTCGGGAAATTTTCCCTGATGCTCACTATGTGTCAGTTCCGGTTGCCGACGGCGGTGAGGGAACGGTTGAAGCCATGATTGCCGCCACTAAAGGTACAGTGCACACCGCGCACGTTACAGGCCCGCTGGGGAATGATGTTGATGCCCGCTGGGGGATGTCCTGCGACGGGAAAACCGCTTTTATTGAAATGGCGGCAGCCAGCGGTCTGGCGCTGGTGCCACCGGAATTACGTAACCCTTTGATTACCACTTCGCGCGGCACCGGGGAACTTATTTTGCATGCGCTGGAACATGGGGCGACCAACATAATTATCGGCATTGGCGGCAGCGCGACCAACGATGGCGGTGCGGGCATGGTGCAGGCGCTGGGCGCCAAACTGACTGATGCGAACGGTACCGAGATTGGTTACGGCGGCGGCAGCCTTATCAGCCTGAATGCGATTGATATTTCCGGGCTGGATCCGCGTCTGAGTAATTGTACGATTCACGTGGCCTGCGATGTAACTAACCCACTGACCGGCGAACAGGGTGCATCGCGTATTTTTGGGCCGCAAAAAGGGGCCACTGAAGCGCTGATCGTTGAGTTGGATCGAAATCTTGGTCACTTCGCCGACGTCATCAAAAAATCGCTGCGAGTGGATGTGAAAGAGGTTCCTGGTTCCGGTGCGGCAGGCGGTATGGGGGCGGCGCTGATGGCTTTTCTCGGCGCGGAACTGCGCAGCGGTATTGAGATTGTAACCCAGGCGTTGAATCTCGAAGAGCATATTCATGACTGTACGTTAGTGGTGACCGGCGAAGGGCGTATTGATAGTCAGAGCATTCACGGCAAAGTGCCGGTCGGCGTGGCGCACGTTGCTAAAAAATACCATAAACCCGTAATCGGTATTGCCGGCAGTCTGACCAGCGATGTCGGCGTGGTTCATCAGTACGGTATCGATGCGGTGTTCAGCGTGTTGACCGGCATTACCTCGCTGGAAGAGGCGTTCCGCGGTGCATTTGATAATATTTACCGCGCGTCACGCAATATTGCGGCCACATTACAGGTTGGAATGTTGACGGAAGGGTGACAGGTGCGTGCAAACCCACTATACTGCGCGCCGAAGCTGACCAGACAGTCGCCGCTGTGTCGTCGTCCTTTCGGGGAGACAGGCGCAGGGGAGGAAAGTCCGGGCTCCATAGGGCAGGGTGCCAGGTAACGCCTGGGGGGCGCAAGCCCACGACCAGTGCAACAGAGAGCAAACCGCCGATGGCCCGCGCAAGTGGGATCAGGTAAGGGTGAAAGGGTGCGGTAAGAGCGCACCGCGCGTCTGGCAACAGTACGCGGCACGGTAAACTCCACCCGGAGCAAGGCCAAATAGGGGTTCACAAGGTACGGCCCGTACTGAACCCGGGTAGGCTGCTTGAGCCAGTGAGCGATTGCTGGCCTAGATGAATGACTGTCCACGACAGAACCCGGCTTATCGGTCAGTTTCAATTTTTCAGGCAAAAACCCGCTTCGGCGGGTTTTTGCTTTTCAGCGGCTCAGCGGCGAAAGATGAATGACTGTCCACTCCGTTTTCTATGAAAGAACGCGGCTTATCGGTCAGTTTCAATTTTTCAGGCAAAAACCCGCTTCGGCGGGTTTTTGCTTTTCAGCAGCTCAGCGGCGAAAGATGAATGACTGTCCACTCCGTTTTCTATGAAAGAACGCGGCTTATCGGTCAGTTTCAATTTTTCAGGCAAAAAACCGCTTCGGCGGGTTTTTGCTTTTCAGCGGCTCAGCGGCGAAAGATGAATGACTGTCCACTCCGCTTTCTATGAAAGAACGCGGCTTACCGGTCAGTTTCAATTTATTTTTTCGGTAACGCCAGGATTTATAGGAAATTACCGGCGGCTGTGCGAAGGACATAATGGCAACCGCAAAGATCATCGCCAGCCCCCATGCAACTGCTCTATCAGGTGAGCTGAAGACGATAAGTAGCAGTAGGATAAAGGCACACACAGCCACCACTCCCGCCAGGGTAACAAATCGCCTGGCGAGGTCATTTATGGCCTCTCCAGGCGTTCCCCCATATTTTTCAATATTGCTTTTTATCTTCTGCAATTCGGGCTGCGTAAACCCTGAACGTAACAAAGCCTCATCAGTCACTTTCATATTGTCTCGTCCCTTATCTCCCAGAAGTGTTTTCTCAATCGCTGATTGTGCAAATAATCATACTGATGAACTTTACAGCGTTCCAGCCGAAACTGTTTCTCTAATTCTGGAAAACTACCGTTTCCCAAAAAAGTGCTTAGCGATCATCACGGGGTCGTGGGCAGTGGTTTCGGACAGACTGCCATGGAGTGAAAAGACAGCCGAATGGATCCGCGATGCAATGGCGATACAAATGCCGCTATTTGGCGTTTGTTATGGCCATCAGTTAATGGCATGGGCGCTGGGTGGTGACGTGGAATATCATCCGAAAGGCCGGGAAGCGGGAACGCAAACGGTCACCCGCTTGCCGGAAGGGGCATCGGTGCTGGCCTCGTCAGCACATGATAACCATCAAATCGTCCGCTATGGCCCGTTTGCCGTTTCCGTACAGTTCCACCCGGAAATTGCCACGGATCTGTTGCGCCTTAACCGCGCTAACATCGAAAAAGAGGGCATCGATGCCAATCGCTTAGTCGCTGGCGTGCTTCCGGCTCCGGATGCCGCGGAGATCCTGCGCCGCTTCGTGCAGGGAGTTGCCGGTTACAGCAGGGCACGGCTCTCAATTCACACTGCCCGGTGAACGATCTTCTGCTGAAGAGAATACGCGAAGTAAATCTCTTGCGCTTCTGGCTTACCCGTTTCCGGGAAAACGGCTTTATTGCCGTAGAGGCTTATCGCTGGGGAAAAGCAAAAAATGCCCCGGCATAAACCGGGGATGGAGATTAGGCGGCATTTTCTTCGGCCAGCCGGATTTCGGCTTCGGCGACGATAGCTTCCAGTTCGGTCAGCATTTCTTCAAACCCAAAGACCGGAAGCGGTTCAGGGAGCACAGGCTGTGTGTGGGCGCTCTCAAAAGATATTTTAGTTACACTATTCATATACTCACCTGCTAAAACATAACTGTCACACCGGTAAATCTATCAGCAAAGCGCGTAACAGCGTGTCGGCAACTAACGTTATGTTAGCCTCATCACGAATAAAAGCGCCGTCGCCGCAGGTCAGGGCTTCCTTCGCTTCGCAATGCGTGACCGCATGTACCGTACCGTGGATCGATTGCAGATAGGCGCGCGGGCCATGTAACTGAATTGTCAGCTCTTCGCCTTTTTTCAACTCGATATGATGCAACCACACTTGCTGACGTAGTTGCAAACTTCCCTGGCTGCCATCCGGCGAAGCCAGCAGTTGCTGCGATACATCGGCGATCGTCATTTTCTGCACCGGTGGGTTTTCGCGCTCCGGGCAGGCATCAAGCCACAACTGCATTCGCGTTAACGACCTGTCTTTGCTCAGGTTATGTTCGCTATAGCTGATGCCCGGCTGTGTAGCGATAAGCAGCGCTTCACCCGTTTTCGCCTGGACATGGTTCCCCTCGCTGTCGCGGTATTCCGCTTCACCTTCAAGGATCAGGTTCAGAATATCCACTTTTGGGTAGGTCCGTGGCTGGAAGGAGGCGCCTGGGGCAAGAACCTCCTGGTTTAGTACGCGCAGGGAGGCATAACCTAACAGTTTCGGGTCAAAGTAATGTCCAAAAGAAAAAGTGTAGCGGGCCTGAAGCCAGCCGAAGTCAGCTTGTCCGCATTGTTTTGCAGTACGGGTAGTAATCATAGTTATTGACCTCTCTTTACTTAAAACAATGTTAAAGGTATGGACGATGCATTGTTAGCCAGATATTCTGCCTGGTATGTTCAAATTTACTGAATGAGAACAATAAATGGCGAAAGAAAGGGCACTTACGCTGGAAGCGTTGCGCGTAATGGATGCGATTGATCGGCGCGGAAGCTTTGCGGCGGCGGCGGATGAGTTGGGGCGCGTTCCTTCCGCACTTAGCTACACCATGCAAAAACTGGAAGAAGAACTGGATGTGGTGCTGTTTGACCGCTCCGGCCACCGGACCAAATTCACTAACGTCGGGCGTATGCTGCTGGAGCGCGGGCGCGTACTGCTGGAAGCGGCAGATAAACTAACGACCGATGCCGAGGCGCTGGCGCGGGGTTGGGAAACGCACTTAACGCTGGTCACCGAAGCGCTGGTGCCAACGGTTGAACTCTTTCCGCTAGTAGAGAGGCTGGCGGCGAAAGCCAATACGCAATTATCGATTATTACCGAAGTGCTGGCCGGGGCATGGGAGCGTCTGGAGCAGGGGCGTGCGGATATCGTTGTCGCGCCAGATATGCACTTTCGTTCCTCCTCTGAAATTAACTCCCGCAAGCTCTACTCGGTAATGAATGTGTATGTTGCCGCGCCGGATCACCCGATTCATCAGGAGCCGGAACCGCTATCGGAAGTCACTCGCGTGAAATATCGCGGCGTGGCAGTGGCGGATACCGCCCGTGAACGTCCTGTGTTAACAGTACAACTGCTGGACAAACAGCCGCGTCTGACGGTCAGTACCATTGAAGATAAACGCCAGGCGTTGCTGGCAGGGCTCGGCGTGGCGACAATGCCTTACCCACTGGTGGAACAGGATATCGCCGAAGGCCGATTGCGGGTCGTGAGCCCGGAATATACCAGCCAGGTGGATATCATTATGGCGTGGCGTCGTGACAGCATGGGTGAAGGTAAAGCCTGGTGCCTGCGTGAAATCCCCAAGCTGTTTGCTGGTAAATAATCGCTTTCAGGGAAACACTTTTGGCTGCGGTCCAAAACGGTTCTCCCCCGGCGTGCTGCGCTGGCTGTAAAAGGCCAGCAACATTAACCAGCCCAGCACCGGAAGCAGGAGCAATAACAACCAGCGACCGCGGCGATTGGTATCGTGCAGACGTCGAACCTGCACCGCCAGCGAAGGCACCAGTACCAGTAACGTGTAAATCAGGCTCAGTGGGCCAAACCCGCCGTCAAAGTGCCAGCCAAGAATGTGGTCCACCACCATTAGTACGCCGGAAAGGATGATGTTGACCAGCACGAACATCCAAAACTCGCGCTTGTGCGCCCGTCCGTGGAAGGTGGCATAGTTACCCAGCACTTTAAAATACCAGTCCATTTTTAACCTCGATCAACGGTCAATCCGTTGTTTTCTAAACGATCAAAGTAAGAATAGACGGCAAAATACAAAGCGATAAATCCGGTGGGAAATAATTTGGGCGCGCGGTAACGCGCCCGAAAGATCAGGCGAAACGGATGTCTCGTCCGTGAGGTTCATCCAGATTCTGCCATGGTCCGGCAGAGATGATCCCGGTTGGGTTGATGGTCTTGTGGCTGCGGAAATAGTGATTGCGGATATGCGCAAAATCGACGGTTTCCGCAACGCCCGGCATTTGGTAAATATCGCGCATAAAACCGTGCAGATTTAGATAGTCGCTGATGCGGTGTTTATCACATTTAAAATGGGTGACATATACCGGATCGAAGCGGATAAGCGTAGTCCACAGGCGAATATCTGCTTCTGTCAGCCGATCGCCGGTCAAATAACGGTGCTGCCCCAGGATCTGCTCCAGCCGTTCCAGTGAAGTAAAGATATTCACCACAGCTTCGTCGTATGCCTGCTGGCTGGTGGCGAAACCTGCTTTATAGACGCCATTATTGACGTTGTCGTAGATCCAGCTATTGAGCTCATCGATTTGCGAACGCAGTTCTGGCGGGTAGTAATCCCCGGCTCTGGCGCCCAGCCCGTCAAAAGCGGTATTGAACATGCGGATGATTTCCGCTGATTCATTACTGACAATGGTGTGATTTTTTTTATCCCACAGCACCGGCACGGTAACGCGGCCGCTGTAGTGCGGATCGGCATGCAGATAAAGCTGATAGAGAAATTCGTGCTGATAGAGAGTGTCACCGGTCGCTGCCGGGAAATCGTCATCAAACGTCCAGCCATTTTCCAGCATCAACGGATGAACTACGGAAACAGAGATAAACGGCTCCAGGCCTTTCAATTTACGCAGGATCAGAGTGCGGTGTGCCCACGGGCAAGCCAGCGAAACATAGAGATGATAGCGATCTTTCTCTGCGGCGAAGCCCCCTTCGCCGGAAGGACCTGGTGCGCCGTCTGCGGTGAGCCAGTTGCGAAATGCGGAAACAGAGCGCTTAAACTTCCCACCGGTGGATTTTGTGTCATACCAGGTGTCGTGCCAGACGCCGTCAATCAGTTGTCCCATTTTGCTTCCTCCTTCTGATAGCAAAAAAAGCGAGGAGTTAACTCCTCGCTTTGATCTCTTTACTCAGTATAGAGCGCTTACCATTTTTTATTCAGTACGCGGTCGATGCTGATGGTGCCCGGACCGGTGATACCCAGCAGCAGATAGCCGCCAGCGATGGTCAGGTTTTTCATAAACATCAGCGAGTTCACGCCTTCCGCAAAGTTGCTGTGGAAGATGAATGCGGTCAGCAGGGTGAAACCCGCAGTGAACAGCGCGGTGGTACGGGTCAGGAAACCGAACAGAATTGCCAGACCGCCGCCGAACTCAAGCAGGATGGTCAGCGGCAGCAGGAACCCCGGCACGCCCATTGCTTCCATATACTGTTGTGTACCTGCATAACCGGTAATTTTCCCCCAACCAGCCACGATAAACAGAATCGGCATCAGGATACGTGCGACCAGAAAACCAACATCTTCTAATTTTTTCATCTTTTTCTCCAGGGGGCCACTACCGCGGCTATCAGTAAATAGTGTGCAATTACGGGCGGATGCCGCGTGTTTGCTGTCGATGGAGAGGATAGTAATCGTGGCGGGAAAAGATTGTTAGCAAGGAAAACTGTCGAATTTTTTCAAAAAAACTGAGTAAGAAGAGAAGGGCGATCATCGCGACCGCCCTTAACACATTAACGTGGTGGGTTGAACGTGGTTTTAACCAGGCGCCAAAGACTCCAGATACCGAGGCCGCGTTTCCCCCAGCGCACCAGCATATTCGGATGGCGAACCGACCAGACAGCGATCGCGCTACTGCCAATTACTGCCCATGAACGAAGGCTGAGTAAGATATTCCAGCCACGATCGTAAGGGATGGTCGCTTCAAGCCAGTCGCGACGCCCGGCGGTGAGATCCAGCCGTTGCTGCTGGATCTCGCTGAGCAGGCGCGCTTTACGTTCCAGACGCTCTGCTTTGCTGCTCACGATTTATCGTCCTTTAGCAGGGCTCGGTCATTTTCAAGCTCCTGCCGGGTATGGCGCAGCAGTGTGGATGCGCGCGCTTTACGTAGCGTCCAGATGCCGCCAATCAGCGCCAGCACCAGTAACACTACCGTGGTGGCAATCATCGCGTTCAGGCGATATTGCGGATCAATGGCCCAAATAATCAGCACCATCAGACTCATCAGGCCAAATGCAGCAAAAAGCATGGTCAGACCCAGCATCATCAACAACTGGAACAGATTGGATTTCTCTTCTTCCAGCTCTACAACCGCCAGCCGCAGGCGGGTCTCAACCATCTCTACAAGGATCGTCAGAATTCGCTGACCAATCCCTAGTGCGCTTTTGCCTGGCCCCTGCGCGTGTCGTGGCTCCGTCATATCAGCGACGCGTCAGCAGCACGCCCAGCACCACCCCAATAGCGGCACCGATGCCTACACTGGCCCATGGGTTTTCGCGGACGTATTCATCAGTACGGGCAGCGGCTTCACGCGTTTGTTTGGCGATTACATCGCTTGTTTCGCCGAGGCGATGACGGCTGTCACGCAAAACCTGCTCGGCTTTTCCGCGCAATTTACTCAGCTCTTCTTTCGATTTTTCACCAGAATTACTCAGCACTTCTTCCAGTGTATCCGCAAGGGATTTCAGTTCAGCGCGCAAATCATCGGCATTATCTTTTGACATAATTTTCTCCAGGTGAGTGAGTGGTAACGTCCTTAAAAATCAGTAATCGCGAGCCTCCAGCTCTTTCAACTCAAGCTGTGCTTCTTTCAGCTTGTGTTCGCGTTTGCTTATTTTCTCCATATCGCCTTTCTGCTTTGCTTCCACCAGGTCGCGACGGCGCTCGGCAATCTCTTCTTTCTGTTTAGCTATTTTTTTCTGGTGGGCGGCGCGGAGTTGGGTATCTGAACAGTTAGTGTGCATTTCATGCAACGCCTTTTTCAGTCCCTCAATTCGGCTCTGGTTGTTATGCTTTTCGGCATAACTGATTTCGCGCTGGATATCATGTTCTTTCTCCTGACAGGGTGTTGCAGCTTGTGCAACAGCACTCAGAGAAAGAAGAGCCAGTGCCAATACGATGCGGTTTTTCATCATCGAAACTTTCCATTGTTGACCAGCGAAACGGTCGTTGCGCCAGCATCCAGTTGTACACAGTGAACCCTGGTTCCGTTTACTCAAGCATAGTAAGTAAACCGCTAAACACCAAAGTGAGTGAAAAGGTTCAGAATCCTGGAGGGATTAACCGAATCGGTGAGTGGTATTGCGTAGAAGCGTCATCCATGCGGAGGGTTGGCTGTTGTCGTCATCCTGTGCTGCGATGATATAACCACGGGGCAAGGTACGATCGAGGACCGCTTTCGCCGCTGCACTTTGGTCGCTGGATTCGAAAGTAATCAATAACGTATCATTTTTCGGCGTAATACTTTTGAATTGTATGCCGTTAGCGTCCAGATGGTGCCAGACGGAGAAACCATCTGGCACAGTGACGTTCTGCATCGCCGGGCGAATTGCTAGTGTGGATTCGCGGTTGTGCAGCGTCGCACAGGCAATAAATATGACGCTAAAAATCGTCATCGTCATTAAGCCCATTAATAACCGACGCAGGAAAGGACGTTGCAATTCCATGTTCTTAGCCTCGATCACGATATTTTTTCTTCCACAGCACCACCAGCGAGCCGATCAGGCCAATCACCAGCAGTAAGACCGGAAGCAACATCAGGCAGGACATCAGCGCCTCTTCATACTTACGAAATACCGGCGTCTTACCCAGCAGGTAACCGAGCGATGTCAGAATCAACACCCACAGCAGGCCGCTCATCCAGTTGAAGAACTGAAAGCGTGCATTACTCAAACCAGAAATACCGGCAATCGTTGGCAACAATGTGCGAACAAATGCAATAAAACGCCCGATTAACAGTGCGGAAAGCCCATGCTTATGGAACAGGTGGTGCGCGCGCTGGTGATAATGTGAGGGCAGATGTGACAGCCAGTTTTGCACGATGCGCGTATTGCCAAGCCATCGCCCCTGGATGTAGCTCAGCCAGCAACCAAGGCTGGCCGCAACGGTCAGAAGGATGATGGTCTGCGGGTAACCCAGCGCACCTTTGGCAATTAACACGCCGACCAGCACCAGAAGACTATCACCAGGCAGAAACGCCGCCGGAAGCAGACCATTTTCCAGAAATAAGATGACAAATAAAACAAAATAGAGCATGCCGATCATGCCGGGATGGGAAAGCGTTTCGAAATCCTGGCTCCAGAGAGCATGAAGTAATTGGCTTAAAAGTTCCATTCGGTGTTCCTGGTACATCGGTTTACGTCAGGTCTGTTACTGGCACAGAACAACACGGCGGCAGGATCTAATATATTATGACCGCGTATGGCACATCCGGGTGCAATTGTTATCCAGCTAAAAGACACTGTGAGTAAGCGCTAGCTCATTCAATGGCGAAATGCATCTAATTGTAACAAAAACTGACCTTGTGCGTCAGTCAGAATAACACTCGCAAGGGATTTTGCTTGCCAGGAGAGCGGGTGGCGAGGGTATTTACAAAGGCTGACACTCTATACCGTTCACTGACCCCCAAAGGGGAAGGCGCAGCGTAAATGTGCGCCTGAATAGCGGTTTTTATTTCGTGCCGGTAGTGGCAGCGTCAAGATGGACCACCGGGTTTTCGGCAAACAGGTAGCGGTCGGCGTTGAACTCAAAATCATCGCTGGTTTCGTTAAACAGCATCTGCTTGGTGTTTTCCAGATGTTGCCACATCGCCACTTTTGCCGCGTGTGGATCTTTACGGATCAGCGCCTTCAGAATTTGGTCATGATCGTCACACCAGTTATCGACAGTGCGTGAATCAATATGGTCGTGCAGTTTTTTCCAGTACGGGTTATGTACGCGCTGCGTCCACATCTTCTCGACAATCGCCGCCAGTGCGCTATTTTGCGTTGCCAGTGCGACCTGAACATGGAATTGCAAATCCCATTCTGAATCGCGGAAGCACTTCTCTTTACGGGCGTTATCCTGGATTTCCATCAGCTTCATAATGTCCTGTTTCGTCACCTGAGTGGCGGCGAATTCAGCGATATTACTCTCTATAAGCTGACGTGCCTGCAACAGCTCAAACGGGCCGTAATTGGCAAACTCCAGGTTTTCATCCGGCGCTTGCGTATGGCGCGCCTGGTTGGAAATAACATGGATGCCGGAGCCTTTGCGAACTTCAACGTACCCTTCCACTTCCAGCATAATAATAGCTTCGCGAACCACGGTCCGGCTGACGCTTTTCTCATCGGCAATAAAGCGCTCAGCGGGCAGTTTGTCTCCCACAAGATACACGCCTTGCTCGATACGGCTCTTAAGCTCGGCGGCAAGTTGTTGGTACAAACGACGTGACTCGGAAATTTCCATATAGTCTCCAGGGAATAGAAAGGCGAGAGTAGATTTGTTATACCACTTTTACAGCACTCTCACCATCGTCTCTGACGAAAAAGCCGCCCTGAGGCTAACACCGATCGGTTAAGCAAAATGATCGGTTGAACGATCCGGTGGGTATCCTGCCAGAAAAGAGAAAACGGCCCAAAGAAAGGACCGTTCGAATCTCAAAAACCCAGTATCCCGTTCACTCAAAACATCTTAAGTGAACGGTGTTAGCCATGAGGCGGCTTTTACATCGTACTGTCATACTTCTGTGAATCGCTAATTTTGCGCAGCGGTTCCGACAACCGTATGATTCACCACCTCATCGGCGGTCTGGTTTTTCAGCACCGTCCAAATCACCACGGCACCCATCAGGTCAAACAGAGCCAGCACAGCGAACAGCGGGCTGAAACCAATGGTATCCGCGAGTGCGCCGACTACCAGAGCGAACAGCGTACTTGCGGTCCAGGCTGCCATACCGGTCAGACCGTTTGCTGTCGCCACTTCATTACGACCAAAAACGTCGGAAGAGAGCGTAATCAGCGCGCCGGACAGAGACTGGTGAGCAAAACCACCGATACACAGCAGGCCGATTGCAACGTACGGACTGGTGAACAAGCCGATCATGCCTGGGCCGATCATCAGCAGCGCACCCATGGTCACTACCATTTTACGGGAAACGATCAGGTTGACACCAAACACGCGCTGGAACAGCGGCGGCAGGTAACCACCCACGATACATCCCAGGTCAGCGAACAGCATCGGCATCCAGGCGAACATGGCGATTTCTTTCAGGTTGAAACCGTACACTTTAAACATGAACAGCGGGATCCAGGCGTTGAAGGTACCCCAGGCTGGTTCCGCCAGGAAGCGCGGCAGTGCGATACCCCAGAACTGACGGGTGCCCAGAATCTGCCAGACGGACATTTTCTTGCCATTATTAGTCTGGTGCTGTGCTTCCTGACCGCTAATGATGTATTCACGTTCTTCTTCGCTCAGTTTTTTCTGGTCGCGCGGGTGTTTATAGAAGAACAACCAGGCCATGGCCCATGCGAAGCTCAGCACACCAGAGATGATAAATGCCATTTCCCAGCTATGCATCACAATTGCCCACACCACCAACGGCGGAGCGATCATGGCGCCGATAGAAGAACCAACGTTGAAGTAGCCGACGGCGATAGAGCGTTCTTTCGCAGGGAACCATTCAGACGCGGCTTTCAGGCCTGCCGGAATCATTGCCGCTTCAGCCGCACCTACCGCACCACGCGCCAGCGCCAGGCCACCCCAACTACCTGCCAGCGCGGTTGCACCGCAGAATACAGCCCAGGTAATAGCGAAGAAAGCGTAACCAATTTTGGTACCCAAAACATCCAGCACATAGCCGGCAACAGGCTGCATAACAGTATAAGCCGCAGAATACGCTGCAATGATGTAAGAATATTGCTGGGTGGAAATGTGCAGTTCTTCCATTAATGTTGGAGCCGCGGCTGCCACTGTGTTACGTGTCAGATAGCCCAATACGGTGCCGACCGTCACCAGTGCTATCATGTACCAACGTAATCCTTTGATTTTACGCATGTAAACCTCATCGTTATGTTATTACCGCTTGCGCGGTCACCTTTCGATCATGTTCGGAAGATGAAAACGGGAGGACGTAACCGGGAGAGTCCCCAGGTACGGCCCAAACCTTGCCACAAGTAAGCGTTTTTTAATCCGGCATCCGTACCGTCAAGACCGATTTAATGAGTTATCGGGAATGCATTCCGTCGGCTATGTGTTCGACGGCTGAAAGATAACTTGTCATACAACTTGAAAAGGTGAGTGATATCACAAAAGCGTTTTTCTTTGTGTGGTCTTTAACTTTGCCGGGAGAAGCCAGATTTGGCGCGGTCTGGCGGGGTTTTTATCGCGTAAAAGGGCGGGTTTTTGTTTGCTTTTATTGATCCAACTCACGAAAATATCTTCGGTCTATAGAAATTGGTGTGATAACTTTGTCAGCATTAAAGGTAAACATCAGACGCACTCGTTGAGAGGAAGACGATAATGACCCCGTTTATGACTGAAGATTTTCTATTAGATACTGAATATGCGCGCCGCCTGTACCACGACTACGCCAAAGACCAACCGATTTTCGACTACCACTGTCATTTACCGCCGCAACAGATTGCTGAAAACTACCGTTTTAAAAACCTGTATGACATCTGGCTGAAAGGTGACCATTACAAGTGGCGTGCGATGCGTACCAATGGTGTGCCTGAGCGTCTGTGTACTGGCGATGCATCCGATCGTGAGAAGTTTGACGCCTGGGCGGCAACGGTGCCGCACACGATTGGTAACCCGTTATACCACTGGACACATCTTGAGCTGCGTCGGCCATTTGGTATTACAGGTAAGCTGCTTTCTCCGGCGACTGCGGATGAAATCTGGGAGCAGGGCAATGCACTGCTGGCGCAGGATAAATTTTCCGCGCGCGGCATCATGCAGCAGATGAATGTGAAAATGGTCGGCACCACTGATGATCCGATCGATTCTCTGGAGCATCATGCTTCTGTCGCCAAAGACAAAACGTTCAGTGTCAAAGTGCTGCCGAGCTGGCGCCCGGATAAAGCGTTCAACATTGAACAAGCGACTTTTAACGATTACATGGCGAAACTGGGTGAAGTGTCCGATACCGACATTCGCCGTTTTGTCGATCTGCAAACTGCGCTGGCCAAACGTCTGGATCACTTTGCTGCGCACGGTTGCAAAGTTTCCGACCACGCGCTGGATGTTGTGTTGTTCGCCGAAGCCAGCGAAGCAGAGCTGGATAGTATCCTGGCCCGCCGCCTGGCCGGTGAAAGCCTGAGCGAAAAAGAGGTCGCGCAGTTCAAAACGGCAGTACTGGTTTGGCTGGGCGCGGAATATGCACGTCGCGGTTGGGTGCAGCAGTACCACATTGGCGCATTGCGTAACAACAACCTGCGTCAGTTCAAACTACTGGGGCCGGATGTCGGCTTTGACTCCATCAATGACCGTCCGCTGGCGGAAGAACTCTCCAGATTGCTGAGCAAGCAGAATGAAGAAAATCTGCTGCCGAAAACGATCCTGTACTGCCTGAACCCGCGTGATAACGAAGTGCTGGGTACCATGGTCGGCAATTTCCAGGGGGAAGGTATGCCGGGCAAAATGCAGTTCGGTTCCGGCTGGTGGTTTAACGACCAGAAAGATGGCATGGAACGTCAGATGACCCAGCTCGCGCAGCTCGGTCTGCTGAGCCGTTTCGTCGGCATGCTGACCGACAGCCGCAGCTTCTTGTCTTACACCCGCCACGAATACTTCCGCCGTATTCTGTGCCAGATGATTGGCCGTTGGGTGGAAGCTGGCGAAGCGCCGGCAGATATCCAGTTGTTGGGCGAGATGGTGAAAAATATCTGCTTTAACAATGCGCGTGATTACTTCGCGATTGAACTGAACTAAGGCCGTTTGAGGTTGATATGCAATACATCAAGATCCATTCGCTGGATAACGTTGCGGTAGCACTGGCGGATCTCGCCGAAGGAACGGAAGTCGTTGTCGACAACCAGACCGTTCGGCTGCGTCAGGCACTGGTGCGTGGGCACAAGTTTGCTCTGCAAGCCATTGCTGAAGGTGAAAATGTTGTCAAGTATGGTCTGCCAATTGGTCATGCGACATCAGATATCGCGCCGGGCGAGCACATTCATTCCCATAACGCACGTACCAATCTGAGCGATCTGGACGAGTATAGTTATCAACCTGATTTTCAGGATGAAGGCGCACAAGCGGTGGATCGGAACATTCAGATCTACCGTCGCGCAAACGGTGAAGTCGGGATCCGCAACGAATTGTGGATCCTGCCGACCGTAGGCTGTGTTAACGGCATCGCCCGCCAGATCCAGAACCGTTTCCTGAAAGAGACCCAGGATGCTGAAGGTATCGACGGTGTTTACCTGTTCAGCCATACCTATGGCTGTTCTCAATTAGGCGACGACCACATCAACACCCGCACCATGCTGCAAAACATGGTGCGTCACCCAAATGCAGGGGCGGTGCTGGTGATTGGTCTGGGTTGTGAGAACAACCAGGTCGAAGCTTTCCGTCAGACGCTGGGTGAGTTCGACCCGGAACGCGTTCACTTTATGATTTGCCAACACCAGGACGACGAAGTGGAAGCCGGGCTTGAACATCTGCATGCGCTCTATCAGGCAATGCGTAACGACAAACGCGAGCCGGGTAAACTGAGCGAGCTGAAATTCGGTCTGGAATGCGGCGGCTCAGACGGCCTGTCCGGTATTACCGCGAACCCGATGCTCGGTCGTTTCTCTGATTATGTTATCGGTAACGGCGGCACAACTGTGCTGACAGAAGTACCGGAAATGTTCGGGGCTGAGCGTATTCTGATGAGCCATTGCCGCGATGAAAGCACTTTTGAGAAGACCGTCACCATGGTGAATGACTTCAAACAGTACTTTATCGCCCACAATCAGCCGATTTATGAGAACCCATCGCCGGGTAACAAAGCAGGCGGCATCACCACGCTGGAAGAGAAGTCCCTCGGCTGTACGCAGAAAGCAGGGGCCAGCCAGGTAGTGGACGTGCTGCGCTACGGTGAGCGTCTGAAAACCCACGGCCTGAATCTGCTGAGTGCGCCAGGTAACGATGCCGTTGCTACCAGCGCACTGGCAGGTGCTGGCTGCCATATGGTGCTGTTCAGTACCGGTCGCGGTACGCCGTACGGCGGTTTTGTGCCGACGGTGAAAATCGCCACCAACAGCGAACTGGCCGGGAAGAAAAAACATTGGATCGACTTCGACGCAGGTCAACTGATTCACGGCAAAGCGATGCCGCAACTGCTGAACGAGTTTGTTGATGTGATTGTTGATATCGCCAATGGTAAGCAAACCTGTAACGAGAAGAACGACTTCCGCGAGTTAGCCATTTTCAAAAGCGGCGTTACGCTCTGATTGACCTTTACCTTACGCACCAGGGTCGCCAACGCAACTCTGGTGCGAATTGTTTTTGGTAAATACGTTAGCGCAGGCATGTTGTAACATCTTCTATTCTGGACCCGACAAGGATTTTTCATGACCACGTATTGGCTTGCCCAGGGCGTTGGTGTCATTGCCTTTCTGATTGGTATTACAACCTTCATCAATCGTGATGAGCGCCGCTTCAAAAAGCAGCTCTCTCTCTACAGCGCCATCATCGGCGTACACTTCTTTTTAATGGGCGCATTTCCTGCCGGATCGAGCGCTATGCTCAACGCGATACGAACCCTGATCACGCTGCGCACCCGCAATGTGTGGGTGATGGTGCTGTTCATTGTGCTGACGGGCGGGCTGGGACTGGCAAAATTCCACAATCCGATCGAGCTGTTGCCGGTGGCGGGAACGATTGTCAGTACCTGGGCGCTGTTCCGCTTTAAAGGTTTGCCAATGCGCTGTGTTATCTGGTGTTCGACCGGATGTTGGGTGATCCACAACTTCTGGCTCGGATCGATTGGCGGTACGCTGATCGAAAGCAGCTTTCTGGTGATGAACGGGCTGAACATTATTCGTTTCTGGCGCATGCAGCGGCGCGGCATTGATCCGTTTAAAGTCGAAACCGCGGTGCATGAAGAGCGTCCTGCCGCCCGCTGACGGCAGGTTTGGGTTCATTCCGGTACTTTTTTCTTGTCGTTATGGTAGTTAACCCAGGCGTTGATCAGCAGCGTCAGCGCCAGGATCCCGCCGACCACACCCAGCGAAATAGCGATCGGGATATGGAAGAAATCCACGATCAGCATCTTGATGCCAATAAACACCAGGATCACCGAAAGCCCGTACTTCAGCATTGAGAAGCGCTCCGCGACGCCCGCCAGCAGGAAGTACATGGCGCGCAGGCCCAGAATCGCGAACAGATTTGATGTCAGTACGATAAAGGGATCAGTGGTCACCGCAAAGATGGCCGGAATACTGTCGACAGCGAAAATCACATCGCTCAATTCCACCAGAATCAGCACCAGTAAAAGCGGCGTGGCGAACAACAGACCCTTTTTACGCACGAAAAAATGCTCATTTTCGATGCGATCGGTCATGCGCAAATGCCCGCGTAGCCAGCGCACCAGCGGCTTATCGCCGATCCCGGTTTCATCTTCTTTCGCCAGCGCCATCTTCACGCCAGTGAACAACAGGAAAGCGCCAAACACGTACAGTAACCATGAAAATTGCTCGATCAGCCAGCTCCCGGCGAAGATCATGACGGTACGCAGCACAATCGCGCCGAGTACGCCGTAAACCAGCACCCGTCGCTGGAGCGCAGCCGGAACCGCAAAGTAGCTGAACAGCATCAGCCAGACAAAGACGTTATCCACCGCCAGCGCTTTTTCAATCAGGTAACCGGTGAGAAATGCCAGCGCCTGCGTATCTGCCACCGCACGCCCTTCGGTTCGCGTCAGATACCACCAGAACGCGGCATTGAAGAGTAACGAGAGGCTAACCCAGACGATCGACCATACGGCCGCTTGCTTCATGGACATGGTATGCGCACCGCGTCGTCCCTGAAGCAAGAGATCGATGGCCAGCATAATCGCGACCACGACAGCGAACCCGCCCCATAACATTGGTGTGCCGACTGTATTCATAGTGAATTCCTTACCTAAAACAAAAAACGGCTAACGTCGAAAGACGTCAGCCGCTTGCTTTAGATGCAGGGAGTCTCGCCTTCCGGCAAGGTCTCACTTACGTCTGTGAAGACGCCCGGCGACCGGATGCGGTAACGCATCGTAATGACGATCCACCGGCAATGAAGTTACTCCCCTTTGCGAGTAACAAAATATGTCAGTCCATTGGTGCCGTCAATGATCCGGCTTCCCTGGTTTACGAACCTTTACGCAGTGAGCCCGACGCCAACATCATCTGCCGGGAATTTCACGCCGGTCTGACGGCGGATTTCCGTTTGCAGTTTGGCAGTGGTACGACTGATGGCCAGCCCCGGATGGTTGATCTCATTCTCTTCCACCAGCCGTGCAAAGGTTTCCGCTTCATAGAGCATAGTGTTGATATGCTGTGGCTGCGTCAGTTCCTGCGTTTTACTGCCGCGCGGTACAAACGACACTTTCTGGCATTCGGAGATCTTTTCCACCACCAGCGAACCGGCTTCACCCTGGATTTCGCTTGGCAAAACGGAGTCGCTTACTTTCGAGTGTTGCAGTGTGACGCTGAAATCGCCGTAATCCATCACCACTACACCGTGCGCATCAACGCCGCTGTCGAGCAGGCTGGCGGTGGCCTGCAAGCTGTGCGGCTCGCCCCACAGCGCTACCGCAGATGCCAGACAGTAGAAGCCGATATCCATAATCGAACCGTTAGAAAACGCCGGATTAAAAGTATTCGGATTTTCGCCATCCAGATAACGCTGGTAACGCGAAGAGTACTGGCAGTAGTTGATAAAGGCTTTTCGCATTTTGCCCACTTTTGTCAACGACTGTTTCAGCAGGATGAAGTTCGGCAGGCTGGCAGTTTTGAAGGCTTCAAACAGTACCACCTGATTTTCCCGCGCGCAGGCAATCGCCGCTTCGACTTCCTGTAAGTTCGAAGCCAGCGGTTTTTCACAGATCACATGTTTTTTGTGGCTCAGAAACAGCCGGGTCTGCGGGAAATGAAGAGAATTAGGGCTGGCAATGTACACCGCGTCAATGGCATCGCTTTTTGCCATCTCTTCCAGTGAGGTAAACAGATGTTCTACCGGGTAGTCGTTGGCGAACGTTTGCGCCTGTTCAAGGGTGCGGGAAAAAACGGCAGTGAGCTTATATTTGCCCGTTTCATGGGCGGCATCGACAAACTGGCGGGTGATCCAGTTTGTACCTATGACAGCGAAACGTATCATAAGGGCGCAATTTCTCCGTAAATGGGGTCTTCGTGCACTCTACCACGTCAAAATGACAAAACCAGTGCACTGCTACGCAGAAGCACAAATGGCCTCAACCGGGAAAGAGGCGCAGCACGGCAATACGCGAAAACGCGGTTTCAAGCGCTTCATCGCTTCCATTTCAGTGCCAGATGCGTCAGCCATAGGCGGGTATCAAACTCAAGCTGGTGGTATTGCGGCTCCATATGGCAGCAGAGTTGATAGAAAGCTTTGTTGTGATCCTTCTCTTTCAGATGCGCCAGCTCGTGCACCACAATCATCCGCAGGAACGCTTCGGGCGCTTCGCGAAACACCGTCGCCACACGGATTTCCGCTTTCGCCTTTAGTTTGCCGCCCTGCACGCGGGAGACCGCCGTATGCAGGCCGAGCGCATTATTCAGCACATGAATTTTGCTGTCATACATCACTTTATTGACCGGCGCGGCATTACGCAGATATTGGTTTTTCATCTCCTGCGTGTACTGATACAGCGCCTTATCGGTGGTGATGTCATGGCTGAGCGGATAGCGTTTTTGCAACACTTCGCCCAGTCTGTTCTGCTCAATAAGCGTGGTGACCTGCGCCAGCAGGGATTCAGGATAGCCCTGAAGGTAGGTAAGCGTATTCATGGCGAAATGTGTTTACATCTCCGGATAATTAAGCGATAAAACGCGCGAATTTTAGCACTTCGGAGGGGCGATGAGCCAGGTTGAGTTAAACGGACAATCATTTACTTTAGACCGCTTTCCTGTCGGCGTGATCGATGCGTCATTACAGGCGTGGGACGCGGCGGACGAATATCTGCTGCAACAGGTGAATGAGGTCGAAGGCCCGGTTCTGATCTTTAACGACAGTTTCGGTGCTCTGGCCTGCGCACTGGCGGAGCATCGCCCGGTTTGCATTAATGATTCGCACATTGCCGAATTAGCGACGCAGCATAACCTGCGCATCAATGCGATAGATGAAAGCGCCGTCACGCTGCAAGACAGCCTTAGCCCGCTGCCGGCCAACCCGGCGCTGGTGCTGATCAAAGTTCCGAAACAACTGGCGTTGCTGGAGCAACAACTGCACGCGCTACGCGACGTGGTAACGCCACAAACGCGGATTATCGCCGGGGCGAAAGCGCACGATATTCATCGTTCGACGCTGGCGCTGTTTGAGAAAATTCTTGGTCCAACGACGACCACGCTGGCATGGAAAAAAGCGCGTTTGATCAACTGCACCTTTACTGCGCCTGCGCTCGCCAACGGTTTGCAGCTCGCTAGCTGGAAGCTGGATGGCACCGACTGGACCATTCATAATCATGCCAATGTCTTTTCGCGCAGCGGGCTGGATATTGGCGCACGCTTCTTCCTGCAACATCTGCCGGAAGGGATAGAAGGCGAGATGGTGGATCTCGGCTGCGGCAACGGAGTGATTGGCCTGCAACTGCTGGCGCAAAACCCTGGCCGCGTGCTGTTTGCCGATGAGTCGGCAATGGCTGTGGCATCCGCGCGGCTGAATGTGGAAAGCAATCTCCCGGAAGCGAGCGCGCGCAGCGACTTTATGATCAACAACTCGCTCGCCGGGCTTGAGCCGGATCGCTTTGATGCTGTGCTCTGTAACCCACCGTTTCATCAGCAAAGCGCCATCACCGATCACATCGCCTGGCAGATGTTTAACGATGCGCGTTTTTGCCTGAAATATGGCGGCGAGCTGCGGATTGTTGGCAATCGCCACCTGGATTACTTCCGCAAGCTGAAGCGTGTATTTGGCAACTGCGAAACGATCGCGACGAACAACAAATTCGTGATCCTAAAAGCGGTGAAAGTGCGTAAGAAGCGTTAACGGTTGAATGAACGTCGTGCCTGATGGCGCTTCGCTTATCAGGCACACGATATTTGCCGCTGTTGCTGGCCGGAGAAAGTGAAGCCGCCCTCCGGCACTCCGCGTTAAATCTCCAGCGCCAACGTGGTGCCCTGGGCAATCGCCCGACGAGCGTCCAGCTCCAGCGCTACATCGCAGCCGCCAATCAGATGCACCGTTTTGCCCGCGTCACGCAACGGTCTTGCCAACTCCCGCTTTGGCTCCTGACCAGCGCAGATCACGATATTATCCACTGCCAGCAGTTGTGGTTCGCCGCCTACCAACAGGTGCAGACCGGCATCATCGATTTTCTGGTAACTGACCGATGGGATCATTTTCACCCCGCGTGACAACAGCGTAGCGCGATGGATCCAGCCGGTCGTTTTACCCAGATTTTCTCCCGGCTTACCGGCTTTACGTTGCAGCATCACAATGCGTCGCGGGCTTTTCGCCAGTTGCGGTCCTTCCGGGCGTAACCCGCCGACTTCCCTCAGACTGGTGTCGATCCCCCATTCCACGCAAAACTCGGCAATATTCTGGCTGGTCGGTTCGCCTGGCTGGCTTAAATACATCGCGGTATCAAAACCGATCCCACCACAGCCGATGATCGCCACACTTTCGCCGACCGGCGCTTTGTCGCGCAGCACGTCGAGGTAGCTCAGCACATTAGGATGATCGATGCCTTCGATCGGCGGAATACGCGGTTCGATACCACAGGCGAGGATCACCTCATCGAATAGCATCAGCATCGAAGGATCGACGCGCTGGTTCAGGCACAGCGCCACGTCTGCCAGTTCGAGCATGCGCCGGTAGTAGCGCAGAGTTTCGTAAAACTCCTCTTTGCCGGGGATCTGTTTGGCAATGTTAAACTGCCCGCCGATCTCCGCCTGTGCGTCAAACAGTGTCACACTGTGCCCGCGTGCTGCGGCATTCACCGCAAACGCCAGTCCGGCGGGGCCAGCGCCAACAACCGCAAGGTTTTTCTTGCGTAACGCCGGAAGTATCGACATTTGCGTCTCATGGCAGGCGCGCGGGTTGACCAGGCAGGAGGTCACTTTGCCGACGAAGATCTGATCGAGGCACGCCTGGTTACACCCGATGCAGGTATTGATCTCATCTGCCCGACCACTTTGCGCTTTAGAAAGCAGCTCGGCATCGGCAAGGAACGGACGCGCCATCGATACCATATCAGCATCGCCATTACTCAGGATCGTTTCGGCAACCTGCGGATCGTTGATGCGGTTAGTGGTGATCAGCGGAATACTCACATTCCCTTTCAGCTTGCGCGTCACCCAGCTAAAAGCGCCGCGTGGAACCGGCGTGGCGATCGTCGGGATCCGCGCTTCATGCCAGCCGATGCCGGTATTAATGAGGTTCGCGCCTGCCGCTTCGACAGCCTGCGCCAGCGTGATGGTTTGTTCCAGCGTGCCGCCGCCTTCGACCAGATCCAGCATCGACAGACGGTAGATAATAATAAACTCGCGGCCAACCCGTTCGCGCACAGCCCGCACCACATCCAGCGCAAAACGGCGGCGGCGGGCTTCATCGCCTCCCCACTCGTCTTCCCGCTGGTTGGTGTGGGCAGCGAGAAATTCATTAATCAGATAGCCTTCGGAGCCCATAATTTCCACGCCGTCATAACCGGCCTGCTGTGCCAGTTGTGCACAACGGGCGAAGTCATTGATCAGCGCGAGGATCTCGTCATGGCTCAGAGCATGCGGCATAAAGCGGTTAATCGGTGCCTGTAGCGCGGACGGTGCCACCAGATGTGGCTGATAACTGTAACGACCGGTATGCAGAATTTGCAGTGTGATTTTGCCGCCTTCCTGATGCACGGCATCGGTGATCAGCCGATGATGCGGAAGCTGACTGGAATCATGCAATACGGCGCCGCCCTCCATCGTAACGCCGGAGAGCGCAGGCGCGACTCCACCAGTCACAATCAGCGCTACGCCGTGGCGTGCGCGTTCCGCGTAGAAAGCCGCCAGACGTTCAGCGCCATCCGGGCGCTCCTCCAGACCGGTGTGCATCGATCCCATCAGCACACGGTTTTTTAACGTGGTAAAGCCCAGATCGAGTGGGGCGAATAACGACGGGTAATGGCTCATGCGCGCTTCCAGTGTAAAATTATTGTTATGTGGTCGGATGAGTTCTACTTTAGCCCTCGCCGTCAAAAAGGGAAAAGCGGGAGGTAATGATTGTGATGGAATTCAAAATAGCGACCCCACTTCCCGCAGGGAAAAGGGGCCGTGTGAGAAGGGAAGTCAGGCTTTTTTCGCAAGGCCGGGCGCGCGCCACATTGACGTCGTCAGCCCGCTATCGACCAGGCCTAGCTGATCGGCATAGATTTTTTGCCACTTCAGCATCATGTCGTCGTACAGTTCACGATGCGCCTGGTTTGGCATATAGGTCTGACTCCAGCGAACCAGCCGCTCGCCGGTTGCCGCCATGTCGTCATACAGCCCGGCACCGCAACCAGCCGCAATCGCGCAGCCCAGAGCGGTCGCTTCTTTCACTTCCGGTACGCGTACCGGCAAACCGGTAACGTCGCTTAAAATCTGGCTCCACAGTGCCCCTTTTGCGCCGCCGCCGGCAAACACCAGACTGTCGAATTGCACGCCCGAGAAGCGAGATATCTGCGCAAGGTTACAGGCCGAGACGATGGCGGCGTTCTCTTCCAGCGCACGAAACAGCGTGGCTTTATTGCATTTTTCCGCATCAATGGAGAGGTTAATAAACGACGGTGCGGCGTGATACCACTGCTTAAAGTGCATCGCGTCGGAGAAGATTGGCATCACGCCCCACGAACCGGCGGGCACACGGCTGGCCATCTCTTCCAGCAGGTTATATGCGTCGATGCCGAGACGTTCGGCGATCAGCTTCTCTTCCGCGCAGAACGCATCGCGGAACCAGCGCATGGTCAGCCCGGTAAAAAAGCTGATAGATTCCGCCTGTACCATGCCGGGAATCACATGCGGATTCACGCGAATGTTCATCTCTGGATCGGTGCGCACCTGTGGCAGATTAACCACCTGTTGCCAGAATGTGCCGCCGAGCACCGCAGTTTGCCCGGCGCGAACTACACCAAGCCCGAGGCAGCCAAGCTGCACATCGCCGCCGCCCATCACCACGGGCGTTCCTTCGCGTAGCCCGCACTCTTGCGCCGCCTGCTGCGTTACTTCGCCGAGCAGGCTACCGGTCTCTTTCACTGGTGACAGAAGATCCGCGCGCAGCCCGGCCATATCCAGCAGCTCGGCTCGCCAGTCGCGAGTGAACAGATCCAGCATGCCGGTAGTTCCGGCGTTGGAAGGATCAACCGCCAGCCAGCCGGAGAGGCGAGACGCCAGCCAGTCGCTGATCATGGTCATGGTAGCGGTGTCACGGTAGATATCGGGACGATGGTGCGCCAGCCACAGCAGGCGGGGCATCGCGCTGAGCGCCAACGTCTGCCCGGAAACGCTGTAGACTTCGGATTCAAAATGCCAGTCGTGGATCTCTTTGAGTTCCGCCACTTCGTGGCTGGCGCGGGAGTCGACATTGGCGCAGGCCCAGATGGCATCGCCATTGCGATCATAGAGCACAATGCCTTCACGCATTGAGCAGCAGGCGACGGACTGAATATCCGCACCGCGCAGGCCGGCGTTCTCCAGTGCCTTGTGGATGCACTGGCAGGCGAGCTGCCAGTTACTGTCGAGATCGAACTCCATTGATCCCGGAACGTTTTCGACGCTCAGATGTTTCCATTCGGCCTGGCCTGCGGCGATTTGCCGCCCGGATAAGTCGAAGATCACTGCGCGAATGCTGCCGGTTCCTGCATCTAGTGCCATCAGGTAACTCATGGGATTGGCCCCCTCGACCAGCGTCAAAGATAAAACTGTGATCCTCGTATGGTCGAAAATATAGTTCAGCGCCTACGCTTTTGAACAATCTTCAATCACAAAATCAACAGTTCAATCACAGCCTCGCGCGGGAGGGAGAGATGGCGGACCTGGATGATCATAAAGAAGGGAAAGATTTTGGCCTTGGCACACCACAACGGAATGTGCCCTTTACCCTGAAAGGTTGCGGCGCGCTGGACTGGGGCATGCAGTCGCGACTGGCAAGGATCTTTAACCCGAAGAGTAATCGTACGGTAATGCTGGCCTTCGATCACGGATACTTTCAGGGGCCAACCACCGGACTTGAACGTATCGATCTCACCCTTGCGCCTCTGTTTGGTGAAACCGATGTGCTGATGTGCACGCGGGGGATCTTGCGCAGCGTGGTGCCTCCGGCCACTAACAAACCGGTAGTGCTGCGTGCTTCCGGTGGGAATTCGATGCTGACGGAGCTTTCTCATGAATGCGTCGCGGTCGCGATAGAAGATGCGCTGCGCCTGAATGTATCAGCGGTAGCGGCACAGGTGTATATCGGCAGTGAATATGAACATCAGTCAATCGGTAATGTTATCAAGCTTGTCGATGCGGGGAGCCGCTATGGTATTCCAGTGCTTGCGGTAACCGGCGTTGGCAAAGAGATGACGCGCGATGCCCGTTATTTCGCGCTCGCCAGCCGTATCGCCGCTGAAATGGGCGCGCAGTTTGTGAAAACCTATTTTGTGGAGCAGGGGTTTGAAAAAGTCACCGCCAGTTGTCCGGTGCCAATAGTGATTGCTGGCGGCAAGAAATTGCCGGAGCAGGAGGCGCTGGAGATGTGTTTCCGTGCCATTGATCAGGGCGCATCTGGCGTGGATATGGGGCGCAACATCTTCCAGTCCAGCGCGCCATTGGCCATGCTGAAAGCGGTGAAAAAAGTGGTTCACGACAACATGAGCGCCCATGAGGCTTATCAGTTCTGGCGGGAAGAAAAACAAGGAGAAAAATCATGAATGTGACGCTGGTGGAAATCAATATTAAACCTGGTTGTGTGGAGGATTTTTTACAAGTGTTTCGCGCCAATCATGAAGGCGCAATCCGCGAGCCGGGCAACCTACGTTTTGATGTGTTGCAGGATCCGAAAGTGAAAACCCGCTTTTTTATTTACGAAGCCTATCAGGATGATGCGGCCGTTGAGGCGCATAAAAAGACGCCGCATTACCTGGCGTGCGTGGAGAAGCTGGAGGCGCTAATGTCCGAGCCGCGCAAAAAACGCAGTTTTATTGGTTTGCTGCCGGAGTAGCGTCAAAAAAGCCGGATGGCGCAGCGCCTCTCCGGCACAAGTGATCAGGCCCAGTAAGCGTGGGTGCTACCGGGCGCAAGGTTACTCGGCGTTAACCGCAACCCGCAGTGCTGCCAGCGCAGTGCGGGCGGCTTTCAGCACTTGCTCACACTGTTCAATGGTCAGTGTCAGCGGCGGTTCGATACGAATGGTTTTCGCGTTGTTGAGCGTTCCGGCAACCAGCACGCGCTGGCGGAACATTTCGCTGGCGAAGTTGTAGCCCGTTTCGTTATCGACAAATTCGATAGCCATCAGCATGCCACGGCCCCGCGCGGTGTGTACTAAATCCGGGTACTCACGCGCCAGCGCCAGGAAGCCATCCAGCAACATATCGCCTTTCTGCTCCGCCTGCGCCGGGAGGTTCTCCTCCAGCAATACATTGATGGTTGCCAGCGCCGCCGCACAGGCCAGCGGGTTGCCGCCAAAGGTGGTGGTATGCAGGAACGGGTTATCAAACAACACAGAGAAAACCTCTTCCGTGGCGATCGTCGCGCCAATCGGCATCACGCCGCCGCCCAGTGCTTTGGCAAGGCACAGAATGTCCGGCTGCACGTTTTCATGTTCACAAGCAAACATTTTACCGGTGCGGCCCATGCCGGTTTGAACTTCGTCAAGGATCAGCAATGCGCCAAACTCATCGCACAGCTTGCGAACCGCAGGCAGGTAACCGACCGGCGGCAGGATCACGCCGCCTTCACCCTGAATAGGTTCCAGGATCACTGCCGCTACATCGTCGCCGGTTTTACGGCATTCGCTAAGCAGTGTGCGCATCGCCTCAATATCGCCGAACGGTACGTGGCGAAAGCCTGGCAGCAGCGGCATAAAGGGTTTACGGAAGGTGGATTTTGCGGTCGCTGACAGCGCGCCTAATGATTTGCCATGGAACGCGCCGCTGGCCGCGACAAAGGTGAATTTGCCACGCGGCGACTGGTACGCTTTGGCGAGTTTCAGGGCGGCTTCGACGGATTCCGTCCCGCTATTACTAAAGAAGCTATATTTCAGTTTGCCTGGCGCAAGGGCCGCCAGCGTTTTTGCCAGCATCGCCCGTAGTGGGTCGAGTAGTTCCTGGCTATGAAGAGGTTGTTTGGCGAGTTGATTCTGTACGGCGGAAACCACAACTGGATTACGGTGCCCCACATTAAATATTCCAAAACCACCCAGGCAATCTAAAAACTCCTGTCCCTGGGTGTCGACAAGCGTATTGAGGCTGCTCGCTTGCCATTCTACGGCTCCGTAATCCCCGCCGGCGGTAACAGATTTGCGGTACTCCAAAAAACCCGGATTGACATGCTCTTTAAAGTAATCCACTACCTCTCGGTTTAATGCTTTCATCTCCTCATGATCAAGCGTTCGCTTCTCAATGAGATTCAGGGCGTGAGCGCTGCACGCTAATGCCGATGCGCTGGAAGGTAACCTGTTCAAAATGGACTCCAGGGGCTGGCGTATCACATGATACCGATTTAAGTATTGCAGGGATTGCGCCACATCGGCGTGGGCGGGTGAAATCGGGATAAACACCAGGGGGAAACGTTGGCGTACAAAATTTAATCGCGACGGCACGGTAATATTTTGTATCTTTTGTGATTAAAATTTGTACGTCTTTGGCGAGGTTATTGTAATATCGCTCCAATATTGTGCAATTAATGCACGATGATGGAGCAATTATGTTAATACTGTTTAGTGGTAACGTCGTGAAACTATTAAAAACAGAGAGTTAACGAGCACATGAAAATCAGGGATTTATTGCGAATTGCGATCTAAATCAAATTTAACAACTAAAGATAAATTCATTATCGCCGAAATAACATTCGCATTAATTTTTAACAGCAATATAACCCGCACAGGACGCAACCATGTCTTCTCCTCCTTATGTCAGCCAGCAGCGTTTTATGCTGGATGCTGATACGACTCTGATGTCAACGACTGACCAGCAAAGCTACATTACTCACGCGAACGATGCTTTTATTCATGCCAGCGGTTATACCCTGGCTGAACTGCTCGACCAGCCGCATAACGTGGTGCGTCATCCTGATATGCCCAAGGCAGCATTTGCCGATATGTGGTACACCCTCAAACAGGGCGAGCCGTGGAGCGGTGTAGTGAAAAACCGTCGCAAGAATGGCGATCACTACTGGGTTCGTGCTAACGCCGTACCGATGGTGCGCAACGGTAAAACTATCGGCTATATGTCGATTCGTACCCAGGCGACCGATGAAGAGATTGCTGCGGTTGAACCATTGTACAAAGCCCTAAATGAAGGACGCTGTAATAAACGGGTGCATAAAGGGTTGGTGATCAGCAAAGGCTGGTGGGGGAAACTCGCTTCTTTATCGCTGCGCTGGCGTACGCGCAGTGTAATGTCGCTGCTGTGGCTTGCGCAGATGGTCGGGCTGTGGCTGAGTGGCGCAGGCGGAATGGCACTGGCGATCGGTACGCTGGCGATGCTGGTGGGATGTATGGCCGTTGAGTGGCAGATTGTCCGCCCGGCGGAAAATGTCGCCCGGCAGGCGCTCTGCGTGGCTACCGGTGAGAGCAACAGCATACAGCCGCTGAATCGCAGCGATGAACTTGGGCTAACCTTACGCGCTATCGGCCAACTTGGGCTGATGTGCCGTTGGTTGATCAATGATGTTTCTGGCCAGGTTAACAGTGTACTTAGCGGCAGTGAGACGTTGGCAAAAGGCAATGATGATTTGAATGAACGCACCCGCCAAACCGTGGTTAATGTGCAGCAGACGGTGGCGACCATGAGCCAGATGGCGGCGTCACTGCAAACTAACTCGGAAACTGCCTCTGCCGCCGATCAGCTCTCCAGTTCCGCCAGTAACGCGGCAACCGATGGCGGTAAAGCGATGGAGACAGTGGTGAAAACCATGGATGAAATTGCCAACAGTACGCAACGTATCGGCTCTATTACAACGCTGATTAACGACATTGCTTTCCAGACCAATATCCTCGCACTGAACGCAGCGGTGGAAGCGGCACGGGCCGGGGAGCAGGGCAAGGGCTTTGCTGTCGTGGCGGGTGAAGTTCGCCATCTCGCCAGCCGTAGTGCCAGCGCGGCAAACGACATCCGTAAGCTTATTGATGCCAGTGCCAGTAAAGTGCAGTCTGGTTACGATCAGGTGCATGCTGCTGGTCGTACGATGGAAGATATTGTCAGCCAGGTGCAGAACGTGACGTCGCTGATTGGGCAGATTAGCCGTTCCACTACCGAGCAGGTTAACGGGCTTTCCGATCTGACGCGCGCGGTCGCTGAACTGGATGCCATCACCCAGAAGAATGCCGGTTTAGTCGAGGAAAGCGCTACTGTCTCGGCGATGGTGAAACATCGTGCTGGCCGCCTGCAGGATGCTGTATCCGTCTTGCATTAATGTTTTAACGCCCTATTAAAAACCGCCATGCAATGCAGTGGCGGTTTTTTTATCTATTTATTATAAAAATAATATATATATGTGATGATATATTTGTTTTTTTGTTAAAGCAGTATTAATTATCGTTGGCAATGTGAAGTGTTAATATATTTTCCGCTCTTCCAGTTAACCATGAATTAAATATATTTAAGCAATATTAATATATGTTGCGCAAACCATTCTTCTTCCGAATATAATGATCGATAAGCAATAATTAATAGTTCTTAACTATCATGCACTTCGATAAATAATTAAAAAAACGATCAAACTCATAAAGTTAGCGCTTTGGTTACCGATAACGTGTTGTGGCTGCATATGTTTAATTTGCGCCAGGGACTTAAGCGGGCCTTTAGGGTTAAGCGCCCGACACTTTCGTCGGTAAAATAATCAAACCCATGGAGAATATATGTTTTTACATAATGTAAAAATAGGCGCGAAATTATTTCTGGCGTTCGGCTTTTTTATTGTGTTGATGGTGGTGAGTTCCTCAATGTCACTCTCCAGCCTGGATCGCGCAAATAATGGAATGCAAGAAATCGTGCGTGAAGACTATCCAACCACTGTTAAAGCCAATCAGCTAATCGATAACTTCAACTCTTTTGTCAGCATTCAGCAACTGATGCTACTTGATAGCGAAGGGAAGTGGACCGGCGAGTCGGAGAAGCGGCTTTCTGAGATCAGCAGCCACATTGCCGCGTTGCTCGAAGATCTGGCGAAAAACCTGCATGATGACCAATCACAGAAAATCCTTGCTGAAATTCGCACCGTACGCCAGCAGTACCTTGACTCTCGCTTTCGCATCCTCGACGCCGTGAAAAATAACAATCGTGCGGCTGCGATACAGGAGATGATGAGCAACACGGTGAATATCCAGAACGCCTACAAAGAAAAGGTGCATGAACTGATTTCTATCCAGGATGCGCAGATGAAAAGTGCGGGTGAGGTCGTACAGCACGATTTTGCCGAGAGCCGCTTGATCCTCATTCTGCTCGCAGTCTTTAGCATTGGCTTCGGCAGCCTGATCGGCTGGATCATTGTACGTATGATTACGCGCCCATTGAGTGAGGCCGTCACCTTCGCAGAAGCCATTGCTAATGGCGATTTGACCCGTACGATTGACTCCCGCTACCGCGACGAAACGGGTGTGCTGCTGCGGGCATTAATGGAGATGAAAGAGCGCCTTGTAGAGATTGTTCATCAGGTGCAGAACGGTTCGGAGAACATCTCCAGCGCAGCGGCACAGATTGTTGCCGGTAACCAGGATTTGGCGGCGAGAACGGAAGAACAGGCAAGCTCGGTGGAACAGACCGCAGCATCAATGGAGCAAATCACCGCCACGGTAAAAAATACCGCCGACCATACGGCAGAAGCCACACAGCTTTCCGCAGGGGCGGCGACGGTGGTGAAAAATAACGGCGAGATGATGAAACAGGTCACGGAGAAGATGCGCGTCATTAACGACACCTCAAACCGGATGTCTGACATTATCAACCTGATTGATTCCATTGCGTTCCAGACCAACATCCTCGCGCTGAACGCAGCCGTTGAAGCTGCGCGTGCAGGGGAACATGGGCGTGGTTTTGCAGTGGTTGCGGGCGAAGTTCGTCAGCTAGCGCAGAAAAGCGCCTCGTCGGCGAATGAGATCCGCCATCTGATCGAAAGTTCAACCAGCCAGACCAGTGAAGGGATGGCACTGGTGGAAAAAGCCAGTGGGTTGATTAACGGTATGGTGAGCAATGTGCAAGAGATGGATGTGATCCTGCGTGAGATCGGTCAGGCGAGCCGCGAACAAACCGATGGCATTTCGCAGATTAATAGCGCCATTGGACTGATTGACTCAACCACCCAGCAGAACTCCAGTCTGGTGGAGGAGTCGGTTGCGGCGGCAGCAGCACTGAACGAGCAGGCGCTGCACTTGCGCGAACTGGTTCAGGTTTTCCGTCTGCGCGATACGCCAGAAATGGCTTAATTGAGTTGTGAAATATCCAGTGCCGCGCGATCGATAATGCCAATTATCTGCTTAGGCTGTGCGGCGCTGAGTTCCCCCTGACTCACTCGTAAATCCAGCACTGCTTTAAAGTTACCGAGCGTGGGATAAATAACAACAAAGCCCGGTTTATCGGGCTTGATATTTTCAGGCTACTTCGTCGTATTCGGCTTCGCTGACTTGCTGCTCCAGCGTCTGGCGAATTTCGCCCAGCGCTTTTTCCTGCTGGCGGAAGTAGGTTTCCCGATCGCCCAGTGATGACACGAGCTGCCAGGACTCCTCTTTCTCGAGGGTTGCCAGCTCTTCGATCAGGCTGGTGATATGCTGTTTCACTTCAGCAATACGCTGACGCAGGCGCTGCAGATCGTTCAAACGATCGCTTGCCATCAACGGCTCCAGCCCTTTTTGCAGGCGGGTCAGAATGGCGCGGATAGCGCTGAGATCGCCGCGCTGGCGCGCCTGGTTGAGCTGCACCATTATGCTGTGCGCTTCATTTTTTAAATCGTTGTCCACCAGATCCGGGTGGCAGAGTTTGCTGGCCTGGCGCCACAGACGCTTCAGTTCGTGACGTTCATCTTCTGACATCTTCTGCTCGCAGCTAAAGCGTTTTTCGGCATCGTGCTGCTGCTCCTGATAGCTCTCGTATTCCTGACGCGCTTCGTCACGCGCCTGGCGTGCCGGTTCTTCTTCGCGCGTAAGGCCTCGTTCCAGCTCCTGCGCTTCGGCCAGCAACGAGGCGATCAGCTCGCTTTGCTGCTGCAAATGTTTGCGTGCTTCGGCAGCTTGCAATGAGTGCGGCGGCATGCTTTGCCAGCGCTGCGTCAAGGTAACCAGCACCTCCACCGCCTGAGACAGATACTTCTGGCAACGCAAATAATCGGCTTCGCGACGGCGAGCTTCCGCTTCCTGGCGGCGAACGGCGGCTTCCGCCAGGGTTTTGCGCAGGCGCAGGATTTGTGACATCAGCGGGCCGAGGCGGGTTAAGTAGAGATCATTGAACTCGTCGAGCAGTTGGATACGCGCGTTGCGTTTATCAATCAGTTCGCGCAGTCGTTCTTCCAGCGCTTTCAGTTCCAGCTTGCTGGCGGCCACCAGTGGATCCTGCCAGCTCACGAGGGAACGCTGGTTTTGCAGCCAGCTTGTTATAGCGCGTATCGCTTCGCTGTAGTTCTTCTCTTCAAGTGCATGAACGATAAACGCTAACTCCGGATCCGTAACTTCATTTTTCAACAAAGGAAGCTGACTAAGGATGATGCCGTCATCCTCCAGTTCGATGGCGTATTTGATGATTTCAAGCCGTTTTATAGGTTTGTTCATGGCGTTTCGTCAAAGCGCTTAAGAGTTATTAAGGTGTGTGATTATTCATCAAATCTGGACTATAGCTGTGAATCTCGCAATAGTCTGCATCCATATTACATGGGACATATTTCAATGCGTTAGTGTTTCTGTGAAAATTCCGCTTATGGGGCTTAAATCGGCGAAATACGCGAAAAAGTGCGCGCATTGCGGCTTTCAGGCCACTTTGCTGACATGCTTTGCGGCCTGAAAGATCACTCACACTTGCGTTAATCCGCCATCTACACAAATCTCGGCACCGGCAATGTAACCGCTTTCGTCACTCGCAAGAAACAACGCGACGTTGGCCACTTCTTCCGGCTGGCCCATGCGACCCAGCGGAATCGCCTGCATTAACCCTTGACGAACATTTTCCGATGCCGCAGCCATCATTTCCGTATCAATAGGGCCGGGAGCGACGACATTAACGCGAATGCCTCTGGGCGCCAGTTCACGCGTCCAGGTTCGGGCAAAAGAGCGCAGTGCGGCTTTGCTGGCACCATAAACACCATAACCTTCCGTCCCGATAACATCGGCAATCGATCCTATCAGTACCACGCTGGAGCCGGGTTTAAGCAGCGGCAGCGCAGCTTGCAGGGCAAATAGCGGCGAGCGGACATTCAACCCAAAGGTGTTTTCAAAATGCGTTTCTGAAACCTGTTCCAGGGTAGCGTACTCTGACATACCGGCATTAATCACCAGCACATCCAGTTGCTGAATACTTTCCATTATGCGTGCCAGTTCGCTGCGCTGGCTGACATCAGCACGCAGCGGTAGTGCATTTCCTTCGATTTTAGCGGCAGCGTTTTGTAACTCTTCCTCACGGCGGGAGGTAAACCAGGTCGTGGCGCCTTCATGGGCAAAACGTTGGGTTATCGCCAGGCCAATTCCTTTTGCGCCGCCCAGTATGAGGGCCGTTTTGTTGTGCAGTCTATTCATGATGGTTCTCCTGTTGAGTGGAAAACCGATGATATAAGTTTTATATTTAGTATCAATTACGCACTTTGTTTATATCAGATATCAATGAGTATACCGCTATGACAAAAATTGATGACTGCGATTTAGGAAATGTGGGCAAAACGCGCCCGATACTTGAGCACATCACCAATAAATGGTCGATTTTGATCCTTACCGTATTGTGTACAAAACCTTCTCGTTTCAATGAGATCCGACGCAGGCTGGATGGTATAACCCATAAAGCACTGGCCGATGCCCTGAAACGGCTGGAGCGCAATGGGCTGGTGCATCGGGAAGTACTGCCGACAATGCCAGTGGGTGTTGAATACCGTATTACGCCGCTTGGTGAATCACTTCGGCAGCCATTTGAAGCGCTGTATCGCTGGTCGCTGGAATATGGCCCGCAGCTTACGGCGGCGCAGGAAGAGTATGATCAAAAATTTGCAGGTGCTGAAAGAGCATTAGCGTCCTGAAAGATGAGTTTTCCTGTTATTCCTTTTCTTTTTGCTGCTGACGATGCTTCTTGCTCGACAACAGCAAAAGACGTTGGTTTAAAAGAATCAGTGCCGACAAGACTATGTTGCAGGATGTCCTCGTCAAAAAGTGCAGGCACTGGCACGACTGCGTGCCGGTTTGCCTGGCTTCTTTCACCATACCCGTAATAACTTTTTTGGCCGTTGGCAGCGCCTGGCTATCGGATATGCCACCACGATTCATCACCTGTTCGTGCAGCCCCTCACTCCCCCCGAGGTAAAAAATAAACTCAATCCATTTCTACGCAGGCCGATATATAACATACCCCCTGTGTTACGCGTTGTTGGAGAAGAATATGGGCATAGCGAAGTCTGCCGGGAAAAAGCTCACAGCCAGAACACTAATGCTGGCGTCTATTTTTGTCACTATCACCATTGGGTTTCTGGTCACCATTGGCCTGCTGCTCTGGCAATCCATGGGCCAGCAGGAAGCGGTTGCCAAAAAACATCTACAGCAAATTGCACTTACTGAATCTTTACGCGTTCAACAGCAGCTTGACTCGGCGCTGAACGCTGCGCGTGATTTGGGTAACAGCGCCTGGGCGTTGCATCAGGCAGGGATGGCAGAACGACGTGGCCTCGATCAGTTGCTGACTGATTATTTGCATCATCATCCTGATTTCCTGTCGATGTCACTAGCCTTCGAAGCCAATTCATTCGATGGCAAAGATGCAGAGTTCGCGGGTAAAGCGGATCAGGATCCGGCAGGTCGTTATGCGCGCTACGTTGATCGCGATAACGGCGGTAATCCAGCGCTGCACAACCTGGTGGATTATGAAACGCCGGGTAGCGGCGACTACTATCTGCTACCGCGTCAGCGCCAGAAAGAAGTCATTATCGAGCCTTATATTTACCCCTATAACGGCGTGGACGTGATGCTGACCTCTATTGCGGCACCGATTATCCGCGACGGCAAGTTTCAGGGCTCGGTGACATCGGATTTCTCGCTGGAAACGCTGCAAAAAATGATTGGCGCGATCAAGCCGTGGAAAGGCACGGGTTATGCGGTATTACTCTCGGCGGACAATAAAGTGGTCTCCAGTCCGGATAAGGCAGCAGCGGGCAAACCCTGGACGGGGGCCATCGGCGGGGAAGCTGTGATTCGCGCAGACGATGCGATATTAAAAGAACCGGCGTTTGTCACCTGGCGCACCATCGCGATTGGTAATAGCCAGACGCCGTGGAAGCTGGCGATTGTGACCCCGGTGAGCGTGGTGATGGCCGAAGCGTGGAACTACCTGCGTAACGCTATCGTTCTGATGATCCTGAGCATTATCATTGTCAGTGTGGTGGTGGCGATGGTGTTCACCCGTAAGGTTGCACGCCCGGTGGGCGGTGAACCAACGGAGGCGTCAGAGATTGCGCTATCCGTGGCGCAGGGTGATTTGAGTAATGAGATACCGGTGCGCGCGGGCGATAACAGTAGCATCTTCTATGCCCTGCATACCATGCAGGACCAGCTCCGGCGCATTGTTGGCAGCATCAGTGATGCCAGTAGTTCTGTGCGCTCCGGCAGCAGCGAAATTGCCGCCGGAAACCTCGATCTGGCCTCGCGTACCGAGGAGCAAGCGGCGGCGATTGTGCAGACTGCAGCGAGCATGGAGCAGATCTCCGTGACCGTAAAAAACAATGCCGGGAACGCGCACAAGGCGACGTCGCTGACGCAGAACGCAGCACAGATTGCCGGGCAGGGCGAAGCGTTGGTGAGTGAGGTGGTGGATATCATCGGTAAGATTGATGAGAGTGCCGACAAGATTGGCGATATCAACAGCATCATCGACAGCATTGCTTTCCAGACCAATATCCTGGCACTGAACGCGGCGGTTGAAGCAGCCCGCGCAGGTGAGCAGGGTAGAGGTTTCGCGGTGGTGGCAGGTGAAGTGCGTAACCTGGCACAGCGTAGCGCCAACGCGGCCAAGGAAATTTCGGCGCTGATTGCGGAGTCATCCGGGCGTGTCTCGAAAGGTGTGGCGCTGGTGAATGAGACGGGGACGATGATGAAGCAAATTATCGAATCGGTCTCCAGCGTGCATATGGTGATTGCCGAGATTGTACAGGCGCTTGATGAGCAGGCGAAAGGCGTAAGTCAGGTGAGCGAGGCGGTAAATCAGATGGATAGCGCCACTCAGCAGAATGCCTCACTGGTGCAACAAATTTCCGCCGCGGCCATGTCACTTGAGGAACAGGCTAAGAATCTGGAGGAGACGCTCGCGTTCTTTGCCGCGCGCTAAGCTGTGTGATCGTGAACCGGAGGGCGTGTCTTTTGCCGGGATAATCGCCCTCCGGATAAACTTAGTGATCGGGTAAGGAAGATATACGTACCAGAGTTAACGGATGATTTGATGGCGAAAATTCGTAGCCATCAATACAACTGCTTAATAGATATTGCACGTTAGCTAACTGAATTGGAGAACGTTGCTTGCGGCAGGACTTAATCTGATGTCAGCAAGGTTGAGCAACGAGTCTTACGAGGCGATAGAAAGTAATTATCAATGGATTGGTAATCCTGAGGCTACCTATTATTTTTTTACATAAAAGTATGTAACGAGAATGATCCATGTGAAAGTAAGGGTGCCGAAATAGTCAGGTTTGAAGCACGAAAATATAGAATATGTATTAGTCGTGAATAATACATATAACGATTAGCGTTGTGTTCTAATTCATAGCACTTTTTCCAATTGCCGCTTACCTTTGATCTTGCAGAGGCAGCTTTGCTGCAATTTGAATGACTTTATGGGAGATGGAGGCGGGCTACATGCTACATGTCCACCTTTTTTGTTTTTGTCGAAGAAGTACGAACGATGAGTTCCCCCTCCACTTTGCGTTTGTTTGCAAGCAAAGGTTGACCTTCAATCAATGCCATCAACGATTCGACAGCGAGCTTACCCATATCTGAATAGGGGAGTTCGACCGATGTCAATGCCGGGAAACTCTCAGACGCAATTTGCTGGTTATCGTAACCGACCACGGCGACATCTTGTGGAATCTTCAACCCTAACTCTGCTATCGCTTGGTAGCACCCCATCGCCATATAGTCGCTGCCACAGAAAATCGCTTCCGGTGGTTGCTCCATGCTCAGTAGTGCTAGCGTTTGCTGGTGCGCTTCTTTTAACGACCAGTTTGCTTCGACTAAATAACCTGAGTCAGGAATGATGTCGGCATCAATTAGCGCCTGACGGTAACCATTGGCTCGTTGCTGACTGGCTAGCATCCAACTTTCACCAGACAACATGGCAATGCGGCGATAACCTTGTGCTGTCAGGTGCGAAACCGCTTTGTAAGCTCCAATCATATCGGCCGGCAAAATACTTGGTATTTCAGTACGTTCTTCGTTGGTGCAGTTCAGCAATACTGTGGGTAGAGAGGTCGCAACACGTTGTTGTTTCAACTCACGTGTCATGCTGGATGAGTAAATCAAACCTGCGTATTCACCACTATTGATCTCAGACTCTATCTTACTTGCCAATACTTCATCGTGACTATAATTGAATGTCACCAAAATATAGTCGTTTGACCAAGCTTCTTCCCTCGCGGCATTGATCGCATCAATAAAGGGATCATAGCTGGTTAACCCATTGATCACTAATGCGATCTTTTTGGGTCTTCCCAAAGCATGCGCAACCTTTTTATTTTTGTATCCTAGCGATTCTGCGGTTTCGAGCACTTTGCGCTTGGTTGTTTCCGCGATTTTTACGGAAGTTGATCCATTTAACACCAGCGATACGGTGGACTGAGATACGCCAGCCGCCGCTGCGATATCGCTCATGGTTATTTTCTTCGCCATTGTGATCTTTAACTTAGTTTCTTTAGCTAAAGATATTAGCTAAAGATTAAGTTCGAATCATCCTTTAACGATTAAGATCACAAAAATAAGTTAGAGTGACTCAAAAGTTGTGATGCCTACCACGTTTATTCTTTGAGTATCTGGCTATTGAAAGATTAACTAATACATTAGCTAATATTATTAGTTAATGATTTAAGGATGAGCAAGATGCAAAGATGGTCAGAAGAAAAAGCGTGGCAATGGCAAAAAGAACATTGCTGGCTACGTGGCTTTAATTATCTGCCGCGCACGGCGGTGAACTGGAATGAGATGTGGATGGCGGAATCTTTTGCGCCAGAAGTGATGGAGCAAGAGTTAGCGTGGGCGCATGACGTGGGTTACAACACCTTGCGTACCAACCTGCCATTCATTGTATGGCAAGCGGACCATGATGGTTTACATACACGAATTGATCGTTTTCTCGATATCTGCGAACGCAACCAAATCAAAGTGATGCTTACGCCAATGGATGACTGTGGTTTCTCTGGCGATCATCCTTACCTTGGTGAACAAAAAGCGCCAGTGCCTGATTTGCACAACAGTCAAGCTGCGGCGAGTCCTGGTCGCAATGTGGTGATGGACAAATCTATGTGGGGTGAAGTCGAAGCGTATATCCGCGACATCATCTCTACATATAAAAATGACCCGCGGATTGTTATTTGGGACCTCTACAACGAACCAACCAACCGCATGATTTTCACCACTACGGGTGAGCTCGCTTATAACGAAGAAATGGAAACGTTTAGCCATGAGCTGATGGAAAAAGCGTTTAAATGGGCACGTGAAGAGAACCCGACTCAGCCACTCACAGTCGGCGCATGGCATGCTCCAGGCATCCTTGATCGAAACCTACCAATTTATGAACACCCAACCGATCGCAAAGCGATGGAACTGTCGGACATCATCACTTTCCATGCTTACCTACCGCTCGATCTACTCCATAAAGCCGTTGAGATTGCTGAAAGCTACAACCGACCAATCATGTGTACTGAGTGGCTTGCTCGTCATGCGCAATCGTACATGCATGAGCAACTCCCAGTCTTTAAACAGAAAAACATTGGTTGTTACCAGTGGGGACTGGTGAAAGGGAAAACGCAAACACACCTGCCCTGGCCGGAGATAAAACGTAACGATGCAAATTATGCGAGTCAATGGTTCCACGATCTGCTTGATGAGCAAGGACAGCCATATGACCCAAGCGAAGTGCAATTAATCAAAACACTCGCAGAAGTGGATTAATCGCCTGTGAGCCGGCCTTGATAATTGGGTCGGCGGTAAACCAATAATTAATGCAATTGAGATGTGAACTATGACTACTCTACAAAACAAATTAACCAATAAGGAGCTGATGTCTTACTTCGGCTACGGGGTAGGGCAGTGTTTTAGCTTTGGCCTGGTCGGCTCTTTTATTCTTTATTTCTATACCGATATCCTGGGTATTTCACCTATTGCAGCAAGTACGATATTTTTGATCGCCCGTGTATGGGATGCGGCCAACGATCCGCTCATCGCGGGATATATGGACACGTTAGAATCTCGTTTCGGCAAATTCCGGCCATACATGTTGTTTACTCCGATTTTGATTGTTCTGGTAACGGTTGCCACGTTCTACAACATTAATGCTGATACTTCGACAAAAGTGATGTACGCCGGTATCACTTACATTCTTTGGGGTACGCTTTACACTATTTCTGATGTGCCGTTTTGGTCTATGTCTTCTGTTATGACAGATGAACCGCAAGAGCGAGCAAAAGCAGCAACATGTGCCATGTTAGGCGTTAATGCGGGTATTGGTGCGGCTTTGGTTGTATTCCCTAAACTGAGTGCTTACTTCGCTGATGGCCGCACAGATCAGGGGTATTTACCAGCAGTGATTGTGCTCATGATTGCAGGTTTGTTCTTTATGCTGAACGGTTTTTACAACACCAAAGAACGAATCTCAACGAAAAACTGCGAAAAAGTCACGCTAAAACAAACTTTTCAAGCCGTCCGTAAAAATAGGCCACTGTTTTTTATTCTGGCTGCTTTCTTTATGAATGTGTTCTTTAACCTGGTCAACGGCCTGTACATTTTCTTCTTCACATACAACATGGGGGATGCGGGTTTAGTGTCCTTGATTGGTACTATCACTTTGGTTAGTGCGATTGCGTGTTTAGCCACGCCAGTGCTGACGAAGCGTTTCAAAAAGCGCGACATTTTTATTGCACTGTGTATTTTAGAGGTTATCGCTCGTGTCGGGTTCTACTTTACCGGCTACGATAATCCAACGGTTGTGATGGCGTGGTTAGCGGTGATCACGGGTATCTTTATGATGACCAACCCTTTGATCTCGGCCATGATTGCAGACACTGTAGAATACTCGTATTTCCACAGCGGAAAACGCACGGCTGCGATTACGTTCTCAGGGCAGACTTTTACTGGCAAACTTTCTGTGGCAGTGGCGGGTGGTTTAACGGGTGTTATTTTGACAATGATCGGCTATGTGCCAAATGCAGAACAACCTGAAACGGCGCTCAATGGTATGTTCTTCTGTATTGCACTGTTGCCGGCATTAGGGGCACTGGTGCGCATCTTCATTATGTCTCGCTACACGTTTACCGAAGATCAACATGCGATTTTACGAAAAAAATTACAGCGCGGTGAGTTTGCTGAAGGCGTTGACATTAAATCTGTAAAACCACATGAATCCTTGAGCTAGACCGAAGCTCGTCTCTATAAGTCCCTAAATAAAAAGCCCGTGAATTGCCACGGGTAATTTAAATAGCTGGTTATTTAATGATGAATGGGGATGTTGCTGGTTATATTTCAGCCGCCAGCCCTCGATCTTCTCCTGAGCACCTTTCAGTGGCAGGAACCAGTACACATTCAGACATTCATCACGGAGGCTACTGGAGTTGCCCCCGCAAAAACAGACCTGCCTTTCGCTGGCCCCGTAACGCGCCTGCAAGTCCCTGACCCATTCGCGCAGCCGTGCCAGCATCAGGTCTTTTTTGCCAGCACGTCCTGCCACATCGCCTTGTCGAGGCTCCGATCGGCCACCAGTTTCTTCAGCCGCAGGTTTTCCTCTTCGGGCTACCGCATGTGCTTCAGCTCAGAGGGCGAAATGCCATCGTATTTCTTGCACCACGTATACAACGTGGCATCAGAAATGCCCGGCTTACGGTAGACCTCAGGCACCGGCGTACCCAGTTCAGCTAGCTTCAGGGCAAAGACAATCGGCTCTTCAGTGAATCGTGATTTTTTTATCGGCACCACCTCCGTTCTGGGAGTGTAGATCATGCCGGAATTCTGTTTCTGAATGGCGCAGGATTTCGGGTCAGGGTCAAGAACACGTCACCTTGAAACATTTATGATCAGCGTTTTAGGGCTAAATTCTCCAGGTTGAAACCTACAGACCATATACGTTTAGTCCCCACTTCACTTGCTGAAAAGGCAGTGATTGCTGTGACGCTGTACTCTTTACCTTCCTCAAAGTGGTAATCAACGGGCAGACATTTATCAGGTATCACAGTCAGCGTTGGGTTACTCATATCATCACGTTCCCAGACCTGTTTCATATTGTTGTCCGGAGCTCGTTCAGATACTCTGAGAACCAGCAATTTTGATTTTCCGTCACTGGTCAGTGAATCTTTCGATACCGTAACGCAAGGTTGTCCATTTGCAGATAATGAAATATTAGCAGCCCGGTAGGGTGAGTTATCTACCATGCAACCACTCAGTAAAAGCGACCACGCAATTAGCATTAATTTTTTCATTTCCACAGACTCCTTTTATTAGCGGGTGATGCAAGGAAGTATTTAAGAGTATTGTTGTATTTATCTCGTAAATCAGGTCCGATGATGCCTTTAAAAGTAGATTGCTGAATAAAAACATTCACACCAAAGTTAGCTAGCACATAATAATCAGCAATAATGGAAGCCTGTTGTTCAAGGCTGTAATCTGCTAAATCCTTTTCACCTGGCAAAGAGTATTCATAGCTTGAAGCCCAGCTTACTAAACCACGAGTCCGGACATTGACACCCATCTGGTGCTGCCATACATGCCCTATTTCATGCATAAACAGCGCCTTATCGGTGATGTCACCAAAGGAAAATCTTCTCGGAAGAGCGCTTCAGGATAGTACATATTACCGTCTGGAGTCATAGCGACACGGCTATTTTGCAAACCAAACGGCAAATAATCACCGTTATAAACTTTTACGGCGCTATAATTAATGGCGTTCTGAAACAGAGCCCTCGCCATTCTTATTTCGCCTGCTGTCATTGGCCTGTAGTTGTTTTTTAGCGTCGACATCCTTTCCTCTTTTTTATTGTCTGAGCCACTGAATTTTTTTCTACCCGCAGTTGTTTCATCTGTCAATAAAACAGCATGTTTTGCTGTTTGAACTGTATAACCAGAACCCCGGCATTATCAACGTGGTGAAGGATATGGCGCAGGTCATTGTTGAGCCACGTCTGGACAAGGCCAATAACAACCAGTGGTATGTAGCCGCCGCGCAGGGCACTGACACTATCGAGGTGGCTTATCTCGATGGTATGGACGTGCCATATCTGGAGCAGATGGACGGCTTCACGGTCGATGGTGTGGCCTGGAAGGTGCGAATTGATGCGGGTGTGGCCGCGCTGGACTATCGCGGGCTGGTCAAATCGAATGGCGCGGCGTGACGGGAAAAAGGGCGGCTTCGGTCGCCTTTTATCATTTGAGAATCAGTCTCATTTGAAAAGGTACTCCTGGGCATACGACCTGCCACGGGGCGGCGGGTTCGCGGGAAACGGCTGGTTTTCTGCATTTTATCCGTGCAGCAGCACTGGTTTAACTTACTGATAATAAATGATTCAGGTTGCGTTTGCTGAAAAAGTGAGCGTGCAGTGAGGTGTAATTTAATGCTGAGTAAAACACTGGTTAATGTTACCCAACTGTCTGATCTGGTGGGGATGAACCGGAACATGGTGGCGCGACGGTTGCGTGAAACTGAAATGGACGGCGGTAACGGCGAAAACCTCAAACAGTACGAACTGGGTAAAGCCCTGCGGGTACTTATCATGCCCTCGGTACAGGAAAATGGTGAAATGACCCCGCAGGACAGAAAGGCCTGGTACCAGTCAGAAAATGAGCGCCTGAAATTTGAGAAAGAAGAACGGGAACTTATTCCGACTGATGAGGTTGCGCGCGAATACCCGGTGCCGCTTTGTTATGGTAAACGCAGGATTGGCGGTGCCATTATTTCAGCCGGTATTTACGTGGAGGATCAGCAGTGACAAATCAGGCGCAGATATGGCCAGAGGGCGAGACATTCACCCGGGAAGTGCTCATTCCGACAAAATACGAGCCGCTACCGGTAGAAATCACTTACACCGTTCCAGCATTCGATGTGGTTGTGGATACATGGCAGAACAAAGACCCGGCTAAGGGTTACGGGTTGTTCCGTCAGTTTATCGTTGACTGGGATCAGCAGGATAAGCTGACAGATGATGTGCTGATGTCGTTTCTGGTGGCTTATCCCGGTACTGATGAAGCTATTTTTGCCGGATGGTGTGAGCACATGAAAGAGGTTTTGGTAGAAAAAAATCATTCATTCGTACATAGCTCACATTTGATCAATTAAAAAGGGATTGAATGGATAAACCCTTTGATAGCTAAGCAAAATATAGTCCATATTATAAGCTTGTACATCTCGTGGATATTTTAAGGATAAGAATATGTCAGCGGTAATTGATAAAGCACTGGATTTTATTAATGGGATGAACACATCATCTTCAGCACCACACCCGATGGATGAAAGCACGGCTAAGGGTATTTTCAAGTATCTTAACGAGTTAGGCGCTCCGGCTAGTGCGGCTGATGTTTACGCCCGAGGCACTCAAGAAGGCTGGAATCCCGGGTTTACTAAAACATTAGCTGGATGGGCTGAACGAATTGGGTCGGGTGGGCGTGTAGTTATTAAACATCCTGAGTACTTTTCATCATATATGAAGGATGAGCTGCGAGCATTGGTGTGAGGCCGCTACTCATTTAACCGGATGCTCTCACCTTGGGAGTGTTAGAAATTCTGTGTCATTCCAGTAATATACAATCAAAAAGGAATGACACATGTCCCAGCCCTTCGATTTTGACAAAGCACTTAAGGCTCTCCAGTCCGGTCAGGCATTAACCGGAAAGGATGGTATCTTAACGCCATTAATCAAACAGTTAACTGAAGCCGCTCTTGCTGCTGAGCTTGATTCACATCTGGCTCAGGATGTGGAAGCCAACCGTAAAAATGGTTCCGGTAAGAAGACCATCAAAGCGCCGACCGGCAGCTTCGAACTGGCAACTCCGCGCGATCGTAACGGCACCTTTGAGCCGCAGCTGGTTAAGAAGCATCAGACCACGCTTTCTGACGAGAT
>NZ_FMBC01000128.1 GCF_900094795.1 Kosakonia oryziphila
CACAATGGCAATGGTTCTATAATCATGAACGACCGAATATGGCACTGAATGGCTTCACACCAATGCAGCATATTCAGCGCTTATCCGATTCTACTCATCTGCCCGGTTAAAAATGGTGGGGATTACCGATCACTTTTGATCAATCATTCATGCGAATTATAGAACTTATTTTGCTGGTAACGTTGTATCCGCTCGTCATTCTCCTTTACTTTTTCCTTATACCACATATTGCTACATCCCGGATCGCTAGGGGTAAGACAATATGGATTTTTATCAGTTTTAGACTCACTTTTCTCCTTGGTTAATGCTGATTTCACCTCTGGCGATGAGAAATAGTCTTTTTTATCAAAATCATATGAAGAATCTGGTAACGCCGCCTTATATGAAAAATCTGGTGACGCCGATGCTGCAACACCATGAAGCAATAGAATTAAAGGGGCATATGCATAACTCTTTAAGAATGGCATGAAAGGTATTCCCTTAGTCTTAACTATATGAATTCCAAATTCCTGATATGGTGTAAAGAATATGAAAGTTAAAATGTGGAACTGTGGTTTAAACCACTACAACAGGGATGTTCCAATTATATACAGCATCTCGATACAAGTGAGAGACCTCGATCAAAAGAGTGAAAACAGTAACGCGACAGGAAAGCTGATGGGCCAGGTCGCACCAACGAGTATTGCACTGAGGAGCCGGACCTTGCGGCTGTCACGGGCCAGAAAGTACGTTGCTATACCGGAAACTACCGCTATTACAACGTAGAAGATAGGATTGTAGTCCCTCCGGTTTTTAGTACCACCGCCAATGAGGATCTCCGGCCAGTTTTTGCCGCGCATAGATAACAGGTGGCATATCACCCAGTGAGCAATGCGATCCTACCCACGTAATGTGGAACGGCATTTATCTCTCACGGGGCAACCTCGATGTCGCTTTTGAAGACAGCGGACGACAGATAAATCCGCTGACAGCGCGTCTGACGGGGAACGTAGCTGGGGTGATGAAACTTTTAATCGCTGTGGCTGGCAGGCACAGCCTGAGTCTGGTACCTCCCCCCTCTGTCAGGATAGTTGTCACCCCCATCGAAAATACTAATGACAGGATGGGAACAGATCGTGAAACGAATTTCACCAGAACGTAAAGCTGC
>NZ_FMBC01000038.1 GCF_900094795.1 Kosakonia oryziphila
CTGTCCTACTATGCCCTCTGCTGACTCCTGTCCGCCGGTCAGCGCACCTTACGGTGCGCTCAGTTCTGAATGCAGAACGCCGGACAGGCCTCCCGGGGTAAGCTCAGCCGCTTTCACCACACACCTGCCCAATCTACCACCCCGGCTCTTGATGGTTATGGCCTTTGCAATCAATGGCTTGCTCCGCCTGCCGGGTAGGCCTCGTATCGGATTTCTGTTCGTCAGGTCATGGTTTTGCTCCACGCTTCCTTCAGACCCCGCCTCACGACGACGCCCTTGCGCTTCACTAGTCCTTCGCCACCATCAGGCTGGACAGGGGGCTTTCCCCCAGGCTGTAGTGCATAACCTGCACGCATAAAAAAGGGAGCCATCAGGCTCCCTCAGTCTCCCCAGACTACGGCTTAGTTAGCGCGGATATAGTCATCCATTTCGGTTTTCAGGTTATCGGATTTGGTACCGAAAATTGCCTGAACGCCGGAACCAGCGACGACCACACCTGCAGCGCCCAGTTTCTTCAGGCCAGCCTGATCCACTTTCGCTACGTCAGCTACGCTGACACGCAGACGCGTGATGCACGCATCCAGGTTGGTGATGTTTTCTTTACCGCCAAACGCTGCAACCAGAGCCGGAGCCATCTCACTGCTTACTCCAGCCTTAGTGTCTTCGGTCACGTCTTCACGGCCCGGCGTTTTCAGGTCAAGCGCTTTAATCAGCACGCGGAATATGGTGTAGTAAACCACGGCATAGCAAGCACCAACGATCGGGAACAGCCACAGTTTGCTGCTGTTACCGCTCAGTACGATGAAGTCGATCAGACCGTGAGAGAACGACGTACCATCACGCATACCCAGCAGGATACAGATCGGGAATGCCAGACCTGCCAGAATAGCGTGGATAACGTACAGGATCGGCGCAACAAACATGAAGGAGAACTCGATCGGCTCGGTAATACCGGTCAGGAACGAGGTCAGCGCTGCGGAGATCATGATACCGCCCACTTTCGCGCGGTTTTCCGGTTTAGCAGAGTGCCAGATAGCGATAGCGGCAGCCGGCAGACCGTACATTTTGAACAGGAAGCCGCCAGACAGTTTGCCCGCAGTCGGGTCGCCTGCCATGTAACGCGGAATATCGCCGTGGAATACCTGGCCAGCGCCGTTGGTGAATTCACCAATCTGCATCTGGAAAGGTACGTTCCAGATGTGGTGCAGACCGAACGGTACCAGGCAGCGCTCAACGAAACCGTAGATACCGAATGCAACAACCGGGTTCTGGTAGGCAGCCCATTGAGAGAATGTCTGGATCGCGGAACCAATCGGTGGCCAAATGAAAGAGAGGATCACGCCGGTGAAAATCGCTGCAAGGCCAGAAATAATCGGTACAAAGCGTTTCCCCGCGAAGAAGCCCAGATACTCAGGCAGCTTAATACGGTAGAAGCGGTTAAACATGTATGCGGCAATCGCACCAGAGATGATCCCGCCGAGCACACCGGTATCCGCCAGATGTTTTGCAGCGATCTCTTCAGCAGGTAAATGCAGAACCAGAGGTGCAACCACAGCCATGGTTTTCACCATGATGCCGTAAGCAACAACCGAAGCCAGAGCAGAAACGCCATCATTATTGGTGAAGCCAAGCGCAACACCGATAGCGAAAATCAACGGCATGTTAGCAAAAACGGAACCGCCCGCTTCGGCCATAACATGAGAAACCACTGCTGGCAGCCAGCTGAAGTTTGCAGAACCGACACCCAGCAGGATACCTGCGATAGGCAGTACGGATACTGGCAGCATCAGCGATTTACCGACCTTCTGCAGGTTAGCAAATGCATTCTTAAACATAATTGAGAGTGCTCCTGAGTATTAGTGCTTTTTGTTGCGCTTTCACGCGTTGGCACGGGGGGAGAGCCGCGCCTTGGGAAGGGCATCTAAGCGCCCTTTATTTATTACACAGAGTAAAATAAATCATTTCGGCTTTGTTTGACGGCTATCACGTTTCAGCTAGCGGTCGTTTTAAAACTCACACAGATTTACAAAAGGCGATGACCGTAGTATGAAAAATGACCATCACCGCCTTTTTTATGGCGGTGAACTTTACTCTGATCGTTTATTAATTACGAGTACTAAAATAAGCTGACATTTCAGACAGCTTGCAATCTGGCGGGATCGATATGGAACAGGTGGGCAAAGTTTTGCGTGGTCTGCTGTGCGAGCTCCTCAACAGGGACCCCTTTCAGAACCGCCATATACTCTGCCACATCGCGTGTCATTGCAGGCTGGTTTTCTTTACCGCGATGCGGTACGGGCGCAAGATACGGAGAATCGGTCTCGACCAGCAACCGATCCAGCGGTACATAACGTGCCGCATTGCGTAGTTGTTCCGCATTACGAAAAGTAACAATGCCGGAGAAAGAGATATAAAATCCCATATCCAGCAGCTTACCTGCCGTTTCACGATCCTCAGTAAAGCAGTGTAGTACGCCGCCGCAATCCTGAACCTGCTCTTCCTGCAAAATTGCCAGCGTGTCGGCGCGGGCATCGCGTGTATGCACGATAACCGGTTTATTCAGTTCTCGCCCGATGCGGATATGGTTGCGGAACGAGATTTGCTGACGCGTTTTGGTTTCCGGTGTATAGAAATAGTCCAGCCCGGTCTCACCCATTGCCACCACGCCCTCTTCCGCAGCGAACTGACGCAGAGCCTCCACGTCATACTCTTCGTCCTGATTCAGCGGATGTACGCCGCAGGAGAACACCACATTACTGCGTTCGCCCACCAGCTCGCGCATGCTGCGATATCCGGGCAGCGTGGTGGCGACGGCCAGGCAAAATTTAACATCGCGCGCGGCGGCTTTTGCCAGTACGTCATCAACATCTTTATGCAAAGATATGTAATCCAGGCCATCAAGATGGCAGTGCGAGTCGACTAAGAACATAATGTCTCTCTTAAAGGTGGGATACAGGAAGCCTGGCGCCTGGTTGCAGGTACCGTTCCAGTGTTAACAAAAGATCGGTGAGCAGCAGCTCGCGGTTTACTCCCACGACATTCAGCAACTGTTCACGGCAAATAAATACGTCATGCAGCAGAGCATGCAATGTCTCACTGCGTAACTGACGGGCAAGGTTGTGTACCAGCACAGGCATATCAACGTTGGTCAGCAACGTCGCTCCCTGCTGTACTTTTAGAGCATCGAGGAACAGTGCACAGGCCCATTGCAAACGTTCCACCACCCGATCATGGTTAAGCACCGACAGCATGGCGAACCAGTCACCGCTATTCAGCGCGTTTTCAATTGCCTGACAGAGTACCTGGCGCTGCGCCCAGTGCTCTTCCTGCAACAGCGCTTCGGCCGCGCCTGGCGACCCTGCACACAGACGCAGCGCGCTAAGGATAGCATCTTGTGACACCGTCGCTTCCCGGCTAAGCCACGCGCCGGCATAACTTTCCGCTGGTGGTGCGAGGTGATGCAAGCGGCAGCGACTGCGTAATGTCGCCAGTAATCTCGCGGGTTCACGGCAGGCAAGGAAGAACCACGTCTGAGCCGGTGGCTCTTCCAGCGTTTTCAGTAATGCATTGGCGGCAGCATCGGTTAACAACGCCGCGTCCTGAATCCAGACCACTTTCGCCCCGCCAAGACGTGCATGCTCATAGAGTTTTTCACTTACTTCACGCACCGCATCAATGCCCAACGTCGTTTTGCCTTTTTCCGGTGCCAGCACGTAGTAATCCGGGTGGGTTCCCGCTTGCATCAACTGACAGCCGCGACAGTGGCCGCAGCTTTTGTGCCCTTCCGGTGTTTGACACAGCAGAAAACGGCTGAGCGCATAGATCAGCGCGTCCTCTCCCATACCCGGCAGCGCGTGTACAAGTAACGCGTGGTGCCCGCGTCCGCTTTGATAACTGGCGACCAGTTGTTCAAAGTCCGGTCGCAGCCACGGATACCATTTCATGCGCCCTGCTCCTGCACCCATGCGGTAACGGTCTGACGGATGTCGCGCACCACGTCCTCCAGCGGTTGCGTGGCATCTACCGTGCGAATAGAGGCATCCTGCGCAGCCAGTTCAAGATAACGCGCACGGGTGCGATTGAAGAAATCCAGCGACTCCTGCTCAATGCGGTCCAGCTCGCCGCGCGCGCGCGCGCGCTTCAGGCCAACTTCAGGAGTGACATCAAGATACAGGGTTAAATCCGGACGAAAATCACCCAGCACAGCATCGCGCAACGTCGCCAACATGCCTTGATCGATACCACGACCGCCTCCCTGATAGGCCTGAGTGGAAAGATCGTGCCGATCGCCAATAACCCAGCAACCGCGCGCCAACGCTGGTTTAATCACCGTTTCCACCAATTGAACACGCGCGGCATAAAACATCAGAACTTCGGCTTTATCAGAAATCACTTCGTCACCAACGGAGCGGATATCCAGCACCAGACTGCGCAGTTTCTCCGCCAGCAGCGTACCACCCGGTTCGCGCGTAAATATCATCTCGCTGACGCCAAGCTCTTTCAGCGTTTCTACGACGACATCACGTGCCGTAGTTTTACCGGCGCCTTCCAGCCCTTCAATAACGATGTATTTACTGCCCATTTTTTTCCTTAAGCACTTTCAAATAGTCCTGCACTGACCGGTTATGGTTGGCGAGGTTGGTATTAAATATGTGTCCGCCCTTCCCGTCGGCCACAAAATAGAGGTACGGTGTCTTCGCCGGATGTGCTGCCGCTTTCAACGAGGCTTCACCTGGCGTGGCAATCGGTCCTGGCGGCAGGCCGCTAATCACATAGGTGTTGTAATCCGTCGGAGTTTCCAGATCGGCGCGCGACAGTGTGCCATTATAACGCACGCCCATCCCGTAGATCACCGTCGGATCGGTTTGCAAGCGCATCCCGACGCGTAAGCGGTTAATAAAGACCGAGGCAACCTGATCGCGTTCGCTGGCCACAGCCGTCTCTTTTTCAATGATGGACGCCATGGTCACTAACTGGTTCTGATCCTTGTACGGCAGGCCATCCATGCGCCCTTCCCAGACCTGTTCAACGGCTCGCGCCATTTTCTGGTGCGCGCGCTTGAGCAGCGCAACATCCGTCGTGTTTGCGGTATACATCCATGTATCCGGCCAGAACCAGCCTTCCACCCAGTTTTCATGCTCCAGCTTCAGCGCCTGTGCGACAGTAGCATAATCATCATCTTTCAGCGTGTGCTTCAGGTATGGTGCATCACGTAGCTGTTTCAGATAATCGCTCAGACGCATCCCCTCCACCAGACGTAGCGGAAATTGCGCCTCTTTGCCGCTAGCCAGTAATTTCAGCATTTCGCGCACGGTCATCCCCGCCATAAAACGGTAGGTTCCCGCCTTGAAGTGTGACAAATCAGGCTCCATGCGTAATAACCACTGGAAAACACGCGGGCGATTGATGACTTTTTCCTGATATAGCAATTCCCCTAGCGCCACCCGGCCGGTTCCGGCTGGCAGGGTAAAAATGATTTCATCTTTGGTGAGGATCGTGGAATCCGCCAGTTGACGAACCTTCCAGACTCCGGCTCCTGCTGCAATCACTAATACCGCCAGCAGAAGGAGAACAACGCGTAACATTTTCTTCATGACTGATTTATCTGCTCACACAGTGGGGCTAAAAATTGGTACAACTCTCGCGCTGACCAGCGCAGTTCTCCCCATTGGCGAACGGGGACAACCGGCATCAACGCATTACAAATAACCACTTCCTCAGCCTGCGCCAGTTCTTGCTGGCGGGCATTCACTTCGACAACGCGAAAACCGGAAGATGCAAGTTGTCGCATACAATATTGCCTCATGATGCCATCCACTCCGGCATAGTCGAGACGCGGCGTGAAAACTTCCCGCCCTTGCCGCCAGAAAATATTAGCCGCACAGCATTCGGTGATCCAGCCGTCGCTGTCCAGCACCAACGCTTCATCAGCATCGGTCTGCTCCAGCCGAGCGCGGATTAACACTTGCTCCAGACGGTTAAGATGTTTGATCCCCGCGAGCATCGGATTACGCCCGAGGCATATATCGCTCAGCGTCAATGTAACGCCTTCCCGCTGCCAGCGCGCGTAGTGTGCGGGCCGGGCTGAAACAGAAAGAATACGTGTCGGTGAATCGCAGTTCGCCGCGCTGTAGCCACGACCTCCGCCACCGCGGCTGAGGATCACTTTAACTACGCCGTCAGCTTTTTCTTGCACCAGCGATGCCATCTCCTGCGCCAGCAGATCCCAGTCATGAAAAGGAATAAATAGCCGTTCACATGCCAGACGCAAACGCTGCACATGTGCGGACGCAAACTGGATTTTCCCGGCAATGATACGCGCAGTAGTAAAGCAGCCATCACCAAACTGTATAGCTCGGTCACTGGCCGCAAGCTGTCGTTGCTCTGTACCATTAATCAAGAACATAGAGGCTCCTTAAGCGTGTAGCCGGACAGTTTGGCAGGATGGAAAGCAGAGAACAAGGGGAGAAAGCTGAATAGAAAAGGCCCGACAAGCGGGCCTTTAAAACAGCGAAGACGGTCAGACTTTTTTGAAGATCAGCGAGCCGTTGGTGCCACCAAAGCCGAAGGAGTTACACAGGGTATACTCCATACCGCTGACCTGGCGCGCTTCGTGCGGTACGAAGTCCAGATCGCAACCTTCATCCGGGTTATCCAGGTTGATGGTCGGCGGTACCGCCTGATCGCGCAGTGCAAGGATGGAGTAGATGGACTCTACTGCACCAGCCGCACCTAACAGGTGGCCAGTCATGGATTTGGTTGAGCTCACCATGACGCTACGTGCGGCATCGCCAAACGCAGCTTTCACCGCCTGAACTTCAGCAATATCGCCTGCCGGCGTAGAGGTACCGTGTGCGTTGACGTAGCCAATCTGGCCCGGTTCAATGCCCGCATCACGCAGCGCGTTCACTATTGCTTTGGCCGCACCAGCGCCGTTTTCCGGCGGTGACGTCATATGATAAGCATCGCTGCTCATACCAAAGCCGACGATTTCAGCATAGATTTTCGCACCACGTTTTTTCGCGTGCTCATACTCTTCCAGCATGATGATGCCAGCGCCATCGCCGAGGACAAAACCGTCACGCTCTTTATCCCACGGACGGCTTGCAGCCTGCGGATTATCGTTGCGGTTAGACAGCGCACGCGCTGCACCAAAACCACCAACGCCCAGCGGGGTACTGCCTTTTTCTGCACCACCAGCCAGCATCGCATCGGCATCGCCATAAGCAATAATACGCGCAGCATGGCCGATGTTATGCACACCTGAAGTACAGGCCGTTGCAATTGAAATGCTTGGGCCTTGCAGGCCAAACATGATAGTCAGGTGACCAGCCACCATGTTAACAATCGTAGACGGTACGAAAAACGGACTGATTTTACGCGGACCGCCCTTAATGAGGGCACTGTGGTTCTCTTCAATCAGACCCAGACCGCCGATACCTGAACCGATCGCGGCACCAACACGGGAAGCATTTTCTTCCGTGATAACCAGGCCGGAGTCGTGCATGGCCTGAACGCCAGCCACAATTCCATATTGAATGAAGTCATCCATCTTGCGCTGTTCTTTGCGCGAAATAATGTCTTCACAGTTAAAATCCTTTACTAAGCCAGCAAATTTGGTTGCATAGGCGCTAGTATCGAAATGGTCGATCAGGCTGATGCCACTCTGACCGGCAAGGAGAGCTTTCCAGTTAGACTCTACGGTATTGCCGACAGGAGACAACATGCCAAGTCCGGTCACAACTACACGACGCTTAGACACGTTCATCCTCCAGGGAGGGATAAAAAAAGAGATTCGAGGGATAACACTAGATAAAACTCAGGCGGTCGAGTGACCGCCTGGAGATGTTCACTTACGCCTGGTGACCGTTGATGTAATCAATGGCAGCCTGAACGGTGGTGATTTTCTCAGCTTCTTCGTCCGGAATCTCAGTATCAAACTCTTCTTCCAGAGCCATTACCAGCTCAACGGTGTCAAGAGAATCAGCGCCCAGGTCCTCAACGAAGGAAGCATTATTGGTAACTTCTTCCTGCTTAACGCCCAGCTGTTCGCCGATAATTTTCTTAACGCGTTCTTCGATAGTGCTCATACTCTTAAATTTCCTATCAAAACTCGCTTTCGCGATGGTTTTCGTAGTGTATAAAATGTTGAAAAATTTGCAACTAAATCCCGGCAGTTCTTACCACGATTTTACGCTATTTTGAGGCCTTTCCCCCTCATAACGCAAATAATTTTAATCGTGGTTAGACCATATACATTCCGCCATTGACGTGCAGGGTTTCACCTGTGATGTAACCCGCCTCGTCAGAGGCTAAAAATGCAACCGCACTGGCTATTTCCTGAGCACCGCCAAGGCGACCCGCAGGAACTTGCGCCAGGATACCCGCACGCTGATCGTCAGAGAGCGCACGCGTCATGTCCGTTTCAATAAAGCCCGGAGCAACAACGTTCACCGTAATACCGCGGGACGCAACTTCACGCGCCAGCGATTTACTGAAACCGATAAGACCCGCTTTCGCCGCAGCGTAGTTGGCCTGACCAGCATTTCCCATGGTACCAACCACAGAACCGATAGTGATAATACGCCCATGACGCTTTTTCATCATAGCCCGCATTACCGCTTTTGACAGACGGAAAACAGATGAAAGGTTAGTGTCGAGAATATCGTTCCACTCATCATCTTTCATGCGCATCAGCAAGTTATCACGAGTGATCCCGGCATTATTAACCAGAATATCAACTTCGCCAAACTCAGCGCGAATGTTCTCCAGAACCGATTCAATAGATGCGGCATCGGTCACGTTCAGCAGCAGACCTTTACCCTTCGCACCTAAATAGTCACTGATAGCCTGCGCGCCATTTTCACTCGTTGCGGTACCAATAACTTTTGCGCCGCGAGCGGCTAACGTTTCAGCAATGGCACGACCAATTCCACGGCTTGCGCCGGTAACCAGCGCGACTTTTCCTTCAAAACTCATGGTCATCCTCTTTTTATTGCGCGAGTGCTTCGGACATTGCAGCTGGCTCATTGATAGCCGATGCCGTCAGTGTGTCAACAATACGTTTTGTCAGGCCGGTGAGAACTTTACCCGGGCCGACCTCATACAGGTGTTCAACGCCCTGCGATGCCATAAACTCAACGCTTTTCGTCCACTGCACCGGGCTGTACAACTGACGCACCAGTGCACTGCGAATAGCTTCCGGCGACGTTTCGCACTTCACATCCACGTTGTTAATAACCGGGATCTGCGGAGCACTAAATGTAATAGCATTCAGCTCAACGGCCAGTTTTTCAGCAGCCGGTTTCATCAGTGCGCAGTGAGACGGCACGCTGACAGGCAGCGGTAACGCGCGTTTAGCGCCAGCGGCTTTGCAAGCTGCACCAGCACGTTCAACGGCCTCTTTATGGCCTGCGATCACTACCTGACCCGGGGAATTATAGTTCACCGGAGAAACAATCTGACCTCCAGCCGCGGTTTCACACGCTTTTGCGATAGATTCATCATCAAGGCCGATGATAGCTGACATCGCGCCAGTACCTTCCGGTACGGCTTCCTGCATGAATTTGCCGCGCAGCTCAACCAGCCGTACAGCATCGGCAAATGCAATCACACCGGCGCATACCAGCGCAGAATACTCGCCAAGGCTATGGCCAGCCATCAGTACCGGCGTTTTGCCACCCTGCTGCTGCCACACGCGCCACAACGCGACAGATGCGCTCAGAAGCGCAGGCTGGGTCTGCCATGTTTTATTAAGCTCTTCTGCCGGGCCTTGTTGCACCAGCGCCCAGAGATCATAACCCAAAGCCGCAGAGGCTTCGGCAAACGTTTCTTCAATGACCGGGTAAGCTGTCGCCATATCCGCCAGCATGCCGACGGTCTGGGAACCTTGCCCCGGAAAAACAAAAGCAAATTGCGTCATCTTCTTATCCTTATACTTAGAAACGAATCAGCGCGGAACCCCAGGTAAACCCGCCGCCGAACGCTTCAAGCAGAATCAGCTGGCCAGGTTTGATACGCCCGTCGCGTACCGCCTCATCCAGTGCGCTGGGAACAGAAGCCGCAGAGGTGTTGCCATGACGATCAAGCGTAAGTACAACGTTATCCATCGCCATACCAAGCTTTTTCGCCGTGGCGCTGATGATACGCAGGTTTGCCTGATGCGGCACCAGCCAATCCAGTGCGCTTCGTTCAAGATTATTAGCGGCTAATGTTTCATCAACAATACGCGCCAGTTCCGTCACCGCGACTTTGAACACTTCGTTGCCCGCCATCGTTAAATAAGTCGGGCTTTCCGGGTTCACGCGGTCGAGGTTCGGCAGCGTCAGCAGCTCGCCATAGCTACCGTCAGCGTGCATGTGGGTTGAAATAATACCCGGCTCTTCTGAAGCACCCAATACCACCGCACCAGCACCATCGCCGAACAGAATAATTGTACCGCGATCGTTTGGATCTAATGTGCGTGCCAGCACGTCAGATCCAATCACCAGCGCATGTTTTACCGCGCCGGATTTAACATATTGATCGGCGATGCTCAACGCGTAGGTAAACCCTGCGCAGGCTGCGGCGATGTCGAAAGCAGGACAACCTTTGATTTCCAGCATATTCTGGATCTGGCACGCCGCGCTCGGAAAAGCGTGCGTTGCAGAAGTCGTCGCAACAATAATCAGGCCAATTTGATCGTTATCGATGCCGGCCATTTCCAGCGCGCGTTTAGCGGCTTCATAGCCCATGGTTGAGACAGTTTCGTTTGCCGAAGCAATACGGCGCTCACGGATCCCTGTACGACTGACAATCCACTCGTCAGAGGTTTCCACCATTTTTTCCAAATCGGCGTTTGTTCGAACCTGCTCAGGCAGATAACTGCCGGTACCAATAATCTTCGTATACATGTACGCTCAGTCACTCTTAGGTAATATACACACATTCCGGTTATCGTCGCCCTGGGCGGATGATGCCGAAAGCGCATACACAGATTCCAGGCGAGCGGCAATTCGCTGTGGAATCTGCCGCTGCACCGCCTGCACTGCCTGTTCAATCGCGACGGTAAAAGCTCGCTGATTCGCTGCTCCGTGACTTTTAATCACCGTGCCGCGCAATCCTAACAGACAGGCGCCATTATACTGGTCGGGGTTGAGGTGACTGAATCGCCTGCTCAGGCTTTTTTGTAACCAACGTTTTAATAAAATCAGCCACCACGACCTTTTTTGCCCTTCGCTCTGTGATTTCAGCAGCGAAAGAAACATCCTGACAACCCCCTCCATGGTTTTTAATGTGACGTTTCCAGTAAAACCGTCACAAACTAACACATCCGTTTTTCCAGTCAGAAGTTCATTCGCCTCCAGATAACCAATGTAGTTCATTGAGGGAACCGATCGTAACAGAGCCGCTGCATCACGGATATTGTCATGACCTTTGGTTTCTTCTTCACCAATGTTCAGCAGCGCCACGCGCGGGTTAGCGATACCCAGGATCTCCTCGGCCATCACCGACCCCATGATCGCAAACTGCGCCAGCATCCTACTGTCACAATCCACATTCGCGCCGAGATCCAGCACGACAGTTTTGCCCTTCTGCTGATGGGGCAACACCGTCACCAGCGCCGGGCGCTCAATCCCCTCAATCGGTTTGAGCAACATTTTCGCCAGCCCCATCAACGCGCCAGTATTGCCTGCGCTGACGCAAGCCTGAGCACGTCCTTCTTTCACTAATTCCAGCGCCATACGCATCGAGCTACCGCGACTGGCGCGGATCGCTTGTGCGGGCCGGGCATCACTAGCAATAACTGATTGTGCAGGAATGATAAGCAAACGTGAGCGTTGCTCGAAATCAGCTTTGGCAAGTAATGGCGTGATAGCGTCGGGATCGCCGACTAAAAGAAGGTTGAGCTGTGAATTAGAATTCAGTGCCTGCAAAGCTGCAGGCACTGTCACGGAAGGGCCAAAATCGCCCCCCATGACATCTAACGCCAGGGTTAGACGTGTCAAGGTATCGTCGCAGCCTGGTTCGGTCTATCCCCGCTTTCGCGGGGAAAGCCTCACTAAGCTTAATCACGCTTGCGCGTGATTACTTAGTGATAACCTTGCGACCGCGGTAGAAACCGTCGGCGGTGATGTGGTGACGCAGGTGGGTTTCACCAGAAGTTTTGTCTACAGACAGGCTGGTGACTGCGGTCAGCGCGTCATGGGAACGACGCATGCCACGTTTGGAACGGGTTGGTTTATTCTGTTGTACGGCCATGGACCTTACTCCTCAATTACTTACGCTTTAAGCTGGCTAATACGGCAAATGGGTTTGGTTTTTGCGCTTCATCAGGCAATTCTCCAAAGACCATGTCCGCCTCGGACACTTCACAGTGTTCAGAATCATGCACCGGAACTACAGGCAAGGAGAGAATGATTTCATCCTCAACCAGCGCCAGCAGATCGATTTCGCCGAATTCGTTAACCTCAATCGGCTCATACGCTTCCGGCAGTGCTTCAGCCTGTTCGTCTGAACGCACAGGACTAAAACAATACGTTGTGTAGACCTGATGGGTGAACGGTTTCCCGCAGCGCTGGCATTCGAGCGATACCGTTACCTTTGCATCGCCGGTCAGAACCGCCAGACGCTGGTTATCGATAGCGAACGACATGGAGCACTCCACATCACTGTCTACGCTGACTACAGATTCGGCGACGCGCTCAACCTGTTCGGGGGTATAGATACCCTCGTAATCGAGGCGTTTTTGAGCCGTACGAACCGGATCAAGAGTCAGGGGTAATTTTACCTTTTGCATAGGGCGCGCATATTAACTTTGTAACGTCATATAGTCAAAGAAAAAGGCAGCCTACGGTTGCCTTTCGCCAATAATTCGCACACATTGCGGCCTACAGTTTAAAATGCCTCTCATTGTTAAGCCATATTTGGTGAAAAAAATATGTCGCAAATTATTCTCGCATCAACCTCTCCATATCGCCGCGCACTTTTGGAAAAGCTTGGCTTAGCGTTTGAATGCGCCGCGCCACAGGCTGATGAAACCCCACACACAGATGAAGCACCACGTCATCTGGTGCTGCGTCTGGCGCAGGAAAAGGCACAATCGCTGGCGGACAAATATCCTCAACATCTGATTATTGGTTCCGATCAAGTGTGCGTACTGGACGGTGAAATAACCGGCAAGCCGCATACGGAAGAAAATGCCCGCCAGCAACTGATGAAAGCTCGCGGAAATATTGTCACCTTTTATACTGGCCTTGCGCTATATAACTCGGCCACCGGTCATTTGCAGACTGAATGTGAGCCTTTTGACGTCCATTTTCGTCATTTGAGCGAGCAGGAAATCGATGACTATATCCGTAAAGAGCATCCGCTAAACTGCGCCGGTAGCTTCAAAAGCGAAGGTTTAGGCATTGCGCTGTTTGAGCGTCTTGAAGGCCGCGATCCCAACACACTGGTTGGTTTGCCGCTGATCGCGCTGTGTCAAATGCTCCGCCGTGAACAGTGTAACCCCTTGTTAAGTTAATGCTTTAGCGATAGCGAACCAATAGTCTATGAGTTGCAGCAAGCACTGGCCTGTGACTATTTCAATACTGGGCGTTCTCTGGCTGGATAAGTAGCTAAAACCATAAATTGTTGCTTTCCCCCGCACACCGGGGGAAACGCTTATTTGGCGCTACGTAGCACCTGCAAACAGTGTTTCAGTTCATCATCGAGCGGTGCTTCAATACGCAACGTCTCACCGCTATTTGGATGGGTAAATTTCAGTGCCGCCGCATGCAGAAACAGACGTGACAAACCGGTCGCTGCCAGTTGCTTGTCAAACTCACGATCGCCATACCGATCGTCAAAAGCAATCGGATGACCCGCATGCTGCGTATGTACGCGGATCTGGTGCGTACGACCGGTTACCGGGCTACAACGCACCAGCGTCGCAAACTCGTAACGCTCTTCCACTTTAAACCGTGTTTCCGATGGTTTGCCTTCGCTGTTGACGCGCACAATGCGTTCACCACTTTGCAGAATATTTTTCAGCAACGGTGCCTGCACCACTTTGACATGTGACTGCCACTGTCCGCGAACCAGCGCGAGATAATCTTTCTGCATCTCTTTGCCGCGCAGTTGCTCATGAAGAGAACGCAGCGCCGAACGTTTTTTGGCCACCAACAGAACGCCGGAAGTATCACGATCAAGGCGATGAACGAGTTCGAGAAACCGGGCTTCCGGACGCAGCGCGCGCAGACCTTCAATTACGCCAAAACTCAGGCCGCTGCCGCCATGTACCGCTGTCCCGGACGGTTTGTTGAGGACGAGAATATGATCGTCTTCGTACAAAATAACGTCGCTTAATGCCGCTACTTTCTGCAAATGTGGTGAAACGGACTCTTCTTCGCGTTCAGCAACGCGCACCGGCGGGATGCGTACTTCGTCACCGGCTTCCAGTTTATATTCCGGTTTGATGCGTTTTTTATTCACCCGCACTTCGCCTTTACGCAGAATGCGGTAGATCATGCTTTTCGGCACCCCTTTTAATTGAGTGCGTAAAAAGTTGTCGATGCGTTGCCCCGCTTCGTCAGCGGAAATAGCAACAAATTTTACGGATGGTGTCTCAGTTTTCATGGGAGGCGATTCTAAATAGCCATGATGATTAGCGCCACTCATTTTTCTATGCTTATATTTACATTTGCACCTTACTACTGACGTAAGATTCTTCTGATGCGGTGGTTATTAAACCAATCTCCGTACAGAGGTGAAAAAACTGTGAGTAACCGGGTGATAAATGGTAAAAGTCAGCTTGCTATAAGAAGGCTCGCAGGGAATAATGTTGCGGTTTTCCGTGTTGAATCTTGTTGAAACAAGCAAAATAAGCGGAATGACCAGTTTTGCCTGTCCGATCATACACGCAGCAATGGCGTAAGACGTATTGAACTTTCAGGCAGTTAGCGGGCTGCGGGTTGCAGTCCTTACCGGTAGATGGAATCTTCCCTGGAGAGTTTTTCCCAGGCTGTTCCCCTGATAATTGCGCTGTGTTTTCCACAGAAAATACAGGCAACCGACACACTGCGCCTCTTAAGCGAGCGACAACCGTGAGGTTGGCGACGTGAATAGTCTCGAGGCCATCGGTTCTCCCCGGAAAGGCGTTATCTTGCCCGCAGCTTAGTCGTCAATGTAAGAATAATGAGTAAGTTACGATGAAAAGAATGTTAATCAACGCAACTCAGCAAGAAGAGTTGCGTGTCGCCCTTGTGGATGGGCAGCGCCTGTATGATCTGGATATTGAAAGTCCGGGGCACGAGCAGAAAAAAGCGAACATCTATAAAGGTAAAATCACCCGCATTGAGCCGAGTCTTGAAGCCGCCTTCGTTGATTACGGTGCTGAACGACACGGTTTTCTCCCTCTCAAAGAAATCGCGCGCGAATACTTCCCTGCCAATTACAACGCTCATGGTCGTCCGAATATCAAAGACGTGTTGCGTGAAGGCCAGGAAGTCATCGTCCAGATTGATAAAGAAGAGCGTGGCAACAAAGGTGCCGCGCTGACCACGTTTATTAGCCTTGCGGGCAGTTATCTGGTGTTAATGCCAAATAACCCGCGCGCAGGCGGCATCTCTCGTCGCATTGAAGGCGACGACCGTACTGAATTAAAGGAAGCCCTCTCCAGCCTCGAACTGCCGGATGGCATGGGGCTGATTGTACGCACAGCTGGTGTGGGTAAATCCGCTGAAGCGCTGCAATGGGATCTGAGTTTCCGTCTGAAACACTGGGAAGCTATCCAAAAAGCCGCTGAAAGCCGTCCTGCGCCGTTCCTGATCCATCAGGAAAGCAACGTTATCGTTCGCGCCTTCCGTGATTACCTGCGCCAGGACATTGGCGAAATCCTCATCGACAACCCTAAAGTACTTGAGCTGGCCCGCCAGCACATTTCCGCGCTGGGTCGTCCGGATTTCAGCAGCAAAATCAAACTGTACACCGGTGAAATCCCGCTGTTCAGCCACTATCAGATTGAGTCGCAAATTGAATCCGCTTTTCAGCGTGAAGTGCGTCTGCCGTCCGGCGGTTCTATTGTTATCGATTCCACGGAAGCACTGACGGCTATCGATATCAACTCCGCGCGCGCAACCCGCGGTGGCGATATTGAAGAAACGGCCTTCAACACCAACCTGGAAGCAGCCGATGAGATCGCCCGCCAGCTGCGCCTGCGCGATCTCGGCGGCCTGATTGTTATTGACTTCATTGATATGACGCCGGTTCGCCATCAGCGTGCTGTTGAGAACCGCCTGCGCGAAGCTGTACGTCAGGACCGTGCCCGTATTCAGATCAGCCATATTTCCCGCTTTGGCTTGCTGGAGATGTCTCGTCAGCGACTGAGTCCGTCACTGGGCGAATCCAGCCATCACGTCTGCCCACGTTGTAGCGGCACTGGTACCATTCGTGATAACGAATCGCTGGCGCTGTCGATTCTGCGCCTGATCGAAGAAGAAGCTCTGAAAGAGAACACCCAGGAAGTACACGCGATTGTGCCAGTCCAGGTTGCCTCTTATCTACTGAACGAAAAGCGTGCTGCGGTTAGCGCTATCGAAGCACGCCAGGGCGGCGTACGCTGCGTGATCGTACCGAACGACCAAATGGATACGCCTCACTACTCCGTACTGCGCGTGCGTAAAGGGGAAGAGACGCCAACCCTGAGCTATCTGCTGCCGAAGCTGCACGAAGAAGCGATGGCGCTGCCATCGGAAGAAGAGTATGCCGAGCGTAAACTGCCTGAGCAGCCTGCGCTGGCAACATTCGTCATGCCGGATGTTCCTCCTGTGCCGCAAGCACCTGCTGTTACACCTTCGGCTAAAGCTGAGCCTGCCGCCGCTGAGCGGCCTGTCACACCTGGACTGTTCAGCCGTTTCTTCTCGGCACTGAAAGGCCTGTTTGCGGGTGAAGAAGCACCGGCAACCGTCGAAGCCAAAGAAGAGGAAAAACCGGCGAAACAAGATCGCCAGCAGGATCGTCGCAAACCCCGCCAGAACAACCGCCGTGATCGTAACGACCGCCGTGATGGCCGCGCTGAAGGAAATGAGGCGCGCGAAGGTCGTGAGAATCGCGAAAACCGCGAAGGTCGTGAAGAGAACCGCCGTAATCGCCGCGAGAAATCACAGCAGAACGCGGAAACTCGCGAAGTGCGTGAACCAGTAGCGGTCGAAGAGACGGAAAAAACCAAACAGCGTGATGAACAACAACCACGCCGTGAACGCAACCGTCGCCGTAATGATGACAAACGCCAGGCACAGCAGGATGTTAAAGAACTGAACCGTGCCAATCAGCCTGAACAGGAAACTGAACAGGAAGAGAGCGTACAGGTGATGCCGCGTCGTAAACAGCGTCAACTGAGTCAAAAAGTTCGCATTGAAGGTGCGCAATCTGAGCATGCTGTCGAAGAGGCGATTGCTCAGAGTACTGAAGTGGCAAAAGTCGAGCTGCCGGCCGTTGTGGAAACCAGCCCGGATCAGGATAGCAATGCAGAAACGCGCGAAAATGCAATGCCTCGTCGTTCTCGTCGTTCTCCGCGTCATCTGCGCGTCAGCGGCCAGCGCCGTCGTCGCTACCGTGACGAGCGTTATCCGTTGCAGTCAGCCATGCCACTGACCGTCGCATGTGCTTCGCCTGAAATGGCCTCTGGTAAGGTATGGATTCGCTATCCAGTTGTGCGCTCTCAGGAAGAGCAGGCGAAAGAGATCGCAGCAGAAGAGAAGGTTGCCGTTGAGCAGGATGTTGCACCAATGGTAGCTGAAGCCGCACTGGTTAGCGCTCAACAGACCGAACTGGTTGAGCAACAACCCGCAGCAGAAGCTGTAGCGCCAGCCGCTGAAACGGAAGTGACAGAGCCAGTCGCAACAGTGGAACCGCAACAGCCTGTCGCTGAGCCTGAAACCGTTGAGGTAGGAACCACCCATCCGGAGGTTATCGCCGCGCCGGTTGATGAACAGCCACAACTGATTGCCGAAGAAGATCGTGTCGTCGCCGAAGAGGTTACGCAAGAAGCCGCACCAGCGCAGGAAGCGCCAATCGTTGAAACCGCTCCGGCTGTTCATGAACAAGCCCCGGTTCCGGTTGCAGAACCGATTGTTGAACCGGTTAAAGAGACGGTGGTACACGTCGTCGCCCGTAAAGTAGCCACTGCGCCGATGACCAAAGCGCCAGCACCGGCCTATGTGCCGGAAGCGCCGCGTCACAGTGACTGGGTACGTCCGGACTTTAATTTCGAAGGTAAAGGCTCTGCGGGCGGTCACAGCGCCACCCACACCGCCACCGCACCGGCAACGAAGCCACCATCTGTTGACTAATCGTCAGACAGCCAAAAAGCCGACCTCAGGGTCGGCTTTTTATGCCTGCCGCGCGGGCTGGCGCATACCTCCCAGACCCGGCATCACTTCACGCATCAGTTGCAAAAATTTTCGTAATCGCGCCGGATAGTACCGCGCCCACGGATACACCAGATGCACCGGCAGCGGTGCCGCCTGCCATTCCGGCAACAGGGAGACCAGTTTTCCGTTGCGTATCTCCTCTTCCACCACCCAACTGGAGATAACCGCCAGCCCAAGACCACTAATCGCCGTATTCCGCGCAGCGTACAGGCTGTCGGTAAACAATCTTGGTGAGATTGGCACCTGCTCCGCTTCACCGGTTTGCTGATGCGTCAGATGAATTTCATGCTGATAAAAAGTGTTCAGCGCTATCCACGGCAACGCTGAGAGCTGTTGCGGGGTCTCAATTGCCGGAAAACGCGCCAGCAAGGCCGGAGAAGCCACCAGGCTGCGGGGTACCTCTGCCAACAACACTGACACCGTTGCCGGATCCACTTCTGCGCCAACACGAATAGCGCAATCGATGTTCACGCTAAGAAAATCGACCGTTTTATCGTTCAGCATCCACTCGACAGAAAGCTGCGGGTGTCGCTCCAGAAATTCGGTGAGCGGCCCAAGCAACTGCTCCTGACCAAAAGCATGCGGCGCACGCACACGTAAAATACCGACCGGTTCATCATCGGACTGGCTCAGTTCATCCTCCAGAGCTACCCAGGCATCCGCCACACGTTTTGCATGTTGATAGCAGCGTTCACCATCATCGGTCAGTTTCATCGCATGGGTGGTGCGCAGCAGTAGCTTCACACCGAGCAGAGTTTCCAGCGATTGCAAACGGCGGCTGACCGTAGCCTGCGTCGTCACCAGTTGACGCGCCGCCGCCGACAGCGAACCGGCTTCCACGATGCGGATAAATGTCCGCATCAAATCCACTCTGTCTATACGTTCCTGGCGCTTCATATTTATATTGCCTATACGTTTCACGTATAACCGTTTTACCACTCAGCTAGCTACCGTGCCATAGAGTATTAGATAAGAATGCCCTCACTGCGTAGCACGTCTACGAATTCATAAAAACATATCGGGGAAACACAGTATGAACCGTCATTCTCTTTCGACAGATGCTGTTGGCTGGGTCATTTTAGCGCTGGCGCTGGGTGCGGGATTTAGCGTTGCGTCTATTTACTATTCACAACCGCTGCTGCCGCTAATGGGCAGCGATCTGCATCTGACCGTTAACGGCATGGGGTTAGTTCCCACGCTGACTCAGGCCGGTTATGCGCTGGGGATTTTGTTTTTACTGCCGCTGGGCGATCGCCATGACCGTCGCCGCCTCATCCTGATAAAAAGCGTGGCACTGGCAATTCTGCTACTGGCCTGTAGCTTGACCAACAACCTTCCCTCTCTGTTGCTCGTCAGCCTGATGCTGGGGATGGCGGCAACAATGGCACAGGATATTGTCCCGGCGGCAGCCATTCTGGCACCAGCGGGTAAGCAGGGGAAAATGGTCGGCACAGTGATGACCGGCCTACTGCTCGGCATTCTGCTCTCACGTACGGTTAGCGGCTTCGTCGGTGCAGCATTTGGCTGGCGGGTAATGTATCAACTCGCTGCCGTCAGTATTGCCCTGATTGGCGTGCTGATGTGGTCCGTGCTGCCGCGATTTGCCACCCACTCGACGCTGAGCTACCCGGCATTGATGAAATCGATGGCACACCTGTGGCAACGTTATCCGGCACTGCGTCGTGCAGCGTTCGCCCAGGGTTTCTTGTCCATCGCTTTTAGCGCTTTCTGGTCTACGCTTGCGGTGATGCTGCTGGAAAAATATCAGTTGGGCAGCGCCGTTGCCGGTGCATTCGGTATTGCGGGGGCTGCCGGTGCGCTGGCCGCGCCGCTGGCTGGTGGTCTGGCAGACAAAGTCGGCGCTGAAAAAGTAACGCAGCTTGGTGCCGGGCTGGTGACACTCTCCTTTACCCTGATGTTTTTACTGCCGGTGCTGCCGTCACACGCTCAGCTTGTCCTGATTGCGATCTCTGCGGTCGGTTTCGATCTCGGTCTGCAATCCAGCCTCGTGGCGCACCAGAATTTGGTGTACGGTCTGGAGCCGCAAGCGCGTGGCCGCCTGAATGCGTTACTGTTTACAGGCGTGTTTATCGGTATGGCGGTGGGGTCTGCACTGGGCAGTAAACTCTATTCCATCGCCTCATGGCAGGGAGTGGTAGTGCTGGCAACGCTCTCTGGCTTTATCGCGTTGGTCATTCGCCTGGTCGATGCCCGTCGCATACAGCAAGCGACACAGAAGGCATAAGGCAAAAAAAGGCCCGCTCCGGTAACAGAGCGGGCATACGGAACATGTCCCAGTTTCAAGACATGCTCAAAATGAAACTATTACTTGTTAACCTGGAACAACGACATTCCCTGCATATCGGAGAATGCTTTGTAAGAAGCCTGCAATGCGGCTTGTTGCATGGTGTAAGACGAAATCACCGAGTTCCAGTCCACATCCACCAGATCGCTTTTCTGCTGTGTCAGCCCCAGCGAACGGTCATTACCCAACGAATCAAGACTGTCCAGCTCATTCAACTGCGTACCCAACTGCGCGCGTACCGTCAGCACGTTATTCAAAGAGTTCGTCAAACCACGGCTGGTTTTGTCAACCGCAGCCTGCGCGGTAGCTTTGGCCGTATCATTGCCAGAAACTGGCGTATTCAGGGCGGCGATGGCCGTATCCAGCATTTTAAACAGATTAGTTTCCGAGGTACCTGGCGCACCCGTTGCCGGATCCGTCGGTTCAGGCGTAGCGTTACTGGTGATGTGGTTAAAAATCTCATCCCCGGTATGGGCAATTACCATGCTACGGGAAGCATCAACCTGTTGGGTGATGTTTTGCGCGCCGCCGCTGTAAGTACCGGTAGAATCATACGGTGCCGTTTCGGTTTTATAGCCGCCGAAAATATAGCGCCCGTTACCATCAGTGCTGTTCGCGAGGTTCAACAACTGATCACGATAGCCTTGCAGTTTGCTGGCAAGTGACGCGCGGTCATCGTCGCTGAGCGAACCGCTACCAGCCTCAACAATGGTAGACTGCGCGCCCTGAACTGCGGTTGTTACCTGCTGCAACACGCTCTCTTCCAGTGACACTTTTTGCTCGGCAAAAGTACGCGCCGTCGCGTACTGGGTGTTCTGCGCCTGCGCCTGAGAGATCACCACGGCCTGCGAAGCAGCGATCGGATCGTCAGAAGGACGGTTCACACGCTGCCCGGTAGACATTTGCTCACCATAAGACAGCCATTTACTCTGCGCATTGGTGACGCCGCGCATGTTTTGTTCATACATCATTTGCGTGCTGATACGCATCATTCACCCCTTACTTAGCGAATTCCCAGCAGCGCATTAAACAGCGTGCTTGCGGTCTGCAGAACCTGGGCGTTAGCCAGATAATATTGCTGATAACGTTGCAGGTTACCGTACTCTTCATCGAGGTTAACCCCGGAGATAGACTGCTGCTGGTTGCTGAGCTGTGTCACCACGTTGCTCTGCGTAGTACTGCTGGTTTTCAGCGTAGACGTTTTGTTACCTACATCGCTGACCAGCGTGGCATACGCATCGTTGAACGTTTTGTTGCCGCCGACTTTCGTCGCCTTTTGCAGATCCAGCATCGCCTGACCGTTACGGTTATCGCTCGCACCGTCATTGGCGTTTTGCGCCATGGCGATCTTCGACTCGTCCGTCACTGCCACGCTCATATTAACGACAGCATTGCTCACCGGTTTAACGGTAAAACTGTCATTGGTGGCCGGCCCGGTCGCGCCGCCGACGGTAATTTTCAGACCATCAAAGTTCAGCGTACCGTCAGTCGCGTCCGGCGTAACCGTAAACGAGGTATTGTTGGACAAGCGGGTGACATTCCAGTTTGTGCCATCGTAAACCACTTTGTAATCGGTCGCCTGTACCGCAGAGCTGTCGCTCACGGCTGCCGTCAACGTAGCTCCACCGGTATTTTTCGAGTTGTTCAGCGTTGTTGGGGAACCAATGGTAAAGAAATCAGTACCCTGTGCACCGTTCGCGTCATAACCCTGCGTGTGCTGCTGGTTAAATGAATCGGCAAATGACAGCGCCAGTTGACCCAGTGTGTTACGCGTCTGATCCAGATCCTGCGAACGGAATGCCAACAGGCCACCCAGCGAGCCAGTAGTGATCAGTTTTTCCGGAATTTCGATATTGCCAGCGGTGTTATCAACATACGCCACGGTGGTACGCGACGGATCAGCGCTCGAAGAGACCGCCGCCAGCTGGCGAGAGGTACTACCCTGCACCAGCGTATAGCCGTTCGCCATGGTCAGGTTGTAGGTATTACCATCCTGCACGTTAACGTCCACACCCACGATCTTATTCAGTTCGCTAACCAGTTGGTCGCGCTGATCGAGCAAGTCATTCGGCGACGCGCCAGCGCCAACGCCGGTAAGGCGGGAAATCTGGTCGTTCAGCGAGGCAATCTGCTTAGTGTAGTTGTTGATCTGATCAACGCTTGATGAGATAGACAGGTTAATCTGTTTGTCCTGGTCACGCAGATACTGGTCAGCCACCTTGAACTGGTTAACCATGCTGTCGGCTTTGCCCAACAGCGCCTGACGTGACGCCGGATCTTCAGCGTTGCTGACCAGCGTTTGCAGGCTGGAGAAGAAATCCTGCATGCTGGTCGCCAGTGAATTGGTGGTGCTTGACAACACATCGTCGATTTTCGACATCTGCTCATAACGCGTCGTCAGCCCGCTACTCTGGTTTTGCGCCGCGCGCAACTGATTGGTGATAAAGGCATCATACTCACGCTGAACGCCAGTAACGTTAACGCCATTACCAATATAGCCGCCTGCACCCAGCGTACTTTTCGCCGCTGAAAGCACCGTCGTCTGGCGAGTGTAGCCCGCCACGTTATAACTGGAAATGTTATTACTGGCAGTATTAAGCGCCGCCTGGGCTGCGCTGAGCCCACTCATGGCGCTATTAATCAAACTGGACATGGAGGTTCCTTATATACATTCAGTCATGAGTCCTGTTGACGATTATCGGCAACCCAGGGCGAAACTTGAGACTTTTCAGAACAGATTTTGGGTGTCCGTGCTATACGCTTTGCTGACTTTTTCACCCATCGATTTCAACTGCTGAATCATGGATGTCAGTTTGCGAGCATAGTTAGGATCGGTGGCATAACCAGCATTTTGCAGCGCCTGCGCGCCCTGTTCTGGCGTTGCGGCAGTGGTGACCGCCGCGTAGCGTTTGTTGCGCGTCAGCATACCGACATAGTCGGAGAGCGCCTCAAGGTATGAGCTGTAAACGCGGAATTTGGCTTTCACTTTCACCGCTTCACCGTTTTCATATTCGGTGGTGGTGACTTCCGTGGTCGGCCCCTTCCAGCCTGGCGTGGCTTTAACGCCAAAAATATTAAAGCTCGGCTGGCCGTTTTCACGCGGGATCTGCCGCTGGCCCCAGCCAGATTCCAGCGCCGCCTGCGCCAGGATCAGGTGATGCGGAATCCCACTCTGCTCACTCGCCAGACGGGCAGGAAGCGATAATTGCGCCAGGAAGTCTTTGCTGTCGCCGGAAAGCGGTTCATCACTGCTTTCCGGCGCTTTTGGCATCGCTTTACGTACCAGTTGCGTCAGCGCCTGGTTCTGATAGGTAGTGACCGTTTCCAGCGGGAACTTCATCGGTACTTGCTGTGATGCTTGTTCAGCAGGCTCAGCGGCTCCCTGCTGAGCAGCCATCTGTTTGACCATCATATCCGCCAGCCCCAGACCTTTACCGGCCGTCATCTGCTGGGCAATTTGTTGGTCATACATGCTGGTGTACAGCCGGGTTGAGTCACTGCTGAAAATGCCGTCTTTCGGCAACGTTTCACGCATGCTTTTCAGCATCATCTGCACGAACATACCCTCAACCTGACGGGCAACGGGGCGCAAATTGGCCTTTGGATCCTGTCTGGTCTCGGTTTTCAGTTCGTTCAGTGATTGCGCGTCCCAGGCCGCGCTCGACAACAACCGGCTGTCCGTCAGCATTAGATGATCTCCAGTTTCGCGCGCAAGCAACCTGCACTTTGCATGGCCTGCAGGATAGACATCAGTTCCATCGGCGAAGCACCCAGCGCGTTAAGTGCGCGCACGACACTATTGAGGTTGGCGCTGGAGCGAACGCTTTGCAGCGAGCCACCGCTCTGGCGCAAATCGATCTGCGTCTGCGGCGTCACCACTGTCTGACCACCGCCAAACGGTGTATTCGGCTGGCTGACATTCGCCTGCTGGTTGACCGTCACAGAGAGGTTCCCCTGCGCGACGGCACAGTTATCCAGAGATACTTCACGATTCATCACCACTGAGCCGGTGCGAGAGTTGATGATCACTTTCGCATCCTGCTGGGTAGCGCCAACTTCAAGGTTCTGAATATCGGCCAGCAGACGTACCTGCGAACTGCCGCCAGTGGAAACGCGGATTTGTACGGTACGGGCATCAAGCGCTGTTGCGCTACCATAACCACGGCTGCGGTTAATGGTGTCGGCAATCTGCTGCGCCATAGAGAAATCTTCCTGGTTCAGTTGCAGGTTGATGGTATTCCCCGCACCGAACTGCGTCGGCAACTCACGCTCGATCACCGCGCCGTTGGTAATACGTCCGCCATTAAGCTGGTTCACCTGAACACTACTGCCACCTGCTGACGCACCTGCGCCACCAACCAAAATATTCCCCTGCGCCAGCGCATACACCTGGCTGTCGACCCCTTTCAGCGGTGTCATCAGCAGCGTACCGCCGCGCAGACTTTTAGCGTTACCCATTGAGGAGACCACCACATCGATGGTTTGCCCCTGGCGGGCGAACGCCGGGAACTGTGCCGTGACCATAACGGCCGCGACGTTTTTCAGTTGCATATTGGTGCCGGTCGGCACCGTAATCCCCATTTGCGACAACATGTTATTCAGTGTCTGCGTGGTAAAGGGGGTCTGCGTGGTCTGGTCGCCTGTGCCATCAAGGCCAACGACCAGGCCATAGCCAATCAAGGAGTTTTCTCGTACGCCCTGTACGCTGGTGAGGTCCCGGATGCGATCGGCCTGGGCAACAGATGCCACCAGTACCAACGCCATTGCCAGATATTTAAACATAATTCACCCCGGTTACATCGGCGATAAGTTGAGGAAGAAACGTTGCAGCCAGCCCATATTCTGCGCTTCGTTGATGTAGCCATTGCCCACATACTCGATACGCGCGTCCGCCACCTGAGTGGACGGAACCGTGTTGCTGCCGCTGATGGTGCGCGGGTTTACGACACCGGAAAAGCGGATGAACTCTGTGCCCTGGTTAATGGCGATCTGTTTTTCACCCACTACATGTAAATTGCCGTTGATCAGCACTTGATCGACCGTGACGGTCAGCGTGCCGCTAAATGTGTTACTGGCATTTGCGCCGCCTTTGCCGTTAAAGGTATTGCTACCGGAAGAACTCAGATCGGCGCGAGAGTTACCGAACAGCCCTTCGAGATAGCGCGGCGTGGTATCCATGCCAAAGCTGGATTTGCCATCGCGGCTGGCATTCGCTGACGAGCTTTTGCTGGCGCTCACGTTCTCTTGCAGCACGATAGTCAGCGTGTCACCAACGTTGCGCGGACGACGATCTTCAAACAGCGGCTGATAGCCATAGTTAATTGGTTGCGCAGTCTGATAAATCGAGCCATTCACCATCGGCACCGGACCCGGAATGGGCTGGGCAGTGGTCGCCCCCTGCACTAACGGTGTAGACGGAACCCAGGCACATCCTGTCAGGGTTAATGCTACTAAAGCCATAATCGGGTAGCTGCGCGCGGCGTATTTTTGCATTGCATTCATCTTCAAAATCAGGGTTCCGGCGCGGCGCTTACCGCGCCGGAAAACGCCTTAGAGTTGCGTCAGTTTCTGCAGCATCTGATCGGTGGTCGATACTGCCTTACTATTAATTTCGTAAGCGCGCTGAACCTGGATCATATTCACCAGTTCTTCTGCCACGTTTACGTTTGAGGTTTCCACATACCCCTGATACAGCAAACCAGCACCGTTCAACCCAGGTGTAGTGGCGTTTGGTGCGCCGGAGGCCTGCGTTTCGGTGTAGAGGTTTTCACCGATGCTTTCCAGACCGGTGTCATTCATAAAGGTGGTCAGGTTTAACTGGCCAACCTGAACTGGCGCAGCCGTCCCCTGCTGGGTCACACTCACCACACCATCGCTGGCGATTGTGATGCTCAGTGCGTTTGCCGGGATGGTGATAGCAGGTTGAACCTGATAACCGCCAGCCGTTACCAACTGACCATTCTGGTCGACCTGGAAGGAACCGTCGCGCGTATAGGCGGAAGTTCCATCCGGCAGTGCCACCTCAAAGAAGCCCTGCCCTTTAATCGCCACATCTTTACTGTTGTTGGTCTGAGACAAGTTGCCCTGGCTGTGCAAACGTTCAGTGGCAACCGGACGCACGCCGGTACCAATCTGCAAGCCAGAGGGCAGTGTAGTTTGCGCGGAAGACTGCGCACCAGGCTGACGAATCGTCTGGTACAGTAAATCTTCAAATACCGCACGCTGACGCTTAAAACCATTGGTACTGACGTTCGCCAGGTTGTTGGCGATGACATCCATATTGGTTTGCTGGGCGTCAAGGCCGGTTTTTGCGATCCATAATGAACTGATCATATGTAGTCCTGTTTATTAGCCCATTGACAGCAACTGGTTGGCACGTTGCGCGTTATCATCGACGCTGGAGATAACCTTCATTTGCATCTCGAAACGACGCGCGCTGGCGATCATATCGGTCATAGCTGCCACCGGTTTAACGTTACTGCCTTCCAGCACCCCGGACATGACTCGTACGCTCGGATCGTCCTGCAACGTCGCGCCACGCGTCGCTTGTGCGGCCTGGGTCAGACGGAAAATACCGTCATCACCACGCTGCACTTCTTGCGGGTTGGCCTTCACCAGTTTCAGTTTGCCAACCGGAGCAACGGTATTGGCCGGATCGCCCGGGTTCAGCGAGGAGATCGTACCATCAGCCGCAATCGTTATTTGCGAGCCTTCAGGAACGGTTAACGGCCCGGCATCACCCATCACTGGATTACCCTGGATCGTCAACTGGCCAGTCGAACTCACCTGGATGTTACCGTTGCGGGTATATCCTTCAGAACCGTTCGCCGTCTGTACTGCCAGCCAGCCGTCCTGCTGCAACGCCACGTCCAGCGGACGCGAAGTGTAATCCAGTTGGCCTGGCGTCATATCGGCGCCAGGTGTTGACGCGATCACCAACGTACGGGTAGGTAGCGAAAGCCCTTCTACCGGCACTGCACGCAGCGCATTAAGCTGTGCACGGAAACCCGGAGTAGACGCATTCGCGAGGTTGCTGGCCGTGACAGCCTGCTGATTCAGCGTCTGGCTGGCAGCGCCCATCGCGGTATATATTGCGTGATCCATTAAGCCATCCCGTCAGACGATTAACGCAGGTTAACCAGCGTGTTAAGGATCTGGTCCTGGGTTTTGATAGTCTGCGCGTTCGACTGATAGTTACGCTGCGCGACGATCATATTCACCAGTTCTTTACTCAGATCTACGTTTGAAGCTTCCAGCGCTCCGCTGGTCAGGCTACCAAAGTTACCTGTGTTTGCCGTACCGAGCAGCGCCACACCGGAAGAAGCCGTGGCAGACCAGACGTTATTGCCTTCGGACTTAAGACCTTCGTTGTTGGCGAAGTTTGCCAGCACAATCTGACCCAGCAACTGAGTCTGTTCGTTGGAGTAGTTACCTACAACGGTACCATCATCGTTAATCTGATAGCTCACCAGATCACCCGGTTTGTAGCCATTCTGGGTGGTCGCAACGATATTGTTAGAACCGGTGTTTTGCTGCATGGAGTTCAGGAAGCTCAGGGAGAATGTCGCCGGGGTTGCGCCGTTAACGGTACCGGTGGTGATGTTCGCCGTGGTGCCACTGGTCAGAGCGCCATTGGCGTCAAACACCATTGTGCTTGCCAACGTCGCAGCGCTGCCACTTACGCTACTGTCCTGCGTGTAAACACTCCAGGTGTTCGCCGTAGCACTTTTCACGAAGTAGACGTTCATGTCATGCGCGTTACCCTGGCTGTCGTAAACGGTAACAGAGCCTTTTTTGTTGTAGGTATCGGCGTTAGTCGGATCAAAGGGGGTAACTGTCGGAGTAGCATCCGTAGAGTTCAGGTTGATCTGCATCGTTGCCGTGGTGGTGGTTTTCGCCGCCATCAGGGTGTTCGGAATAGTAATGGCCGTTGGGTTCGCACCGGTCTGTACCGTTGGCGGTGTACCCGTTGCCGGATAACCGGTGACTTGCATGCCTTGCAGGTTAACCAGATTGCGGTTTTGGTCCAGGCTAAGCTGGCCATTACGGCTGTAATAAACAGAACCGTTACTGTCGACCATACGGAAGAAACCGTTGCCGCTCAGTGCGACATCAAGACCGCGACCGGTGCTGGTAGTTGTACCGTCGTTAAAGTCCTGGGTAATCCCGGCCACCTTAACACCCAGACCGACTTTAGAACCGGCAAACATATCGGCAAAAGACGCAGTCCCGGATTTAAAGCCATATGTGGCGGAGTTGGCGATGTTGTTACCAATGACATCGAGGTTGGTGGCCGCAGCATTCAGGCCGCTGACCGCTTGTGAAAAGGCCATGACTTACTCCTGATAAGTGTTAAGGCTTAGATAATCTGCCGTACTTCGTCGAGTGTGGTTGTACCGTAGGTACCCAAATCTAAAGCGTTGCCGCTGGAGTTGAGCGTGACGCCCTGTACCATGGCAAATTGCAGCGGTTGTGCGACCAACTGCGTTGAGCCGGTGCTGGCGGAGATGGAGACTTTGTAAGATCCATCCGGCGCTGTCGTCCCATCTGTCAGCTTGCCATCCCAGCTAAAGGTATGAACGCCAGCAGACAGCGCACCAACGTCAATCGTGCGCACCACGGTGCCGTCTTTACTCGTGACGGTTGCGGTGACTTTGTCGGCGGCCTGCGTCAGTTCAACACCAAACGGTGTAGAGGTTCCGCTGCCTACCAGCACCGTCTGACCAGGGATCATTACGCCGTGACCAATCAGGTTAGATGCCTGCAATGACTGGCTATTATCAATCTGCCCGGAAATCGAACCCAGCGTGGTGTTTAGTTTTTCAATCCCGCTGAGGGTACTGATTTGCGCCAGTTGCGACGTCAGCTCATTGTTTTGCAGCGGGTTGGTCGGGTCCTGGTTTTTCAGTTGCGCGACCAGCAGCGTCAGGAAACTACTCTGTAGGTCAGAAGCGCTATTAGTGCCTGTTGTGGTCGTACCTGTAGTCGTACCTTTAGTCGATGAGACACTACTGTTAGCAGTGGTGTCATTCACGTTCACGGCGATAGACATGCGTGTCTCCTTTACTGGCCAAGGGTGAGTGTTTTGAGCATCATGCTCTTAACGGTGTTAAGCACTTCGACGTTTGCCTGGTAGCTGCGTGAAGCGGACATGGTATTCACCATCTCACCGACCACATCAACGTTCGGCATTTTGACGTAGCCATTGGCATCAGCCAGCGGATTGCCTGGTTCATAGACCAGTTTGTCCGGTGCCTGACTTTCGACTACATCTGAAACTTTCACGCCGCCGGTCGCCTGACCTGGTGCAGCGTCAACCTGGAAGACAACCTGTTTAGCGCGGTATGGTTGTCCGTCTGGCCCGGTTACGCTATCGGCATTCGCCAGGTTACTGGCGGCGACGTTCAGGCGTTTTGATTGCGCGGTGAGCGCAGAACCGGCGACATCAAAGATATTCAGTAATGCCATTTACTTAGTTCCCCTGTTGCAGAACGCTCATCATATTTTTGATCTGTCCGCCCAGCACGGTCAGGCCGGTCTGGTATTTCACGCTGTTGTCAGCGAATTGCGTACGTTCGCGATCCATATCCACGGTGTTACCGTCGAGTGAAGGCTGATCAGGAATGCGGTACAGCAGATCGGCGGACGGCGCGGAGAGGGTTTGCGCCGGAATATGGCGGGAAGATGTCAGCGTCAACGCAACACCGCTGTTTTCAGCACGCCCGCGCTCCATGACTTTTTTTAATTCGCTGGAGAAATCAATATCACGCGCCTGAAACCCTGGGGTATCGGCATTGGCAATGTTTGCCGCCAGAATCTCCTGGCGCTGGGCGCTCAGGTTCAGCGCTTCTTGTTGAAAACGCAGAGCGGCATCAAGTTTATCGAGCATAGCTCCCCCACTGATGACAATTATTTAGCCAACAGCTTAAATCCCCTCAGGCAAACTTATCGCCGGAATAAGGGCAAAATGCGTCGCTATTTATTGCGTTGATAGATTTGCCAGGCAGTTAAAATCTCTGCATCCCATCAACAGGCAGGAGTCTGCGATGAACACGTTTAAAAGCGGTTTAGCCGCGACCTTACTGTTTTTGAGTCCGCTGACACAGGCGGGTGAGCTGCAAGCTCAGCTCACGTCATTTTTTGCTCAGCGCCTTGCTGGCTTTAGTGATGAGGTAGTGGTAAATATACGTACCCCGCAGAACATGTTGCCCGCCTGCGATCAGCCTGCACTGAGCGTAGTCGGTGGCGCCAGGCTGTGGGGAAACGTAAACGTTGTCGCAAACTGCGCGGGGGCTAAGCGCTTTTTGCAGGTTACCGTGCAGGCGACAGGTAATTATGTGGTGGCGGCACAATCTGTTGCGCGTGGTAGTACACTGCAACCCGGCAGCGTGACATTAAAACGCGGCCGCCTCGATCAATTGCCGCCGCGCACGATGCTGGATATTAATCAGGCGCAGGATGCGATCAGCCTGCGCGATCTCGTTCCCGGGCAGCCGATTCAGCTCTCGATGCTGCGTCAGGCATGGCGGATAAAAGCCGGGCAGCGGGTACAGGTTGTGGCATCGGGAGATGGCTTTAGTGTGAACGGCGAAGGACAAGCGCTGGACAATGCCGCCGTGGCGCAAAATGCCCGCGTGCGTATGTCTTCAGGCCAGGTTGTCAGCGGTACGGTGAACACTGATGGGAATATTCTGATTAACCTATAATCTTTTTAAAGAATTTATGTTGCCTGCCGATAATTAAGCAACGACTAAAGATATCAGGCCCGAAACGCCGGGACACCTCGATGAGGACAACACTATGAGCATTGATCGTACATCGCCTCTGAAGCCGGTTAGCACTGTTCAACAGCGTGAAACCAACGACGCCCAGGCGCAGAAAGCACGGCTGGAAAAAGCCGCGACGGCGAACAGCACCAGCGTCACTATCAGCGGCGCGCAGGCGAAACTGATGCAGGCCAGCGCGAATGACATCAATATGGAACGCGTTGAGCAACTGAAAACCGCGATTCGTAATGGCGAACTGAAAATGGATACCGGCAAGATTGCCGATGCCCTGATTAACGAAGCGCAGAGTTACTTACAGAGTAAATAACAGAATGAATCGACTGTCAGATATCCTTGATCAAATGACAGTTATCCTGAACGATCTGAAAGACGTGATGGATGCTGAGCAAAAGCAACTTTCCGTAGGCCATGTGAATGGCAGTACGTTACAGCGTATTACGGAAGAAAAAAGTTCCTTGCTCGCAACGCTGGATTACCTGGAGCAACAGCGTCGTTCGGCGCAGAAAGCACAGCACAGCGCTAACGACGATGTTGCCGATCGCTGGCAAATTATTACGCAAAAGACACAGCATTTGCGCAACCTTAACCAGCACAATGGATGGCTGCTGGAAGGGCAAATTGAGCGTAATCAGCAGGCGCTGGATGTACTGAAACCTCATCAGGAACCGACGTTGTACGGTGCCAACGGACAAACCGCTTCCGCTCACCGTGGTGGCAAAAAAATCTCGATTTAATCGACAAACATTTTTTTTGCCAGGGTTTCCCCCTGGCAAAATTGTTTATGCCGTCCGGCGAGCAAACTCTTTCAGCTTAAAACCCAGCAGCGCCAGCGTGGCGAAGTAAGCTGCCGCGCCTACCCCTACGACCGCCATCAAACGCAGCAAGCGATATGGCATCGTACCCTGCGACCATTCCGGCATGACATAGAGTACTCCTGCCAACGCAGCCGCCATCACCAACACAGCAATCACCAGACGCAGCAGAAAGCTTTTCCAGCCTGGCTGCGGCGTGAAAATACCTTGTTTACGTAACTGCCAGTAAAGCAGACCGGCATTAAGGCAGGCCGCCAGACCGATCGACAGTGACAGCCCGGCGTGTTTCAGCGGACCAATAAAAGCAAGGTTCATCAACTGCGTCATCAGCAGCGTGATAATAGCAATCTTCACTGGCGTTTTAATGTTCTGCCGCGAATAAAAGCCCGGCGCCAGCACCTTCACAACAATCAGGCCCATTAAGCCAACGGAATAAGCAATTAATGCCCGCTGTGTCATCAGCGCGTCAAAGGCGGTGAATTTACCATACTGAAACAGTGAGACTGTCAACGGTTTCGCCAGAATACCCAACGCCACTGCGCTCGGTAGCGCCAGCAGGAAGCACAGACGCAGCCCCCAGTCCATCAAGCGGCAGTACTCGTCGTGATTGCCGCTGGCAAAACTTTTCGACAGTGAAGGCAGCAAAATCGTTCCCAGCGCCACACCCAGCACACCAGACGGAAACTCCATCAATCGGTCAGCATAATACATCCACGATACCGAACCAGAGACCAGGAACGAGGCGAAAATCGTATTGATAATTAAAGAAATCTGGCTGACCGAGACACCCAGAATGGCTGGTCCCATCTGTTTCACGACGCGAATGGCTCCGGCATCGTGAAAACTTACGCGCGGTAATACCAGCATGCCGATCTTCTTCAGATGTGGCAGTTGATAAACCAGTTGCAGCACGCCTCCCACCGTCACCGCCCATGCCAGCGCCAGCACTGGCGGATGGAAGTACGGCGCGGCAAATAGCGCAAAGCCAATCATGCTGATATTGAGAAATGTCGGCGCAAATGCCGGCACCGAGAAACGATTCCAGGTATTGAGGATCGCCCCCGCCAGTGATGCCAGCGAGATCAGCAGAATATAAGGAAAGGTAATGCGCAGTAGCTGTGAGGTGAGATTGAATTTATCCGCTGTATCGGCAAAACCCGGAGCAGTGACCAGAATCACCCACGGTGCCGCCAGCATCCCGGCAACAGTCACCAGCGCCAGCGCCAGTGTCAGCAAACCAGAGACGTACGCCACAAACACCTGCGTCGCATCCTCGCCCTGCTTACTTTTGTACTCAGCAAGAATGGGAACAAATGCCTGAGAAAATGCCCCTTCAGCAAAGATACGCCGCAACAAATTTGGCAGTTTAAACGCTACAAAGAAGGCGTCGGTTGCCATACCCGCACCAAAAACCCTTGCCACAATAGCGTCGCGCGCAAAACCCAGCACGCGAGAAAACATCGTCATAGAGCTGACTGCTGCCAGCGATTTTAATAGATTCATTCCGGATTCCATAAGGCACAACGCCTGCAATGCAGGCGTTGGTATGCAGCGAAGCGCTTAGTCTACAGGGAAAAAGGCGAATTACTATCACCAGATGTTACTGGCGGTTATTCACTCATCGCCTCACTCCAGAGCTTTTCCACTACGCGTTGAGCCAGTATGGCCTGTTCACCCGCCGTTTCCGGAACCGTCTGATTTTGCACGCATTCAATAAAATGGCGCGCACAACCGGCAAAACCACGCTGTTCCAGCACGCTCTGCCAGCCAGCAACCGGACGCACCACTATGCCCTGCCCGCGCTCTTCACGCCATTCACGCATATCGGTGATATCCACCAGCGCGCCATCAGTAACGGCCTGAATCCACTCGCGCTGGCTTCCCGCCCGCCGGTGCATACTGGTGGTGATTTGCAGGTGACCCAGAGAGAAGTGGTGTTCGGCATAAACCATTGCACCGTCATCATCCGTAAGCAACGTACCGCTTTGTAACGCCGCCGCGCTTCCTGCCAGCCATAATGCGGTGTCCACCACGTGCAGATAATCATCAAGCAGCGTGAAGCGTAAATCCTGCGGCCCCACGCTGTCGGTGCGGTGTTTATCCATCCTCAGTGACGCCGCCAGCGGCATCTGCTGTTTCAGTTCGCGGTACAGCGGCGAGAAACGGCGGTTAAAACCGACCATCAGCGTCAGCTTTTTCCGCGCGGCCAGTTCGATAAGCCGCTCGGCATCCTGGAGGTTTTCTGCCAACGGTTTATCGACACAAACATGCACGCCAAGGTTCAGTAACTCACCGACCACGCTGTAATGCGAAGCCGTCGACGTGTGGACGAAAACCGCATCACACTGGGCGGCTAATGCCGCCAGCGAATCAGCATACGGAATGCGCCAGCTTTCGCATACCCGCAGGGCTTTTTCCCGCGTCGGCGACCAGGCCGCGGTTAGCGTCCAGTCGGTCGCAGCGCCTACAGCGGGTAGCCAGGCTTTTTGCGCAATGCCGCCAAGGCCAACCACTCCAACACGTAGTTTCGTCACGACTAATCTCCTAAATGTGCGAGCAGCGAATCCAGACGCTGCTTCAGTTCTGCTACTTCCTCTTCCAGAGCCTCAACACGCGCCGCCAGTGATTCTTCCGGCGGGCTGACCGCCTCAATAACATTATCCAGAGTCTGTACATCGCCACTGAACAGGTGCATATAGCGGCTTTCGCGCTTGCCGGGTTCTCTGGGCAACCGCACAACATACGGGCCATCTTCCCGCGTCGCCAGCAATTCCAGCGCCGTTTCCACCTCCGCCATATCATTAAAGTGATGCATGCGTTCCGCACGGCCACGCAGTTCCCCCGGCGTTTGCGGCCCGCGCAGCAGCAGCGTGGTGATTAGCGCCACTTCTGCCTGATTGAGTTTCAGATCGCCAAATTCAGAGTTGCAAAAACGCTGCTCGTATTTCGTTACTCGATTGCCAAAACCGCTGACGGTGCGCAGATAGTGCCGCTTCACCAGTTCATCCAGCACATCCTGTACCTCATGTTCGTTGAGGTTCATGACGGGTTCACGGTTGGTCTTCTGATTACTGGCGGTAACCACACCGTTGATTGACAGCGGATATTGCTCCGGCGTGGTGATCTGCTTTTCCAGCAGGCAACCGATAACTCGCGCTTCAACCGCTGAGAGTTGATACTTCATCGTTGCTCCTTAGCGACCTGGGGTCCATTCTTGCGCAGTGAGCGCGGTAAGTACGTGGTCGCGCCACTGCCCGTCGATCAGCAAATACAATTTGGCGTAGCCCTCTTTCTCGAAGCCCAGCCTCGCCAGCAAATCGCCACTACGTTTATTATGCGGCATGTAATTTGCCATGATACGGTGCATATGTTGCGTGCGCTGCATGTAGCGGATCGCCGCTGTCAGCGCTTCAAACATCAGCCCTTGTCCCTGCCATTTTTGCCCGATGGAGTAGCCAAGGTAACAGGCATGAAACGAACCGCGTACCACATTGGAAAAATTCGCCACGCCGACGATCTCTTTTTCCTCAGGATCGAGCAGCGCGAAATAGAATGCCGACCCCTGCTTATGAAATTCATTGATCATGCCAAGACGAGCCTGCCACCCGGAAGGATAGCAATGACTTTCATCACGCACGGGCTCCCAGGGCTTTAGAAATTGCCGATTTTCGGCGTAATAATCCGCCAGGCGCCAGGCATCGCGCTCATGCACTAAACGAACCACTAATCTGTCTGTGACTAAGCGTACTTTCGGCACGTTACTGCGGTAGCCAAACATGCATTACCACTCCTTCCATTTCACCACTCTTTTAACCCCTTACCTTTACTATACATTTGCGCAGCCACTCTGTGAAAACAGCAACATGGCATTTTCCACTTTGCGAACCATTTTCGATGAAAACTCTGAATCAAAGCCGGTTTTTGATAAAAAAATATTGTCACCACGAATCTGGGAAAAGATCGGGTGAACCCGCAGAATAAGAATGTCTTATCTTCCTTAATTTCCCGGAGGGGAAATGGCGCGCATATCGCAGGCAAGGAGCCTGGGTAAATATTTCCTGCTTGTCGATAATATGCTAGTGGTTCTCGGCTTTTTCGTTGTCTTCCCGCTCATTTCTATTCGTTTTGTTGATCAGCTCGGCTGGGCGGCATTGATGGTCGGTATTGCACTCGGCCTGCGACAATTTATTCAGCAGGGTTTAGGCATTTTCGGCGGCGCAATTGCCGACCGTTTTGGTGCCAAACCGCTGATCGTCACCGGCATGTTGATGCGTGCGGGCGGTTTCGTCGCTATGGGCGTGGCGCACGAACCCTGGCTACTGTGGCTCTCCTGCATTCTTTCCGGGTTGGGCGGTACGCTGTTCGATCCGCCTCGCTCCGCGCTGGTAGTCAAACTGGTGCGACCTAACCAGCGCAGCCGCTTTTTCTCTATCTTGATGATGCAGGACAGCGCAGGAGCGGTTGTTGGCGCATTGCTTGGTAGTTGGCTGTTGCAATATGACTTTCGTCTGGTGTGCGCTACCGGGGCGCTAATGTTTGTGCTCTGCGCCGCGTTCAACGCCTGGCTGTTACCGGCATGGAAACTCTCTACGGTAAAAGCCCCGGTGCGTGAAGGGCTGGCACGTGTGCTGCACGACAAACGGTTTGTCACCTATGTACTGACGTTGACTGGCTACTATATGCTGGCGGTACAGGTAATGCTGATGCTACCGATCATGGTCAACGATATTGCCGGTTCACCGGCGGCAGTGAAGTGGATGTACGCCATCGAAGCCTGTTTGTCGCTGACGTTGCTCTACCCTATCGCCCGCTGGAGCGAAAAACGTTTCCGTCTTGAACATCGTCTGATGGCTGGCCTGCTGGTGATGTCATTCAGCCTGCTGCCGGTCGGAATGGTAGGGACGTTGCAGCAACTGTTTACGCTTATCTGCACATTCTATATCGGCTCAATTATTGCCGAGCCTGCGCGGGAAACTTTAAGCGCGCAGCTAGCAGATGCCCGCGCGCGCGGCAGTTATATGGGTTTCAGTCGCCTGGGGCTGGCATTTGGCGGCGCACTTGGTTACGCCGGCGGCGGGTGGTTGTTCGATGTCGGCAAAGCCTTCAACCAGCCGGAATTGCCGTGGATGATGCTCGGCTTGATCGGCCTGATGACCTCAATGGCGCTGTTGTGGCAATTTGGCCAAAAGCGTATTCGTCCACAGATGCTCGAACCTGGCGCCTGATTTGTCTCGAAGAAAGTGGCGGCGATCCGCATTTTCAACGAACATCTCGCCCACTCTACCGGGCTGGTGAAAAACATTAGCGACGATCCTTGGGCGCTGGACAAACTCATTGTCAAACCCAATGCGGTCAACGGCGAACGATCCGGGGACGATATTCATCTTTTCCTGCTGTTGCGTAACGTGGTTGTCGCCAGCCATTCAGTTTTTTCCGCTAGCCTTTGTACCGTGCCTGACGCATCCTACGCACTGGTTTTGACGCTTTCGGAATCACGTTGAGGAATTATGAAGAAGATTTTTTTTGCCGCTGCCTTACTGCTGAGCGGTGTGCTGGTGGGTTGTAACCAACTGACCCAATATTCTATCAGCGAACAGGAAATTAACCAGTCACTGCAAAAACGCAATGATTTTGCGAAAGACATTGGTTTGCCTGGTGTGGCTGACGCACACATTGTGCTGAACAACCTGGCGTCGGAAATTGGTCGAGAAGAGCCGAATAAAGTGACCCTGACCGGTGATGCCAACCTCGATATGACGTCCCTATTCGGTAACCAGAAAGCAATCATCAAGCTGAAACTAAAGGCGTTGCCGGTGTTTGATAAAGAGAAAGGCGCCATTTACTTGCAGGAGATGGAAGTGGTGAAAGCCGACGTGCAGCCAGAAAAAATGCAAACGGTGCTGCAAACGTTGATGCCCTATCTGAACCAGTCGCTGCGCAGCTACTTTAATCAGCGTCCGGCTTATGTGCTAAAAGAGGACAGCAGTAAAGGCGAGGCGCTGGCGAAGAAATATGCCAAAGGTATTGAGGTGAAACCGGGCGAAATTATTATCCCCCTCACCGACTGAGTTACAGGGCGCTGCGAGCGCCCTTTTTTTCAGGAAAAAGATGCAAACGAAAACGTTTCCGCTTATCCTTAGTGCCCGGCAAAAAACACCTGATTCTCACCAGCCGGAGCACTCCAATGACACAATCCCAGGTTTTGAAAATCCGCCGTCCTGACGACTGGCACGTCCACCTGCGTGATGGCGATATGTTAAAAACCGTGGTGCCGTGGACCAGTGAAACCTACGCCCGCGCCATTGTCATGCCCAATCTCGCTCCCCCTGTAACAACTGTTGATGCTGCGCGCGCATATCGCCAGCGCATTCTTGACGCTGTGCCTGCCGGACATGATTTCACTCCGCTAATGACTTGCTATCTGACCGACAGTTTGAGTGCGGACGAAGTGGAACGTGGGTTTAACGAAAACGTCTTTACGGCAGCAAAACTTTATCCCGCCAATGCCACCACCAACTCCAGCCACGGCGTCACCAGCATTGATGCCATTATGCAGGTTCTGGAGCGCATGGAAAAATTGGGTATGCCGTTGCTGGTGCATGGTGAAGTGACCCACGCCGATATCGATATCTTCGATCGCGAAGCGCGTTTTATTGAAACGGTGATGGAGCCGCTGCGTCAGCGCCTTCCGGGGTTGAAAGTGGTATTTGAGCATATCACTACCAAAGACGCGGCTGATTATGTACGCGAGGGCAACGAGCGCCTGGCGGCCACCATTACACCACAGCATTTGATGTTTAACCGTAACCATATGCTGGTTGGCGGCGTGCGTCCGCATCTTTACTGCTTGCCCATCCTAAAACGCAACACCCACCAGCAGGCGCTGCGCGAGTTAGTCGCCAGCGGCTTTGAGCGCGCTTTTCTCGGCACAGATTCCGCACCGCATGCGCGGCACCGAAAAGAAGCAAGCTGTGGTTGCGCCGGTTGCTTCAATGCGCCAACCGCGCTCAGCAGCTACGCTACCGTATTTGAAGAGATGAACGCCTTGCAGCATTTTGAAGCGTTTTGCTCACTGAATGGACCGCGCTTTTACGGGCTCCCACTCAATGAGGGCTTCATTGAGCTGGAACGCATCGAAAGCCTCGTGCCAGAGAATATTGCCCTGATGGACGATACACTGGTACCGTTCCTCGCGGGTGAAACCATTCGCTGGCGCGTTAAGCAGTAAAAATTTTACTTCCCCCTGTTGTAAAGACACCTTATCAACTGTATATATATACAGTAAACACACAGGGGGCTATTATGCGCATTGAAGTGACTATCGCCAAAACCACACCTTTACCGCCGGGTGCTATCGATGCGCTGGCGGGCGAATTATCCCGTCGGCTCAATAATTACTATCCCGATTACGATAACAAAATCACCGTTCGTTATGCTGCGGCTAATAACTTGTCGGTGCTTGGTGGCGCAAAAGAAGATAAAGATCGCATAAGTGAAATTTTGCAGGAAACCTGGGAAAGCGCCGACGACTGGTTTATCAACGACTAATTTCTCTTTAAGTTTGTTCTTATTGCCGGGTCGCCCCGGCTTTTTTGTCTGTTTTTTACGCGACTCATCAATTCTATACCCTAAATAATTCGAGTTGCAGGAAGACGGCGACGTAGTGACAAATTCGTCGGGAACGAATTTACCCAACCGAAGGTTGGCCTCCGGTGAGAGACAGGATGTCTCTCAGTAATCCCCGGGAGTTTGCATAAGTCCGTGACCGGGGTGAGCGACAAATCTGCCGGGAGCAGATTTGAACGCTGTAAGCAGCGGCCCCAAAGGGGTAAGGCTCAGGGATGAGCCGAATAAAAAAGCCAACGCACATGCAACTTGAAGTATGACGGGTATATACTTCTTTAGTAAAAATATGTGCTTAAGGTTTCGTTTTCTTATTCAAAAAAATCAAACAGCCTAAAAAACATGTTGCAGAGTGTTTATTTATTCGATCACCACCCCCAGATGTTGATATACTAAAGAGGCTTCAAATTAAAACACGCATTGAACCTCGAAAGTCGTTGTCTAAATAAACACGCTAATATGGGGGTTATGATGGTAAAGAATAATGAAGTCATCCAGACCCATCCACTGGTCGGATGGGACATCAGTACCGTGGACAGTTACGATGCCCTGATGCTCCGGTTACACTACCAGACCCCAAACAGAGCCGCTCAGGAAGAGACTGAAGTCGGCCAGACGTTATGGTTAACGACAGATGTCGCCCGCCAGTTTATATCGATTCTCGAGGCGGGTATTGCCAAGATTGAATCAGGCGATTACCAGCAAGATGAGTACCGCAGGCATTAGTTTTAATGCTGACCTTCATCCCAACAGGCACCCTCCAGGGTGCCTTAATTATTTCCGCCCTTGTATAACGCCGCCAGGTTAATTACCCTCCTGAACACGCTTTTTCCTGGAGAACACCATGAAATATGACCTGATTATTATCGGCAGCGGATCTGTCGGCGCAGCTACCGGCTATTACGCTACCCGGGCGGGGCTAAATGTGCTGATGACCGATGCCCATCTCCCGCCACACCAGCAAGGCAGCCATCATGGCGATACGCGTCTAATTCGCCATGCGTATGGCGAAGGTGAAAAATATGTTCCGCTGGTGCTGCGCGCCCAACAGTTGTGGGAAGAGTTAGCCAACGAAAGCGGTGAGGCGGTGTTCGAACGGACCGGCGTGATCAACCTCGGACCGGCTGATTCAGGGTTTCTCGCCAATGTCACCCACAGTGCTAAGCAGTGGGATCTGGCGGTAGAAAAACTGGATGCGCCTTCGCTAATGGCCCGCTGGCCCGAAATTACCGTACCGGAAGACTATATCGGTCTGTTCGAAGCCAATTCCGGCGTGCTGAGGAGCGAACTGGCGATAAAAACCTGGATCCGTTTCGCCCAGCAAGCTGGTTGCGCGCAACTGTTTAACTGCCCGGTTACCGCGCTGCGTCATGGCCCTGAAGGCGTGACCATCGAAACAGCGGAAGGCGAGTTCGTCGGTAAGAAAGTGTTAATTAGCGCCGGCACCTGGGTACGTCAGTTGATTCCAACGCTTCCGGTACAAACCGTACGCAAGGTTTTCGCCTGGTTCCAGGCAGACGGTCGCTACAGCAGCAAAAATCACTTTCCAGCCTTCACCGGTGAAATGCCGAATGGCGATCAGTATTACGGCTTCCCCGCCGAAGACAACGCGCTGAAGATAGGGCGTCATAACGGAGGCCAACTCATTGACGAGGCGCGACAACGTACGCCTTTTGGCAATGAAGCGGGAGACGGTTCGGAGTGCTTCGGTTTTCTGCGCCAGTTCCTGCCGGGCATCGGTGGTTGCCTTTATGGTGCTTCATGTACATACGATAACTCGCCGGATGAAGATTTTATTATTGATACTTTACCGGAACATCCGGACACGCTGATTATCACCGGACTGAGCGGCCATGGATTTAAATTCGCGCCAGTGCTCGGCGAAATCGCCAGTGCATTTGCGCAGGGTAAATGCAGCGATTTTGATTTGACGCCTTTTTCCCTGTCACGCTTTACACAATAATCCGTCGGCGGCCCTATTTGTGGCCGCCTTTATTTTTCTGTGGAGAGATCATGCATCGTTTATTCAACTACCTTATTAATAACGTGCGTGAGCATTTGATATTATATATTATGCTGTGCTACTTGTTGCGCTGATCGACCTTATTTATATTGTATGGTTCTAACCATAAATAGTGGTAAAACCTAAATTTTATTCATAATAAGATAGGGTTAAACCAATTTTTCTGCACAACAGAAATTTCACACATCCTGCTGTTAACAGTCAAACTGACTTGTCCCTCCCTAATCATCCGAACATTAAAAGTAATAATCATTCGAAAAATATGAGTGATGAAGCCGGTAGTGCTGGTGGCAAAACTCACCGGTAAGGGCCAGGATCCATGGGGCGGCGTACATGCAGAGTTTGATGCTTCCGGCAAAATTGCGCTGAAAGAGTTCAATATTATGACCGAACCTGAGCCGGCATCGCAGAATGTGGCATTGATTATTTCCGCCGAAGGTGTACAGCAGAAGTAAATGAGCAGGAGAGAGTTTTCCCTCTCCTGTTTGCGTTATTCCGGATCCGGAATACCCAGTTTAGTGTTCAGGCGTCCACGTGATTTGTTGAAGATTTTATTGCCATTCTCACGTCCGGCGCGGCGTTTGCGCTGCTCCTCTTCCGGCAACTTGCTCTCTTCCTGACATAATTCACTACAACAGCCTTCATATTTCTCTGCACAAGCCGGGCACTGAATAAACAACAAATGGCAACCGTCATTGCGACAATTAGTATGCGAGTCGCACGGCGCACCGCACTGGTGGCAATGGGCAATCACGTCGTCGGAAATGCGTTCCCCCATTCGCTCATCGAAAACAAAATTCTTCCCGACAAAGCGAACAGGCAACCCCTGTTCACGGGCGCGACGCGCATACTCAATGATACCGCCTTCGATATGCCACACTTTATTAAAACCGTTGTGCTTCATCCAGGCGCTCGCCTTTTCACAACGAATACCACCGGTGCAGTACATCACAATTTTCTTGTCTTTATGCGCCTGCATCATCTCAACGGCTTTAGGTAACTGCTCGCGGAAGGTATCGGCCGGGATCTCCAGTGCGCCATCAAAATGCCCCACTTCATATTCATAGTGGTTGCGCATATCGATAAAAATCGCCTCCGGATCGTCGAGCATAGCGTTCACTTCCGCCGCTTTCAGGTAATCACCAACATCGCTGGCGTCAAAACTCTCATCTTCAATACCGTCCGCAACAATGCGATCGCGCACTTTCATGCGCAGCACCCAGAATGATTTGCCGTCATCGTCAATGGCGATGTTCATACGCAGGCCATCCAGCGCCGGATCGAGGGCATAAAGAGCATCGCGAAAAGCCGGGAACTGGCTTTGCGGTACGCTGACCTGGGCATTAATCCCTTCATGGGCAAGATAAATCCGACCAAATACCTTCAGTGCGGTAAACGTCTGGTAAAGAGCATCGCGCGTTGCCTGCGGATTCATAATAGAAAAATATTTATAAAACGAGACCGTAATACGCGGCTCGGTTTCCGCAAGCATGCGCGCTTTTAATTCATCGTTAGCGATGCGGTTGTGTAACACTGGCATGGTGTACGTATCCTGCAAAGTAGAGAGTGAAAAAACGGCGGCATCATAAAGCAAATACTGATAATTTACATCCACACATTTTACGCTACATTTAATCTCAATCTGCTCATTGCGGTATAACAATCATCGGAGAAACAGCCATTCCGTGCGCCAGGATTTTGGTAAACGCCGAAAAAGTGCGAGAATACAGGGAATTGTTGCTTAATACAGGACAGTCATGACGCTTTTACCTAAATTTTCAGCCTCACTTTTACATCCTCGTTTTTGGCCCACCTGGTTTGGAATGGGTTTGCTGTGGCTGGTCGTTCAGCTCCCCTACCCGGTCATTTATCGACTGGGATATGGTATTGGCCATCTGGCTAAACGTGTAATGAAACGCCGTGTAAAAATCGCCGAGCGCAATCTTGAACTCTGTTTCCCACAGATGCGTGCCGAAGAACGCCAGCATATGGTTGCCAAAAATTTTGAGTCAGTCGGCATGGGCGTACTGGAAACGGGCATGGCCTGGTTCTGGTCAGATCGCCGAATGGCCCGCTGGATGGATGTATCCGGTTTTGAATATGTTCGCGATGTACAGGCACAAGGGCGCGGTATTTTACTGATTGGCGTGCATTTTCTCACTCTGGAAATGGGCGCACGTATGTTCGGTATGAATGAGCCGGGGATTGGTGTCTACAGACCGAATGATAATCCGGTTATCGATCTGGTGCAGACATGGGGCCGCATGCGCTCCAACAAAAGTATGCTCGACAGAAAAGACCTTAAAGGTATGATCCGCGCACTGAAAGCGGGCGAGGTTGTCTGGTACGCCCCGGATCACGATTACGGTCCACGGGCCAGTGTTTTTGCTCCCTTCTTTGCCGTTGAACAGGCGGCGTCTACTTCCGGCACCTGGATGCTGGCGCGCATGTCTCAGGCAGCTATTGTACCCTTTGTTCCGCGCCGTAAGCCGGATGCGAAAGGCTATGAGTTGATCATGCTGGAGCCGGAGTACTCCCCACCGCTTGACGATGCAGAAACGACAGCCGCCTGGATGAATAAAGTCGTGGAGCGTTGCATCATGCTGGCTCCCGAACAGTATATGTGGCTGCATCGCCGCTTTAAGACCCGCCCGGAAGGCGTTCCTTCTCGCTACTAGCATCTGTAAAGCCCGCATTTACGTATTTGCGGGCTTTTTTCATCATACAAAAATCGTCCTACACATTGCAGCAACTATTACCTGAACTCATAATTAGCATACTTACCAATTACCCTAATGCGCGCGTTGCAACAACGCTGTACGGATAGTTATGTCATCTACTGATGCCCAATAAACTGGCAGCGTAATCTTACCCTTGCCTGGTTTGGTTGTTTTCTTACTGGCACAGCCTTAAGCCTGGTCATGCCCTTCCTGCTCCGTCGCTTTTTCATAATGATCAATTTCTGTTAAATATCTGATTACCTCAGCCATCATTTGACGCTGGCGAAACCAGCGACTATAGATTTTTGCAGGTACTTTTTCTGCTACTTGAGGAGTTTTTACATGGCTGAATCCGAACTGGAGTATTACTCAACACTGTCTGAAGCAATTGATGCCGCACGGGAAATTTTTCTTGCCAATAATCCCGATATTGATGAAGACGAGATCAGTGTGCAGCAATTTAATGTGCAAAAGTATGTTCTTCAGGATGGTGACATTGCCTGGCAGGCTGAGTTCTTTGCCGATGATGAGGAACCAGGAGAGTGTCTGCCGATGCTTAGTGGCGAAGCCGCGCAAAGCGTATTTGACGGTGATTTCGACGAGATCGAAATAAGCCAGGAGTGGCAGGAAGAGAACACGCTGCACGAATGGGACGAGGGCGAATTTCAACTTGAACCGCCGCTCGATACCGAAGAGGGTCAGGCCGCCGCAGACGAGTGGGATGAGCGCTGATCACTCGTAGGGGCCGTGGTGTACATCCAGTGGCAACAGTAACGTGTCAAACACCAGTGAGAAAGGCAGATCGAGCACAGTAATATAGCGCCACGCCGAATCACGAACATCCCATTGCACGCCGGGATAGTACTGATTTCCGTGGCCCTGTCCCGGGATAGTCCGACTGATAATGCTGCCGCAGCCGCTCAATAAACAGGCCATTACGACACTCAGAATTACTCTCACACCTGACCTCATCTTGCTATTTGCAGAGTAAAAAACCACCTGCATAGCAGGTGGCATTGATTGCGCCCCAGAGGGGCGTACTTAGCTCTGACTCTGAGAGCCTTCGCTTCACATCTCTTTTAGCTGAAGCTGGCTCTCTTCTTGTTCGTGTTTTTCCTGATATTTCACATACCTTCTTATCATCTCTTCATTGATACCTACGGTATCCACACGATACCCTCGCGCCCAGAAATGATTTCCCCACAATTTGCTCTTCCTCAGGTACGGAAATTTGCTGAACAATCTCAGCGCTGTCTTTCCTTTCAAATGACCTATTACGTGTGATATCGATAATTTCGGGGGGATTTTTACTAGCAGATG
>NZ_FMBC01000065.1 GCF_900094795.1 Kosakonia oryziphila
GCCTGTTTGAGAATGGCGATGATCTGACTGTCAGTAAAACGTGATCGCTTCATAGAAATCCCCCTGCATTCAGGTCAGGAGAAAATTCTACTTATCAACACACCGGTTTTTCGGGGGGATTACCATCGTTAAAGATACTTAATTTTTAGGTGCCAAGGGGGCATGCTGCCATCTTCAATATAAAACTGACCGTTATTATCATCTTTTTTTGAATGTTATAGGATATCGGTAGTTCGGTTGTGTTAGGTAGTTTAGATTGCTCATCTGTCAGGGGCATTTGAAGACTGGCGGCACACTGAGAAGTATCTATTGATGAGTTATGACTTAATGTGTGTGATACATAGGGGTGTGTGTCCGGGAATATATTCGGATTACTCTGGGTTTTGGTTATCCGCAATATTTATTTATGTTTGCTTACCCATTTATTCATCTGCTCGATTTCACCTTTTTGCGCTTTTATGATGTTCTGCGCAAGCTTTCTCATTTCGGGATCCTTTCCGTATTTGAGCTCGGTTTCAGCCATTGCTATTGCACCTTCATGATGTGCAATCATGCCTTTAGCAAACGCTTTATCAGGATCTGATTCTTTAACGGCAGTCATCATTTTTTCATGCATGTCTGTCATGCCTGCCATATATTCCTGCGACGATGCTGATGATGTCATATCTGTCATTTTCATCTCTGAGTGTTCGGCAGATATTGCTGGCAGGGATAATATTAATATTACAAAAAGAGAGTTTTTGATTTTCATAAAATAAATCCTTTGTTAGTTGCGTACCCGGTAATTGTAGCTGAGAAAGATAAAAGCCCCCAGGCGAGGGCAAGATATCGCCACATATACGATCAAGGAAAAATCTATCAAGGCAGGGGTAACAACATGCTCGTTACTGTTGAATTCAACTGGCTTTGATCATACGACGGTGAGCTTCGGCCATAGCCTGATGCGGTCCTGACTGGCCGTTCTTCATGGTTTCATGGGCAATGGCAGCCTTTTCATGTTCATCTGTCTGTAGCGCTGAGCCCTGGATCGCGGAAGGAACCGAAGCCGACTGTATCTGGTGAGCCGGAGCCTGCGCATTATTGACACGCTCATGAATATTAACGGTGTCAGTAGCCCAGGCTGTTGAAATTAAACCAAGACCAAAAACAGATACTAATAAGATATTTTTCATGGTAACTCTCCATTACTGAATTAATAATGTCCGGTAATTGTAGTCAATGCTTTCAGTTTCAGAATCGAATGACACTGCTCAGAACATATTTACCCGGACGACTGGCTATATATTCATCTCATGATGTGCTATTAACGATCCGTATTGATGAAGTCATTCAGCCTTACTGCTAAGTTGTATTAATTATATCGAATGGTCTCTGTTTACCGCGTGACGACCTAATGACATGTTTGTCATTTTTATTACTGTAAATTAGTGCTGACTTGTGGGTGTTACAATATCCAGCCTCGGCACAGATAATATGAAGCGTGTTGAATAAGCATCCGATTCCACGTGAACTTCTCCGTGATGTGCGGCCACGATTGATTTCACAATGGCAAGGCCTATACCGCTGCCTTCTCCTTTTCGTTGCCTGGATGGATCTACCCGATAAAAGCGGTCAAACAGTCTTGGCAAATGTGCTTCAGGGATAGCTTTTCCCGGATTTTCGACTATGAGGTCAAAATAGTTTTCCTGTTCTCTAATCGAGACGGTCACCGTTTGTCCCTCCGGTGTATAGCGTAATGCATTGGATAACAGATTATTGATTGCTCTTCTGAACATCTGTGGATCCCCTTCTATCAGGCAGGGTATCCCGTTGAACTTCAGCATGATGTTGCGTTCTTCCGCCCAGGCTTCGAAGAAATCAAAGACTTTAATGACCTCTGTACTCAAATCAAACATTACCCGATCGGAGATCAACTGATTATTGTCAGCCTGTGCAAGGAAAAGCATATCGCTGACCATCTTTGTCATCCGGTTGTACTCTTCAAGGCTGGAGTACAGGACATCCTCAAGCTCCTTATGTGTCCGGTTCTGACTCAGCGCAATTTCAGTTTGCGTCACCAGATTGGTGATAGGGGTTCTGATTTCGTGCGCGATATCTGCAGAGAAATTGGCCTGACGGGTAAAGACATCCTCAATTTTTTCAATCATATGATTGAAAGAGATGACCAGTTGTTCCAGCTCAATAGGAACGCGTGACGGTTCAAGCCTGGCATCGAGATTCTCAGAGGTGATGTTTTTAATGGCATTGCTGACGTTGCGCAGGGGAAGATGCCCCTGGCGAACTGCAATCCGAATAATAAGAATAATTAGCAGGCTGATGACAGTGGCAATTGCAACCAGATTCTTTTTAAGCGCATCAAGATAGTGAAGATGAAAATTAATGGAGAGCCCGATAAGCATGATGTAGTTCTGGCTCTTCCCTTGAAAAGCCGTTACGCCTGACGAGGCGATGATCCTGTATGTTTCCATTGCCATATCAGGGGAGGAGAGCATCGGCCGGGCAGGAGCCTCCACCGTCCAGAGAAAAACATCCCGCGCGCGGCTATGCTGGCTAAAGTCTGCCGTTTTCACGGCCGGGCGTAATGCTGCCCCTTGTGCCGAACTGAACAACACCTCACCCTGGGGATTAAGAAGCAGAACGGCAACGTTGCGGTAACTGGCTATCGACTCCTTGATTTTACTTATCTTTTTCTCATCAGTATCTACCGGAGATTGCAATAAACGCTGAATCGTGGTGCTAATTTGTTGCAGATCGCTGACATCCTGCTCGGCAAAATGTTTTTCAACGGAATGCAGCATAAACCAGGTAAACGCGATAAAAGCCATTATCGTGGACAGGCTGATAAAAAAAGTCAGCCGCAGGGCAAGGGAGAATGGCCGTCTGGATGGCTTGTTACGCATCCGGGATCTCCAGCATGTAGCCCACTCCGCGTACCGTCTGGATCAGTTTCGGCTCGTAATCATTGTCTATTTTAGCCCGAAGCCGCTTCACTGCGACGTCAATTGCGTTAGTGTCGCTATCAAAATTCATGTCCCAGACCTGGGATGCTATCAGAGAGCGGGGCAACACTTCTCCTTGATGACGAATGAAAAACTCCAGCAAGCTAAACTCCTTACTGGTCAACAGAATACGGTTTCCCGCCCTGTTAACCTTTCTCGATACAAGATCAAGTGTCAGATCGGCAACCTGAAACTGGCTTTCAGATATCACTGTATTGCCACGACGCAGGAGGGTTCTGACACGAGCCAGAAGTTCGGCGAATGCAAATGGTTTAACCAGATAATCATCTGCACCAAGTTCAAGTCCCTTGACCCGATGCTCGATAGTTCCGAGGGCAGACAGTAATAAGATTGGCATACCCTTACCCGCTGTACGAAGCATACGTATAATATCCCAGCCATTCACATCCGGGAGCATGATATCCAGAATCAGCAAATCATATTCTGCCGTCATGGCGAGATGATATCCGGTCAGACCGTTGTCGGCATGATCAACTACGAACCCGGCCTCGGTAAGCCCCTTGCTAAGATACTCACCTGTTTTGATTTCATCTTCAACGATCAGTATTTTCATCTTATCCCCTGTAAGCCTTCCCCTGTCATTCTAGTGAGCGTAAGTCCGTTATCAACGGCTTAAATTAAAAATGACAACATTGTCATTATCTTGTCACCGGCCAAACAGAGTGCCTTCGTTAAAGTAGCCTTATCATTTTTACGGATACCATTTGAACCATTTATCAGGGCTATCTGGACGAGAAACGACATGTTCAAATTAAAACTACTCTGCATCAGCACGATATTAATCCTGGCAGGTTGCGTCTCACTGGCACCTGAATATCAGCGCCCGGCAGCACCGGTACCAGAGCAGTTTTCCCTTTCCCGCAACAGCATGACACCAGCGGTAAATGGCTATCAGGGCTCTGGATGGCGTAACTTTTTTGTCGACCCCCAGGTTACCCGCTTGATCACTGAGGCGCTGAATAATAACCGTGATTTGAGAATGGCTGCCCTGAAGGTTGAAGAGGCCCGGGCTCAGTTCAACGTTACGAATGCGGATCGTTATCCCCAACTGAATGCACCGTCAGATATCACTTACAACGGCGGCCTGAAAGGTGACAAGCCGACAACCCGACAGTACGAAGCTGGATTCGATCTCAGCTATGATCTCGATTTTTTCGGCAAACTCAGGAATATGAGCGAGTCTGACAGACAGAACTATTTCGCCAGCGAAGAAGCCCGTCGTGCCGTACACATCTTGCTCGTATCGAACGTTTCACAGAGCTATTTCAGCCAGCAACTTGCTTATGAGCAACTCCGTGTTGCACGGGAAACACTGAAAAATTATGAACAGTCCTGGGCTTTCGTCGAGCAACAACTGGTAACCGGAAGTACGAATGTTCTGGCTCTTGAACAGGCTCGGGGGCAAATTGAAAGCACCCGCGCAGAGATTGCAAAAAGAGAAGGCGATCTGGCACAGGCAAATAATGCACTTCAGCTTGTTCTGGGAACGTATCGTGTGCTTCCGTCAGAAAAAGGAATGAAAGATAACGATATCAAGCCAGTAAAACTGCCACCAAATCTTTCATCACAAATTCTGCTTCAGCGCCCTGATATTATGCAGGCGGAATATCAACTGAAAGCGGCTGATGCCAATATTGGCGCTGCGCGTGCTGCTTTTTTCCCGTCCATTACTCTGACAAGTGGTCTTTCAGCAAGTAGTACGGAGTTGTCCAGCCTCTTCACGTCTGCTGGCGGGATGTGGAGTTTTATTCCTAAAATTGAAATCCCTATATTTAATGCTGGCAGGAACAAAGCCAACCTGAAACTGGCTGAAATTCGCCAGCAACAATCAGTTGTCAATTATGAACAAAAAATTCAGTCAGCATTTAAGGAAGTTGCCGACACGCTCGCACTGCGAGATAGCATCAGTCAGCAACTTGCCTCTCAACAGCGTTATCTTGACTCGCTACAGATAACTCTTCAGCGTGCCAGAGGTTTATATTCCAGTGGTGCCGTTAGTTATATTGAAGTGCTTGATGCGGAACGTTCACTGTTCGCAACGCAGCAAGCCATTCTCGACCTTATCTATTCCCGGCAGGTTAATGAAATTAATCTGTTCACCGCATTGGGTGGTGGCTGGGTAGAGTAACTTTACTTAATCAATCAGGAACTTAAAAAATGCGTAATTCACTTAAAGCGATTTTATTTGGTGCTCTCTCAGTGATCTTCTCTTCTGGCGTCTATGCAGAAGAACATCAGCACAGTGAAATGAATATGGCCGGTGATACATCTTCACAGCAAATTATCAAAGGGACCGGTGTTGTAAAAGACATTGATCTTAACAGTAAAAAAATCACTATTTCCCATGAAGCTATCCCTGAGATCGGTTGGCCCGCAATGACTATGCGTTTCACCTTTATTAATGCTGACGAAAGTATTACTGCCCTGAAAACTGGCAGCCATGTTGATTTTTCTTTTATTCAGCAAGGTAATATCGCTTTGCTCAAAACCATTAAAATTACGCAGTCCTGATTACAGTCTGGAGCAAATACATCCTGTCTGTCTGAATATTCATAAAGTCATCTCTGTGAATTACTAATCGGGTGCATATGCCTGGAGTCTTGATTTTTTAGCGGGAATTTGTATGGCTTCTTTAAAGATAAAGTATGCTGCAATTATTATCAGCAGCCTCATAGCAGGAGGGGTGATATCTGTTACTGCTTATCATTATGTAAACTCTTCTGGAAAAGCAGTGGAAACCGAAAAAGCAGAAAAGACGACATCGGAGCGAAAGGTTCTTTTCTGGTATGACCCAATGAAACCAGATACCAAATTTGATAAACCCGGTAAATCACCCTTTATGGATATGGATCTGATCCCAAAATATGCTGATGAAAACGGCGAGAAAAGCGGTGACGGTATTCGTATTGATCCAACACAGGTTCAGAACCTTGGATTAAAAACGCAAAAAGTTACACGCGGAACGCTGAATTATTCCCAGACGATCCCAGCCAACGTTAGTTATAACGAATATCAGTTTGTCATTGTGCAGGCACGTTCTGACGGCTTCGTTGAAAAAGTCTATCCCCTGACGATTGGGGATCATGTGAAAAAAGGTACTCCGCTTATCGATATCACCATTCCGGAATGGGTGGAGGCACAAAGTGAGTTTCTCCTGTTATCTGGTACCGGAGGGACGGCCACGCAAATTAAAGGGGTACTGGAACGGCTGCGTCTGGCAGGCATGCCGGAAGAGGATATCCAAAGGCTGCGTTCAACCCGGAGTGTCCAGACCCGCTTTACCATTAAGGCACCTATAGATGGTGTCATTACTGCGTTTGACCTGCGCTCCGGAATGAATATATCCAAAGATAAAGTTGTGGCGCAGATACAGGGGATGGATCCGGTCTGGATAAGCGCGGCAGTCCCTGAATCCATCGCATATCTGCTGAAAGATACCTCACAGTTTGACATTTCGGTACCTGCCTACCCGGATAAAACATTCCATGTAGAAAAATGGAACATTCTTCCCAGTGTGGATCAAACCACCCGCACGCTGCAGGTCCGTCTTCAGGTGACTAACAAGGATGAGCTTCTTAAGCCGGGCATGAACGCCTGGCTGAAACTAAATACGCAAAGCCAGGAAATGCTGCTGATACCGAGCCAGGCTGTGATTGATACCGGCAAAGAACAGCGCGTGATTACTGTCGATGATGCAGGCCGATTTGTGCCAAAAAGGATCCAGGTTCTGCACGAATCACAGCAACAGTCAGGTGTAGGCACTGGATTGAATGAAGGGGATACCGTGGTGGTCAGTGGTCTGTTCCTGATTGACTCCGAAGCCAATATTACCGGTGCGCTGGAGCGTATGCGCCATCCTGAAACGACGCCGAATATGTCTCCTGCAAACGCGCATTCCGGTCATTGAGGAGACGACGATGATTGAATGGATTATCCGGCGGTCAGTCGCCAACCGTTTCCTGGTTATGATGGGCGCCCTGTTTCTTAGCCTCTGGGGAACCTGGACTATCATCAATACCCCTGTGGATGCGTTGCCCGATCTGTCAGATGTGCAGGTAATTATTAAAACCAGCTATCCAGGCCAGGCTCCGCAGATTGTTGAAAATCAGGTCACATATCCTCTCACCACCACTATGTTGTCGGTACCGGGCGCAAAGACCGTGCGCGGTTTTTCCCAGTTTGGTGATTCTTATGTGTATGTCATTTTTGAAGACGGGACTGATCTGTACTGGGCCCGCTCCCGCGTGCTGGAATACCTTAATCAGGTACAGGGGAAACTGCCTGCTGGCGTGAGCTCTGAAATTGGCCCTGATGCCACGGGGGTGGGCTGGATATTTGAATATGCGTTGGTCGATCACAGCGGAAAACACGATCTTTCGGAACTACGCTCCCTGCAGGATTGGTTCCTGAAATTTGAACTGAAAACCATTCCTAACGTCGCAGAGGTTGCGTCGGTTGGCGGCGTGGTGAAACAGTATCAGATCCAGGTGAATCCGGTAAAACTCTCCCAGTACGGTATCAGCCTGCCTGAAGTGAAGCAGGCGCTAGAGTCTTCCAACCAGGAAGCCGGTGGCTCATCCGTTGAAATCGCGGAAGCCGAGTACATGGTTCGCGCCAGCGGTTACCTCCAGACCATCGAAGATTTCAATAATATCGTCCTGAAAACAGGAGAAAACGGAGTACCGATTTATCTGCGTGATGTTGCCCGCGTACAGACAGGACCGGAAATGCGACGCGGTATCGCAGAGCTTAACGGACAGGGTGAAGTTGCCGGTGGGGTCGTGATCCTCAGATCGGGTAAAAATGCGCGGGAAGTTATCACGGCTGTAAAAGATAAACTGGAGACGCTGAAGGCCAGCTTGCCTGAAGGTGTAGAGATTGTGACTACCTATGATCGCAGCCAGTTAATTGACCGTGCAATTGATAATTTGAGTCATAAACTCCTTGAAGAATTTATTGTTGTTGCTATCGTTTGCGCCTTGTTCCTCTGGCATGTGCGTTCTGCGCTGGTGGCGATTATTTCTCTACCACTAGGCCTTTGTATCGCCTTTATCGTTATGCACTTCCAGGGCTTGAATGCCAACATCATGTCGCTGGGTGGGATAGCCATTGCCGTAGGGGCGATGGTGGATGCCGCCATTGTCATGATTGAAAATGCGCATAAAAGGCTGGAAGAGTGGGATCATCAGCATCCAGGCGAGCAGATCGACAACGCCAGCCGCTGGAAGGTCATTACTAACGCCTCTGTGGAAGTCGGCCCCGCGCTGTTCATCAGTCTGCTGATCATCACCCTGTCGTTCATTCCTATCTTTACCCTGGAAGGGCAGGAAGGGCGTCTGTTTGGTCCACTGGCGTTCACGAAAACGTATTCCATGGCAGGTGCGGCAGCGCTGGCAATCATCGTCATTCCGATCCTGATGGGATTCTGGATCCGGGGGAAAATTCCTGCGGAGACCAGCAACCCCCTGAATCGGCTGCTGATTAAGGCCTATCATCCTTTACTGCTGCGAGTACTGCATTGGCCAAAAACAACCCTGCTGGTTGCGGCTTTGTCCATCTTCACGGTTATCTGGCCACTGAGCCAGGTTGGCGGTGAGTTTCTGCCGAAGATCAATGAAGGTGACATGCTTTACATGCCATCGACTTTGCCTGGCGTCTCTCCGGCTGAAGCAGCAGCGCTCCTACAGACTACGGACAAGTTAATCAAAACCGTTCCTGAAGTGGCCTCTGTATTTGGCAAGACTGGTAAGGCAGAGACCGCAACGGATTCCGCGCCGCTCGAAATGGTGGAAACCACAATTCAGCTCAAACCTGAAGATCAGTGGCGACCTGGCATGACGATTGACAAGATTATTGAAGAACTCGATAAGACCGTCCGTTTACCGGGTCTGGCAAACCTCTGGGTGCCGCCTATTCGTAACCGTATTGATATGCTCTCAACCGGGATCAAAAGCCCGATAGGTATCAAGGTGTCGGGAACCGTTCTGTCGGATATCGATGCGACGGCACAGAGTATTGAAGCGGTAGCCAAAACCGTGCCGGGCGTGGTCTCTGCTCTGGCTGAACGTCTGGAGGGTGGGCGCTATATTGATGTGGATATCAACCGTGAAAAAGCGTCCCGGTACGGTATGACCGTGGGCGATGTTCAGTTGTTCGTCTCTTCAGCTATCGGCGGTGCAACGGTAGGCGAAACGGTTGAAGGTGTGGCCCGGTATCCGATCAATATCCGCTATCCACAGGATTACCGAAACAGCCCAAATGCGTTGAAACAGATGCCAATACTGACGCCGATGAAGCAGCAAATCACGTTGGGTGATGTTGCTGATATTAAAGTCGTTTCCGGGCCAACCATGCTGAAAACTGAAAATGCCCGTCCAGCCAGCTGGATTTACATTGATGCGCGCGGCAGGGACATGGTGTCGGTAGTAAATGACATTAAGACGGCCATCAGCCAGAAAGTGAAATTAAGACCGGGTACAAGTGTGTCATTCTCCGGACAGTTTGAATTACTTGAGCACGCCAACAAGAAACTGAAACTGATGGTACCGATGACAGTGATGATCATTTTCATTCTGTTGTACCTGGCGTTCCGTCGTGTTGATGAGGCCTTACTTATTCTGATGAGCCTGCCGTTCGCACTGGTTGGTGGGATATGGTTCCTGTACTGGCAGGGCTTCCATATGTCTGTGGCGACCGGAACCGGATTTATCGCGCTGGCAGGGGTGGCGGCAGAGTTTGGTGTGGTCATGCTGATGTATCTGCGTCATGCCATTGAAGCGCATCCGGAGTTGTCCCGCAAAGAGGCGTTCACACCTGAAGGTCTTGATGAAGCTCTCTATCATGGCGCCGTGTTGCGTGTCCGACCAAAAGCCATGACCGTGGCGGTAATTATTGCGGGTCTGCTGCCCATACTCTGGGGAACCGGCGCAGGCTCAGAAGTTATGAGCCGTATTGCGGCGCCGATGATTGGTGGGATGATCACGGCTCCGCTACTGTCCCTGTTCATTATTCCTGCTGCCTACAAATTAATCTGGCTGCGCAGACATAAAAAAAGCGTGTCATAACACGGTAAGGACACCCCATTGAGGTGTCCTTCTGCATACATTCGCCCGAACATCAGGGGGGATCGAAAATATACTGCTCTCCCCCCTGTAAACAGTGCCTGGATAAACTGACGTCTCCGGTCTTTCTTTCATCGAACAAAGAGGCCAGCCCGTTATGAAAAAGTGATCCTACTGCCAGTTGAGGTGACGATCGCCATCCTGATACTGACTTAATATACGGATAATAATAATGTCGGTATCAGTTTGCAGACAATAAAATCATATGGTGTTAAAAAGATCGCGTTCATCATCGCCGGACCATAACCTCTCCTACGTCAGTTCATTAACAACACTCATTTTTATTGTCTACTGTTAGTGTTTTTTTACTAAGGATTTTTAAACTTTTTATTGATTGATTCTGGATAATATGTAGATGGTTGTTGAAGATTGTGATGATTATATTAGCTGCTGGGTTGAATTTCCTGATGACATCTTGGGGGGGTAGCGCGAGAGGGATTTAATGTGGCACGGTACCTTCTTTAGTTTCTTATTTTTGCGAAATTAAATTCTTTAAAATATATATAATCGATATATTATTCTTTATTTTGTGTTTTCTTAAGTGCAAGTATCTGATTGTGACGTTGTTTGCTATTATTTTCGAATCAAATTAAACATGTTTTTCTCGCTTTCACATGGTTTGCAATGTTAAAAGTCAGGGATGACATTAAAATATACCGAAGTGAGGCCAGAACAGCAGAGCTGGAAGATTAAATATCAACATTAAAAATGTTCACGGTAATGTGGGGCTTCTTGTTGAAGCGGTTTTGTTTTATATTGCTCGCAATGTGGCAATAAATTAAGAATATGAACTTATCCATATCAGTCGAGATTGTTATTCTGCAAGTGTACATTTGATTGATATACAATAATTTATTGGCTGTTGGTAATAAGAGAGCTAATAGACATCACACTAAGTTTGTGTGCATAAAATCGCTCGTATTGAGTTTATTGATTTTTGTTTTTTGAATATAGGTACATTATACATGAAGGTTTTATTTACAATCACTGCTGCAGCTTCCATTATGGCTGCTAGTATGACTTCTGCATTTGCAAACGGTACTGATGCTCACATGGAAATTACCGGTAATGTTGTCCCGGTTTCCTGTAATCTTGGGCCTGGAGGAAACTCTCCCTCCAACATTTTCTTGGGTAACGCCACACCAAGCGAATTTACCTTAGGGAGCGGTACTTACTCCTCCCTTTATACTGTAGCAAGCAGCAAAAAAACCTTCCAGGTAACAGTTAATGGTTGCTCAGGGGTTACCCCGACAGCGGGTAATACACTGAACATTCGTGTTAATGCTAATGGTAAGACGATGAACACCCAGCAGACTATCTTTGGTGGCGGTGCAGGACAGTCCTCAGATGCTGGTGCTTCTCTGGCTACGACAGGTGCAAGTGCTGCACTTCTGGCTGATGGCGATGACGTTGTTGCTTACACTTATCAGCAGGATGACGTTGCGGATGCTGCAAATGGTGCCGTAGTGCAATTCGAGACAATGCTGGCTTCTGAGTTTCCGACACCTACTGTCGGCTCTATCAATGCCCCGGTCACCTTCACGGTTGCTTACAAATAATCTTTATTATCTGATAACAGCCCTTATTGGCATTGTCACGAGGGCTGTATTTCAATGCAGAGAAAGGCACTTAGCACATGATTTCGGTTAACGACGCGGGTTTTCCCCGTCAACTGACTGGCTGTCTTATTGTGGGCATGATTGCTCTGATGATGTCACTGTCGGTGCAGGCATCTGGTATAGGGTTAGGTCTGGTTAGATTGATTTACAACCAGCAGGACGAGCAGGCAACTGTACCCGTCCGTAATACATCATCGTTGGCTTATCTAATTTCCTCTCGGATTAGCCAGAGTCCGGATGGCCATGAACAGACGCCTTTTATTATCTCTCCACCACTGTTCCGATTGGAAGGTAATTCACAAGGAATGGTGAGAGTGGTCAAAAGTACATCTTCACTTCCGACAGATCGTGAGAGCGTATTTTACATGACTGTGGCGGGTATCCCGGCGAGCACACCATTGTCACGTACTGACTCACCTGGCTTCGTGGAAGGGGGGATCAAATTTGCCTATGGCAGTACGATAAAACTGTTTTACCGACCTGCGGGTTTGTCTTCAACTGCCCCGGCGGCGGCAAAATCAGTACGATTTACCCGCGAGGGGGCGAATGTAAGGGTGGAAAATCCGTCGCCATATTATGTCACGTTTCGTGATATGCATATTAATGGTCAGTCAGTAAAGTTTGGGAAAAAACAGCCTGATATGTTGGCACCGTTCAGTTCGATGATCATACCGGCAGGTCGGGTGTTTCCAATAAGCCAGGCGGGGAGAGTGAGTTGGTCGGCTGTTGTTGATATGGGGGCAGTGGTGACGGCCTCTGGGATACTTCAGTAATGGTCGCAGTGTCGCTCTCCCGATGGAGAGTAAAAATCGTCTTAGTCATGCTGGGAGGACTTATCGCTGGTACCACGATACCTCCAGCGCTGGCGGCCAATAATAATACTGCGATAGCAACGTTCAAAGCCGCTATTTTACCCGGTACTTGTTCGATTGCCCTGAACAGTAAAAAAGTTTCTCTCGATTTGAAGTCTCTGAGTTCAGGCAGTGTAGTGTTGGGCAGTCCCTTACTGACGTCAGATTCTGATCCTCAGGTTCTGGATGTAATTTGTACGGGGTATCCGTCTAATGTGTCTATGCCTTCACTGACAGTCAGTGGTAGTGATATAGCGAGTACCAGCCCATCGCTTTTCCGTGATGGGGGGGATAACCCGTCAGTGTCACTCGGATTTCAGGTTCAGGTGGCCGCCATAGGAGCCGCTCCCTCGGATTGGTCGACGATTAAATACATGGATAAGGGGAAGCCGGTCCCGGTCGACATCTCCCAGGGTAACAATGCAAATGGTGCGCAGATCCCGATCCGGTTTTCAATGTGGTGCGTTCCACAGGCAGGGAAAACCGTAGCTGATTGTCGTTCTGGTGGGAAGGTGATTGCGAATCTGTCATTTATGTTTGATTACGAATAGCACGACTACACCAGAGTGAATCAGGAGGGACAGTAATGTACAGGAAAATTCAACAGACATATGCTGCAGTCGTGCAACGGTGTACGCGAGAACAGAGAGAAACATTTATTTTCACCGAGATTATAGTTCTTTCTGTGTTCCTGTTTTTTCCGGCAACTGCATCGGCAGTTGTTAATGTGACCGTTAATGAAACAATTGTGCCCGATCATTGCGAGGTGAGCCTTTCAGGTCTTGATGCGGTTGATTCGCTGGACTGGGGGAATCTATCATCGGAATCACTGAGTACGCCAGGGGCAGTATCAGATGTCAAGACTTTTAATTTGTCACTGACAAAATGTGGGAATTCTTACGGCAGTACGGTGCCAACTATTACAGTGTCAGGCACTGCAGTTGGGGCATCCTCTACTTCTGCTGAATATCTGTTTCGGCAACCTAACAGCGTAGCGCAAGGTATCGGGTTCATTTTGCGCTTTAACGACACTTCCGTCACCTGGATTGGTGGGGGGAAGGACCCTAACCTGAAAAACGGGACAATTATATCTCCTTCAGGGGGGGAGCTGACGTTGCCTGGAACCTGGAAATCTGGGACGCCTATTCCTATCGCTGTGGCTCTTTCTACGGGGGATCTGAACAGACAGTTGGCAGGTTATGTTCAGGGGAGTGTGACCTTTACATTTGAATACAAGTAGTGGTGGCTGTAACCGATGAGAGAAGGCCTGAAGGAAGAAATGAAAAAGTGGAATACAGCCCAACGAAAATACAACCTTAATGCGATGATCGGGGTCGTGATTATTATTGGTAGTGGGATGAATCCGGCCAAGGCTGCTAACCCCCCGTCAATAACGGCTACCTACACAGTCACAACACAAAATGCCACGTGTGATCTGCAACTCAACACGGCGGCAACCCTGCAGCTAGAGGATGTACGGCAGGGATCGTTCTTCGACGGATCATCCCCTGGTCGTGCTCAGGGAAAAGTTATTACATTACAACTGGTCAACTGTATGGGAAGCCCCGGTGGACGTGTACCCAAGATCAGTGTGTATGGTGATCGTGATGGAGTAACTGATCCAACGCTATACCGTAAGTCGACTTCTGTTGCTGAGGGAGTGGGATTTGCCCTGACACAGGACAATAATGGTACGGGCGCTGTCTTGCTGGCTGGTACGTCGGCCAATCCCACCAACGTTCAGGTGCCTGGTACCAATATTGGTCAGGATCCGAATAACAAAACTATCGATTTTTTTGTGCAGGCATCACGGGGAAATCAATCTGCCAGTGGTGTGACGTCAGGAACGCTGACAACCGATTTACATTTTGACTTTATATATGAATAGCGCCAGATATATTCAATTACGGCACCTGGCGAGAATTAAGCCTCTAAGGTATTTGAGAAAAGTGTGGCAACAAATGAAAGTAATGCAGGTGGCTGTTGCGATAGTGATGATGTGTACGGGGATAGCCCAGAACGCCTGTGCTGGTGTTTCACTGGGGCAAACCCGTCTGGTGTATCCACAATCCTCTAATGGTAAAACAATTATGCTGCGTAACAGTGGCAGTGAGGTGTATCTGGTTCAGGCTGTGGTGACAGCCTGGGAAACTAACCAGCCAGTGAAGGAGTTCACCGTGTTACCGCCATTATTTCGCCTCGAAAGTCATGCCAGTAATGTGCTGCGTGTTGTTCGAACTGGAGGAGAGTTTCCTCAGGACAGGGAGTCCATCTTTCATTTTCGGGTAAATGCCATCCCTGCCGGGAAGGTACCGACAGGAGAGGATAGAGGTGCCTCACTGGCGATTTCCCTTGGGATGGGTATCAAGCTCTTTTACCGTCCGGAAGGGTTACCGATGACACCTGGCGAAGCCTATGGCCGATTGACATTTCAGCGACGTGGGGGGGAGGTAGTGGCGTACAATCCGACGCCATACTACTTGACGTTGTCGCAGTTATCGTTGGGCGGGGTGCCGGTTAATCTGGACAGTGCTCAGGCGATGATCCCTCCGTTTTCCCAACAATATTACCCATCCTCCTCAGGTAACAAAGCTGAGTGGGCAACCATTACTGACTTCGGCGGGAGCAGTGATGTATTCCATGCAACGATACAATAACAGGCCATGTCCGCCTCACGTAAATTGGACTGAGATTAGTTGGGTGAGCAAGTAAATAATTATCAGGACTTTGCATAATATAATCTGCAATACGATGAAAAAATAAAAACAAAGAGATTTACGCAAATAAGACGGTGCAAAGATACAAAGTCTAAAATTAAAACCATTAAAGTTGAAAATTAGTGTATGTGTTTATTGGTTGGATGTTGCAAAAATAAAAATATCCATGCGCAGATATTATGATTGAGAAAAGATACAATAGCGTATTGCTGCCGCTCATACGTTAGCGATGACAGGCGTTTGTACAAGCTATGGCAGTGGCTGATAAATAAATGTATTAATGTCGTTTTTCTGCTCATCCGCGCGGAAGAATAGTGTTTATTTGTTCTTTATCCTGGGATTAATGCTAAATCCCGTTAATGCCAATTAAGCTGCGAGCAGACTTAAATAGTGTCCCGACTGGCCTGAATATCCCCGCGACTGTGGCTGCTTTGCCGTGGTCATATACTCGGAAATACATTCCTTCTATTTAAGAAGGGTGATGAAAGATATATTAATTATGAATGAGAACTCACGATCAACACTGATACAGCGAATTATGCGCCCTCTTGTTTTGTTTGGAGGTGGCCTGCTGTTTTTGCTGAGTGCCTTCCCATACGCCGAAGCAGCAAAAAATGAACTTCAGGGCACCTTTTTTGTGTCCACTCGCCTGATTTACCCGGAAGACGCGCAACAGGGTAAGAGCATCGTGCTCAATAACAACAGCGACAAGGATTTTTTGCTGCAGGCGTACGTCAGCCAGCCTGATACGGTGACCAGCTTACCGACCCTGCCAGGGAAAGAATTCCTGGTGACGCCTCCATTGGTTCATTTGCCAGCCCATCAGACTCAAACCCTGCGTCTTCTGCGTATCGGTGGGGATTTTCCGACAGACCGGGAGTCTGTTTTTTTTCTGACCGCCCGTTTGATCCCAAATGAGGGGGGAGAGCGTGAGAAAAACGCCTCTGGATCCCCTTCGGTGGTGAAGTATTTGACGGCCCTATCGGTAAAGGTGTTCTGGCGTCCTCAAGGGCTGGACAAACCCAACGCAGTGGAAGAGGCCGCAGGCAAACTGACCGCAAAGATTATGGGTGATGTGCTGTCCCTGAAGAATCCGACACCGTATTACGTAACCCTTCGGACGCTCTCCATCGGGGGGGGCGACGTACCAACGAGTGAACTGGTGCATTTGATCCCGCCCTTTGGGATACAGAACTACAGATTGCCGACAGGCACGAAGCGAACTGCCGTCATTCCCGTTGTCTGGACTGCTATTAAAGAAAACGGTTTTGATACGGCACCTTATTTAAGCCCCGTGGATACCCGTGAAATTGTCGCTGAACACAAGTGATTGGTAACATAATAGTGAAAATAACTAAATGGAATCTTTGCGATAGCGGTAGCCCCGCTGCGTTCTCAGTACGGCAACTGTCGCGGGTCAGCTTGCATGTTCTGGTGGCGTTAATGTGCGGAACGAGCATGCAAGCACTGGCCGGGGAGTACTTCGATCCTTCTTTGCTGCAGTTTGGTGTCGGGAATGGTCAGGCTGTTGATCTGAGCCAGTTCGGAAAGGTTGGTGGCCAGGCTGAGGGAACCTATAGTGTTGATGTTTATGTTAATAATCAATCTATGGGTATGCGAAACATCAATTTCGTGCATGACGCGTCAGGCTCCCTGTTGCCAGTACTGACCCCTGCGGACCTGGATGGCTGGGGAGTGAACCTGAAGAGCGAAGAAGCATTATCCGCACTGCCAGTGAGCGATGCACTGCCTCTGCCCCTGTCCGATTATATTCCGGATGCTTCTGTCAAACTGGACTTTTCCCAGATGCATCTGTTGCTCAGTGTTCCGCAGCTCAATATGAAACCCAACCAGGATACCCTGGCTGACCCTCTTCTGTGGCAGGAAGGAGAGCCGGCGTTCCTACTAAACTACAACCTGAGTGGTAATTCCTACCAAAGTAAAAACGGTGGTAGCAAAAACGATTCACAGGGGTTGTTTGGGTCATTCCAGAGCGGCCTGAATCTGGGCGCCTGGCGACTACGTAACAGCTCCACCTACACTCACAGCCGGCAACGTTTTGACAATTATGACTCGCTGGGAAATACCCGCCAGCGGACTTCGCAGTCACAACAAAAGTGGACTTCGCAGCAAACATACCTGCAGCGCGATATCGCATTTTTGCGTAGCCAACTGATCATGGGTGAAACCAGTACCGGCAGCGTAGCGAGTCAAGTACTTGACGGATTCTCATACCGTGGTGTCGGGCTGATTAGTAGTGATGCCATGTCGCCGGGCAGCATGAACGGCTTTGCGCCAGTCATCACTGGCATCGCCCGCAGTAATGCGCAGGTAACAGTTACGCAGAACGGGGCTGTCATCTACCAGGCTAACGTGGCGCCCGGTCCGTTCCGTTTTACGGATCTTGCAGGTTCTGGTACCAGTGGTGATCTGGAAGTTTCCATCCGTGAATCAGACGGCAGCATCCATGGGTTCCGCCAACCGTATTCAAGTCTTCCCGTGATGCAACGTCAGGGGCAGTTTCGTTATGAAATGGCTGCCGGGCAGTATTACATCGGTCACGGTGGCTACACTGCTACTGGTACACCGGGTTTTGCCATGGTGTCGGCGATTTACGGTCTGCCGTGGGACGTGACAATTTATGGTGGTGTCATTGGGGCGAATGATTACCAGTCGCTGGCAATTGGCACCGGTTTATCTCTTCGCAACTATGGGGCTGTTTCACTGGATGCGACGCACTCCCGAGCCACGCACTCCGGGGACAGCCAGCCCCTGACGGGAGAGTCATACCGAGCCCGGTATTCCAAAAGTATGATGACTACGGGAACCTCCGTAGACCTGACGGCTTATCGTTACTCCACGCGTAACTACCTCAGTTTCAATGATGCGAATAACCGTGGTTACGACACCGAGAGTGGTCTTCCGGACTGGCTGAATGGACGTCGTCGCAGTACTTATGAGGTACGCCTGAACCAGACGCTGTGGACGAACTATCAGCTCTGGTTGAGCGGGCATCGTGATAACTACTGGGGTTCAGACAAAACCAACACCAACATGACAGCAGGCCTGAGTGGTTCAGTGCATCAGGTCGGTTTGTCGGTAAGCTATGGCGTGGACCGTATCCGTGGGAGCGGAGACTGGCCAGTGAACCGTCAGTGGACGCTGACGATGAATGTGCCAATGAGTCTGTTTGGTTCGGCCGCCCCATTACAGAACAGCTATGCAACATACAGCCTAATGCATGACAACACCGGACGTAGCAGTAACCAGCTGACGATGGGGGGCGCTCTGCTTAAAGATAACAGTATGAACTGGAGTGTTTCTCAGAATATGAGTAACCAGGGGAGCGGTAACAGCGGCTCAGCATCGCTGGGGTACAACGACTCCTGGGGGAGTGCGAACCTGGGCTACAACTATGATAACAATGGGGGGCGCGGTGTGACTTACAGTGCGAATGGCGGACTGCTGGCGCATCGCCATGGAGTCACAATGGCCCACAATATCAGTGATGCCGCAATAGTAGTACATACCGGCGTGCCTGGCGTGAAGGTGATGAATGGCGGCGCCACAACGGACCGCTGGGGTAATGCAGTGGTCACCGGGGTGCGGACCTACAGCCGTAACAATATCAGTATCGATCCGGCGTCGTTACCTGAGGGGGCGAATCCACCTACCAGCAGCCATGCTCTGTATCCGACCGCTGGTGCCATTCTGGTGGATGACACTCCTATACGCCTGGGCCAGCAGGTGCTGATGAACCTGTTTCACAACGGTAAACCGGTGCCGTTTGGTGCGATTGCCGCTCTTAAGGGAGAGGCGGATCAGGGCAGTATTGTCGGGGAAGGTGGTCAGGTGTATCTGGGGGGAATGCCGGAGAAGGGTACGCTTCAGGTGAAGTGGGGCACTACACCGGACTCACAGTGTCAGGTTCCGTTCGCTCTCCCGAAACCGGTACAGCGTAGCAAGCAGGATACCCGCTGGCATCCGATTAAGACCATGGATATGACGTGTCGATAAGGATGTGTGGGGATACCCCTGGAGGGAGGGTGATCCCCACAGACTCCCGCAAGCAATAATGTCTTTTTACACACGCTAAATGGATGACTTCATCATTCTGGCGCATACCCCCGCTGGCAACTGAGAAAACAAGTACAGGTATTTAATCAATTTTTAACGAATCCGGTATTTACCAACGCCCGGATAAGGCCTTTATTGGCAGGACTGAACGAGGATTTGACTGGTGAGGACACAAATTAGTGGTGTAGTAGTGGGGCGCGTTGTTCATCGTGTGCTTATCAATCACACGGAACGGTTGCGTCCGTTTTATGGGAGGTTCCAAAAATGGTCGGCTACATATGGACGAGACAGGATGTTGCAATACAGGACTCGGTGGATGATATGGGCAATGTGCTTCGCTCCTCTGAGTTATGTGATACCCGCTACTGCCAATATTGGTACCGCGGAGGATGTAACTGCCGGCCTAACGACGTGTATCAACAATGGGACACTGGGACCATTAGCATCACCTGCAGGTTCATGGGGTGGGAAATGCGATATCCCCCTGAGTGCTAGAGCTTTCGCGCCCAGTGTGCACTTGCCTGGCATCGCAAATGTCAGTGGATCTTTACAGGCCTGGCTGAGCTGGCCGGGAGCCCCCGCTGGATACGGTGTGAGCTTACGCTTAACGAACGCTCTAACGATAACTTGCCAGGGGGTAGGTAGATATACCTGGTATAGTGGCACAGTAATCCCACTTAACACTTTAGTAAAAAACAACGGCTCAAATAACTCAGGGGTGGGGTGCTCCTATGCTAAATATGCCCCTCCCACGTTTCCCACAGACGTAATGTTGGATAAAAATGACGTGAAATACTCCGGCTCGGTTGGCGGGGTCCTTACGATGACGATCTCCGTCCCGGCGGGGAGCGCCTTGATATATCCTGCTCTCAACCTGACGTTTGATACGTCATATCCAGATCAGTATACCATGATGTCTCTTGCGGTGGCTGGGAGCGGAGGCCTGAACCCCACGCCGCCAAACCCTCCTGTGGCAGGTACTCCACCCAACTGTACTGCAATCACCGGTGTAGCCAGTACCAACTATGATTTTGGTCGGGCAGAGCCAGGTATTCAGGCAGGTGTGTTAAATACCTCGGGTACTGTACCTCCGCATAACCTGACGCTGTCCTGCACTGCCGGGACTGGGGGGAACATCGCAGCTAAGGCCACTATGTACGTTCAGACATCGTCGTCGTTGAGCTCTGACAGACTGAGTCTCTTAGACAGTGCAAAACCTAACGACTGGCTAGGTCTGCAGCTCGCTTTCCCCGCCGCGATGCCAGCTGGCGTGTCTAAAGATATTAACCAAAAAAATACGGTCGTAACCTGGACAGCAGGCCAGACTGTGCCTCTATGGGCATGGTCAATACCGGCACAGACCGGTGCAGGAGCGATAAGCTTACCCATGGTATCGCTTCAACCACAGATCAAACAATTAGTAGCGGCACCAACGGCTGTTGAAGGTACACGTACGTACCATGTTACGTATTCGGCTGTGATTCAGTAATTAAGCGAGTATAGGAGAACAATATTAGTACCTGTGGAGACTGATCCCACCGCAGTAGACGATCCTGCGCGGTTTCCATCATGAAGCATTCATATGGCAGTAAGTCTGAGTGCATGGTTTTTATCACGCATTTTCTGGATAGTGCTCCGCATCAGGCGCCTTTCGTGGTGGGAGATTGGAGCTATGATCGAGAGCGCTCAGTCCGGTTGGTAATTTGTGATTTTTGGCGATTGATCAGATCGCACGATTCGGACTAAGTTCCCTCCCGGGAATTTATTATTAAGAACCGCTATTTAGTACAGAATATCGTTGCTACAGCGAAGCTTACGGTTCTCCTTCTCCAGCCTTTATAGTAGATTTAGCTAATGCAACTTCCATTGCCCCTCATCATTCAATCATTATTATGTGCATTTTAAATGCTATTATTGTTTAAACATTTTCGAAACAAGATCACAAAACAATATAGAATTTGTTCACTTATAATGACAAAATGTTTCTCGTCCACCATTATTCAGCATTGATGAGCATTAAAGATGGGACGCCGAGGGATACTTATGGTTCAGAAAGACTATATTATTGATCATACTATCAGATTTTCCCCTGCAAGCGAGACTTTAGGTTTGATAGATAACCCAGATTCATTTGTTGTCTTAACTCCAGCCTGTAATCGATTGTTGATGTATTTAATCTCTAATCAAGGCGCGGTACTTTCTCGTGAGCGTATTTTTTCAACGCTATGGGAACAATATGGAAAAACACCGTCAAATAGCAGTTTAAATTCATATATTTCTCTAATCAGAAAGTCATTTGTTAACCTTGGGCTCAGTAATGAAATTATCTCCACTATCCCTAAGATTGGTTTTTTATTCAACTCTGATATTCAAGTTGAAGTCGAACTTATTGAATCAAAAGATGTAGATGCGAGGAATGAGGACACTTCTCGTGAAGACTCACCTGATATTAATACAGGTTTTTCTGAGCATAATAATGCTCTAAAAGATTCTCATGATCTGGAGTCAACCACTCATGTTAATAACAAAAATAAATCAAATGATATTGATTTCAAGTATGCCATGTTAAAGTTTGGTTACCGTGTATTTTGGTTTGTTTTTTGTGTGACTCTAATAGTATTACCAGTGCTAATATTTACTAATATAATGCCAAACAAAATACCTCCAATAAATCCGGTAAAAGTTGGAAAGTTCGGTAATTGTGATATTGTTTTTTTACCAACTCACGCTGGAAATACATTCATGTTTTCCGCTGCTGAAGCTCACGATATGGTAACTATATCAGGCTTCACTTGTAAACCAGGCGGAGTATATTATCTTTACACAAACAAAAGAGTTTCACTCAGTGAAGAGGGTAGGATATATGTTTCATATTGTGATTTAAAAAATCAGCGTATAATGGACTGTACTAATTTTATCAGTGAGAATATAAAACTGGAGAATTGATGCTACCCTTTTCAATAACACAGACAAGGAAATTAAAATTCAAATGACGTATACTTTTATTTTTATGTGAATGCTGTAATATAATTACAAACACCTTGTAAAGGACAATTAAATAGAGAATATTTATATGTTGGGCAAAAAAATAAAAATCTCTCTTAAAAAAGCACAAAATAAAATGAATATGATTAGCATGGTAATCATATTTTTTGTATTAATGTGTGCGGCAAGTATGATTATTTATCTCATCTCCAGCATGACAGGAAGTAAATCACATCTGCTTGATTTTGCATGTTCTTCTAATTTGAAATATGAAAATACTAACGCCAACAATATAATGAACACTAATATTTTACTGGTGTTAAGAAATGACGGAAAGGGAATGATAACCTTTGATGGAAACATCACTAATGAGAAGGGTAATTATAAGTTGTCAAGAGTGGTTTATTTTAATTATGAATACTTCAATTCGCGTTCTTTCATTCTCAGAGAGAAAACATCAACATTAAGTAAAAGAGATACAATCCCGAATGGTTTATTTGAGGAAAGATATTTCCCTACAGATACATTTTATGTTGCTCCAATTGACAATATTAAAAACGCACTGTTAATTGGCAACCGTTTATCCCCTGTACTTATTTGCATAACGGACTAAAAAGAACTCAATATCTGACCCCGGTCCAAAATCAGTGCAATGGAGTGCCCCCACGACAGTAGACATATCCTGTCCTCACGACGAGGCCTGTTCGAAGGCCTCCGGACTGATCCCACCTGAGAAACCCTGCAAAATGAACTTAAAAGGCGGTCTGAATTAACTTACGGTAAAAAGGCATATCCTGCCCGACAGCGTCGGTTCATTCAGGGCTCGGAGCTGCGGATAATATACTTTCAAACCGTTTTTTTTCCAGTCTCATCGGCGTGACCGGCATACCATAAAAATTACGCGCCTCTCCGGTCACCTTTCCGCCAAACTGGCTGATAAGGTTTACCGTGATCTCGCGAGCATCGATTATCACTTCACTGCATTCGAGGAAAGCATCCTGAAGGGACGTCAGGGCCAGTTTTTTACCTATCCCGAGCCCTCTGTAAGCCGGATCTACGCAAAACCGCCCCCAGTGATGCTGTTCATTTTGTAAGTATCCCGCATAATCGTGCCATTCATATTTAGAGAGCATCCGGCATAATCAATCTTCCAACGAAGGAGATCGCTATGCGTAAAGCCCGTTTTACTGAGCATCAGATCATCGCTGTGATTAAGTCGGTTGAAGCCGGACGAACCGTTAAAGATGTCTGCCGGGAGTCCGGTATATCTGAAGCCACCTACTACAACTGGAAGTCCAGATACGGCGGCATGGAGGCTTCTGATATTAAAAAGATCAAGGATCTTGAGGACGAGAACCGGCGTCTCAAACAGATGTTTGCCGACCTGAGCCTTGAGAACCGGGCACTGAAAGACGTTATCG
>NZ_FMBC01000014.1:0-43818 GCF_900094795.1 Kosakonia oryziphila
TGGGACTGAAACACGCCCGCGTAACCTCGCGCTTAACTACATTGTGAGAGCTGCATAATGGATAAAAATGTCGCTGTAATGACTGATGGGTTTGCATCCAGCGAAGGCTGGCTCGACGTTTATCACTTTGATCGTGAAACGTCAGAATACACCGGAACAACAAACGAGTGGATATCGTTTGCCACCAGCGTTCCTGCATGGTCTACGGATGTTGCACCGGGAGAATCAAAGCAGGGCTTCACGCAAGTTTTTGACGTGGATAAAAAAACGTGGGGTTACATTACCGATCACCGGGGAGAAACCGTTTACTCAACAGCCAGCGGTGAATCGTCAGAAGTTGACTATATCGGTGATATTGCAGATGGCTATGTAACTAGCGCTCCCGCAACAGTTTACGATAAGTGGGACGGCGAAAAGTGGGTGACCGATACGGATGCACAGCATGCAGGAGAGGTGGCCAGCGCTAAAGCGCTTCAGGAGAAATACATCGCTGCTGCTAATGCGTACATGTCCGATCGGCAATGGCCAGGCAAGGCCGCAATTGGGCGGCTTAAAGGTGATGAGCTGACTCAATACGGTCTGTGGCTGGACTATCTTGACGCGCTGTATGCAGTAGACACATCAGCAACAGACATTGAGTGGCCTTCACAGCCTGCATAAAACAATGGTGCTGCATCACAGCACATGAAAGAGTGTGATGCAGCCAGACCGTCTGGTGTTCATGCCTGGCAGTCGGCTGCGGATGCTACACCAGTGCTATCGTGAAAACCAGTCATCCGCCGATTCCCACACTTCCTGAAGCAACTCCTGCACATATTCCTTATCACCTTCCTTATCCGCCGATCGCAGCACTGACAGCCCGTCGTTGCTGGCCGTCTTCACTATCACCTCAGCATCTTCATATCTGGCGCTGAGACGCTTAATCATTTCCTGCGTCAATGCCTCAATGGAGCCTTTCGGCATGGCTTTGGCTTTCTCTCTGGCAATGCTGATTTCTACACGCACGATAATCACCTTTTAATTGCTGGTTGGATGTACAGTATTATGTCGGCGGGGATAATCAGTCAAATGGAGAATTAGCTATTTGAGTACATTATTAAGTACATACTGTAGTTGGTGTGTTAATTAAATTAAATAAAATCAATTAATTAATATGAGATTAATATAGTCGTGAAAGAGAAAAGTGGGCGTTGCTGCGGAATCAGACACCAGTTGCTCATCCTGTCAGTAAATATGTCGCTTATGGTAAACCATCCCACCCTGTGCGCCGAAGAAAAAACCGTCACTGTTCCACAGAACCTCGCAAAACCAGTCTGTTAAAACTGATCTGTGTCACATTTTTTTGCAATTTAACCAGGTAACGACACACGAAGTTCCGTAAAAAGGACAGCGATTTTTGATGCTATTGAGGATATTTCATTGAAACGCCGTTTGTTTGCTGCTTCTTTGCTGGCGATTTGCGTATATAACGCCCAGGCCGACGACTTACCTTTTGCCCCACAGCCGCCGGCTATTCAGGCTGGCTCCTGGGTATTGATGGATTACACCACCGGGCAAATCTTAACTGCGGGCAACGAGCATCAGCAACGTAATCCGGCGAGTTTGACCAAACTGATGACCGGCTATGTGGTGGATCGGGCGATCGACAGCCATCGTATCAGCGCGGATGATGTAGTGACGGTAGGAAAGGATGCGTGGGCGAAAGGCAACCCGGTTTTTGACGGTTCATCGCTGATGTTCCTGAAGCCCGGCGACCACCTGACCGTGCGTGATTTGAGCCGTGGTTTGATTGTCGATTCGGGTAACGATGCCTGTGTGGCGCTGGCTGATCATGTTGCGGGCGGCCAGCCACAGTTTGTCGCTATGATGAATGACTATGTGCAGAAGCTGAATCTGCGCGATACCCACTTCGAAACTGTCCACGGGCTGGATGCACCTGGGCAGCACAGTTCGGCTTACGATCTGGCGGTACTGTCCCGCGCCATCATTCACGGCGAGCCGGATTTCTATCATATGTACAGCGAAAAAAGCCTGACGTGGAACGGCATCACCCAGCAAAACCGTAACGGGTTATTATGGGACAAAACCCTCAATGTCGATGGGCTGAAAACCGGTCACACTTCAGGTGCGGGCTTCAATCTGATTGCCTCTAGTGTTGACGGCCAGCGCCGTCTGATTGCGGTGATCATGGGGGCAGATAGCCCGAAAGGCCGTGAAGAGCAGGCTCGCAAATTGCTGCATTGGGGACAACAAAACTTCGATACCGTCGAAATTTTGCGTAACGGCAAAAAAGTTGGCAGCGAGCGCACGTGGTACGGCGATAAAGAGCAGATTGCGGTTGGTACGGATCAGGATTACTGGCTGGTGCTGCCAAAAGCAGAAGTGCAAAACGTCAAAGCAAAGTATGTGCTGAGCAGTAAAGAGCTGGATGCGCCGCTGGCGGCGCATCAGCGGGTGGGGGAGATTCAACTTTACGATCGTGACCAGATGATCGCTCACTGGCCGCTGGTCACGCTGGAAAGTGTCGGCAAAGGCGGTTGGCTCTCGCGTCTGAGCGACTGGCTGCATCATAAAGGTTAATGCGTATACGGGCAGAGTGGCGGTGATGCGAGTCTGCTCGCATAATTGATGACTCCGACACGCCAGACGATCGTCGGACGCTATACTGTATAAACAAACAGTAACGCTACGGGAGTCAACATGAGTTACAACGTGAAGCAACTGGAAAAACGGCGTATCGCCGGGTTCCATCTGGTCGGGCCCTGGGATTTGACGGTGAAAGAGGGCTTTAAACAGCTAATGATGTGGGTCGATAGCAATAAGATTGCACCGCTTGAGTGGGTGTGCGCCTATTACGATAACCCTGACGAAGTGCCGCCAGAAAAGCTGCGCGCTGATGTTGCCATCACCGTCGACGCTGGCTTTCAAATCCCGGCAAATAGCGAAGGAGTGATCCTCACGGACATTCCCGGCGGCCAGTACGCAGTGGCGCAGGCGAGGGTGTACAACGAAGAGTTCGAGGCGTGCTGGGATCTCTTCTTTGATGAGCTGCTTAGCGATCAATCCGTGCAAATTGCTGCGGGTCCTTGCTTTGAAGTCTACCTGAACGATGCTCAACAGGATGGTTACTGGGAAATCGACATGCATATCCCGGTTGAGCCGAAAAATCTGTAAGCGATAAATTAACCAGAAGAGGCAACAGAGAAGCGCTGTCGCCTCTTTTTTTCGCGCAGGGGTGCTATCTGCATCCGAAAAAACCTACAATTGCGCCTTTGTCGGTTCAACCGGGGGAAGCGACTGTGCGTCGTGACAAATCACTCAGTCCTTTCGAAATTCGTCTCTACCGCCATTATCGTGTCGTACACGGTGTGCGTATCGCGCTGGCTTTTATTCTGACCTTTTTGCTGATCCGCCTGCTGAAGGTGCCGGAAGGAACCTGGCCTCTGATCACGCTGGTGGTGCTGATGGGGCCGATCTCCTTTTGGGGAAACGTGGTTCCGCGCGCATTTGAACGCATTGGCGGCACAATTTTGGGTGCGGCGCTGGGTCTGGTGGCATTAAAACTGGAGCTTCTCTCACTGCCCGTGATGCTGCTGTGGTGTGCGGTGGCCATGTTTCTTTGCGGCTGGCTGGCGCTGGGCAAAAAGCCTTATCAGGCGCTGCTCATTGGTATTACGCTATCGGTGGTGGTGGGGGCGCCGCCAGGTGATATGCATACCGCGCTGTGGCGTAGCGGCGATGTGATTATCGGTTCGCTGCTGGCAATGCTGTTTACCGGGATCTGGCCGCAGCGGGCATTTTTGCACTGGCGTATTCAGATGGCCAACTATGTCACCGCATTCAACCGCGTTTATCAGGCGGGTTTCTCCCGTAACCTGGTCGAACGGCCGCGGCTGGAAAAACATCTGCAAAAAATCCTCAACGACGTGGTGAAGATGCGCGGTCTGATAACACCCGCCTGCAAAGAGACACATCTGCAAAAAGCGATTTTCGAAGCCATCCAGACCGTCAGTCGCAATATGGTCTGCATGCTGGAACTGCAAATCAATGCTCACTGGGGCTCACGTACCAGCCATTTTGTGATGATCAACGCACATACGTTACGGGATACGCAGCGGATGACTCAACAAACGCTGCTGACCATTGCTCATGCGCTGTATGAAGGCAACCCGCAGCCGATTCTGGCTAACACTGAAAAGCTAAGTGAAATTGTGGCGGAATTGCGCCAGTTGGGCGACGAACATAAAGGCGATGCGCTGGCTGAAACTTCGATTCACGGTTACGTCTGGCTGAGCATGGAGCTGGCCCGTCAACTGGAACTGCTGTCACATTTGATCTGTCGGGCATTGCGCAAATAACGGCCAGATAACCGCATACCGTTGTTGGGTTGTTTCGATTCAGCTACATTTACGGTTATGATAGCCGACAGGAAAAACCATTGTCTTATGCGACCACATTGGGTAGGTTTGCCTCTAAGGTGGTTGCTTTAACGAATCCGAATCTCACATTATCAGGGGTGTAAAAATGGAAACAAATAAGCCTTCATTCCAGGATGTTCTGGAGTTTGTGCGTCTGTTCCGCCGCAAAAATAAATTGCAGCGCGAAATCCAGGACGTGGAGAAGAAGATCCGTGATAACCAGAAGCGCGTGTTGTTGCTGGACAACCTGAGCGACTATATTAAGCCGGGTATGAGCATAGAAGAGATCCATGGCATTATCGCCAGTATGAAGACCGACTACGAAGATCGTGTGGACGATTACATCATCAAAAATGCTGAACTGTCGAAAGAGCGCCGCGAAATATCCAAAAAACTCAAAACCATGGGCGAACTGAAGCCGATTGAGCCAAAAGCGGAATAACGCCTCCAGCGAGTGGTGAGAGGTGTGCCTCTCACCCTTCCTGTACGCCTCCTGCCACCATTTTCAGCAGATAATTTTGCGGCCAGTGCGCCGTCAACCCGGCCTCTTTCAACTTCCGGCGAACGCTTTCCACATCATGGCGCTGTCTATCAAGCAGCAACCCAACCACGCTTCCGCTGTGGGCAACATTCAGCCCATACAGATCGCAACGCTCCACCAGCTCGAGCAGGTCGGGAAACGCTGGTTTCGGCAGCAGCACCTGGCTGGCAATCGCGCTTAACGTCGCGGCTTCTCCCAGCCGCGCGGCATCATTTTCTACGCAGGCCTGCTGCAACAGGCGCCATGCATTATCCAGTGTACAGGCATTTTCCAGCAGCGCCTGCTGGCGCGGCAGACGATGATAAGCGGCAGTGGTCAGGGTTAGCGGACTTTCAAGCAGCAGCACGTCGCACCCTGGCAAACCGCCGCAGGTAATCTGTGTTGTGGCAGTATTGTGATCGAACAGCGTCAGGCGCGAAAAGATAGTGCTGTCGGTCGGCTCCAGCGCCACGCACAGTTGCGCCAGCGTTTTCTCATCCAGCGGTTGCTCAAGGTGACGGGCCGTTGCCACTGCGGTGGCGGCAATATCCGCGGTGCTGCTGGCCATGCCTTTGGCCAGGGGAATTGTAGAGCGGCACTCGATGCGCAGTGTGTGCGTCAGCGTTGCAGGTAACTGCCAGTGTGCCAGGAGCTGGTTAACCATACGGCGTGTCAGTGGCCGTTCATTCACCTGAGGTTTGCCGTGCGTGACTTCGACACTGCTGTACCAGTCCACCGGGCAGGAGACCAGTTTTTCACCTCCCAGGATCCAGCCCTGGATTATTTCACCGCACGATGCGGGACAATGCGCCAACGCCACGCTGCAACTCCTTTCACAATCAAAGCCCGGATAGTGTCATTTCGACCCGGCGAACGCCAGAAATTCGCGCAGACCCGCTATTTGTGCAAAGTTTTTCGCCAGATCGGTCAATTGACTCCGCAGGCATTTCGTCTGCGAAATAAGGCAAATTATAAGGGCGATTAAATTTCCGTTAGCAATATTTTGTTATTCCGTATGTGCCTGAGCACTTTCTGAAGCCTTAATATGCCAGGGGGGCGATGAAAAGGGTGAGCAATAAATTGTCATAGCGCAACAAATTATTATTTGCTCAAAGATAAACTGAACCCGCTTTTATTTCCCTGCTGCGATATAGTGCGTTCAGGGGAAAATCAGGGTAATAATGACGTGCCATGATTAAAACTCTATCAGGTTTGCCGCAAATGCATTTTGCGGCTGGGAAGGGGGTGTAAATCCCCCGCAGCCCCCGCTGCTGTGATGCTGACGACCCCGTAATCGCCACTGATCGTAAGATCGGGAAGGGCGGGTGAGGATGACGCTAAGCCAGAAGACCGGCCTGATGGACATTATCAACAACTTCGGTGGGAAGTGGGTTGCTCAGTAGCGTACGGTCGAAAGACTGGGTCAATACGCGTCCTGGCTCCGTTCTTTCTACCTGCCACAGGGTTACAGGAATGTCAGACAGACGCAGCGCCTTTATCCTTGCCGGAACCGGCAGCGGCTGTGGGAAAACCACCGTCACGCTCGGATTGCTCACCGTGCTGCAACGTCGTGGTTTGCGCGTACAACCCTTCAAAGTGGGGCCGGACTACCTTGACACCGCCTGGCACAGTGCCGTTACCGGCGTGGCTTCCCGCAACCTGGACAGCTTTATGTTGCCGCCGCCTGTGCTAAATGTACTGTTTCGCCAACATGTTGCCACCGCCGATGTCGCTGTGATTGAGGGCGTGATGGGGCTTTACGATGGCTACGGCTCCGACCCCGACTATTGCAGCAGCGCGGCGCTGGCAAAACAGCTTGCGGTTCCGGTGATCCTGCTGATCGACGGCAAAGCCGTTTCCACCTCAATTGCCGCCACGGTCATGGGGTTTCAGCACTTTGACCCGTCGTTGCACATTGCCGGAGTGATCGTCAACCGGGTAAACAGTGACAGCCATTTTCAACTGCTGAAACACGCCATTGAGCATTACTGTAACTTACCGGTGCTGGGATATGTTCCTGTTACTCCCGGCGTGGCGCTGCTGGAACGTCATCTTGGTCTGGTCACTGCTCGCGAATCGGTCGTCGACGCGCAGCCATGGCATGAATTTGCCACACACCTGGAACAGACCCTCGATATTGACCGCTTACTCACCCTGAGCCAGACAACCACGCTGCCGCAGGGGACGTTTCCTGACATGCCCGCGCCAGAGGCGGGAGCAGGGTTGACACTGGCACTGGCTGACGACGAAGCCTTCAACTTTTATTACGCCGATAATCTGCAACTGCTTGAACACGCCGGCGTGCGCATCGTGCGTTTTAGCCCGTTGCATGACTATGAGTTGCCCACATGCCAGATGCTGTGGCTGGGCGGCGGTTATCCGGAGTTGCATGCGCGTGCATTGTCGGCAAACCAGCCGATGCGGGATGCCATTCTCACCGCACACCGACGTGGCGTGGCGATCTATGCCGAGTGCGGTGGCCTGATGTATCTCGGTGATACACTGGTGGATGCCGCAGGCGATAAGTGGCCGATGGTTGGTGCCATCCCCGGCCACAGCCGGATGAGCAGCAAGCTTATCCGCTTTGGTTACTGCGAAGCCCGTGCAACGCAGCAGACGTTACTTGCTGCCGAAGGGGAAACCCTGCGCGGCCACGAGTTTCACTATTCCGATTTCACCCCGTGCGTCGATGCCGTGCTGGCATGCCATAAAACGCGAGATGGCGAAGTGCTGAAGCGCTGGCAGGGCGGCTGGCAGGTGGGAAACACCTTTGCCAGCTATTTGCATCTGCATTTCGCCCAGCGTCCAACGATGCTGCAACACTGGTTTGCCGCCGCAAGGAGCGCGTCATGACGCTGCTGGCCTGGTGTGTTGCATTTCTGCTCGATCGCTTACTTGGCGACCCGCCACACTGGCCGCATCCGGTGCGCTGGATTGGTGCGCTGATTAACCTCGTACAAAGCACCGTCCGGCGAGTGTGCCGCAGCGATACAGCATTGCGCATCGGCGGCGGCGTGATGTGGCTACTGGTGGTGGGGATCACCTGGGGTGTTGCCTGGGGTGTGCTTGCGCTGGCGCAGACAATCAATCCGTGGTTCGGCTGGTGCGTGGAGGTGTGGATGATTTACACCCTGCTTGCCACACGTTGTCTTGCGGATATGGCGCGGGAAGTTGAGCAGGCGCTGCGCTTCGGCTCTCTTGCCGAAAGCCGCGAGAAGCTGTCGTGGATTGTCGGTCGCGATACCGCGCAGCTCCAGCCACCGCAAATCACCCGCGCGGTAGTGGAAACTGTGGCGGAAAACACCGTCGATGGCGTGATCGCGCCGCTGTTCTTTTTATTGCTCGGCGGCGCGCCGTTGGCAATGGCCTACAAAGCGGTCAATACACTGGATTCGATGGTGGGCTACAAGCATGAAAAGTACCGCGCGATCGGCATGGTTAGCGCGCGGCTGGATGATGTCGCCAACTTTATCCCGGCACGTCTGAGCTGGCTGTTACTCAGTACGGCGGCATGGCTCGCAGGTGATCACGCGGGCAATGCGCTGCGTATCGGTTTTCGCGACCGGCGCAACCACAGCAGCCCCAACTGCGCCTGGCCGGAAGGCACTGTCGCCGGGGCACTTGGCGTGCGGCTTGGCGGGCCAAATGATTACTTTGGCCAGCGGGTCGAAAAACCGTGGATTGGCGATGAGCTTCGCGCCATTACGCCGGATGATATACCCCGCACCATTCGCATGATGTGGTTTGCCGCCACGCTGGCGCTGGTACTGTTTGCGCTGATACATCTTGCCCTCGCAGGCGCATAAGGATGAAGACGATGGATTATTTGCAACAACCGCAGGCTATTGAAGCCAAAAGTTTTGTCATTATCGGTGAGATTATCCAGCAAACACGCCCCGATTTTTGTTTTGCCAGTCCACTGCATGAGGCGGTAATCAAACGGGTTATCCACACCACCGCTGATTTTGACTGGCTCGATATTTTGTGGTTTTCCGATGACGCGCTGCAACGCCTGTGCAAGGCGATAACGCAAGGCTGTACCCTTTATACCGACACCACGATGGCGCTTTCCGGTATTAACAAGCGGTTGCTGGCGCAGTTCGGTGGCGAAGTACGTTGCTACATCTCCGATCCACGCGTAGTGCGCAAAGCCAAAGAGGAGGGTATCACCCGCTCGATGGCGGCGGTCGATCTGGCGCTGACGGAAGCGGAAGCGAAAATTTTTGTTTTCGGCAATGCGCCTACAGCGTTGTTCCGCCTGCTGGAACACCAGGTGCCGGTCAGCGGCGTGGTTGGCGTGCCGGTCGGTTTTGTGGGGGCTGCGGAATCGAAAGAGGCGCTGGTAGAGAGCGGTTTGCCGGCCATTGCCGCACGTGGTCGCAAGGGCGGTAGCAATGTGGCTGCGGCGATTGTTAATGCGCTGCTCTATCACTTGCAGGAGTCGCAATGAGCCAGACCTTCGACGATCCGGTATGGCATAATGGTAGAGCCCTGCGCAAAGGCTATACCACTGGTTCCTGCGCCACCGCAGCGGCAAAAGTCGCGGCATTGATGGTGCTGCGACAGCACATCATTCACCAGGTCTCGATTGTTACTCCCTCCGGCGTCACCCTGCACCTGAATGTCGAATCGCCACACATTGAAGGCCAGCAGGCGATTGCCGCCATTCGCAAAGACGGCGGCGACGATGTGGATGCCACCCACGGCATGCTGATCTTTGCCCGCGTCACGCTCACCGATGATGACCAGATTGTTCTTCGCGGCGGTGCAGGCGTGGGTACTGTCACCCGCAAAGGCATTGGTCTGGCGGTGGGGGAAGCGGCCATCAACCGCACGCCGCGCCAGACCATCGAAGCCGCTGTGCGCGAAGTGATTGGGCCCACTCGCGGCGCACAGGTGGAAATTTTCGCCCCGGAAGGCGAAGAGCGGGCGAAGAAAACCTACAACGGCAGGCTCGGTATTCTCGGCGGTATTTCGATTATTGGCACCACCGGTATCGTGACGCCGATGTCGGAAGAGAGTTGGAAACGCTCGCTATCCCTGGAGCTGGAGCTGAAGCGCGCGGCCGGTATGGAACGGGTGATCCTCGTGCCGGGCAACCACGGCGAGCGCTTCGTGCGTGAGCAGCTTGGCGTATCCGGCGAGATGGTGGTGACGATGAGTAACTTCGTTGGCTACATGATTGAAGAGGCGGTACGTCTGGGCTACCGACAGATCGTACTGGTCGGCCATCCTGGCAAGCTGGTGAAAATCGCTGCTGGTATTTTTCATACCCACAGCCATATCGCTGATGCGCGGATGGAGACGCTGGTCGCACACCTGGCGCTGCTCGGCGCGCCGCATGATCTGCTGCTGAAGGTCAGCGACTGCGACACCACAGAGGCGGCAATGGAGTACATCGACGCTGCCGGGTTCAGCCATCTTTACACGCATCTGGCGAAGCGGATCTGCCTGCGCATCGCACAGATGCTGCGTTTCACGCAAACCCCCCCGCAGTGTGATGCAGTAATGTTCTCTTTTGATAACCACGTGCTGGGCGCAAATCGCCCGCTTGAAGAGATTGCCGGAGAGCTGAAATGTTAACCATCGCCGGCATGGGGCCGGGTAACCTCACGTTGATGACGCCGCAGGCGCTGGAGGCGGTGGCGCAGGCGGACGTGCTGGTCGGCGGCAAACGCCACCTGGCGCAGTTTGCAGATTTTCGCGGTGAAGCCCGCGTTCTGGATGCAGACATCCCCGGCCTGCTGGCGTGGCTTGAGCAGCAGCAACAGCGGCGCGTGGTGGTGCTGGCCTCTGGCGATCCACTGTTTTACGGCATCGGCACACGTCTGGTGGCACATTTCGGCATCGGGCAGTTGCGCATTATTCCCGGTATCAGCGCCGTGCAGTATCTCTGTGCGCGCACGGGCATTGACATGAATGACATCTGGCTCACCAGTAGCCACGGGCGGGTAGTGGATTTCGACGCGTTGGCCCGCGCCCGCAAAGTGGCGATGGTCACTGACGCAAAGTGTGGGCCAAAAGCGATTGCCGAGGCATTGATGGCACGAGGCGCAGAAGCGTGCTGGCTGGTTATCGGGGAAAACTTAGGGCTCGACGATGAGCGCATCCACCGGCTGCGTCCGGCGGAAGTACAGGCCGAATACGCAATGAATGTGGTGGTGATCCTCAATGAAAGATGATCTGTTTATTCGTGGTGAAAAGGTGCCGATGACCAAAGAGGCGGTGCGCGCGTTGGCGCTGTCAAAGCTGGAGTTGCATCGCGCGCAGCACCTGATCGATATCGGCGCCGGTACCGGCAGCGTCAGCATTGAAGCGGCGCTGACGCATCCGGGCTTGCAGGTCACCGCCATCGAGCACAACCCGGCGGCGCTGAGCCTGCTGGAAGATAACTGCCTGCACTTTGGCTGTCGCAACATTACCATCGTCACCGGCGTTGCGCCGCTGTTTGTCGAGCGGCCTGCCGATGCAGTGTTTATGGGCGGCAGCGGTGGCAACCTGACGAAACTGATTGACTGGTCGCTGGCGCAGCTTAACCCCGGCGGACGACTGGTGATGACCTTTATTTTGCAGGAGAACCTTAACAGCGCGCTCTCACATCTGCATACCCGCCGGGTTGCCGCACTGGATTGCCAGCAAATCCAGGTCTCCCTACTTACCGGGCTGGGTAGCGGTCATTACTTCAAAGCGCATAATCCTGTCTTTTTGATTTCCTGCGAAAAGGAGAAGCAGCGTGGCTGATAACACTGATGCGCAAACGGTCTGGTTTGTCGGTGCCGGGCCGGGCGACCGTGAACTGATCACCCTGAAAGGCTACCGGCTGTTGCAACAGGCTCAGGTGGTGATTTACGCCGGATCGCTGATCAACACTGAACTGCTGGAGTATTGCCCGGCTGACGCAGTATGTCATGACAGCGCCGAACTGCATCTTGAGCAAATTATCGACCTGATGGAAGCCGGAATAAACGCCGGGAAAGTGGTGGTGCGCCTGCAAACCGGTGATGTTTCGCTTTACGGCTCGGTGCGCGAGCAAGGTGAGGAACTGACCCGGCGCGGCATCCGTTGGCAGGTGGTACCGGGCGTCAGCGCGTTTCTCGGCGCGGCGGCAGAATTGGGCGTTGAGTATACCGTACCGGAAGTGTCGCAAAGCCTGATTATTACTCGCCTGGAAGGGCGGACACCTGTGCCGGAGCGCGAGCAGCTTGAATCCTTCGCCAGCCATCAGACGTCAATGGCTATCTACCTTTCCGTGCAGCGCATCCACCGCGTGGCGGAGCGCTTAATTGAAGGCGGCTATCCGCAGACCACGCCTGTGGCGGTGATCTACAAAGCCACCTGGCCACAGAGCCAGACAGTACGCGGCACGCTGGCTGATATCGGCGACAAAGTGCGCGAAGCAGGTATTCGTAAAACCGCGTTGATCCTCGTTGGCGCATTTCTTGGTGAGGAGTACCACTACTCGCGGCTTTATGCGGCGGACTTCAGCCATGAATACCGTAAAGCCTGAATCAATTGCGCTGTTCTGTCTGACGCCCGGCGGCGTAGCGCTGGCGAGCCGTCTGAAAGCAGCGTTGCCGATGACCTGTTTTACCAGCGAGGAGTTGCTCACCGACGGCTTTCAGCCCTTTGAAGGCAGCTTTGCACAGACCCTGCGCGAGGCATTTTGCCACTACCCGGCGGTGGTGTTTATCGGTGCGACGGGCATTGCCGTAAGGGTGATTGCCCCGCTGATCAACGACAAATTTCTCGATCCGGCGGTGATCGTCATTGATGAACGCGGCCAGCATGTGATCAGTCTGCTTTCCGGCCACTGTGGCGGCGCGAACGCGCTGACGCGTTATCTGGCGGATGTGCTGGGTGCCGATCCGGTAATCACCACGGCGACTGACGTGAACGAAATGGCGGCGCTGGACACGCTGGCCTGTCAGCTTGATGCGCGAATGGTGGATTTTCGCACGGCGGTAAAGACCATCAACCACATGCTGGTAAGCGGTAAACGCATCGGCCTGTGGTGTGAAGAGGCGCTGCGTGAAGAAGTGGCAAGCTGCGACACGCGTGGTTTTATCCCCGTCACGCACCTTGATGCCCTGCCGAAACTGGACGGGCTGGTCTGTGTCTCCATCCGGGCGCTACTGCCTGCGCTGCCCGTGCCGGTGTTCAAACTGGTGCCAAAGCGCGTGGTAGCGGGGATCGGCTGTCGGCGTGATACGCCGTTTGCCTTGCTGTCGGCGTTACTACAACGCCAGTTTCAGGCGCAGGCATTCGATCCGCTGGCGCTGCGGGCGATTGGCAGCATCAGCGTAAAGCAGGATGAGAAAGGGTTACTGCAACTGGCGGAGAGCCTACAGGTGCCGTTTGAAATTTTTACTGCGCAGGCGCTGCGTCAGCACGAACATCGCTTTCCGTCCTCGGAATTTGTCCGGCAGAGCGTGGGCGTGGGTAGCGTTTCCGGCCCGGCAGCCTGGCTGATGAGCCAGGGGCAACTGGTGGGAGAAACCCTGCGGGAGCAGGGCGTGACAATTACTTTGGGAGTTTCACACTGATGTTGACGGTAATTGGGATTGGTCCCGGCTCACAGGCAATGATGACCATGGAGGCCATCGAAGCGCTCCAGGCGGCGGAAATTGTGGTGGGCTACAAAACCTACACGCACCTCGTCAAAGCCTTCACCGGCGATAAGCAGGTGATCAAAACCGGCATGTGCAAAGAGATTGAGCGCTGCCAGGCGGCAATCGAGCTGGCGCAGGCCGGGCATAACGTGGCGCTGATAAGCAGCGGAGATGCCGGGATCTACGGTATGGCCGGGCTGGTGCTTGAGCTGGTTAACAAGCAGCAACTGGATGTGGATGTTCGGCTGGTGCCGGGTATGACCGCCAGCATCGCCGCCGCTGCGTTGCTGGGCGCACCGTTAATGCACGATTTCTGCCATATCAGCCTGAGCGACCTGATGACGCCGTGGCCGGTTATCGAAAAACGCATTATCGCGGCGGGTGAAGCGGACTTCGTCATCTGCTTCTATAACCCGCGCAGCCGGGGCCGCGAAGGGCATCTCGCGCGAGCATTTGAACTGCTGGCGGCCAGCAAAAACGCCAACACACCGGTGGGCGTGGTGAAATCTGCCGGGCGCAAGAAAGAGGAAAAATGGCTGACCACACTTGGCGAGATGGATTTTGAACCCGTTGATATGACCAGCCTGGTGATTGTCGGTAACCGTGCCACCTGTGTGCAAAACGGTCTGATGATCACCCCACGAGGTTACACCCTGTGACGGCAGGCGAGGTGCTGGTGATAGGCGGCACCAGCGATGCGCGGCTGATTTGTCAGCAACTGGACGAGGCCGGAGTGCGTTATACACTGTCGGTCGCCACGCCGACCGGCACGCAACTGGCAGGCAACATTTGCGGCCAGGTGCGCTGCGGGCGGCTGGAGATGGACGAGATGGTTACGTGGCTCAGACAGAACAACACGCGCTGGGTGATAGATGCTTCTCACCCCTATGCCGAAGTGGTCAGCCACAATATTGCCCACGCCTGTCACCAGGCGCAGGTATTACTGAGCCGTTATCAGCGCCCGGAACAACAGCCGGAGCTGCAACATCCGCTGTTGTTCAACGTCGCCACGCTGGAGGAAGCCTGCGACAAAGCCCGTCATCTGGGTGAGCGCATCTTGCTGACCACCGGCAGCAAAGATCTGGCGCGCTGGCGTAACGGATTGCCGGGAAAAACGCTGCTGGCGCGCGTTCTGCCCGTGGCGGATGTGCTGGCGCAGTGTGCAGAACAGGGTTTTGGCGTGGGGGAGATCTTCGCGCTGTGCGGTCCGTTTAGCGCTGAATTTAACGCCGCGTTTTATCGCCAGTACCGCGTTGAGGTGATGATCACCAAAGCCTCCGGCGCGGAAGGCGGTTATCTGGAAAAAGTACAGCCCGCACTGGATGCTGGCATTCCGTGCATTGTGATTGCCCGGCCGCAACCGCTGGTTATGGGCGATGAGTTACTCAACGGTCAGGATGCTTTTGCCGGACGCTTGCAGCGCTGGCTGGCGGCACAGTGAGGAGAACAGCATGAAGAAAGCCCTTTTGGTGGTGAGCTTTGGCACCAGTTATCACGACACCTGTGAAAAAAACATTGTCGCCTGCGAGCGCGATCTGGCGGCGAGCTGCCCGGATCGTACGCTGTTTCGCGCCTTTACCTCCGGGATGATAATTCGCAAGCTCAAACAACGCGATAACCTGCATATCGACACGCCGCTGGAGGCGTTGCAAAAGCTGGCAGAACAGGGATATCAGGATGTGGCGATCCAGTCGCTGCACATTATCAATGGTGACGAATACGAAAAAATCGCTCGTGAAGTCCAGACACTGCGCCCGCTGTTCAAACGGCTGGTGATTGGCGCGCCGTTGCTTAACAGTCACGAAGATTATCTGCATCTGATGCAGGCGCTCTCCCGGCAGATGCCCCAGGTTGCTGCCGATGAGCGCGTGGTGTTTATGGGCCACGGCGCCAGCCATCACGCTTTTGCGGCTTACGCCTGCCTCGACCATATGATGGCGGCGCACCGTTTTCCGGCACGGGTTGGCGCGGTTGAGAGCTACCCGGAAATCGATCTGCTGATCGACGCATTTCGTCGTGAAGGCGTGAAAGCGGTGCACCTGATGCCGCTGATGCTGGTGGCGGGCGATCATGCGATCAATGACATGGCGTCGGATGACGACGATTCGTGGAAGACGCAGTTTGAGCGCGTCGGTATTGCCGCGACGCCGTGGTTACAGGGCCTGGGCGAGAATGTCGACGTGCGCGCGATGTTTGTTCAGCATCTGCATCAGGCGCTGGCGCAGGTGACGGAGGTTGCAGCATGAGCGGTAAACTCTATGCACTGAGTACCGGCCCAGGTGCTACTGATCTGATCACCGTGCGCGGTGCGCGCATTCTCGGACAGCTCGATGTGCTGTATGCTCCGGCTGGGCGCAAAGGCGGCGACAGTCTGGCGCTTTCCATTGTGCGAGAGTACCTCAATGTGCAGACCGAAGTACGCTGTTGCCACTTTCCAATGAGCGCTGACAGCGCGGAAAAAGAAGCGGTATGGGACGACGTCGCCGCCGCGCTGGCAGCGGAAGTGCAGGCCGGTAAACAGGTGGGGTTTATTACTCTCGGCGATGCGATGCTGTTCAGCACCTGGGTATTCCTGCTGCAACGGCTTGGCCAGCCGCAGTGGTTGGAGATTGTCCCTGGCGTCACGTCGTTTGCTGCCATTGCCGCACGTGCGCAGGTGCCGCTGGCAATGGAGCAACAGTCGCTGGGCGTAGTGTCCTGTACCGCGCCGGAGGAGGAAATCCGCCAGGCGTTACAGCAACATGACAGCCTGGTGCTGATGAAAGTCTATGGCCGTTTTGCCCGAATCAAAGCGCTGCTGGCACAAGCGGGGCTTTTAGCACACGCCCTGATGATGGCGGAAGCTACCCTGCCCGGCGAGCAGTGCTGGCGGCAGCTTAGCGAGGTCCCTGATGACCAACCGCTGCCCTATTTTTCGACCATTCTGGTGAATAAACAGTGGGAGAGAAGATGAAAACGCAACAACGGAAACTGCTGCCGTGCTGTGGGCTTGCCGCTGCGCTGCTGCTGATGTCGGGGTTGGCGCGCGGTTGATGCAGGCAAAACATCTGCTGCGTGAATTTTATGCCCGTATGTGGGCGATGCGGGTTAAGGAGGCGTCATGACACTGGCGATTATGTTGCAGGGCACCGCCTCGGACGTGGGTAAAAGCGTGCTGGTGGCCGGGCTGTGCCGCATTTTTTATCAGGATGGGCTGAAAACCGCTCCCTTTAAATCGCAGAATATGGCGCTCAATTCTGGTATTACGCCGGATGGCCAGGAGATGGGGCGCGCGCAAATATTCCAGGCGGAAGCGGCGGGTATTGTACCGGATGTGCGGATGAATCCGGTGCTGCTTAAACCCACCAGCGACCGTAAAGCACAAGTGGTGCTGATGGGCAAAGTGGCGACCGACATGGATGCCGTTAGCTATCACGACTACAAACCGCATTTGCGGGCGCAAATTATGCGTGTCTGGCAAAGTCTGGCGCAGGAGTACGACGCGCTGGTGCTGGAAGGGGCAGGCAGCCCGGCGGAGATCAACCTGCGCGATCGGGATATCGTCAACATGGGCATGGCGGAAATGGCCGCGTGCCCGGTTATCCTGGTGGCGGATATCGATCGCGGCGGCGTCTTCGCGGCCATTTACGGTACGCTGGCGCTGCTCCAGCAGCATGAGCGCTGGCGGGTAAAAGGGGTGATTATCAATAAATTCCGCGGTGACGTTGCGCTACTGACGCCAGGCATAAAACAGATTGAAGAACTGACGGGTGTTCCGGTTATCGGTGTGATGCCGTGGCTGGAGGTCGATCTCGAAGATGAAGATGGTGTGGCGCTGCAACGTGGCAAATACCTGCGCACCGGCGAGCGGGCACTGGATATTGCGGTGGTGCAGTTTCCACATATTTCCAACTTCACCGATTTTAACGCGCTGGCGGCGCAGCCGGATGTGCGCGTGCATTACGTGCGCTCGCCCGATGCGTTGCAGGGCGCGGATCTGGTGATTTTACCGGGCAGTAAAAATACCCTCGGCGATCTTCACTGGCTACGCGAAAGCGGGTTGGCGAAGGCGCTGCTTGCCAGGCATTGCGCGGGCGTGCCGACAATCGGCGTTTGTGGTGGCTACCAGATGCTCGGCACGACGATCGTCGACGAGGTGGAGTCCGGGTTAGGTACGCAGCCAGGGCTGGGGCTGCTCGATACCATTACCCATTTCGCGCAGGATAAAACCACCACGCTTGTTGAGGCCCGTCTACAAGAGACATTAGCTGGCTGGCTGGCGAACTGCGCCGGGCTGGCGCTGCGCGGATATGAGCTCCATATGGGCGAAACAACATTGCAAAGCAGTTGCCGCCCGGCGCTGTGGTTAGAAAAAAACGGTCAGCGTGTCGCGGATGGCGCGATCAGTGATGACGGTCTGGTGTTTGGCACTTATCTGCACGGCCTGTTCGACAGCGATGCGTTTACCCGCGCCTTGTTGAACGGCCTGCGCGAGCGTAAAGGGTTGGGGCCGCTCGATATAACCGTGAATTATGCCGACTATAAAGCGCAGCAGTTTGATATCCTCGCCGACGCCATGCGCAAGCATGTCGACATCGATCGTATCTACCAGATTATGCAGCAACATCAGGAGCAAACATGTTAACCCTTGTTACCGGCGGGGCGCGCAGCGGCAAGAGCCGCCACGCCGAGTCGCTGGTTGCAGACGCCAGTCGCGTACTCTATATCGCCACTTCGCAGATCTTTGATGCAGAAATGGCGGCGCGTATTGCACACCATCGGGCGAGCCGCCCGGCCCACTGGCGTACCGAGGAGCGCTGGCAGCAGTTGGCTGAGATCATTACTCCCGCCAACGATAGCCGCGAAGCCGTACTTCTGGAGTGTATTACCACGCTGACGACCAATCTGCTGTTTGCCTTTGGCGGCGAGCGTGACCCGGAACAGTGGGATTACACCGTGCTGGAAACACAGGTACAGCAGGAAATTGAGGCGCTGATAGCCGCCTGCGTGGCCTGCCCGTCGCCAGTGGTGCTGGTCACCAATGAAGTGGGAATGGGCATTGTGCCTGAAAACCGCCTCGCACGGCATTTCCGCGATATTGCCGGGCGCGTCAATCAGCGGCTGGCGCAGGCGGCGGATCACGTCTGGCTAGTGGTTTCCGGAATTGGAGTCAAAATCAAATGAAACTGTTCTTCGCCACGCTGTCGTTTATCAGCCGTCTGCCGGTACCAGAGCGTTGGGTACAGGGGCTGGATGTCGCCGATTATGTGCGCGGGATTGTCACTTTTCCCCTGATCGGCGCGCTACTGGGCGCTATTAGCGGCGGCGTACTGGTGATATTACAGCCGTGGTGCGGCGCACCGCTGGCAGCGCTGTTCTGCGTGCTGGCGCTGGCGCTGCTGACCGGTGGCTTCCATCTTGATGGTCTTGCCGATACCTGCGACGGCGTTTTTTCCGCCCGGCGGCGCGAGCGGATGCTGGAGATCATGCGTGACAGCCGTCTCGGCACACATGGCGGTCTGGCGCTGGTGTTTGTGCTGGCCGCGAAAATCCTCACCCTTAGTGAACTGCAACTGCGTGATGCGCCGATGATCGCAGCACTGGCAGCGGCCTGTGCTGCCGGACGTGGCTGCGCGGTGCTACTGATGTTCGGTCATCGCTACGCCCGTGAAGAGGGGCTTGGCAATCTGTTTATCGGCAAAGTTTCGGGGCGCGATACGTCAGTCACGCTCATCATTACCGCGCTGGTAACGATCGGGTTGCTGGGCGCGAAAGGGCTTATGGCGCTGCTGGTGACGCTGGCGGCGGTATTTCTGCTCGGGCAGATGCTGAAGCGCACGCTTGGCGGGCAGACCGGCGATACGCTTGGCGCTGCCATTGAGCTTGGCGAACTGATTTTTCTTCTGGCGCTGTTATAAACAGCCCACAACATAACGAGAAACAGCATGCAGAGATTAACGACATTACTGGCAAGCATTCCGGCACCCGATGACGTGGCGATGGCGCAGGCACGGGTTCATCTGGATGGTTTACTGAAGCCGCAAGGCAGTCTGGGGCGACTGGAAGCACTAGCGGTACAACTGGCCGGTATGCCGGGGCTGAATGGCGCGCCACAGATCGCGGAAAAAGCGATTGTGGTGATGTGCGCCGATCACGGTGTCTGGCATGAAGGCGTGGCGATTTCACCGCAGGTGGTGACCGCCATTCAGGCGGCGAACATGACACAGGGCACCACGGGCGTCTGTGTGCTGGCGGCGCAGGCCGGGGCGAAAGTGCATGTGCTGGATGTCGGTATTGATGCTGATCCGATCCCGGGGATTGTCAATATGAAGGTAGCGCGCGGTAGCGGGAATATCGCCAACGGTCCGGCGATGAGCCACGGGCAGGCGCAGGAACTGCTGTTGGAAACGATGCGTTATACCCGTGAACTGGCGGCGCAGGGCGTGACGCTGTTTGGCGTTGGCGAACTGGGAATGGCCAACACCACGCCCGCCGCGGCGATTGTCAGCGTGCTGACCGGTGAAGCGCCGGAATCGGTGGTCGGTATCGGTGCCAATCTGCCGGAAACGCTGCTCGGTCATAAAGCGCAGGTGGTGCGCAGAGCCATTGCGGTGAACCAGCCGGATGCGGCCGATGGCCTTGACGTGCTGGAGAAAGTGGGCGGTTATGATCTGCTCGGCATGACCGGCGTGATCCTCGGCGCCGCAACCTGCGGTTTGCCGGTGGTGCTTGATGGTTTCCTCTCTTACGCCTCGGCGCTGGCCGCCTGCCGTATCGCGCCGCAGGTTAAGCCGTATCTGATCCCGTCGCATCTCTCGGCGGAAAAAGGCGCGCGCATCGCACTCGAACATTTAGGCCTGGAGCCGTATCTCAATATGGGCATGCGGCTCGGCGAGGGTAGCGGCGCGGCGCTGGCGATGCAACTGGTGGATGCTGCCTGCGCGATTTACAACAAGATGGGCACGCTGGCGGCGAGCAATATCGTACTGCCGGAAACTAAATAAATGTGCCCGCTGGACTAATCAAGCGGGTGATGGAAAAACGTCCCGTGGGGGAAGTGTTGCTAACTCGCCGCCTGTCATCCTCGGCGAGTCAACGTTGCAGGTGGCGGCTGACGCCGGTTTATTGCCGCTCCATTACCTTTAACAGCGTATCCAGCAGCCCCGGGAAGCAGGCATCCAGATCTTCCCGGCGCAGCGAAATCATATTTTCCCGCCCCTGTGGGCGCTGCCAGACCACGCCGCTATCGCGCAGTACGCGCCAGTGATGCGTCATGGTTGACTTCGCAACATCCTGCGGTCGCAATGTATTGCAGCTCAGTTCAGCGCCATCGGCGAGCCGTTTGATCATCGCCAGGCGCAGCGGGTTACCGAGGGCGAAGAGCACATTTTCCAGGCGAAATTGCTCACGTTCTGGGTGATTAGCGATCATAATATTCCTGTGTGGCGAAGGCCTGGTTTAAGAAAGTCACGGTCGGGCCGGTACTATACGCAAACTCAATTTTTAAAGCCACGACGTCAGTCCTGGCTCAACCAATCGTTATAATAGCAAAAATAGTTCGAATATACTCGTACAGTTGTACTATGATACATGCCAGTGAATTGCGGCCAATTCCGGCCGCGAGTTAAAAGTCAAATGACTAAGGACGCATCATGCCCCGACCCATCCCCCTCGAACGTTATCGCAACATCGGTATCTCCGCGCATATCGATGCCGGTAAAACAACCACCACCGAGCGCATCCTGTTTTACACCGGAATGAGCCACAAACTGGGGGAAGTACATGATGGCGCGGCAACAACCGACTGGATGGAACAGGAGCAGGAGCGCGGGATCACCATTACTTCTGCGGCGGTAAGCTGCTTCTGGCCCGGTATGGACAGAAGTTATGAGCCGCACCGTATCAACATTATCGACACCCCTGGGCATGTGGATTTCACCATTGAAGTGGAACGCTCCATGCGCGTACTCGACGGCGCAGTCATGGTGTATGACTCGGTGGGCGGCGTGCAGCCGCAATCGGAAACCGTCTGGCGGCAGGCCAACAAATATCACGTGCCGCGTCTGGCCTTCGTCAACAAGATGGATCGCCCCGGCGCGGATTTCTTCCGTGTGGTGCAGATGATGATTGATCGTCTGAAAGCCAACCCGGTGCCGATCGTGATCCCTATTGGCGCTGAAGAGCATTTCACCGGCGTAGTGGATTTGATCAAAATGCGTGAAATCATCTGGGATGACGCTACGCAGGGCATGGTCTTCAGCTACGCGCCGGTGCCGGAAGAATTACAGGCGACCGCACTGGAGTGGCGGGAAAAAATGGTCTCTGCGGCGGCGGAAGCCAGTGAAGCGTTGATGGATAAATATCTGGAAACGGGTTCGCTCAATGAAGACGAAATCATTGCCGGTCTGCGTAAACGTACGGTCGCCGGGGAGATCCAGCCGATGCTGTGTGGCAGCGCCTTTAAAAACAAAGGTGTGCAGCGCATGCTTGATGCGGTTGTCGAACTGATGCCATCGCCGCTGGATATTCCTGCCATTCAGGGCGTGGATGAAAAAGGCCGGCCTGCGGAACGCCACCCGAGCGATGAAGAACCGTTCTCGGCGCTGGCGTTTAAACTGATGACCGACCCGTATGTCGGCCAGCTCACTTTTATCCGCGTCTATTCCGGCGTGCTGAAAAAAGGTGATGCGGTCTATAACCCGGTGAAAGGTAAGAAAGAGCGTATTGGTCGTATCGTGCAGATGCATGCCAATGATCGCCATGAAGTGGATGAGCTGCGTACCGGCGATATCGCAGCCTGTGTCGGGCTGAAAGATGTCACCACCGGCGATACCCTAAGTGACCCGGATGCAGTGATCACGCTGGAGCGTATGGAATTCCCGGAACCGGTGATTTCGCTGGCTATCGAGCCGAAAACCAAAGCGGACCAGGAAAAAATGGGTATCGCGCTGCAACGGCTGGCCTCCGAAGACCCGTCGTTCCGTCTGCACACGGATGAAGAGTCCGGCCAGACGATCATTTCTGGTATGGGCGAGCTGCACCTGGAGATTATCGTCGACCGTATGAAACGTGAGTTCGGCGTGGAAGCGAACATCGGTCGCCCGCAGGTGACTTACCGTGAAACGCTGCGTAAAACCGTGAAAGACATTGAAGGCAAGTTTGTTCGTCAGTCCGGTGGGAAAGGGCAGTATGGCCACGTGGTGCTGACGCTCGAACCGCTGGAGCCGGGTAGCGGCTTTGTCTTTGAAGACGCCACCAAAGGCGGCGTGGTGCCGCGCGAGTACATTCCCTCCGTGGAGAAAGGGCTACGTGAAGCTATGAACAGCGGCGTGCTGGCTGGTTATCCGGTGGTGGATGTGAAAGCGACGCTGACATTCGGCTCCTACCATGATGTCGACTCGTCGGAAATGGCGTTCCGCATGGCGGCCATCTTTGGTTTCAAAGAGGGTGCGCGCAAAGCGGATCCGGCAATTCTGGAGCCGGTGATGCACGTAGAGGTGGAAACGCCGGAAGAGTACGCTGGTAATATTATGGGCGATCTCTCTTCCCGTCGCGGTATGGTGCAGGGCATGGAAGAGCGCTTCGGCAGCCAGATCATTCGCGCTGACGTGCCGCTGGCCGAGATGTTCGGTTACTCCACCACGCTGCGCTCCATGTCTCAGGGGCGTGCAACCTACAGCATGGAGTTCCATCACTACGCGGAAGCGCCGCGCAATGTGGCGGACGAGATCATCTCCAGTCGCGCCAAAGGATGACCGCGATGTTCTGAACCTAAACTCCGCTACGGCGCTGAGGGATCTCAGTAATGGGCGGGTAAAAAAGCAGGCATAGAATTTGTGATCTACTGGTTTGAGCAACCTATTTAATGCGATCATCTCTATGCCTGCTTGCCAGAAATGTCAGAATTTTTTCCGCGGTGCGCTGGCACCGTTCTTAACTCTTTCGCCAGAACTTACCACACCAGGGTGCTGGTTTATTAGCGCTGATTTATAAGGGTTTTTCAGCGTCCGGGCAGGCTATACACAAGCATTTGGTGAACCATAAAAAGTTGGTATAAAAACGTTTACTAACAGGAGAAGGAACATTCATGGAGTGGGTAAACGCCCTGATGAGCCATTTAGCGCTTCATCCATTCAGATTGTGGGGACTCCTTTTTGTAATAGCATTCGCAAAATCTACGTTCCTTATTTCAACGGTATTACCGCCAGCATCTGTTATGTTGGCCGCTGTAATTTCCGTCGGTAATGCGGTGCTTTCAACATGGGAGGCGGGAATTGCTGTCATGATTGGCGCATGGTGTGGGACAATCGTTAATTATCATCTTGGTATGATGATGGGGCATCTGCCCTGGTTTGCACGCATAATGTCGCGTCATGCCGATACCGTAGTGCGGGTTCGCCGTCGGTTGCAAAACAGTACTGTACCGGTACTTTTCACCTCACGCTTTATTGCCGTGCTGCGTTACATTGTGCCGTTGGTAGCTGGAATGTTGCGGCTTCATCCGGTGAAAGTGTATGCAGTCAGTCTGATCTCTGCGGCGAGCTGGTCAGTGCTGTATGTTGGCGGCTTTAGTCTCGTTTTGCCTTTTTTTAGCTAAGAGCCTATCCCGGTATGTCAGGATTTTTACCGCGCGTATAGTATTCACCACGCACGATAAACCGGGAGTGTAAGTTTTCTCGCTGCGTCATAACCTGCTGTAAAAAAGCAGAAAATGTGTAAAACGGACTATGCTTATCTTGTCTCCGCCGTTTTTAAGGAATGTCACCATGTGCCGCGTAAAACTGCTTTGCTGTCTGCTTGCCCTGATCTCCACCCGCGCTGCGCTGGCAGTCAGCTACCCTTTGCCACCCGAGGGCAGCAGGCTGGTGGGAAGCCCGCAAACCATCACTATCGAGCGGGGCAATACATTGCCGCTTGAAGCCTTTGCCGCGAAGTACGGACAGGGGTTGAGCAACTTGCTGGAGGCGAACCCCGATGCCGATCCGTTCCTGCCGAAAGCGGGTTCAAAGCTAATTATTCCCCAACAGGTAATCCTGCCTGATACGGTGCGTGAAGGCATTGTCGTCAACGTTGCGGAGATGCGCATTTACTATTACCCGAAAGAGAGCAACACGGTGGAGATCCTGCCGATTGGTATTGGTCAGGCGGGACGAGAAACGCCGCGTAACTGGGTTACCTCGGTGGAGCGTAAACAAGCAGGGCCGACCTGGACGCCGACGCCCAAAACCCGTCAAGCCTATGCCGCAGAGGGGAAAACTTTGCCCGCTTTTGTACCTGCCGGGCCGGACAACCCGATGGGGTTGTATGCTATCTATATCGGTAAGCTGTATGCCATTCATGGCACCAATGCCAACTTCGGTATTGGTTTACGCGTCAGTCAGGGCTGTATTCGCCTGCGTAATGCGGATATCAAATATCTGTTTGATAACGTTCCGGTCGGGACGCGTGTGCAGGTTATCGATCAACCGGTGAAAATGACCACCGAGCCAGACGGCAGCCGCTGGCTGGAAGTTCACGAACCCCTCTCGCGCAATCGCGCAGAATTTGAATCCAGTAATAAAGTTCCCTTACCGGCCACGCCGATGCTACAGACACTGATGAAAGGTAACGAGGTCAATGTTAGCCGGGCATCTGCCGAACTTGAACGCCGTTCGGGGATGCCGGTGAATATTAGTATTCAACCCGGGCAGCACCTGTAATCTGGCGGCGGGCTGGTTGTGCAGTTGGAGAGCCATCCCGCAGCGGGCATCAATTAATTTGAAGCTTAATGTTAAATAAATGATATTTATTTGCATCAGATAGTGCGTAGAGTAGGGGGACTCAAGGGCAGGATAAGCGGCGCATATATTGGTATGTGGCGTAAATATATTCCGCCTGCTGCGTTTTTCCTAAAAGGACCCCCGAAGCCATGAAAAAGATCGGATTTTTGACCTTTGGTCACTGGACGCCTTCAGCGCAATCTGCCACTCGCTCAGCCGCTGATGCACTGTTGCAATCCATCGATCTGGCGGTTGCCGCTGAAGAGCTGGGCGCGGATGGTGCCTATTTCCGCGTACACCATTTTGCCCGTCAGCTCAGTTCTCCTTTCCCGCTGCTGGCCGCCATCGGTGCGAAAACCCGCAATATCGAGATCGGCACCGGTGTTATTGATATGCGCTATGAAAACCCGCTCTATATGGCCGAAGATGCAGGCGCGGCAGACCTTATTTCCGGCGGTCGCCTGCAACTGGGGATCAGTCGGGGTTCGCCAGAGCAGGTGATTGATGGCTGGCGCTATTTCGGTTATCAACCCGACGAAGGCGAGAGTGAGGCCGACATGGCGCGTCATCGCACCGAAACGTTGCTGGAGATCCTGAAAGGTGAAGCGTTCGCCACGCCAAACCCACAGCCGATGTTTCCGAATCCGCCCGGACTTTTACGTCTGGAACCTTATTCTGCGGGTTTGCGTGAGCGTATCTGGTGGGGAGCAGGTTCGAATGCGACCGCTGTCTGGGCAGCAAAACTGGGGATGAATTTGCAAAGCTCTACGCTGAAAGACGATGAAACCGGAGAGCCATTCCACATTCAGCAGGCGCAGCAGATCCGCGCGTATCGTGCGGCCTGGGCAGAAGCAGGGCACCAGCGCACGCCGCGCGTTTCCGTTAGCCGCAGCATTTTTGCGCTGATGGACGATCGCGACCGCGCTTATTTCGGCAGCAGCCGCAACGATCAGGACAAAGTGGGGTTCCTTGATGAGAAAACCCGTGCGGTGTTTGGTCGTAGCTACGCGGCAGAGCCGGAAAAACTGGTTGAAATGCTGAAACAGGACGAGGCGATTGCTGAAGCCGATACCTTATTGTTGACCGTGCCAAATCAGTTGGGTGTAGATTACAACGTGCATGTGATCGAATCGATTCTTAAGCATGTGGCCCCGGCTATGGGCTGGCGTGATTAATGTGAAAAAACAGGCGTGAAATATTGCGTGAGTTCACAAAATAACGCGACGGAGTGATTTGTCGCTTGTCAGTGAATTAAAAGCCAGTATCCTTTCGCAGGACAAACTGGATTGCTACCGTATTATTCTCTGACCAATACGGGCAAAACCTGAATCTTTTTTCTGAGCATTTACTGCCTGGGAAAGTGATTCAGGTTTTTTTTTTGGGGCTTTGAAAGGGTATCGGATTTTTATCAGGTGGCGCGAATACATGAAAATACCGATTACCTGCCAGTTTGGGTAAAGCATGAAATACTCTGCTAGTCGTTGCGGCGTATTTTGTGAACGGTTCTGGTTTGCGTGATGAATGATTTGTCTATGCGCCACCGGGGGAATAACCAGCCGTTCATTTTACTGGTACAGATAATTAACTACCTGATCTCGATTCGTCTCATCAGGCGGGGTTGTATTGCCTGAATATCTAACCAGCTCATGTTAATCAACCCATTTATTACCATGGATAACAGGAATAAAAAGATGATAAATAAAAAGCATCAACTGAAATGGATTGCACTCTTAATCTCTTCTGCGCTGGTTTCCGGTAGCGCTGCTGCTGCAAAACTCTCTGTTGAACAGCGTCTGGAATTACTGGAAAAAGCACTGGCTGAAAACCAGCAGGAATTACAGACTACTAAGCAAGAGCTACAGCAATATAAAACCCGGTTTGACAGACAGCCGGATCCTGCACGTGAAACGGGTACTGTCGCAAATAATAATTCCGCCGATAAAACCGATGTGGCAACATCTGCACCAACCGGCGCGACACCCGCACAAGAGGTGACACTGGCGGATATCACTCAATATGTGAAAAACGAGCTCGGCTTCAGTTACACAGGCTACTTCCGCTCCGGCTGGTCGAGCGGAACACGCGGCGCACCGAAGTCTTACGCCATTGGTTCCCTGGGACGATTCGGTCAGGAAAACAGTGCCTGGTTCGACCTGGAATTGTCGCAGAAAGTCTACGATGCTGGCGGCAAGGTGGCGAAAGCCGTGGTCAAACTGGATGGTAACGTTGGCCAGCAGTACAGCGCGGGCTGGTTTGACAGCACGTCGGAAAATCTCCTGCAATTCTCGGATATCTACCTGACGACCAAAGGGTTCCTGCCGTTTGCGCCGGAAGCGGATTTTTGGGTGGGTAAACATAACCTGCCGGTGTATGAAATTCAGATGCTTGACTGGAAAAGCCATCGCACGAACGCCGGATCTGGCCTCGGTATCGAGAACTGGCAGCTCGGCCCCGGCAAGTTAAATATGGCCATCACGCGAGAAGATGTTAATGCTCATTCGGTCGATTATGTGACCTCGGGCAATACGCAGCAGGTTAACGCCAACAGCGCAGAGGTGCGCTATAAAGATATTCCACTATGGGATACAGCATCGCTGGAAATGTTTGCGCGTTATGCGATGCCCAATGAAACCAACAGCAATCATAAAAATGAAGATAATGGTAGCTATTACAGCGTCAAAGATGCCTGGCATGGAGGCTTAATTCTGCGGCATAAATTTAGCAACGGCGGATTTAACGAATTAACATTCCAGGCGGCGAATAACTCCATCGCCAGCGGATTTGCGTTAATTTCGGATTCTAACCCAGCGTACGGTTATTATGACCAATATTATGGTGAGCATAGTTACGGCAAAGCCTTTCGCGCGATTTCTCAGGGCGAGAACTATTTAAGCCCGGATGTGATTATGGCGCATGCGCTGGTCTATACTCACGGTAATGATGTTTACGACTACAATAGCGGTGCCCATACTGACTTTAATTCTGTTCGTGCGGCGGTTCGCCCGGCATATATCTGGGATACGTTTAACCAAACTGGTGTGGAGCTTGCCTGGTTCGATCAGAAAAATAAAACTGGCGGCAATGAATATCATGAATCAGGTTATAAAGCTACGCTCTATCATGCGCTGAAAGTGGATACCAGCCTGTTGGCCTCGCGCCCTGAAATTCGTTTCTATGGAACTTATCTGAAGGTGAACGATAATGGCATCAGCCAGTTTGAGTTTGCTGATGCGAAAAGAGACCAGTTCACCGTTGGCGTACAGGCAGAAGTGTGGTGGTAATAAATTAAAAATTCTGTGCCTGCATATAGCAGGCCTTTTTAGTTAAAGATGTTTAAGCATATGATCGAGAAATGCGCGTACCGCAGGATTGGAACGACGGCTTTCATGCCAGACAGCCGAAATATTGCGGCGCTCTATCGCAAAATCTGCCAGTACGGGAACTAACTTTTTATCCCTTACCAGGGAAGCCACCATAAAATTCGCGGCCATGCCTATTCCGGCCCCGGCAGTAATTGCGGCGATGACGGCTTCGCTTGCCTCAACAATGATCGTTGACGAAGGGACGATCTCGATTTCCCGCTCTCCGACGCGGAACGGCCAGCGAAAAAGTTGCCCCGTATTCTGGTAACGCAGATTAATCGTTTTATGCCCAATTAAGTCGTTGGAATGCTCCGGAGGTGTGCAACGGGATAAATATTCAGGCGAAGCATAACAACCTATCTGATAGGGCGGGAGGCGGCGAGACAGGAGACTGGAATCCGCAAGCTCACCCATTCGAATGGCAATTAGCCAAGGCATCGACTGCCCATCAGCGTGCTGCCAGGGGAAGTATTCAGGGCAAAATTGTGCTGACAAACGATTAACCATTTCCCCGATTTGTCCTGCATTGCGATCGGGTGAGGTTTTGCAATATGACGCCTTTAACGAAAGAGGGTTGTTGGATATGCAATAACCCTTTGATGCCGGTTGAGTTGGTTATGCGCTTTAGTTACCGTTTTACGGGTAGCTGAAGCGCACGAATCTGAATTAGTGTGAGCTTGTTTTCCGTTCGGCAAAATAGTGGGCCGGCGTGCTGCCCATCGTTTTTCTGAACATAGTGATGAATGCATTCACGGACTCATACCCCAATTTAGCCGCCACGTTTTGCACGGATACGCCGCTGGCTAACTCCTGTAGCGCAATAATCAAATGGAGTTGCTGGCGCCATCGTCCAAAGGTCAGCCCCGTTTCGCGCAACATCAATCGCGCCAGAGAACGTTCGCTTATTGCCAGGCGTTTCGCCCACTCTTTAAACGTACTCCGATCCTCCGGCTGGCTTACCAGCGTATCGGCCATGGTACGTATTTTGGGATTCGAAGAGACAGGCAGGCTCAGTTTCTGCTGCGGCATGGTGGCTAATTCGTCGAGCGTCACCCTGGTAAGCCTGGCAACGTGGCTATCCGCCGGGTAATCAATGCCCTCGTGGGTTAAACGGTCAACTAATTCTTTAATCAACTGAGAAATGGCCAGCGTGCAACACTTTTCCGGGAGTGCTGCGGCGCCGGGTTCAATAAATAAATAATTAAGATGCGCGTTCCAGGTCGCTTTGGCGCTATGTGGGATCCCGCCGGGGATCCAGACAGCACAGTGCGGCGGCACGATCCATATATCATTTTCCGCGCGACAGATAACAGCGCCATACAGCGCAATGATCAGTTGTCCCTTGCGGTGTGTATGCATTGGCACTTCGGCTGCGTAATCAACGAACTGGAGATGACGTGCAACGGCAGGGCACGGTGTGGCGTCAGGATCAAATACTTGAGTGGCATCATTAGTCTGCATAGCATTGGCAACATTTAGTGATTTTTTGACAGAATAGAGTATTTAAGCGAGTACGCAAGTCGGTAATAATCCCGGCATGAACAAAATAAACTTCTGTCACTGCCGCTTTGGCCGGGCGATATCCAACGTGTTTCATCGTACAGGCACCGTAATGGCTTCATTGACGCTGCAAAATGACGCCAATGCGTTGCTGTATTCCATCAAGAGCTTTGCCGCAGCGATGCTCGCTTATTACATCGCCTTATCGATCGGTCTTGAAAGGCCTTCCTGGTCAATTATTACCGTTTATATTGTTTCGCAGACCTCGGTTGGCGCTTCACTCAGCCGATCCCTTTATCGGCTGGCCGGAACAGTTATCGGTGCCGCAGCGACCGTGTTGATTGTGCCCACTTTCGTGAATATGCCGATTTTTTGCAGCGTGGTGCTTACCGCCTGGATCACTTTCTGCCTTTACTTATCCCTGCTTGAACGAACACCCCGCGCTTACGCTTTTGTCTTAGCCGGTTACACCGCGAGCCTGATTGGTTTTCCTGCGGTAGCGAATCCCGGCGCGATGTTTGACACCGCTATCGTCCGGGTGCAGGAGATCGTGATTGGCATCCTCTGCGCGTCGCTTCTTCACCGTTATGTCCTGCCAAAACGGATCTCCGGCCTGTTCAACAGCAAATTATCGGAAACGCTGCGCTCGGCGCGACAGACCCTTGCTGACGCGCTGGCAGGCAAATCCGATAAGGCGGCAAACAGTCTGCATCTGGCACTGGCGTTGCAGTACCTTCAGGGCGTCAGCCACCACATTCCCTATGACTTCGCCCTTTCCGTACCTGTCCGGCATGCCAGAAATGCCCTGCATGACAAGCTGGCCCGACTGTTAATCGTGATCTGTGAATTACGCGATCGCGTGCAGATGATTGAGGCGATGCCGGACGATCTACGCAGACTGCTGTGCGATGTTCAGCACTGGCTCGCCTGCCAGGATGAGCGGGAACGAAAAATTACGGCAGAAACGCTAAGAATACGCAGCGAGCAGTTAACGGCGCAGCAGGCTAAACACGCGCTGACGTTGCAAGATGCAGTGCAAGCAAGCTTTGCCCGCCATCTGACGGAAGCCATCCTTCTTATACAGCAATGCGAGCGTCTTGCCGGGGCCATACATGACGCGAAACCGGCGCCAGGGCTGGTGCAAGACCACACGGTAAAAGGCTATGTTTTCCATCGCGATCATTTTGCCGCTGCACGCACTGCGCTGGGGGCGTTTGCGATAATCATGAGCGGCTGCCTGGTATGGATTTTCTCGGCCTGGCCTGATGGCGGCACGGCAGTTTCTATCCTTGGTGTCTGCTGTACGTTGTTTGGCAGTTTCGACGCCCCGGTTCCGCATATTGTGAAATACATTATTGGCTCCTTCTGGGGCGTATTGATAAGCCTGATCTACAGCTTTGCCCTTCTTCCATACGTTACTGAATTCACTGTATTGGTTGCGGTGTTTGCACCGGCATATCTGCTGGCCGGATCGCTCCAGGCGCGGCCACCCACCACGTTTATGGCCATGGGGATCACCCTCACGCTGCCGGTGTTGTGCGAGTTAGGTCCCCACTACAGCGGAGACTTCGCCGTGGCTGTCAACACCGCCATCGCCTTATTTGCCGCGACCGGTTTTGCCGTGATCGGTATGAGCTTGCTGCAAACGGTGCAGGCAGACGCGGCAATAAACCGCCTGCTGAAGCGTTGTCGTCGCGATATACGACGCAGCGTGAAAGGCGCCTTTAAACCCGACGAGACACACTGGACCAATCTAATGATCGACAGGACTGCCTTGTTACTTCCGCGTTTGCAGCGTAGCAGGCAATCGCCAGCGCAGACGCTTAATCAGATGCTGCACTATTTGCGGATTGGCCTCGGCGTTATGCATTTGCGTCGTGGCTATTCCCCGGCGGGAGATGATACGGGTAAAGCGCTCAACGAGGTGTTCTACCTGCTTAGCCGCGCCACGGATACCGCTATCTTGCGCCAGCGTATTGCCGCCATGATTGGCCTCTGTTTGCCGGGCGGGCAGCAACAATCGCAGCAATTCATTGGCAGGTTGGTTGATTTGTACTGCGCATTGCAGGAGCAGAACAGGGAGCAGGCCGATGATCAATGACATGAATATTGGCGGTGTCTTTTTCCCCGGCCTGCTGGTTATCGCGGTTCTGGCTCTGGTCTTTACCTTGTTGTGCGTGTCGCTTTTCTCATTCAACAGGTTTTACCTGCGTTTGCCTTATCGCCCGCTGATGGGTTTCTCAATCTATATCGTTACTTTTTCCCTGTTTATCCAGGGGCTGAATGCGCTGGGGTTATTTGCATGAAATCTTTGCTCTCTCTGTTTGTACGTTATGCACTGACATTAAGCGCAGTGGCAGTGGCAACCCTTCTGGCTTTTATGATGTGGAAACATTATGCGCAGATACCCTGGACCCGCGATGGCCGGGTGCGTGCCGATGTGGTGCAGATTGCACCTGAGGTTTCCGGGCCGGTGAGCAGTATGGAAGTCAAAGATAATCAATGGGTTAATCGTGGCGATGTGCTCTACACGATCGATCCGCGCTGGTTAAAGCTGGCCGTGGTCAGCGCTCAGGCCGACGTCGAGGCTAAACGCCATGAGATGTTAATGCGTCAGGATGCGGCGACAAGACGTTCCCGCATCAAAGGCGTGATCTCCAGCGAAGATTTGCAGCAAACAGACAGTGCGGCGAACGTCGCGGTGGCGAACTACCATGGCGCGCTGGCTGCGTTGGAACTGGCTCAGCTTAATTTATCCCACGCCACCGTTCGCTCGCCGGTTGCAGGTTATGTCACGCATCTGCGGCTTCGCGCTGGCGACTATGCCAGCGCTGGCGAAACAAAAGTGGCCATCGTCGATGCGAACAGCTTCTGGGTTGTGGGGTATTTCGAGGAGACCAAACTTCGCCATATCCGTGTGGGAAGCAGTGCGCAGATAGCATTGATGGGGTTTGAGCCCGCCATTATCGGCCATGTCGAGAGTATCGGGCATGGGATCGGTGACAGTAATGACGAGACGGGTGGGCTTGGCCTGCCAGACGTGGAACCGACATTCAGTTGGGTACGGCTCGCACAACGTATTCCGGTGCGCATTCATATCGACACTTTACCGGCGGGAATTGATCTGGTGGCTGGCTTGTCCGCGAGCGTGTTGATTACGCCATAACGACATCACGTTTCTGGTCAATATTCCGCACACTTTGGGTTTAACGCTATGAACCACAGAAAAGAACTTATCATCAATTTAATCGCGTGGATTAATCGCAATATTCAGTCGCCAATGAAAATTGATGATGTCGCAGCAAAATCCGGCTATTCAAAATGGCACTTACAGCGACTGTTTTTTGCGGAAACGGGCCAGAATCTGGGCCAGTTTATCAGGGAGCGAAAGCTCAGTTTAATTGCCGAGCAACTGATAACCTCCAATGAGTCATTAATTAGTCTGGCAATGAAATACGGCTTTGACTCTCAGCAATCATTAACCCGGGCATTTCACAAAAAATATCAACTGCCGCCGCATAAATACAGAAAGACATTTTTCCGTCAGCATTTCGATGATTTTCATAGCAGCATAAAACTACGGAAATAATCACCGCATAATAGTAGCGGTGAGTCTTCTGTTGCCGATACGGCCCTGTGCGGGTTATGCCGATCGCGGCTGTAACTGGTAAATCCATGCGCTGACGCGCTTGCCCTCAGTGGTGGTGACTTCGACCAAAACGCGATCGTAGCCCTCTTCAAATTCATCCAGCATCGGCCAGTGTTCAGTAAGGTTGTTGGATAAAAACAGATAACCGTGTACCTGTGAGCCGTTTTTATCCAGGACGATGCCAGGAAAATCGGCGGCGGCTCCCCAGCCACGCGCGTAAAACGTACCGGTGACGTAGCCCGGCAGCCATTCACCGCCGATGTTTTCCAGGATATGTGCATTAGAACAGCCGGGACGCAGTGTGCCATAGACAAATAACGATTCCATTTTCCCTCAACAATCAATGCGATAAAGCCTTAACGGGCGAAGAGTATCCAAAATACGTTTTTGTGATGAGGTTCGCAACTGTCTGCAAACGTGGGCGAGGTAAACGCCGAAAAGCAAAAAGCCTGCTCGAAAGCAGACTTCTCTAAATCTGGCTCCTCTGACCGGGAGCGTTTTAGTCAGTAACTTGATGATAAATAAGCTAAATATCGTAGCCCTTCCTGTCAAGACCACCAGAATGACCACCAATATCGAATGAGTGTGCACCAAAGCGCAGATGCGATGCTTATTACTGCAGTAAAGTAGAACTATCTACTACAGGCAAAGGCAGTGGCCTGCTTCACTGGATTGCATTTTTACAGGTAATGGACGCAACAGGATAGATGTTATTTCCATGAAGTTAATGTTATGTCTTTAAAAAAGATAAGGGGATGGGAATGTTAAGAGCTTTTAATTATTTCTTCTATATGTTGCTGGCGCTTTGTGCGGTATCGGCATTTGCACAAGAGACAACGCAGCAACCGATTAAAGTTTCCGATGGGATAACCTATGAGCTTATTGGCCGCTGGGACGTAGATCGTTTGAATAAAATATTGACAGTTGATACACCCGCATTTTCAGGCGTTAATGTGAAATACACACCGGCTAAAAATGCCGTTAAGCTTTATCGAGTGATCTATCCTTCATCCATTCCTGAACACGGCAACAAACCTACGATGACCTCAGGACTGCTTGCCATCCCTGACACCGCGGGAAAATCTTTCCCAATGGTTTCTTACCAACATGGGACTGTTTATGGAAAACACCAGGTTCCCTCTTTTCCTGATGAATCTCCTGAGACGCAATTGATGATCGCGCAGTTTGCTTCACAGGGCTATATTGTTATTGGGGCTGATTATTTTGGCCTGGGCGTCTCCACTGAACCCGAAGGTTATATGGTAAAAGCCAGTCATCAGCAGGCAACCTACGACATGATTAACTCATCGCGGCAGGTTCTGGCGCAAATGGGGCTGGAAAATCCTCATCTTTTTTTGGCGGGATGGTCACAAGGTGGTTTTGTGACCATGGCATTGCTTGAAAAACTCGAAGCTATAGGAATGAAAGTACAGGCGACGGCAACCGCTAGTGCACCATTAGATGTTTTTGCCCTCATGAATGGATTTCTTTCATTCCCGCGCAAATTTGATGCGGACTGGTTAAATAGTATTGTGATACTTTCGGCCTTTGCCTATGAAAACTATTACGGTATTCCAGGCCTGGCGCGCTCTGTTATTACCGATGAATATTATGATGTGGCGAAAAAAGCCTATGACCGCCAACCTTTTAATCCAGCAGATATTACTTCTGACCTACACAAACTTATTCGTCCTGAATATTTCGACCCGCAATATTTCGCTAATTCGGCCTATGGTCGGTTAATGAGCGATGCCCAGGCCTATCGGTGGGTAATCGCTTCTCCGGTACACAACTACTACGGAGAGGCTGATGAAGCGATCACAGTAGGGGTAGGTAAAATGGCCATGACTTATGCACAGTCTATGGGAGCAGGTAATACGTTGGTTGAGGCCATATCCACCGGGAAAACGACGCATAGAGGCACCTTTGCCACGGCAGTCCCGCTTTGGAAAATCTGGTTTGACTCTAAACAGTAACAATAAAGAACTCGCTCAACCTGTATGCCCTGATATTATTATCAGGGCATACAGAGTGGTCATAATGTGATATCAGCGGTATATAAAGCTGATATTATCCTCGTCTGTATCGCTGATATGAATGAGCACAGTTATATCTCTTCGGGTAAGCTGCCTGCTTCTCAAGCCGCTTCAACGTTTTCCTGGTTTGTTCGTCTGTAGTGACACACTGAACTACAGGGCGCATGAAACAAGGGCATTCACCCGGATGCATTACCAACATATTTACCAGCAAAGGGTATGGCTTCGAGTGGTTTTTAGTGAACGCGAAAGAAGGGATAACCACTGACAGAAATGCAAAAAAGCAGACGTCGGTAAACGTCTGCTTTCTTTAAATCTGGCTCCTCTGACTGGACTCGAACCAGTGACATACGGATTAACAGTCCGCCGTTCTACCGACTGAACTACAGAGGAATCGTGTGGAGGCCTATCTTAGCGGCGAAAAATCTTTTGTCAAACCTCATTTTAGCGATAACGAGCTGACTGATGAATCCATCGACAGTTTGACCTAATAAGCACCAATTTTCGGAGTAAATGCTTTGCAGGATCAGTGTTTCTACCTCATCATTTGAAATGTGATTTCATCTTTCGCGGCTAAGGACCATTTTGAACCTCGTCACCCCCTTACGCCAGGCCGTCATACGTACGCCCTGGTACAGAAAACGTAAAAGTTACCGTGTATTATTCTGGCGAGAAATCACTCCCCTTGCCGTACCAATTTTCCTGGAAAACACCTGTGTTTTGATGATGGGTGTACTCAGCACGTTTCTGGTGAGCTGGCTGGGTAAAGAAGCGATGGCAGGCGTCGGCCTGGCGGATAGCTTCAATATGGTGGTGATGTCTTTTTTTGCCGCCATTGATTTAGGGACGACGGTGGTCGTGGCTTTCAGCCTTGGCAAACTGGATGGTGAGCGGGCGAGGGCGGCAACGCGGCAGTCGCTGGTGATCATGACCTTGTTTGCCATTGTACTGGCAGCGGTGATCCACTACTTTGGCACACAAATCGTCGACTTTATCGCCGGTGCGGCGACAGCCGAAGTTAAAGCGCTGGCGCTGACCTACCTTGAACTCACCGTTATCAGCTACCCGGCGGCGGCGATTGCCCTGATTGGCAGCGGCGCGCTGCGTGGTGCAGGCAATACCAAAATCCCGCTGTTGATTAATGGCGGGATGAATATCCTCAACATCATTATCAGCAGCATCCTGATTTATGGCCTTTGGGGCTGGAAAGGTATGGGTTTTGCCGGTGCCGGGTTGGGGCTGACCATTTCCCGCTATATTGGTGCGGTGGCAATTATCTGGGTGCTGATGATTGGTTTTAACCCGGCGCTGCGGATCTCGCTGAAAAGCTACTTCGAGAAACTCAACTTCTCCATTATCTGGGAAGTGATGGGAATCGGTATTCCGGCCAGTATTGAGTCGGTGCTGTTTAACGGCGGCAAGCTGTTGACGCAGATGTTTGTCGCGGGCATGGGTACTAACGTTATCGCCGGTAACTTTATCGCCTTCTCCGTGGCGGCGCTGATTAACCTGCCGGGGAACGCGCTCGGTTCCGCGTCTACCATTATTACCGGTAAGCGCCTTGGTAAAGGGCAGATAGGCCAGGCGGAACGCCAGCTACGCCATGTCTTCTGGCTTTCGACGCTGATGCTGACGGCCATTGCCTGGGGTACTGCGCCTTTTGCCGGGCTATTCGCCTCCTTTTATACCCAGGAAGAGGACGTAAAAGAGGTGGTTAAAGTGCTTCTGTGGCTTAATGCGGCGTTTATGCCGATCTGGGCAGCGTCGTGGGTGCTGCCTGCGGGCCTGAAAGGCGCGCGTGATGCCCGTTTCGCTATGTGGGTTTCTATGCTGGGGATGTGGGGTTGCCGGGTAGTGGCAGGGTATACGCTGGGGATCATGCTCGGTATGGGTGTGATCGGCGTCTGGCTCGGGATGTTCCTCGACTGGGCGGTACGCGGCGTCTTCTTCTACTGGCGTATGGCGAGCGGCAGGTGGTTGTGGAAGTATCCCAGGCCGCAGAAAAGCGCCATTTCTGCGCAACCTGGAGAATAATTCGGCAAACGCGCCGAAAAACGCAAATCAGACTTTGACAAGGGCCAGGGGCATCGCTAATATGCGCCCCGTTCACACGATTCCTCTGTAGTTCAGTCGGTAGAACGGCGGACTGTTAATCCGTATGTCACTGGTTCGAGTCCAGTCAGAGGAGCCAATTTAAGGGAAGCAGACGTTCGCTGACGTCTGCTTTCTGCAAAAACAGTGACATACGGATTAACAGTCCGCCGTTCTACCGACTGAACTACAGAGGAATCGTGTGAACGGGGCGCATATTATCGGTCACGTCCGGGCTTGTCAAAGGGTGGATCGCCTGAGGGCGATCGTTTGCTGACAATTTGGGCAACCTGCGTGTGTGCCAGCTCAATAAGCCGGTATTTGCACTAGTATGGTGCAAATTACCCCTAATGGGGCAGTTATCAAACCGTGTTTCAGTGATAATACCCCGCATTGTAATTAGAAACTCTTATTATCCAGCCTGTTAAGGGTTAATTGAATCCTTAACTAAAACTGGCAAGCATATTGCAACTCCTCCGACATCATAACAACCGGCGTTGGCATTGGTATCCCTTACAGGAGGCAAAATGAACTTAAGACGACTGAAATACTTCGTAAAAATCGTCGATATTGGAAGCCTGACTCAGGCAGCCGAAGTATTGCATATTGCGCAACCCGCGCTGAGTCAGCAAGTCGCCACTCTGGAAGGTGAGCTGGATCAACAGTTGCTGATCCGCACGAAACGGGGCGTAACGCCAACGGAAGCAGGCAAGATTCTCTATACCCATGCCCGCATGATTTTGCGTCAGTGTGAACAGGCACAACTGGCGGTGAACAATGTCGGCCAGTGTTTGCGCGGCCAGGTTTCTATCGGCCTTGCGCCGGGCACGGCAGCGTCTTCGGTCACCATGCCATTATTACAGGCGGTGCGTAACGAACTGCCCGAGGTAGCGGTCTATCTGCATGAAAACAGCGGCGCGGTGCTGAATGATAAATTGCTGAGTGGTCAACTGGATATGGCGGTGCTGTATGAACGCGCGCCGGGTGCGGGAATCAATAGCCTGCCGCTGCTGAAAGAAGACCTCTATCTGGTCGGTACTCGTGATTGTCCGGGGCAGAGCGTGGATTTAACTGCCGTCGCTGAAATGAATCTGTTCCTGCCGCGTGATTATAGTGCTGTGCGTCTGCGCGTGGATGAAGCGTTCTCTCTACGTCGTCTGACGGCAAAAATCATTGGGGAAATCGAATCCATTGCCACGCTGACCGCAGCAATCGCCAGCGGAATGGGCGTTACCGTATTGCCGGAATCAGCCGCGCGTTCGCTGTGCGGCGCAACCAACGGTTGGATGGCGCGTATTACCACACCATCTATGAACCTGCCGCTGTCGCTGAATGTCTCGGCTCGCGGTGCATTGTCGCCACAAGCGCAGGCGGTAAAAGATATTTTAATGTCTTTAGTCAGCCGTCCGGCGATGGAAAGCCATGAGTTGCAGTTGGTGAGCTAATGATTATTCCTTAATGGAATAAGATGCTGGTTTTTATTATTTGTTCTGCCAGGCCACAGACTTTAACAATAGCGTTATGTCTGATTGGCCTGGAGGAAAGGGTGAATTTCCAGCAATTAAAAATAATCCGCGAGGCGGCGCGGCGGGATTACAACTTGACCGAAGTCGCCAACATGCTTTACACGTCACAGTCAGGCGTCAGTCGTCATATCCGCGAGCTTGAAGAAGAGTTGGGGATTGAGATTTTCATCCGCCGTGGCAAACGGTTGCTGGGAATGACTGAACCAGGTAAAGCACTGCTGGTGATTGCTGAGCGCATCCTCAATGAAGCGAGCAACGTGCGGCGGCTCGCCGATCTCTTCACCAATGACACCTCTGGTGTGCTAACCATCGCTACCACCCATACGCAGGCGCGTTACAGCTTGCCATCGGTGATCAAATCGTTTCGCGCGCTGTTCCCGGAAGTCCGTCTGGAATTGATTCAGGGAACGCCGCAGGAAATCGAATCGCTACTGCATAACGGTGGAGCGGATATTGGTATCGCCAGTGAACGCTTAAGCAACGACAGTTCGCTGGCGGCTTTCCCGTGGTTTCGCTGGCATCACAGCTTACTGGTTCCGCAGGATCACCCGCTGGTGCAGTGCTCGCCGCTAACGCTTGAAGATATCAGCTGTTGGCCGTTAATTACTTACCGCCAGGGGATCACCGGGCGTTCACGTATCGATGAAGCGTTTGGCCGCAAGGGGTTAATCCCTGATGTGGTGCTTAGCGCGCAGGACTCGGATGTGATTAAAACCTATGTGGAGCTGGGGCTGGGTGTTGGGCTGGTGGCAGAGCAATCGAGCGGCGAGAATGAAGAGGATAAGCTGGTGCGGCTGAATACGCAGCATCTGTTTGATGCTAACACCGTGTGGCTGGGGCTGAAACGCGGTCAGTTACAGCGTAATTACGTGTGGCGTTTTATCGAGCTGTGTAATGCCGGGCTGTCGGTGGATGACATTAAACGTCAGGTAATGGAGCCGGATGAAGCGGTGATTGATTACCAGATTTAACAAAAGACGCAGCTTATCAACGGCTGCGTCTTTTGTTTCTTCTTAATTACTGTTTATGCCGTTGCGGTGTTTTCATCAACATCGCGGTTAGCGCCGAAAGCAGGCAACCTGCCATCAGATACATCGCCACTGAATGCCACTCGCCGCCGAAGAACGTCACCAGCGCGGCCGCGATAAATGGTGTAAAGCCTCCGCCCACCACGCTCGCAACCTGATAGCCCACTCCTGCACCGCTGTAGCGGTATCCTGCACCGAACATTTCGGTGAACATCGGCTGCTGTACGCAGACCACCATATCGTGGGCGATATTCGCCAGCATCAGTGAAAAGAACACCACGCCGAAAATTGAACGTGCTTCCAGCGCCATAAAGAACGGGAACGCGCTCAGTGCGCCGAGTAACGCGCCGGTAATATAGATACGACGACGCCCGTAGAGATCCGCCAGTAACGCGAATAGCGGGATGGTCAGGCAACTGATACCGCCGACCAACAGACCGATATTTAAAAACAACTCGCGCGGCAGACCGAGGTTTTGCGTCGAGTAGTTCAGTGCGAAAGCGGTCACGATATACATGGTCAGTAGTTCGCACAGGCGCAGGGCGATAATCTTCAAAAACGCGCCCGGATGACGGATCAGCGCTTCAAATACCGGCAGCCGTTTTTTCTGCTGTTTTGCGGATTGCGCCTGCGTATGCTCGAACTCGCTGGACTCTTCCATGCCGTTACGCACCCACAATGCACCGAGCACCAGCACAATGCTGAACAGGAAAGGCAGACGCCAGCCCCAACTAAGAAACTGTTCGTTGCTGGTCATGTTACTGATCAGCGACACCAGCCCGGTGGAGAGCAGCAAACCGACGCCATATCCCACCTGCACACCGCTGCTGTAAAACGCTTTTTTGCCTGTGGGGGCGCTTTCAACGGCGAGCAGCGCCGCGCCGCCCCATTCGCCGCCAACGGCAAAACCCTGGAGTGCGCGCAGGGTAACCAGTAGCACAGGCGCCCACCAGCCAATGGTGGCGAACGAAGGCAATATGCCGATGCAGGCCGTGGCAATGCCCATCATCCAGACGGTCATCATCAGCATGCGTTTACGGCCCAGACGATCGCCAAAATGGCCGAAAATGATGCCGCCCAGCGGGCGGAATAAAAAGCCGACGCCGAAGGTGGCGAAGGCGGCAAGCGTACCCATTGCCGGATTGATCTGCGGGAAAAACGCTTTGTTAAACACCAGCGCCGCAGTAATGCCATAGAGTAAAAAGTCATACCAGTCGACGACCGCACCGGCAAAGCTACCCCAGGCAGCGCGACGGGCACGGTTGAGAGAAGGGGTCTCCTCATCGGGGCGGGTTGTAATGAGCATGGAATCCATAATTGTCCTGTCCGTTCCTCAAATTTCTAAATTTTTCTAGTTTTTTGTATAGGGAAAAGGCTACTCACATCGCTTGCAGCAAAATAACAGCCGTTTATGAGACTACAGCGCCTATCGGCGGGTGAAAACCTTTTTGGAAAGCAGGATGCATGAAAGGGGAATTTAACTCAGGGAAGCTGGCGACGCAGAAGATTATGCGGCTGTGAAGGTAAAAAAGGGTAGGGTCAACGTCTTGTCGTCACTCTGGTTTTTAGTACCACCGCCGAAGCTCTTTACTGGTAGTGGTGCTAAAAACCGCAGGAGTTACAGGTTAACTAAAGAATCTTTGGTTGCAGGATATCGAGACATTCCTTGTTCCGCTATCTGTCCCTGGTCTTGCTGTACTTGTTCTTACGTTAAAAAAATAATCCGTTGTATTACGTCCTTCCCATGATAAAGAACTGCTGTCCCAGCCCTCATTGCCTGAAGAATCGGTAATACCAGGATATATTTTATTACTCATCGAGTCAGCAGACTTTATGTGTGAGCCATTATCATCAATATCATTTGGTTTTATAATAATGGTTCTGCGCCGTTACCTTTCTGTAATATTCTTTGTGATGCAAAGCGGTCTCCTGTAGCCAAAGTACCTAAGTTAACGACCGGTTGATAATTCATTGAGCATGTAGATGTCGCCGGAACTGTAAATGTCTCCGTATGCCAACCAGAGGAACCCATTATGCCTGTTGCTTAACGGGAGTTGCTGATGTGGAGCATATATTGTATATAGTGATTGCTCAGGCTTAATCCTTATATGATTACTTCTCACCCCCCCAAGAATTTAGCTTGGGCAATAATCTAATTCGATGTACTTTTGGGACTTGTAAAGGGACAGCAATTACAATTAGTTGTTAGATTTATGATGATTAGGGAGATTGTCATGTCAAAATATCACGAGCCTATGTTGCTTCACCCCTCTCGATTATTTTCATCTGTCGGGACCTGCGGTACCAATGCTTCTGAAGATGTAAAAAATATCCAGAAAATTTTGGTTGATATATTTTTCCAGGGGGTGGAGAATGCTGAAGCATTATTCAGAGCGGCAATAAAAGGAAAATCCGCCCTAATTGAACTTGTCCGGGCATCATCTATTTATATGTCATATGAAAGTAACAGGAAAAGATTAAGGTATTTGAAATGAAAGAAAAGATATTTTCATTAATAGTGGTGCTGATGTTTTCCTTGCCTTCTTATGCGAAATTGTCAATCGGATATGAAAGAGACTCCTGTTTTAAAGAGCATAAGGAAATTGCTGATGCATATAATTGTCTCTATCAAAAACGGGTAGAGAGTGATAGTCAGTTAGATGCTTTGATATCTGAAGCCAGTAAAAAAATTATATCCAACTATGATTATCCCACAGAGAAACCTGATAGTTCAGATGAAACTGTTGGTTCTGTATATAGTAAATATTTTTTAGATTCGCAGAAAGCCTGGATGACTTATAAGAAAAATCTTTGTCTCGGTGTGGCAAGTTCAATCGGGGAGGGGGCGCATGATTATCAATCATATAAAGATCAGTGTGAGATAAACTTGAATAAGCGTCATATAGAAGAACTTCATATGATGGATTTACCTCCCGCCAAGTAAACATGCAGGGGAGCATGACACAATTGTGTTATATGCTCCCCCGTTTGTGATTGTAAGGCAGAACTAAGATCGTAAGACAAACAACATCGTTGAATGTGTCAACAAAAGCCCTTTCTTGCCCTTTTTCGAAGATTTCCATAAAGATGTACTTATTGTCCTGTCCTTCTCTACCAACATTTTTACCAGCAAATGGGTACGGCTTCGAGCGGTTTTTAGTGAACGAGGGTGAACGTGAAAGAAGGGATAACCAACTGATAGAAACGCAGAAAGCAGACGTCAGCGAACGTCTGCTTCCCTTAAATTGGCTCCTCTGACTGGACTCGAACCAGTGACATACGGATTAACAGTCCGCCGTTCTACCGACTGAACTACAGAGGAATCGTGTGAACGGGGCGCA
>NZ_FMBC01000014.1:45283-103163 GCF_900094795.1 Kosakonia oryziphila
GGTTGCCGGGTAGTGGCAGGGTATACGCTGGGGATCATGCTCGGTATGGGTGTGATCGGCGTCTGGCTCGGGATGTTCCTCGACTGGGCGGTACGCGGCGTCTTCTTCTACTGGCGTATGGCGAGCGGCAGGTGGTTGTGGAAGTATCCCAGGCCGCAGAAAAGCGCCATTTCTGCGCAACCTGGAGAATAATTCGGCAAACGCGCCGAAAAACGCAAATCAGACTTTGACAAGGGCCAGGGGCATCGCTAATATTCGCCCCGTTCACACGATTCCTCTGTAGTTCAGTCGGTAGAACGGCGGACTGTTAATCCGTATGTCACTGGTTCGAGTCCAGTCAGAGGAGCCAGATTTAGAAAAGCCCGCTCAGGGAAACCCGAGCGGGCTTTTTGCTTTTATTGCACTGCGCATAAGAAGCATCAGGTGTATTAGCTCAGACTTGATCTGACGGTTTTCACTGGCAGCACACAATCAAATCTGGCAGTCTGCTTTGAGCGCAGGCTGTGTGAAAACTCATAGCTTTGAGTAGCCAAACAATATTTCTCATCTGTGTTTTGAGAATGCTGTTTAGTTAGCAGTCATCCACTCTGCAAGAGAATCGAGTGGCCGGAGTGACTTGTCAGCAGCGGTAACGTATTCACCGCCGCTGACATTCCTTTTTTAGCGATGCAGGCGTAATGCACTGGCAATAGAGGATATTGCCGCAATGGCGCAGGCAAGACCAAACACAAAAACAGCAAATTGTGCGCCGGCGAGACCGGTTAAACCGTTCAACAGCGCGATGACCATCGCCACCAGCGCCGCGCCAATGGACTGTCCTGCCGTCCTGGCCGTGGATAGCACGCCGGAGGCCGTTACGGTGCGATTTGCTGAGACATTGGCAAACATCTCCTTGTTGTTTGGCGGCAGGAATAAGCCATACCCCACCCCGCAAACGGCGACGCGCCACAGGAAATCATTCACCGTCGCGGCGTGCGGCAATAGCGCCAACGACCCTAAGCCAAGACAAAAGATAACCACCCCGGCGGTAGAAATTTGCGTCGGATTAAAACGGTTTGACAGTCTTCCCGCCACCGGGGCGCAGAAGGCGACAGCCACCGGCCACGGCGTAAAGATAAACGCCGATTCAAGCACTGAATAGTGATAGCTATGTTGCAACACAAACGGTAAGCCGACCAGCGCCATTCCCTGAGCCACGAACATAGAGACGGATGAAAGCACCGCAAAGGTATATTGACGTGAGCGAAATATATCCAGCGGCAATAACGGGTGCTTTGCTCGCGTCTGGGCGATAAAAAAGAAGGCAAATAATGCCACTGACGCCACCGCGCAATAGATCAGCGTACGGCTCTCCCAACGGCCAATTTGATCCACAGCCACCACCATTAAACCTAATGCCGCTGCCGAACTCAGAGCCCCTGCCCAATCAAAGCCCTTCTCCTTTTCGTTATCCACCCCTAATGAAATCAAGGAGAAGATAATCGCAGTGCCGCCAAGCGGGATATTGATATAGAAAAGCCACGGCCAGGAAAGATACGAGATGATAAGTCCGCCCAACGCCGGACCGATAGCCGTACCAACCGCGAAGGCCAGCGCATTCAGACCGAATATCGTTCCTAGCGCGTGGGGTGGAAAAATAACCCGATACAAGCCCAGCCCCACGCTTATCATGACTGCATAGCTTACCCCTTGCAGTATCCGCATGGTAACCAGTACACCAAAGGTCGGCGCAAGGCTACAGCCCAGCGAAGAGAGCGTAAATAACACCATTCCCGCCGTGTAAAAACGCTTCTCACCGATTCTGGTGCCCAGCGACGCGCAAATCAGCATCGTCGCCGCGCTGGCTACCTGATAGCCGTTGGTGATCCAGATACTGGACGCCGAATCGACCTGTAACGCACTGGCAATTGTGGGCAATGAGATATTGACAATAGAGCTATCCAGCGCCGCCATCAGCACGCCAATTAATATGGCCGCGGCGGCTAAATAGCGCCTCGGCGCCTCAAAGCCTTGATCAAGAGTACTACTACTTACCAACGACATATCCGCAGGTCCTTTATTAGAATGAAATTACGCGTACAGACTTTCGCTCGCGACGCTCGCCCCTTCGAGATAGGTCAACATCCCAAGCATCAGTACCTCCTCAGGCCGGGCGATAACCGGCGAGCGCGGCGTTTTCCACGGCTGCTTGCTGCCGTTTATACGGATGCTCCGCAGGAAGCAGTAAGCGGTGAGTACATAAAAGCGATTTCGCATATTTTCGCCCATTAGCGGCAGCAGTCCGGAAATGCCGCCAATTTCCGGAATTTCACTGAGAATATTGCCGTAATCTTGTTTCGCCAGAACAAACATGAGCGCGTCAGACATCGGCACCATTTTCACCGCGTCTTCAACTTCGGCCGCCAGCTCATGCCAGAACGAAAATGCAAAGCGCGAAAAGCCGAAAAGCGGATCGAGGCCACTGACGGAAAAATCAGGATCGATGAAGTGAGTCAATGAACGTTCTTCGTCATAAAGCACGTTGCCAAAATGAAAATTGAAATGAGCCTTTTCAACCGATCGGAATGCTTCACCGCGCGCCATCTCGATTGCTTTTTCGATAACCTCTCTGGCGGTAATGCTAAAACGGACGCCATTCAGTAAAACCGGCTTATCAAACAGATCGTGCGCAAATCGCGTAGCTTCCCACTCCTCCTGCAACCTGGCTGGCATATCGCTGACCTGTGCAGGTTGGTTTTCTATCTCCAGTCCAATCGCGGTTTGGATGTTCTCCAGGGCATTCAGAACGATTTTGCGCCGCGCCGCGAGCGTTCTTTGTTCATCAAGCACGATAGCCGATAGCGGAAGAGAGGCTTTCTTTTCCAGAACATAAAACTGACGTCCGGCGGCTAACCCCTCGTGTAAAACCGGCACCATCAGTTCCGGGTAAAGAGCATGTAACTCGCCTATTTGCTCAACCTCGGCCTTTAGCTTGCTATTAAAATCAGGGGACATGGCGGTTTTCACCACAAAACCAGAATTTAAAAAATCAACGGTATGGGAACGTGTCATTTTTCAATCTCCTGAAAGGTCGCCACTGGTAGCCCTTGGGCAATATTGCGCGCAACGGCGCGAACAACTGCGGTATACCCCACCGAATTGTTAACAAAGGACTGGATAATCACTTCGCTCAGATTCTGCTTCGCCAGATATGCGGGGCGAAGAATGAGTAAATGGTTGGCGTCAGAGAGAATTGTCGAACAGCGGCGCTCATAGGCATAAGCGCGTCCCCCGAGGGGCGACCGCGAGGCCATCACCACATGAGGATGCAGCTTGTTCACGCGCTCAATGGCAGCTTCAATTAAACCTGTCGTTAAAGCGCCGTTATCTTCCACGATAAAGCGGTTAATCTGATAACCAGGCGCATGAACTGGCGCGCGAAGCGACACCGTATTCACCAACGGCGCCCACGGCATAACTTTTTTCTGGCTCATGGCAATTTGCGAGAAGCTGGGTCGCAGATTGTCGCGGGCATCCTGCATACGGCCTTCAAACGAGCGAGTGCCAAGCACGCCATTCGGCGTATCTGGATGCACAATATCGGTTTCAACCGACACAATTTGCGAAGCGTTGCCATGGATAGCATTTAGTGCCTCAACCACAACACGTAATGAAGCATGCATCCCGTTGGTCTGGCAGGAACCCAAACAGTACATACCAGAACTTACTACCTTACGCTGAATCGTACTGATATCGTCACTCGTCAGATCGCCAAGGCAGCCATAGATACTTTTTAGGCTATCGGCCTCAGCGACGCCCAGTACTACATTGGCCAGCTCCTGCATATTGCGAGCCACAGGACTGTTCTGATCCATATCCTGTTTGCTGGTGGCAATAAAACCGATATCAAAGCGCCCGTCTACGGGTGGGCAGACTTTGGCTAAATCGCCAAAGAAAAAATGAATTTCACGACCGTCAATTTGCAGCGTATCGTCATTGATTATCTCGACCCGGGATTGGATGCCAGGTTGCGCCATCGCCAGACGCGCCACAATGCCATCAATCGGACGTAACTCCGGATAGTGTTTATCAGTAGCAGGCGGATTCGTCACTACGGTCTGCACCACGAAACCATCATTCTGCGGATCGTTTTGAATCAACAGGTTTGCGCCAATCTCTGCACCACAGCCAACCAGTATTGCCTTTTTCACTTCATTCACCTTTAGTGTTATAAATTTATGTCAATGATTCAGAAATGGATTAATGCCAGGAAAAAAGTTTCAGGAACTCATTAACAGACATAGTGTCAAACGCCGAGTCAGAGGTCAGGATATCGGCCAGTCTGTCCGCCCGATCGCGTAGCGGGCTGTCGGAAAGATTCAGATGGAATTTGGTTAGCAGTGCGTCAAAACATTCCTCACGGCGGCGGACGTGGCCCAGCGGATATTCAATAAGCTCGGCAATCTCCTCCGTCATTCCACGACATTTAATGTACAGCGCATTCGGGATCGCGCGTTTTTCCGGGGCGTAGTAGCTTTCGGTAAACGAAGGACGTTCAGTGCAGGTAATTTTGTGGCGTAAAGCTTCCAGTTGCGGATCGCAGGCCAATGGCTCATGGAAATCCCTAATCGTCAGATTTCCAGTTTGTAGCCCTACCGCTACCATATATTGCAGGCAGTGATCGCGATCGGCTGAGTTATTCAGCACACCTGATTTATCAATAATTTGAATCGCCGGACGCGTCGTTTCCACGCGAACATATTCGATTGATTCAGGTGAATAACCGGAAGCAAGTATTTTTTCACGCAGGTTAATTGCCGCCTCTACCGCGGTCTGAGCATGATATTCAGCAGGATTGGGAACTTTAAACAAAATATTATTGATGACGAAGTCTGAGAGATCTCGTGTCAGGTTGAACGACTGACCGCGTAGCACCGCATCATCAAATCCCCAGCGTTTAGCCGTTAACGCCGTCGGATACCCCATCTCATCGGCCTGGGCAAACAGCGCAAATTGCAGGCCACGAGCGGTGGCATCGCCGGCAGCCCATGATTTACGGGTGCCCGCATTAGGTGCATGACGGTAAGTTCTGAGCGCATGGCCATCAATTATCACGTTGGAAAGCGCACTCAGCGCCTGATCCTTAGATAATCCTATGATTTGTGCGGCTGCAATCGCCGAAGCCACCTTGACCAGCACGACATGATCAATACCTAGCGCATTAAAACAGTTCGACAGGCACAGTACGCCATGAATTTCATACGCCCTGACCATGGTGTTCAGGACCGCCGCCATACTCACCTCTGGCTGGGCGCTATCGGAGAGGCTCCGCCACGCGGCAGCGGCCAGGATTGCCCCAAGGTTATCGGACGGATGTCCCCACTCTTGCGCCAGCCAGGTATCGTTAAACTCAAGCCAGCGGATCATCGAACCAATTTGAAAAGCCGCTTCGATTGGCCCTAACCGCAATGGCGTCCCCATCACCGGGACCCCCTGAGGGTTGCGACTGAATTGCGCGCTGCGCATGAGTCTGGAACAGTCGGTATCTGTAGAGGCGGCTATCGCGCAGCCTATTGAATCCAGCAAACAAAAACGCGCCATCCAGAGCGTCTCATTATTAAAGGCTGTTTGCTCGTAGGCATAATCAACCAAATCGATCATTATTTTATCAAACTCAGCGTGCGCCATGTTTTATCCCATAAACGAAAAGAAGGTTTCATCAATACGAGTAATAAAGGCCAGAAAAGCGAGATAACCGAATACAAGTAGCTATGTAACCAATTGATTATAAAATAGATAATTGGCCTTACTGATGAAATCGTAATTGGCGTGGCAATAAAAAACCAGCGAATAAAATCGAGGTATTCATCGAAAAGGTTGATACCTTAATGATATTCAGCAGAGCATGGCTCATTGCAATGGAGATTCAGGGCATGCGAATTGATATACGAATAAGCTTATTGATGTCGAACGCCTTCGCTGTGACGCTCTCTGGCCAGCACTACCAACACTGGCAATTAGAAACATGATGACAAAACAAACGTTACAAATTATAAATGCGATTGCAACATTAAACCAACTTTTAGCATAAGGTCTCAAATGAAGCTAAGTGAACTTCTTGCGTTCGTGACGGTGGTGGAGACAGGGAATATAACCCAAGCCGCAGAGCGCCTGAATCGAGTGCAATCAAGCATTTCCCACCGAATTCGAAGTCTCGAGGACAACCTGGATGTCACCCTGTTAGACAGGAAAACCGAAGGATGCACCCCCACAGCGCAAGGCCAGATACTTTATGAGTATGCACTCAAAATTCTGAACCTGGCGGACGATTGCAAAAACAACATTTCCTACTCTAAAAGCAGTCAGTTGACGATAAGAGTTGGAATAATTGAATGTTTACCCCCCTATATTATTAGTTCCTTGATTGATTTAGGCCAGGAGCTGGGCTGGAACATCGACATATCAATCGGCAACACAATTAGTTTACTCAGCGCCTTTGATAAAAACGAATTTGATGCGGTAATTATTGGCGCCGGGTTTTCCAATACGCAACATGCACGTTCCACATTGCTCTCAAGTGAGCTGGTAATTATCACCGAGAAAAATCAACCTCCCATTACTGATATCTCCAGTCTGGATGGCGAAGTCTTTTTGCTCAGTAGCAAAAAATGTGCAACTTCTACGCGCAACTTCAATGTGCTGTTCAATGAAGGCAATATCACGCCAAAACGTGTCGTTGAATGCGGATCTTATCCAGTGCTTTTCTCAAGCATTGCTGCGGGTAAAGGGGTATCGTTGGTGTTGCGCTGTTCTATTAGTAGTGAAGTTAAGAGCAAGATTAAGATTCATCAGCTCCCCGGGCAGTTCAATGACTTCAAAATAGAGTTGGTGTACCGAACAGACTGTGCCTATCTGGATATCGCCAAATTCACCGGTATGATGACCTCTGTGTTCCAGGATCCCCGGCTGCGCGATATCGGTTATTAACTAACTCATATGAACTGCAAGAATTATGCTCGCACCATATTATAAAATACACCAACCTATTGAAGACGAGCGGTAAGGGTGATTAGTGGGGATATGTTGTCATTCAAGGAAAATCTCGTAGAAAGCTGCGGCTTTCATACTGATTAAGCAGTGAAGCGTGGGAGTGCATCTCATTGACGCATGCCTCCCACCAGAAATGCTGAATATTCAATCTGTCATCACGAGGGTTCGCGCAGGCTGACCAACCTTCTTTCCCGAAACTTTGCCAGGATCGTTTTCATCATTGGTACTTCGAAGTATTTGTATAAAAAAGCGGCGAAAGCAATTGACAGAACCAGCGCAACAGCGATGAGCCCAATCCCTTCAGCTAAATCAAATTTTCTTCCTGCCGTTAAATTCAAAAAATAAAACAGTACTAAGAAATGAACCATATAGAATGCATAAGAAATATCTCCTAACCAAACCGAGGTTGGCGAATTCAATGCAGTTTTTCTGGTTTTCAAGTCATCGCCAGCAAAAGAGGTAATTAACAAGCAAACAGGAATGATAAATACGACACTCATACTGAATTGGTATGGAATATACATAGAAGCAATATACGTTACCACCAGTAAGGCAAGTGATGCCGTTTTCGACAACATAATTGCCCGTCCATTGATGAGCAGTCGTGCAGCAAACATACCGGCCAGAAACTCAAAAATACGCGCCGGAGGGAAAATATACGAAAACCAGAAATGGTGTTGAGAAATAGGGAATGCTCCCATCATTTTATTCGGTTCAGCCCACAGATAGATCGCTATCTGTACTGCTAACGATGCCGTGGTGACCAACAACAGGGCCAGTAAATCATGCTTTGCCGGGATCGTCTTCATGATCCGGTAAAGGAATGGAAAAGAGAGATAAAACATCGCTTCGATGCACAAAGACCAACTCGGCCGGTTACCGACAAAAAAGTAATGTACATCGTTAAACCAGGTATTCACCAACAGCAGATTGGTCGACCATAATTTATATTGATAAATACTGACTGCACCAATTAAAAATGCAACCAGCCATGTCAGGAAATGCGTTGGATAAATTTTAGCAAAACGCCGCAGATAAAAATCACCAACGGTATCTGTATCTTTCGCGGACCATACCATGATAAACCCGCTCAAAATAAAGAAATATGACACTCCCAGCCAACCAGCTTTACCGACAATAACGGTATAGATATGTTGAATCGTCGGATTGGCGAATGGGGCGAGATCGCTGGGCAATGATGCATGAAATAAAAAAACTAAAAAAGCAGCCCAAAACCTGCTTCCGGTGATGGAAGGAAGCTTAGGCCGCACTGAAAATGCTCCTGCCGCTATTGATTGCATCCCAGGCGCAGGATGTGCTTCACCGTAAAGCTCATCACTACTCATTTTTTTTGTTATTATAGCACTCATTACACTCCTCCACAGATGGTATTTTTATATCGCCAAGTTATTCTGAAATAGAAATATGATTACTGGTATAAAAATTAATAACGGCAAAGCAGTATCGACTCGGATTAATGTCTATTACTTATCGGCAATAATACTATATCCTGAGTTAAGCTTTTTAATATAACCAAAACCTTGCTGACCAAAATGCATACCGCCGACAAGAATATGATCGGAACAGGCCATCTCAAGGATGCGCACTCGCGTCTCCGCTGCCAACTGTGGAGCATAATCAAAGGCGATAGTGACTTCCGGTTTTAATAGCTGAATATGTGGGAAATGCACAATATCCCCCCAAATCAATAGACTGTTATGACTGCCGACAATGCTATAGCCGGTATGTCCCGGAGTATGGCCTTTCAAGGGAATAGCACGTATGCCGGTAAGCACTTCACCGTCATCAATTAGCTGAAGCCGATCTTGATACTGTTTAAAAACGCTGCGCGCCAACAGGAAATTACCTTTAACGCGATCGCTGACCGTCGCAAACTGGTTATCGTCTTGCAGATAATCATATTCATCACGGCTGATGAATAGCTCCGCGCGAGGAAATATAGCTTCTCCCTGAGCATTGACCAGGCCACCAATATGATCGGGATGAGCATGAGTGAGTAGAACGGTATCAATATCATCTGGTTGCAAGCCCAGTTTAGCTAAATTATTAACTAAACCGCCCCCCCAACCTTTAATGCCACCTGCACCACTATCAATGAGGATATTCTTCCCCTGCTGTTGCACTAAAAAGGTATTGATATGAACTGAATTTGGTTCCTCAGGACAGGCTTTTTGCTGAATGGCCCTGCACTCCGCTTCATCTACATTTGCCAGTAGCCCGAAGTCAACCTGCAAGTAGCCATCGCTAACCGCAGTCACTAAGACATCCCCAAGGTCCTTCATTGGCAATTTTTCATTCATATTTTATCCTTTAATTTTTAGCGAAAATATTATTGGCTTGATAAATGAAACAGCGAATTCTCGCCACCACGCCGATCCTTTCTTTAATTAACAAATCAACCTGATGTAAAAATTCATTCATCACCGGCTCGCTACGAAATATTTCTTGTCTGAGTTTTGCCTCGACATAAACCGGCGTACCATAACCGATGTCAGCAGTGAGATAAGTAATGTGGATATTATTGTCTTTAGCCTGCAGTATCTCTTTGGCTAGATTTGCCAGGGCAGTCGAAAATTCAGCAAAGGCGGCGGAATCCAACCGATATTTTGCTGATGTAGATACAGTAATGCTGGGCATTTAGAAACTACTCCTGTGATAGGTATTTTAGCAACGTGGAACTACACGGTATGGGTGGTCACCAGACGCATGCGTTTAATCACATCTGGATTAACTACCGTGCCCAACTCGGCATCGCCTCGGCGGAGTTTATCCACCCATTCCATTCCTTTGGTGACCTGGCCAAAGACGGTATAGTTTTGATCTAAATATCGAGCACGGGTTGAGGTGATAAAAAATTGATGGCAAGCACTGTGCGGATTTCGCGATCTGGCCATGCCAATAGTGCCGCGTTCAAACGGCAGATCATTAATCTCGGCAGCCAGTTTTGGCATTACGCGGGGATCAAACCGCGTATTTTGTAGCGGCTCACCAGTTTGCGCCATAAACCCATCAATAACCCGAGCAAAAGGCATACCATCATAAAATTTAGACTGTACCAGTGTCTTAACCCGCGCCACGTGATTAGGGGCAATATCAGAAAATAACTTTATCGTGACGATGCCACTATTCAACTCCATCTCAATAGTATCATCTGCAGAACCTAGCCATTTTAATGCGGCAGGCAGCGCGACGGCGCCCGCACATAATCCCAGGCAGCCGCCAATAAATAACCGACGATTCATATCATTTACTCCATTCTGGCGACAGAAATTACCGCCTGCCGCTGCATTTGCTCATTAGCCGCGCTGATTGGCCCCTTATCGGGGCATTGATTCATTAATGCGTTTGCGCTTTCTCAATAAATGTAATGATCTCCTCGGTAAGCGCATCCGGTTTTTCTAAATTAGGTAAATGTGAAGCACCGGGGATAACATGTAATTCGGCATTACGCTTTTGCGCCAGACGTTGCGCGTAGTCTTGCGGGGTCAGCTTATCTTCCGCTCCTCTGACTATAACCGCGCTGACGCCGGGGATATTCATATTCGTCAAATCAGTATCGGCAATAGCTAAAGAACACCCCGAGAAAGCTTCGACCGTTGTATTGCGCAGCATTTTCCTCAGGCCATCAGCTTCAGGCGAGTCGATAAATTGCGGCGTGACCCAATTACTGATAATTCCTCTCTCAAGATGCTCAAGACCATGCTGGAAAACATCCTCCGCCCTTGCGCGCCATAGCGATGGCGGAGCGGCATTCACCAGCGAAGTATCAATAATCACCATCCCCTGTACGCGTTGTGGTAATTTGAAGCCAATCCATTGTGCTATCGTGCCGCCAATTGAAACACCTACGACATAGAATTTATTGATTTTCAGATGATCGACGACAGCAATAACATCATTGGTAAGATCTTCCATTGAAAAAGGTAACGCGTCGACCGCACTTAGCCCATGACCGCGAATATCCAGGCGGACTACTCGATAACGCTCGGTTAATCGCGGCATTTGCAGATCCCAAAGATGCATATCCGTTCCTAACGAGTGAAGAAGAATCACTGTCGTCGCATTTTCCGGGCCCTGTACATCGACGTGCTGAGTTAATTTCAGTGGTCGGATAAACATTTAAAATCTCCGTATGCTTATTTTTACTTTTATCATTTACTCCGGATGTCGATACACAGCCTCAGGTGCGCTGTTATATCAATGGAATCTTTATCTGTTTAAGCTATCCTGCAAGCGCACTTTTCAGGAGAATCGCAAAGATATTTCCCGCATTAACATCGGATAAATGTTCTTATCTTGTTAGCACTAATAATATTATTAGAGTAATTTTATCCTGTGCTCTAACGGATAATTTCGATATCGCTATCGAATTTATTGATGCGTAAAAGAAACGTATCCCATTCCCATTCCCATTCCCCTTCCTACTACGCTTAACGCTCGATCTCATAAAAAAGGCTCAACCATGAATATTGATTTATCAGGGAGAATCACGCTGGTGACGGCATCTTTGGGGCTGTTTTTCATGCAATGGGCTACACGCCAACGGTGGCCTGCATCGCTGCATGGCGGGCTACTTTACGAGGATTACAGTCGGCGTGGGCAACTGAACTGAAAAACGCGATGAACATGAGTACAAACAAACCTGTTTTCATTGCAAGCCCCTCAGTTGATAACAACACGTCACAAGTCAAATGTAGCCACTCTCACCGCATTCTATGCGGAGGCGGATCCCGGCCCGGACAGGATCCGGGCCAGCGCAATACAGTAGCGACAAAGTTCAGTGCATTCAGGATCAAAACGTGGAGAACTAACAGGAAGTCTGTCAACGGTCAGGCTTTCGACAAGATGGGGGGGAACGGGCTCTAACATATCGGGCCGGCTTTTTGGTGTTCAGCAATAATCAGCGCCAGGTTGCCCCGGCGCTTTTAATTAGTTTGCCTGCACGCACAGCGGTGCAGTGGCAGCAATCAGCCACTCGCGGGCGTTGCTGCTGACCCGCGGTAACAGCGTTTCACGCACCTGCTGGTGATAATCATCCAGCCACTGCTTCTCCTGTTCGCTCAGCAGGCTCCACTCCACCTGGCTTAAATCGATGGGGATCAGCGTCAGGGACGAGAAGCGGCAGAAACCGGGCTGGCTTTCCACCACTTCCGCCTGATTTTCGATACGAATACCATAGCGATCCGCCAGATAGTAACCCGGTTCGATGGTCAAAATATTACCGGCGCTGAGCGGCCACGGGTTGACCTTTTTCGCAATGCGCTGCGGCTGTTCGTGGATCAGCAACTGGTGGCCGACGCCGTGTCCGGTGCCGTGATCGAAATCCAGCCCCAGATCCCAGAGCGCGCGGCGGGCAAAGGCGTCAAGCTGATGGCCGTGCGTACCGGCAGGGAATTGCAGGGTAAACATCGACAGAAAGCCTTTCAGCACGGCGGTGTAGTGCAGGCGCTGTTGCGCATCCAGCGGGCCAAACGACAGGGTACGCGTGGCGTCAGTGGTGCCGTTCTGGTACTGGCCGCCGGAATCGTTCAGGTAGAAGTTCGCGCCAGTGATGGCTTTGTTGGTTTTTTCGCTGCTGTGGTAGTGGCACATGGCAGCATTACTGGCTGAAGCCGAAATGGTACTGAAACTCTGCTCGATAAACCCGGCCTGTTGCTGGCGAAATTCCAGTTGCTTCTGCTGGGCTTCCAGTTCGGTGACCGGGTTACCCGCAGCTTCACGCGCCGGAACTTCCTGCGCCAGCCACGCCAGAAAATTCACCCACGCCGCGCCATCCTGCTGGTGGCTTTCACGGTAGCCCGCCAGCTCAATGGGATTTTTATGCGCTTTGATAAAGGTGATCGGATCCGCGCTCCACAGCACTTCGCCACCCTGTTGTTCGATGGCAAAACGCAGTGCGACGGGGGCAAAATCACCGTCGAGCAGGATCCGTTTACCTGGCGCAACCTGCTGGCAGCGCGGCAGAAAGGCGTCGAAATCACTCAGCGTCAGCGTGGCCTTCACTTCAGCAGACAGCGCCGTTGTTTTTCGCGGATCGACAAACCACTCCACCGCGCCATCATGGCTCAATAGGGCAAAAGAGTGTGCTACCGGGTTCATCGCAATGTCGGAGCCACGAATATTCAACAGCCAGGCAATGTTATCCGGCAGGGTGATAGCAAGAAAATCCGCCCCTTTTTCTGCCAGCACTTGCGCAATGCGTGCGCGTTTATCGGCACTGCTTTCGCCGCTGATGGCGACGGGCATTTCACGGATCACACCGCAGGGTGCCGCCGGGCGATCGCGCCAGATGGCATCGAACGGATCGCGCGTCAGCGCCACCAGTTCGCAGTGGGTTGCGTCAAGGGCGGTAAACTGGCTGTTGACCATCAGCAGCGGTTCGAAACCGATACGGCTTCCGGCGGGCAACGCAGCAAGAACTTGATCCAGCGGCTCGTTGTGCAGGTGATGAATTTCAAAGGCGTGCAGATCCACTTCGCTGCGTACCTGTACCTGGTAGCGACCATCGACAAACATTAACGCGCGATCGCGCAGTACCAGCGCCAGCCCGGCTGAGCCAGTAAAACCGGTGAGCCACTGCAATTTATTATCGTGTGGGGCGCAGTCTTCGCTCTGATGCGCATCGGCACGCGGCACAATGATACCGTCAAGCTCCAGCGCGACGAGCTGATCGCGTAACGCCTGTAACGGTGTTGCGGTTTGCATAGTTAATCCTTTTTCTTATCTGAACGGCGGTTCGTTAAAGGTGCGCAGCTTACGGGAGTGCAGGCGATCGCCCTCCGCCCGCAGCAGGTCAATCGCCCGAATGCCAATTTGCAGGTGCTCGGAAATGGCCCCTTCATAAAAACGGTTCGCCTGGCCGGGCAGTTTGATCTCGCCGTGCAGCGGTTTATCCGATACGCACAGCAGCGTGCCGTAAGGAACACGGAAGCGGTAACCCTGTGCGGCGATGGTGGCGCTTTCCATATCAATCGCCACGGCGCGGCTCAGGTTAAAACGCAGCGCCGAGGCGGAATAGCGCAGTTCCCAGTTACGATCATCGGTAGTGACTACCGTACCGGTACGCAGGCGCTGTTTGACCTCTTCGCCTGGCATATCGCTTACCTCTTTGGTGGCGTCATACAGTGCGCGCTGTACTTCGGCGATGCTCGGGATCGGGATATCCGGCGGCAGTACCGCATCCAGCACATGGTCGTCGCGCAGGTAGGCGTGCGCCAGCACGTAATCGCCAATCTCCTGGCTTTCACGTAATCCGCCACAGTGGCCAATCATCAGCCAGACATCCGGGCGCAGCACAGCGAGGTGATCGCAGATGGTTTTGGCGTTTGACGGCCCGACGCCAATATTCACCAGCGTGATCCCCTGGCCGTCTGCGGTTACCAGGTGCCAGGCGGGCATCTGATGCTTTTTCCACGCCAGATCGGAAATTGCCTGCTCCGGCGCTTCGGTATCGGCGGTGATCCAGTGCCCGCCCGCGCAAGAGAGCGCGACATAGGGGCTTTCTGGATCGAGGATCTGGCTGCAACCCCAGCGCACAAACTCATCCACATAGCGGGTGTAGTTGGTGAACAGAACAAATGGCTGGAAATGCTCGGCCGGGGTGCCGGTGTAGTGGCGCAGGCGCGCCAGCGAAAAATCCACACGGCGGGCATCAAAATGCGAAAGCGGATACAACTCAGTCGGGTGGAACAAGCCATCAGCGGTTTCATCGCCAATTTGCGCCAGTTCGGTGGTCGGGAAGTGGCGCGTCAGACCAGCGCTCATCGAGCGATCCAGCGTCAGCTCGGAACCATCAATCACATACGGGTAGGGGATCTCATGGGCTGAGAGGCCAACTTCGATCTGCGCCCCGTAGTCCTGGCACAGTAACGTCAATTGTTCGAGTAAATAGGTGCGAAACAGTGCAGGGCGGGTGATGGTAGTGGTATAGCAGCCGGAGTGGGTGAAGCGGGCATAAGCGCGGGTTTTTGGCGGTTTCGTCGCGCTGCCGTTCCAGCTTACTGACAGCGACGGGTAGACGAACAACCCCTGTGCGCGGACGTCTGCTGCCGGGAGTTCACCATTTTCAATATAGCGGCCAATGGCGTGGCGCAGTGCATTGACCGAACGGTCATACAGCGCCTCCAGTTGATCCAGCGCTTGCTCCGGTGTCAGGTGTGCGCCTTTATTCATCGTTATCTCCTTGTCTGCTTCTACGGCGGTTCCCGATAGTATGTCACAGGAGTGTGAAACAAAAGCCGCGCGGGCGGGGGATTCAGAGGAAACGGGGGCAGCGCCCGGCGCAACAGTGCGCGCCGGGAAAGGGATTAGCCGCTGATTTTCACCAGCGTGCGGCCCTGGATTTTATTTTGCAGGAAATCGGCAGCGGTTGCTGGTACCTGTTCCAGCGCGATTTCCGTTGCCGCTTGCTGGTAGTAGCTCTGTGGCAGGATGCGGGCGAGGTTTTCCCATACTGCCGGACGTTGCGCCGTCGGCACCATTACCGAATCCACGCCTTGCAGGCGGACGTTGCGCAGGATAAACGGCATGACGGTGGTCGGCAGATCGAAACCGCCCGCCAGGCCACAGGCCGCCACGCAACCGCCATAGTTAGTCTGCGCCAGCACTTTCGCCAGCACATGGCTGCCAACAGTATCGACCGCGCCGACCCACAGTTGTGTCTCCAGCGGACGCGTCTGTTCGAAATCGCTGCGCGGCAGGATCTCGTCAGCACCCAACTGGCGCAGGAAATCGTGGGTGGATTCGCGGCCAGTGACGGCGGCAACGCGATAACCCAGCGCTTTCAGCAGTACCACGGCGGTGCTGCCCACGCCGCCGCTGGCGCCGGTGACAAGCACTGTGCCGTCCTGCGGTTTCACTCCGGCTTTCTGCAATGCCATGACGCACAGCATGGCAGTAAAACCGGCGGTGCCGATGATCATCGCATGACGTGCGCTTAAACTTTCCGGCAGAGGAACCAGCCAGTCACCTTTCACGCAGGCTTGCGCCGCAAGGCCGCCCCAATGGTTTTCACCCACGCCCCAGCCGGTCAGAATAACCGCCTGGCCCGGCACAAAGCGCGGGTCGCGGCTTTCGCTGACGCGGCCCGAAAAATCGATGCCCGGCACCATCGGGAACTGGCGAATGATTTTGCCTTTACCGGTGATGGCCAGCGCGTCTTTATAGTTGAGACTGGACCAGTCAATATCGACCCGGACATCGCCCTCGGCCAGCGCGGGCAGCGCCACGTCTTTGATTTCTGCCAGGGTTTTATTCTCAAGCTGTTCCAGAACTAATGCTTTCATGACTGCGTTTTCCTCGTCGGATAACGTTGATTATTCGGCAGTTTTGCCGTTCTGTGCAGGTGTTATTTTGCTGTAATGCTGTGCCGGAAGAACGCCCAGAACTGGTTGAGGGGATCCACAGAGCGGAACAGTTTGGCGCGCATCACTGCACCTTCCCAGCCAGACCAGAACTGGCGCGCCAGTTCACGGGGCTGTGCGTCTGTTGCCAGCTCGCCGCGCAGTTTTGCCTCGTTCAGGCAGCTTGCGACACGGCTTTCCCACGCGTCGAGGATCGCCCGCAGGCGTTCGGGGAAGGTTTCTGGTAAAAGTGGTGTTTCCTGTAGCAGGTTGCCGACCAGGCAGCCGCGACGGAAATCGTATTTCGCCATCCCCTGGCCGGCATGCAGCACAAAGGCTTCTATCCGTTGCAGCGGGGCGTGTTGTGTATCGAGTAAAAACGTGTCGAGTTTATGCGCGAAGAAGCAGCCATAGGCGTCGATCACCGCCATACCGAATTCATGCTTGCTCTTGAAGCAGTGGTAGAACGAGCCTTTTGGCACGGCGATGTTTTTGATCACCGCATCAATTCCGGCTGCTAAATAGCCGGTTTCGGTGATCACTTCGAGACCGGAACGAATCAACTCCTGGCGAGTATCTGTGAAGTCACGTTCCACCTTTGGCGGACGCCCGCGACGGGGTTTTTCCAGCGCTGCCGTTTCGTTACTCATAATTTAGACCGATTGGTTTTAATTCGCTACAGGCTACGCCGATGATAAATGCTAAGCAAGCTAAGGGCATGAAAAAAAGCCCGCAAAAAATCGCGGGCCTTGCAGAGGTATGTTACCGACGGGCGTAGTGGCTTCCCTTGCGCACCCGTGGGTAGACCGGACTAGGCCGTCGTATTGATATTACGACCAATTGCCGGGTTGGACGGTAACTGAGGGATCTGCTGAATGATATCGGAAGCCATCGACTTCTGAGCATCCAGCGCCTTTTTGAGCACCAGCGTACTGACCTGCCCATCAAGCTGCCAGGAGTCCAGGCTGCTGGCCAGAGAGGCTATTTGTATCGGGTCCATTTCGATCATCCTGTGTTGTAGAACAAACAACCAAAGAACAGTTATGAATATAACTGCACAGAATTTATCGGCAGCAGGTGATGAATCTTTAGGCGGAGCACGGGGATCTCCTCAGAGGACAAAATCAGTATGTCGGAAGGTCTCTAAAAGTGAATGGTTCGTTTTGCAGGGATGCTTACAGAACGAGCTTTACCAGTATTTTTACCAGCAAATGAGGATGGCTTTGAGTGGTTTTGAATGAATGAGTGTGAAACTAAAAAAGGGTGATAACCAATTGATCAAAAGCAAAAAGCCCGCTCGTAAGCAGGCTTCTTAAATCTGGCTCCTCTGACTGGACTCGAACCAGTGACATACGGATTAACAGTCCGCCGTTCTACCGACTGAACTACAGAGGAATCGTGTGAACGGGGCGCATAGTACTGGCCCCGTACTGGTGTGTCAATACTAAATTTAACCTGCTGATTCAATTGGCTAATTAAAGCGCAATGTGCAGTTTTAATGTATCTGATTTATCCCTTCGGTGTAACCACCGGCCTGGCCGCGCAAGCGGTTGAGCGGATCCTGCTGGTAGAAGTGGCAGAAGCGCTGCCATAATGCCGGGAAACGCGGGGCGAAGAGTTCGGGAGCGCTAAAGAAATACTCCGACAGCACGGCGAAACATTCTGCGGGATCGGTTGCGGCATAGGCATCAATGCTGGCTGCGCTTTCTCCTACCAGATCGATTTCATCCTGAATATTACCCATGGCGGCGCGTAAATCATGCTCCCAGCCGGCCACTTCACGCAGTGGGATCAGCGGGATGCCGCTTGCTCTGTCGCCGTTACGTGTATCCAGCTTATGCGCCACTTCGTGGATAATCAGATTAAAGCCGGAAGCATCAAACGAATCCTGAATGTCGAGCCAGTTAAGGATGATCGGCCCCTGTTGCCAGCTCTGACCGGATTGCACCATGCGCTGGTTATGCACGAGGCCGATATCGTCTTGCCACTCATCGTCCACCACGAACGGTGCCGGGTAAATTAACACTTCGTGAAAACCATCCAGCCATTCAAGGCCCAGTTCCAGCACGGGCAGACAAAAGAGCAGACTAATGCGCGCGCTCTTTAAGGCATCCAGATCGAATCCTTGTAGCGGAACCAGCCGCTTTTGCTGTAAAAAGCGATCCGCAAGCTGAACAAGTTTAACCTGCTCATCAGGCGATAGATTTGCTAATACCGGGGCGTTTAGTGCTTCTTCCCACGGGAACGCCGTCTCATCAGCGGAGTCTTTTGTTTTCCAGGGCCACTTAATCATCGTTTTGCTCGCAAACTCGCCACTTGAACCAAATTAACGGGACAGGGTCTGTTAAAATGCCAAATTACCTGGCATCATGGCAGCCATCTGAACGGAGAGATGCCGGAGCGGCTGAACGGACCGGTCTCGAAAACCGGAGTAGGGGCAACTCTACCGGGGGTTCAAATCCCCCTCTCTCCGCCACTTCACCCAATCGGTTGTTTCTTACTGATTTCCTTCCTAAAATGCCTCACTTGTACTGCATGAATGTTACACATCATGGACAAACCTGTCATGTGCACACATCTCATAAAACGTAATGCGATTAATTATTTTTTACTCTCGGATTTCTCTCGCTCTGATAGCGCATTTTAGCAGACGCAAGCGCTTGTACTGCCCGCTGATCATCGCGAAGAGAGCCGTTGGCGTCGGGCGTCTTTTACGCTAAAACATGGTTGTATCGTTGAATATACCACGGAGCTTCTAAGAAAATGACTTTAAAACAGAGGTTAATTGTGGTGAACAATCGTAGCAAGATACAATAATCATTAATTTGTAATGTTGTTATTACTTGTGCCCGATTAACTATTAATAATAGGGAACTTCCAGCAACGCGATACGTAAGTAAGCATATTTCTCTTCGACCAAAATAAATGAAATTCGTACTGTCATTACATTAATATGTACTCGTTACTGAGAGGGTGTGAGCGAATCCCATGTCTGTTGATTCTGCGGTTAACCGCCAGTCCCGAACGATACATGTTAATAAATGCTGTGGCAACGTAACCGGCAGGTTATATTGCCACCGGATCAGAAACGACGCTCATTATTTGTTTACCATGCGTCATTTAAGGATGTGATACAACGCTACGAGTGCGAGTAGCGCTTTTGCGGGCTGGTGCAGTCATTCTCTTTGTTCAGCCGCTGGATGATGTCCTGGCGCAACAGGAACTTTTTGATCTTACCGGATGATGTTCTGGGCAGCTTATCGACAATGACGATGTGCTCTGGATATTTATACTTCGCCATCCGCTTACGGCTGAAAAAGGCTACCACATCCTCCAGGCGTACTGCTGGCTCCCGCGTTTTCAGCACCAGGTAAGCACATGATCGTTCTCCCAGACGCTCGTCGGGCATCGCCACCACGCAGGCATCCTCAATAGCCGGATGCTGTAACAGCACATCTTCCACTTCACGGCTGCTGATGTTCTCGCCGCCGCGAACGATGATATCTTTTTTACGCCCGGTAATGCTGATATAGCCCGCGTCGTCCATCCGGCAGAGATCGCCACTGTAGTACCAGCCTTCGTTATCCAGCGCCCGGGCGGTCAGTTCCGGCTCATCCAGATAGCCCATAAACACATTCGGGCCGCGCGAGGCCTCTTCTCCTTCCATACCGCGCGGCAGCGTTTTGCGCGACTCATCCACCACCTTAATTTCCACGCCAGCAGCGGCATAGCCATCGGTATTCATCATGCGCGGCAGCGGATCATTGAGATTCACCACCGCGTGCGGCGAACTCTCCGTCGAACCGTAAATGCTTAACAGCTTGATCCCAAGCTGTTGGCAGCCCTGCGCCACTTTTTTGGGGATAGTCGTTCCACCGCAAAGAAAGAAACGTAGCGATGACAGATCGGTGGGCTGTTTGCCGACGGCGCACAGGATGTCATACACAAACGGCGTGGCGCCGAGTATACAGGTGCAGCGCTGTTGCTCCAGCAGTGCCAGACAGGCCTGCGGGGTGAAAATATCCAGCAATACGCTGCGAGCACCGATCAGAAAAGGCGCGGTGACACCGTGCAAAAAGCCGGTTGCATGGCCGAGTGGTGCAGGCATCAGAAACACATCCTGCCAGGTGAGATTCAACCGCGCGCAGTAAGCCCGTTCACTGGCGAGAATATTGTTGTGGGTTAGCATCACGCCTTTCGGCATTCCCTCGGTGCCGGAGGTAAACAGCACGGCGGCCAGTTCATCACCGTGAACGTCGCGCGGTGCGAGCAGTGGGGCGTTCTCCTGCATCAGTTGGCGGAAGCCAAGCGACGTGGTTGCCGGTGCCAGCTTATCCACGCCGACAATGCGTTGTAGCCAGGGCAACTGGTTTTGTAGTGGCAGGATCAAATCGACCAGACGCGTTTGCTTAAACAGCGTCGGAGCAAAGAAGATTTTTGCCTGGCATTTATTTAATACCCATACCAGTTCCGCTTCACGCCAGGCGGGCAGCAGCGGCACAGACACCGCGCCGGTTTTCAGGCAGGCCAGATAAATCACCGTGAATTCACACCAGCCTGGTAGCTGAAACGCGACGCGATCGCCCGGTTGAATACCGCTGCTAAGCAACCATGTCGCCAGGCAACTTGCCGCGTGATCAAGCGCCGCATAGGTGTATGAATCACCATGATTATCCACCACGGCGAGTTTGTCCGGCATCGCGCGCAGGGTCTGGTGCCAATAATCACCCAGCGATGCATCGCCCCAATATCCTTGCCGCCGGTACGCTTCCCGACGTTCAGCATTAAACGTTATCGTGACACTCATGGACTCTTCCTGGCCAATAAACCGTTAAACGTAGTGGATGTCTTTGCATGAATTTCAGACGGATTAGGCGTTAGCCGTAGCGGTAGTCAACGCCAAAGGTGCCTGCCGGGTAGTCCCAGTGTTCGAGAATGCTTTCCCCGCACAGCACACGGCAGGTGCCGCATTCAAGGCAACCTGCGCAGTCGAAATGGATATTGCCCTGCGCATCCTGCTTGTAGAGGTTGGCAGGGCAGGCGTTCAGCAGTTTGCGAAACTCATTAATGTTGGGGTTATCGGCCAGAATAATGTGCGGATGGCCTTCATCAACATGGAATTTATTGACGCCCAGCTTGACGTCAACGTTAACGCTATTTTCCTGGCTCATAGTGCGGTCGCCCCTTTGATGCCGTCTTTCAGTAAATTCAGCAGGCCGATTTTCTTCATGTGGGACATCATCATTTTGCGCACTGGCTGATTCGGGCTACCGTCAACCGTGAACATATCATTCATGATGCCTGCCACCATTTGCGGATACTGGGTAAACAGACGCGGGTTTTCCATCAGGGCAGGAAGCTTGCGGAAATGCTGCATATCGCGCATCACGAAGCTCTGCTCCAGCGCGCGTTTATAGGCCGAAAGTGCGTGAGCCGAAAAATCCTGTTGCTGTCTGGTGGCAATCACGGTATTGGCCGCCGCTTCCGCCGAAGCGATGGCTAAGTCCATACCGCGTACCGTATAGCCCAGATTGAGGCACAACCCGGCAGCATCGCCGACGATAATCACCCCATCGCTGACCAGTTGCGGGATCATCGCCAGACCGCCTTCCGGCACCATATGCGCCGAGTATTCCAGCAATTGACCGCCCTGAATCAGCGGGCGAATGGCTGGATGCTGTTTAAAGTCCTCCAGCATTTGCGGCACGCTTTTCCGGGCCAGACCCATTTCTCCCAGCCCGCAAACCAGACCAATCGATACCGACTCACGATTAGTATAGAGAAAACCACCGCCCATCAGGCCATTTGACGGCGAACCGGCAAACAGCCAGGCTGCGCCTTCGTTCCCGCAGAGATTAAAGCGATCGTCGATTTGTGTGGAGGACAGGCCAATCAGCTCCTTCACGCCCACGGCATAATGGTGCGGCGAGGGCACCGGCACCATTCCCAGCGAGCGTCCCAGCAGTGAATTGACGCCGTCAGCGAGGATCACCACATTGGCCTCAAGAATGTCGTCACCTGCCTGCACACCGGTAACCTGATTGCCTTCACGGATCAACGCATCCACCCGGACACCCGGAATAAATTGCGCGCCCGCTTCTTCGGCTTGTTCCATCAGCCACGGATCGAGTCGGCTACGCAGCACGGTATAAGAGGCCTGTTCCGCGCGCTCAGATTTCTCGCGTTGAAAATCGAGGGTGACGGCGTTGTCATCGGTTAAAAAGGAGATTTTCTCCCGCGTGACCGTGCGCTCAATGGGCGCGTGTTGTGCGAATCCAGGCATGATGCGCTCAATACTGTGCGCGTAGAGCCGGCCTCCGGTCATATTCTTACTGCCTGCGTTGTTGCCGCGTTCAATAACCAGTACATCCAGTCCGGCTTTGGCCATCACATAAGCCGCCACCGTTCCCGCCACGCCCGCGCCCACCACGATGGCGTCAAATTTTTCATCCGACATGCGTTATGCTCCCTTCCCGCAGCGCCTGCGGAATATGTACCTTAGTGGCTCAATTCACCTATCAGGGCCGGGACGACTTTGTAGATATCGCCCACCAGACCGTAATCGGCGTAATTGAAGATCGGCGCATTTTTATCTTTGTTGATGGCGACGATCACTTTGGCGCCATTGCCGCCGACCATATGCTGGATCTGCCCGGAAATCCCCAGTGTCAGGTAGAGATCGGATTTCAGCAGTACGCCGGAGACGCCAACATAACGTTCGCGCTCCATCCAGTTTTCACCTTCGGCAATCGGGCGCGAGCAACCCACTTCCGCACCAAGCACGCTGGCCAGTTCTCGTACCATCGCAAGGTCTTCTTTCGCCGCCAGGCCACGGCCAACGCCCACCACGCGCTTCGCTTTACTTAGATCCACACTACTCAGCGTTTTCGCGCGGCGTTCCAGGCAACGGATCTCGTGGCGCGGAGCAATATAGTCCGCAGTGACAACCGGGCAGGTGTGTGACGCATCTGCGGCGGCAGGCTCCAGCGCGCCAGAGGCGAGGGTAATGATGGCGAGCGGGCCGTTGAGTTTTTCTTTGCCAAACGCCAGACCACCGTACATACGGTGTTCCGCCCAGACGCTGCCGTCGGCAATGGTGATCGCCGTGGCGTCGTTAACCATCGCCGCGTTCAATTGCACGCTCAGCCGTGCGCCCAGCGCTTTGCAACGTTTTGTCGCCGCCATCAGTAGTAATGATGGCTGACCTGCGGCGTCCTGCTCGATCCGCGCGGCAAGGGTCTCTGCGAAATTTTCAATGCATTGCAGTTCGGAGTGGGGTTCAAGCACTATCACGCTGTCGGCGCCAAGAGACTGGACTCGCTTGACCTGTTCTGCGCCATAGACGATGGCATGTACTTGCTGGCCCCAAAGGCGTGCGCCGGACAGTAATTCGGCATAGCGTTCTGCGTTATCGCTCAGTACCCATACGTGGGTTAATTGACTCATGGTGTTCTTCTCCGTTGAGCTTAATTGAGGGCTTTTTTCACGAGTTCAGCCAGTTCGGCAATCGCTTCGGGTGAATCATTGTCGAGGATGATGTGTTTGCGCGTGGTGGCTGGTGGTACGGTGATTTCCATCAGCTCCGCCTGCGGTGAGGACGGGTTCCAGCTAATGTCGCTGGCCTGCCACTGGTTGACTGGTTTTTTGCCCGCGCCAAGGATGGCTTTCATCGAAGGAATACGTGGGACGTTAATATCAGATGTGACACAGAGAACGGCGGGTGGCGTCAGTTCGATCACTTCGACCTCCTCTTCTAGCGTGCGCTCAACGCTGAGTTTGTCGCCGTTACGCTGGATGTTGCTGACGGCGTTAATCACCGGCAGTTGCAGGATCTCACCCACCAGCAAGCCAACCTGTTGGGCGTAGAGATCCCCTGAACCTTCGCCAAACAGCATCAGGTCAAAGCTCATTTTCTCTGCCGCCACCGCCAGCGCTTGTGCAATTTCTTTCGGCAGGGCACGCTCCAGGCGTGCATCCTGCAACATAAACAGGCTGTCCGGGCCGCGAGACAGTACGTCTTTACGTACTTTTGAATTTTGCAGCAGCGAACCGCCAACGGTCAGGGCGGCAATCTCATCACCATCGCTGACGAGCTGCATCGCTGCTTCGATAGCATTGAGATCGAACTGGCTGATCTTCGCTGCCGCATTGTCAAAGCTGAGCGAGTGGTCGGGCGTGACCACGATGTCCTGTTCCTCAGGTACCAGTTTGAAGCAGGTTATTATTTTCATGGCATCTCCTGTAAGTCGCGAGCGAATATTGGGCGTAGTGTCAATATCGACGGAAAGTAAAAAGTCACTGGAAATAGTGTGCGATAGCGGGATGCGCTTTTCGACGGGACAAGCTGTTTTCGTTGCTAACAATCTTGCAAAAAAAAGTGAGATAGCCATGGCAAAATAAAAGTAAGGGAAATTAATTTTCAGGCGTAAATATATTATCTTGCATGCCGGGGAAATAATCTTGTTCTGCAACAGCGGAGAAGTATTGAATAACCGCAGTAGTCGCTCTATTTTACCCTTATTATTTTGTTCAGACTTATTCTTAACATGTGAGGTTGTCATGTATCAGCGATGCTTTGATAATGCCATGGAACCCCCCTTTGTGCAGGGGGAAACGCCCCGATTTTCGCGTTTTGTCATCAGCGATGACCCGACCTGGGAATCCGGGCATCATGTTCACGATAATGAAACTGAGCTTATTTTCGTCAAAAAAGGGGTGGCACGATTAATTATTGATTCGTCGCTGTATGTCGCGCACGAGAACGATATTGTGGTGATTGAGCGAGGTCGGTTACACGCTGTCACCTCCGATGCAAATGCACCTGCGACTACCTATACCTGCGCGCTGTATGGCTTTCGTTTTCACGGCTGGGAAGAGAGTCAACTATTGCAACCGCATTCGTGTCCGGTCATTTCTATCGGGCAGGCAAAAGAGGTGATTACCAGCATTTTTAATGAATTGAGCGTAATGTTGCCGCAAAGTAAAAATACATTAACATCTTCTGTCTATGATGCATTTGCTTATGCGCTGACGGTGTTATACTTCGAAAACTTTAAAAATGCTTACCGATCGGAGCAGGGGTATATTAAAAAAGATGCATTAATTAAAGATATTCTGCTTTATCTGAATAACAATTACCGTAAAAAAATAACGCTCGAACAGTTGTCAAAACAATTTCGCGCCAGTGTCAGTTATATCTGTCACGAATTTACTAAAGAATACCGTATTTCTCCTATCAACTATGTGATTCAGCGGCGGATGACGGAAGCTAAATTTGCACTGACCAATACCGATAATTCACTGGCCGAAATCTCTTTGCGCGTGGGATACGAAAACGTCGATCATTTTGCCAAGCTTTTTCTGCGTCATGGCGGTTGCTCACCCAGCGACTATCGTCGGCAATTTAAAAATAACGTGGTTGAATCAGAGTATCTGTCCGATTTTTACGTGCCGGAAAAAATGCTGTATTAATTTATCTGTAGCTCCCGGTGTCCCGGGAGCTACAGCATAGTTTTAATCCTGGTAGTCCTTCAGAATCTGGCGTCCGGCGATGTAAATCATAATCTCGTCAGTGCCGCCACCGATGCGTTCACAACGTACATCCCGCCAGAAACGAGAGACGCGCGCTTCATCGGTATAACCCAGTCCGCCCATAATCTGGATGGCATCATCAATCACCTCCAGTGCGGTACGGGCGCAGTACAGCTTCGCCAGTGCAGCGCTGGTGCGCAGGGACTGCTGCTGATCGGCCTGCCAGGCTACTTTCAGTACCATATTGCGCATGTTCTCAACTTTTACCGCCATTAGCGCCAGTTTTTCCTGAATCATCTGGTTATGGCCAATCGGTTTACCGAAAGCAATGCGTTGATTGGCATAGCGCGCAGCATCTTCAAACGCGCACTCGGCAAAGCCGGTACTGCGGGCGGCGTTGATCAGACGTTCCATCTCAAAGTTATACATCACGTTGAGAAAACCCATTCCTTCTTCGCCTACCATATCGCTCTCTTCAACTTCGACATTGTCGAGATACACTTCGCAGGTGCTGAGCATATGCCAGCCGATTTTGTGCAACGGGTTAACTTTAATCCCTGGTTTTTTCGCGTCCACCCACCACAGCGTAAAGGCTCTTTTCGGATCTTTAGGCTGCGGATCGCGCGCCAGCACCAGCATGTAAGGGTATTCCTTTGCCCCGGTAATAAAGGTTTTCTGCCCGTTCAGGTAAACCTTACCGTTTTTGCGTGTGTAGCTGGTGGTAGCACTGTTGTTATCGGAACCTGCTCCCGGCTCGGTTAATGCCAGCGCATACGCCGGATCGCCGGTTTCCATCGTACTTTCCGCCGTTTTCCGTAGCTGCTCAGCGGAGCCGAAACGACGCATGCTATGGATGCACTGGCCGTTGGTTATAAGGAATGCCGGTGCACCGCATTTTGATACTTCCATCAGCGCCAACATCTGCGTGACATAATCTGCCGGGATGCCGCCGAACTCTTCCGGCACGCCGAGCATGGAGATGCCGTTATCGGCGAGTGCACGCATAAATTCGCGTGGGTAAGTTGCTGTCAGATCGCAGGTACGGAAATATTCTTCCGGGAAGTTGCTGGTAATGAGTTCCCGGATGCTGGCAAGCAGCAGTTCCTGCTCTTCGGTTAAAGAGAAATCCATTATTGTACTCCTGTTAATTGGCCGCTTCGGGTAACACAAATCCCATGGTGGCATCGATAAATAAGCGTGGATCCATCGGTTTCAGGTCGGGAGAAATCACCGGCGTGAACGCCATTTTGTCCAGAATGTCTTTTTGCAGATCGATGCCCGGCGCAATCTCTATTAAATGGAGACCGTCCTCTTTCAGGGTAAATACTGCGCGTTCGGTGATATAACGGACGTCCAGCCCGCGTTCGAGGGCAATTTTCCCGCTGAAGGTAATTTCAGGCAGCGTGCTAATGAATTTTTTCACCCGTCCTTCCTGCACAATGCATAACTGGCCGTCGGTAATCTCGGTTTTCAATCCGGCGGCAGTCAGTGTGCCGCAGAACACAATTTTTCGTGAGGTGGCGCTAATATCAATAAACCCGCCGGTGCCCATGATCTTGCCATTGAACTTATGCACGCTGACGTTACCGTATTGATCCACTTCGGCAAAGCTCAGGTAACACACATCAAGGCCGCCGCCGTGGTAGAAATCAAACTGCGAGGTCATATCGAGAATGGCGCGGGTATTGACGTTGGCGCCAAACGCTACACCTTGTGAGGTGATGCCGCCGACTGGCCCGGTTTCCACCGTCAGAACGAAATCATCGGCACAGCCTTCTTCACGCGCCACCAGCCCGATGCAGTCGGCAATACCGACACCCACATTCCCCACCGCGCCTTTGCGCATCTCAAATAAGGCGCGGCGCGCCACCAGCTTGCGCTGATTGAGGGGCAGGGTAAGCTGTGTACTGTCGTCGAGCGTGAAATCACCAGAGATAAAGCGGTTCACCGGTGCGCCGCCGTACAACTGCGTCTGATTGGGATCCACCACCACGATATCCACCAGATAACCCGGAATACGCACTGATTTCGGATGCAGCGTGGCTTTTTTCACCATTTTCTGCACCTGCATCATCACAATCCCGCCGTTGTTATGTACTGCCTGCGCCAGCACCAGTGCATCCAGATACATCACCTCATCTTCAAACGAGGCGTATCCTTCGCTATCGCAGGTGGTGGCGCGGATAAACGCGATGTCCGGGGCAATGGCTTTGTAGTAGAGGTACTCTTTGTTATCGATCTCTACCAGTTTGATCAGATCTTCCTTGGTGACTTCATTCAGCTTGCCGCCTTGCTGACGGGGGTCAACGAAGGTGCCCAGTCCGATATCGCTAAGGATACCGGGCTGATGGGCCGCAGCGGCGCGAAGTGTCTGTGTTAATACGCCTTGCGGGTAGTTATAGGCGGCAATTTTACCTTGTTCTGCTAGATCGGAGATGCGCGGCGATTGTCCCCAGTGTCCGCACAGCGCCCATTTCACCAGGCCTTCCTGTGCCAGCGGGCTGATCCCGCGATCGGCACGGTCGCCAAGCCCGGTTGGGCTGATAATGGAAAGGTTTCGCGGTGTTTGCGTCTGTTTATATTTGTCGGCTAACGCGGTGATCAATGTGGTGGCTTCGAGAATGCCACCACCTGCGCCTAAGATGCACAGTGTGGCTTCGTCGGGAATATAGTCCACCGCTTCCTGTGCTGACAGTACAGTCACGCGCCCATTGAGGCGTGAGGGTCTTTCAGGTTTCATAATGACTCCAGGGATGCCCGTGTGATGCGGATATCCGGCTTTATTCGCCGGTGTTCAACCGTGAATTAAAGCCGAGCGCGTCCGCTGAATATTTGAAAATATTCATCTCCGGGCATTATTTAATGTAGGGCGAAAACGTTTAGTTCCGCCTGAATATACTCTCTCAGGCCTGATGTAATATCGTTAAGGCAATACGCAGATCGCTAACGGATATTTGTCCTGGTGCCGAGGCCTTTTTCACCGCGCCAAATGTTGCGGCCGAACCGAATACTTCACCTGCCAGCCGTGAAATGACCCCGGTTTTTGCCATCGACATGGTGATAAGCGGGCGGTCGGCATAGTGCTCGTGCATCTCAAGTGTTGCGGTAAGCAGGGTTAGCACATCGGTTTTGTTCTGCGGCATCAGCGCGATTTTGGGAATATCGGCACCCAGTTGCTGCATTTTGCGCAGGCGCCGCACAATCTCCTCCGCCGGTGGCGTGTTATGGAAATCGTGGCTGGACATGATTACTTTCACGTTTTTCGTGTGTGCATGTTCCACCATGGCTTTGACCAGCGCCTCGCCGGTAAACAGCTCAAGATCGATCATGTCGACCAGACCACTATCCACTGCCGCGCGGTTGAGCGCCATATACTGCTCTGCCGATAGCGCCTGTTCGCCGCCTTCTTTGGCGCTGCGGAAGGTAAACAGCAGGGGTTTATCCGCCATCGCATTGCGGATGACAAATACCGCTTCCAGCACGGCATCAATGGAGGCGACATCGCTGAAATGGTCAACACGCCACTCCAGGATATCGAAGTCCGCGTCACGATAGGCCTGCGCTTCCGATTTAACACTGGCGATATCTTTCCCCATCAGCGAGACGATGATTTTGGGAGCCCCTTCGCCAATCACGAGATTTTTTACGCTTACCGTTTTCATTCAGTACCTCTTATTCAACGGTCTTTCAGGCTTCGAAGCCCATGACGTGTTTCACGTATTCCAGCGGAAACTCTTTACCGGTCCACAGTTTGAACTGTTCAGCCCCTTGCCACAGCAACATGCCGTAACCATCAATGGTTTTGCACCCGGCTTGCTGCGCCTGCTGCAACAGTTTGGTGATATGCGGGTTATACACGCATTCGGTGACCAGCAGATCCGGACGAAGTAGGCTGATATCGCTGATGAGGCTTTGATCCTCCAGCGGTTTCATGCCGATTTTGGTACCGTTGGTGAGGATGTCGGCGGTAGCAAGGGCATCAGCAAACGCTTTCTGATCCGCAAGGTCTGTCACTGTTACCACGCAATCGGTGTTTTCGTTGACGCGGCGGGCAAAGGCGACGGCTTTTTCGAAGAAATCATCCCGGCGGTTAAAAATCTTAATCTCTTTCAACCCTTCAATGGCACCTTGTGCGGCAATGGCAGTTGATGCCCCTCCGGCACCCAGCAGTACCATGGTTTTGCCTTTGATGTCGAAACCGCTCTCTTTGATGGCGCGGATATGTCCGGTACCGTCGGTGTTGTAGCCGCGCAAATAACCATCATCGTTGACAATGGTATTGATAGCGCCAACCAGTTTTGCCGCTGGGGTTAATTCATCCACATACTCGCACGCCAGTTGTTTATTCGGCATGGAGACACCGGTGCCGCGCATTTTTAAGGCTTTCAGCCCCGCAATAGCGTTGGCGAATGTCGAATTATCGACTTCAAATGCCATATAGGCAAAAGGCAGTCCTGCTTTCTCCAGCGCTTTATTTTGCATTTCCGGAGAGAGACTGTGTCGGATAGGGTAGGCCATCAGGCCAATCAGTTCATATTTTGCAGTTACATCCATCATAGACTCCTTGAATATTTATCGTGACCGGAAGCTGTTTTTTGAAAATACCGTTCGCCGAACCGCACATCGTTTTTAGGAATATTGAAGACGCGGTAATAACGGACGAAGACAATAGCGGCGGTGAGGAAGGCCAGTAATGCGAAGGAGAAATCCAGCAAGATGATGTACTGTAGGCCAATGTTAGAGAGATACCCGGTAATCAGCGGAATAATAAAATTCGCCAGTCCGCCCATCATCATGTAGATGCTGGTGACTTTGGCTTTGCTCTTCGGGAAGAACTCTGACATCACCGACACACCCAGTTGCAGGATGCCGCCCGCAGCGGAAAAGCCGATAACAAACGCGCCGGCATTACACACCAGTGGCGACGGGAACAAATAGATAACGGCTGCTGTAATAGCCGCCAGCCCAGCGTTAAAGACATTTGCCCAGACAGGGCGTACTTTTGCCTTCAACAGTGCGGCAAAGATGAACACGCACAGCAGTGATCCCATACTGTAGTAAGAGATGGTTTTTAGGGCGTCGGCTTCCGCCATTCCGGCAAACGCCATGGCATATTTCGGCATCCATACCACGATGACGTAAAAGGTGGAGAAGGCTGCAACGCCGAACAATACCGAGGCAACGCCTTCCAGCCACGGCAACGGCTTGCTGTTCATTTGCGGCAGCGCTTTGGCGACGCTGGCATCAACCTGCTGGCCAGGGAAGCGGCTTTTCAACAGCATCAACGTGATCAGGACAAACAGGACGCCGGGAATAATGACGCTATAGCCGTACCAGATATGATTAAGCAGCATGTAGCTGACGATCATTGGGTAGAGTATCTGCCCGAAAGAGATCATCGCTTTTACCAGAATCACTGCTGAGCCGGACGCTGTCGGAAAACACTCCATCAAAGCCGGGTAGCCTCCGGTATCGAGCGCCGAGTTGGCGACACCGACGCAGACAGCCAGAACAAAAGCCACCATCAGGTTCGGGCTGGAGGGGATGCCAAAGAAAAAGAGCATATACAATACGACGCCCAATAAAATAACAGTTCGGCGACCGAACTTGTCGGAAATAACGCCAAAGAGCAAAATGCTGACCAGACGACCCAGACCGATACCCGAAATTAAATAGGCAATACCCGCGTTGTCGGTGGAAAATTTCGTCGCCAGAGAGGTCATATTTTGCGCCAGCGTAATAACGCTAATTCCGTGCAGGAAATAACTAAGATAGATACAGATTACCGCCAGGATAAATGGGGTGCTGAAAGCCTTATTTTGAGACATTTTTCACGGCTCCGTGCAGATTTAAAATTTTTTCTCCCGCAGCAGTTACTGTGATATCTGGCTGCGAGCTTAGAGCCTATCCCATTAGGCTATTTTATTTGCCATTTTGGTCTTGGGCAGTGCTCACAATCCTCACGTACTACATGTACGCTCCGGTTGTTGCGCGCTGTCCGTGCCCAAACTGGCTGCAACAATATACACCTACTGGGATAGGCTCTTAGTAATTACTTTACGTTCTTTTAGCATTCGGTCATACATAGTATGGCGCTTAATTTGCCAGGTTTATTGCATGATAAAATGTGAGGCGAAGTGGTTTTTATATCGTTTTGAACGCTATTAACGGTGTCGCTAAATAACGTTCGTGTTATTTTGCATAAGTGCATCAACAATATTGCATAGGAGTAAATTATTCGGCAATAGGTGCCATATTTACTGATCGCCTGGATGCCATACGGTTGCGTAAACCAATAAAAAGTGCCAGCAGAAAACCGATAGCCGCAATGGCAGTATCAAACCACATAATATCGGCAATACTGCGCTCAGAGAGGCGTGCCGTTATTAATGGGATGGTAAAAGTGGCAATGCTTCCCGCGCTGTAATAAATACCGGTCGCTTTTCCTTTGGCGTAGGGAAAACGGGAGGCCATCAATGTCAGGCCAATTTGTACGACGCCACCTGCGGAGGAGAAACCAATAACAAACGAAAAAATCACCACCATCTCTACGCTGGGATGCAGACATACCGTCAGCAATGCAACAAACGAGATAAAGGTGTACAGCATCAATAACGTCATGGTTCTGGCAGTTTTTCGTACCAGTGGAGCGGTAATGAAAACGCAGAGCAGCGAACCGCAGGTGTAAACGCTGAGCAGTTTGATAGACTCGGTATACGACATGCCGACAACAAACTGGCCGTACTGCGCAAGCCATTGACTTATAATGTAAAATGTGGTCATCGAGGTATAGCCATACAACGTGTAGCTGGCCAGATCAATAACGGAGCAGTGGTGTTTAACCTTACTGTCTGCAACCGGGGGCGATTTGTGCGCACGGTGAGGGGGAAAGGTGCAGTGGAGCAAAAACAGGCCGTTGAGGATCATAATGGCGGCGGCAACCAGAAAGGACCAGCCGAACCAGATTTCCGCCCACACCAGCAGGCTGATGATCATCGGTAATAAAAACTGTCCCATAGAAATAAACGCTTTGATCAGTATATTCGCCGTGCCGGGGGAACGCGGAAACGCCTCCATCAGGCTGGGGTAGGTTCCGGCGTCGAGAAAACTGTTGGCGATCCCGGCTAAAAAGCCAAACGCATAAGCCACAACAATGTTGTGTGTGTTGATGATACCGAAAAAAAATGCGAGATAGCAAAGCATGCCGAGAATAATAAATGGTCGACGGCCAAATTTGTCCGACAATATTCCGGAGAAAAGCAAAACGCTTAGTCGGCCAATACCAAGTGAGGAAATAACAACAGAAACTCCCGCTGCATTGGTCTGCCACTGGAGTTCGAGTGAGGACATATTGAGGCTCATTAAAATGACCCCCATTCCGTGCACCAGGTAATTCAGATAAAGACCCAGTGCAGTCGAGAGATAGGTATTTTTCATTTTATTTACGGCGTGAAGGTGAAATGAATCGTCGGCGTTGTCAGCAGACAAACGGCTTTAACACAGATGTTCCAGATCACGTGCATAGAGTTCGGCGGCCACTGACTGATAAACCTTCCAGTCCAGATAATTTCCATCATGATATACCGTCCGAAACGTAGCCAAATCCACGAAAAAACGCATCGTATTATTACCAATGCGATTGTTTATTCGTTGGATGAGAGCGTTAATATGCGATTGTCTTTTTTTTCTCAGCGCCTGTAATTTTTCAACAATATTCTCCGGGATAGCGGTTTCTCCATTTTCCCACGCCTGCCATTCTGCTGTCGTATTATCCGGTGCTATCCAGGTTGCACACTCTTCAATACTCATCGCGAGAATATGGCGTAATGCTTGTAATTCATATGCGTTCATAATTTAATTGCTTCATATAAAAAATAAAAACGATTGAGCATAAATAACACTATTGCGCAGATTGCGGATTGAACAGAGTCACACTATTTTGTGCAATATTATTTGTTATCGGTCTGTAAATCTCCGACCTGAATTCGGCTTACTTTACATATTTTTTTGCACCAAAATAGGGCGCTCTGGCATGTGATGGAGAATATATAAATAACGCTGATATATCTTTAAAATTCATATTCTGAGGATATGATGTGAAGGTAGTCACATTCGTCTTGAAAGAAGCTGTTCCTTCTCACACTTAGAGCCTAATGGATAGGTTCTTAACCGCGCGGAAAATGACATTATGGAAGATAAAGCGAAACGAAGCCTGGGGGGAAAGCTGGCGTTATGGGTTTTCTGGATTTTTTGTGTCTGGTTTATCTGGAGCCTACTGAATGATATCTGGCTATCCTGGTCGCCCTCGGGCAACGCGATTGGGGCGAGGGGCGCAACCAGCGCGGATGGGTTCAATAGTTTCAGCAGCGTACTGGTGCTCGGTGTGGTAGGCGCGATACTCGGCGCGATTGCCTGGTACACTCGCCAGCGCGATCCGGATGCCTGAAGATGTTATGGTAATGGCTTTTCATCGACAGGACGCACAATGAACTTATCTGACTGGCAGCACTGTTTCGATAAATGGATGACGCAACACTTTAATCATGCTGATGCAGCTCATGATCTGTCGCACTTTCGCCGGGTGTGGAAAACGGCGCAGACGCTGATGCAGGGGCAGCAGGTTGATGGGCTGGTGGTGCTGGCCGCCTGCTATTTCCATGACATTGTCAGCTTTGCGAAAAACCACCCGCAACGCCATCAATCCTCGGTACTGGCGGCGCAAAAAACCGCCGAAATTCTGGTCGACGACTTCCCCGATTTTCCCGCAGATGCAGTGCCTGCCGTGTGTCATGCGATTGAAGCGCACAGCTTTAGCGCAGGTATTGCACCACTCACTCTGGAAGCCAAAATCGTTCAGGACGCAGACAGGCTGGAATCGCTTGGCGCGATTGGTCTGGCTCGCGTGTTTGCCGTCTCCGGCTCGATGGGCGCGGCACTCTTTGACGGCAACGATCCCTTTGCCGCAGAGCGGGAACTGGACGACAAAGCTTACGCTCTCGATCATTTCCGCTGTAAGTTACTGAAACTGCCTGCCACCATGCAGACGGCAAAAGGGCGGGAGCTGGCAGCGCATAACGCCGATTTTCTGGTGCATTACATGGCGAAACTGAGCGCGGAACTTCAGGGCGATCACCAACGGATTGATGATGAGGTGCTGCGGCGCTTTCGTACCTCAGCATCTTAAGTGAGAAAACAGATGGCGGATGTTCATGATAAAGCGACGCGCAGTAAGAATATGCGGGCGATCGCTACGCGCGATACGGCCATCGAAAAGCGGCTGGCCGCCTGCCTGCAATCGCTGGAGCTGGCGTTTCGCGTACAGGATGCCGCGTTACCAGGCCGCCCGGACTTTGTGCTGGATGCCTATCGCTGCGTGATCTTCACCCACGGCTGCTACTGGCATCACCACGACTGTTATCTGTTCAAAATTCCGGCCACGCGTACGGATTTCTGGCTGGAAAAAATCGGCAAAAATGTGGCGCGTGATGCGCGTGACTGTTCATTGCTGCTTGAACAGGGCTGGCGGGTGCTGGTGGTGTGGGAGTGTGCATTGCGTGGCAAGCTGAAATTAAGCGATCAGGCGCTAAGTGAGCGGCTGGAAGAGTGGATCTGCGAGGGGCAACAAACCGCGCAGATCGACACTCAGGGGATTCATGCAATGACGATTACTCTTCCGCGCAAGGCGTAACAACCGGGCGTTGCGGGAAGAGATATTTGCCCAACGTCACCAGTACCACAGCCAGAATAATGATCCCCAACGCCAGCCATTCAACGGAAGAGAGATGTTCACCGGCAAAGCCCGTACCCAGCAGTACCGCTACGACCGGGTTCACATAGGCGTAGCTGGTTGCTAATGCCGGTGACACGTTGCGGATCAGAAACATATAGGCATTAATGGCGATGATAGAGCCAAACAGCGCCAGATAGCCGACGGCGAAAAAACCGGACAGTGGCGGTACGGCGCTAAGATGTTCGCCGCTCAGGGCAGAGGCGGCCAGCAATACGATCCCGGCGGCCAGCATCTCAATCGCACCCGCCATCATCCCACCCGGTAGTTCAATCCGCGAACCGTACACCGACCCAAATGCCCAGCTTAGCGAACCGATAAGGATCATGACCGCGCCCCACGGATTACCGCTCAGGTTTCCACCGCTATTCAGCAAAATGATCCCCGCCAGGCCAATAGCAATTCCAGCCCATTCAAGCTTTCTCGTGGCGATACCGAAAAAATGACTAAAACACAGTGTAAACAACGGTACGGTCGCCACCACGACCGCAGCGATGCCGGAGGGTACATTCTGATGTTCCGCCACCGTGACAAAACCGTTACCGACAGCGAGCAGCAATACGCCAATCAGCGCCGCATTGCACATTGGGCGCAGCGGCGGCAGTTTATGGCCGCTCAGCAACAGGATGGTTATCAGCACGATGCCAGCGGATAAAAAGCGGATGCCAGCCATCATGAAAGGTGGCCAGCTTTCGACGCCGACGCGGATAACAAAATAGGTAGAACCCCAAATGATGTAGAGCGCAAACAGCGCGCCAATAAGCGGTAAAACTTGCCTGAAACGCATAACTCACCACGAAAAAAGATATGAGGCTTATAGTAAACGTCAAAACTATACGTCTTGCGAGTGGTTAATTTTGCAGAAGCTGTTAAATTTTTGTTGACACTATGAGGTGGTTTTCGCCATCGATGTTTTACTGCATACTGCACTTTATTGAGTGATAATACTGAAAAGGAAGAAATTTTGGCAGGAAGTAGTTTATTAACATTGCTTGACGATATTGCCACCTTACTGGATGATATTTCCGTGATGGGCAAGCTGGCTGCAAAGAAAACCGCTGGTGTGCTGGGAGACGATCTTTCGCTAAACGCGCAACAGGTAACTGGTGTTCGTGCTAACCGTGAACTGCCTGTCGTGTGGGGTGTGGCGCGCGGATCGCTGCTCAACAAGGTTATTCTTGTTCCTCTGGCTTTACTGATCAGCGCATTTATCCCGTGGGCCATTACACCGCTGTTGATGGTCGGCGGTGCGTTTTTGTGTTTCGAAGGTGTGGAAAAAGTGCTGCACACCCTGGCTGCGCGTAAGCATAAAGAGAACCCGGAAGCCCGGCAGCAACGGCTGGAGGCGCTGGCCACACAGGATCCTCAGCAGTTTGAAAAAGACAAAATCAAAGGCGCTGTTCGCACCGATTTTATTTTGTCAGCCGAGATTGTCGCCATCACGCTCGGTATCGTAGCTGACGCGCCATTGCTCAACCAGGTACTGATTTTATCGGGTATTGCGCTGCTGGTGACCATCGGCGTTTATGGCCTGGTGGGCATTATCGTCAAGCTTGATGACATGGGTTACTGGCTGGCAGAACGGAAAGGCGTATTAGCGCAGGGAATGGGCAAAGGGCTGCTTGTTCTGGCACCCTGGCTGATGAAAACGTTAAGTGTGGTCGGCACGCTGGCAATGTTCCTCGTTGGCGGCGGTATTGTGGTGCATGGTGTAACGCCGCTGCACCATGCGATCGCGCATTTCGTGGCTGGCCAGCACGCGCTAATGCAGATGTTGATACCGGTTGTCGCTAATTTGTTTTTGGGGTTTGTCATTGGCGCGCTGGTTGTAGCTGTTGTCAAAGGGGTTACGCTTTTGCGCGGTACGGCTAAGTAAAATCTCGCCGCAGCGATTATGCAAAACCCACAAATTTCGTCTAAGTTGAAAAAGTTTCGCCCTGATACTGGAGGCAGTGATGGTCTTTTTGGTCAGCGATGAAGTCATACCAAAAGAAGGTGGTCCACGCATGATTGTTACCGGCTATTCCAGCGGTATGGTGGAGTGCCGCTGGTATGATGGCTACGGGGTCAAACGGGAGGCCTTTCGTGAAGATGAACTGATGCCTGGCGACAGGCAAAGGGCGCACGAGCAGGTGTAACCCTGTGGAACCGCCCGGCTATTGCCGGGCATTTTTTATTACTGTTCTTCATTCGACGCCAGTACTGAAGACCGACTGCGGCAATATATACAAGAAGAGATCATTTCGGCCTATTAACGCCTGCTGATGCGTTCCTGGTCTCGGGGACAGCAACAACAGGAAAATCGGGACCGTGGTGTTCACTGGTATACCGATCAGGCGCGCCAGGGCAGCGAAATACATGGGTATGTTGCTGCCAGCATACCGCCGGGTGCGTCGGCGGGGAGCGTTCTATATTCTGCTACCGGGTTGCAGGCTGGAGCAGGTTTTGCGCACGAATCCGGGGAAAAGAGATTCTGGTACAAAAAGACACCACGCTGCACATTACGCTGTCGCCTGGCGTCAGCGATGCTACAGAGAATGGTGATTACGATTTCGAATCCCTACAGTCTGTTGCTGATCGTCGCCTGTACCGTGTGAAAAACAACGGCCGCAATCAGGTGTGTTTTACGGACGACGTGCCGAAGAAATGATCCATACCTTCGCGCCAGCCTGCCGCGCCTTCCTGCATTGTGTGATAAACCCGTTTAGGTGAATCCTGAAGCAATTGTACACCCTGGCGATTGAGGCCTTTCACCACGATAGCGTAATCAACGCTATCTAACAGCGGTGCATCGTTAGGGCCATCGCCGAGGCCGAGCGTTAGCGCGCGATGGCCCCGGTAGTGGTGATACTGACGCGTGAGCCAGTTAACGGCCTGATCTTTTCCACTGCGTTCATCCAGAACGTGCCAGAAGCGCGCGCCCTGCACAAAGCGCAGACCGAGTTGCTGAAGGGTTTTATCGAAGGCGGACATCGCCTCGTCGCTGTCACGCCAGATCAGCGTTTCTGACGCTTCCTGCAGACGTGCAAGATTTGCTTGCGCCAGGGGTAAACCGGTCACTTCTGCCAGCACATGCGCATCCAACTCGCCAAAAGTGGTGAATTTCCAGCCATGCTGCTGACGTAACCGGGCCAGTATGCTGGCAATATCAGCATGGGGCGAACCGTTGATAATACGCGGGTAATCCTCATGATCCTGCCACTGCTCATCAAGCTGAATGACGGCGCCGTTTTCAGCTATAAACGGCAGTCCTTGCAGTTGCAGCAATTTCTGAATGGCCATCATCTCTGCGGCCGTTTTGCTGCTGCATAAAATGACCGGGATTGACTGCTCGCGAAGGCGAACAAGCCATTCTGCTGCGGCTTGCCAGTCGCCGGTATGGTTATCGAACAGCGTGCCATCGACATCGGTAAATACCAGTAGGGGATCGTCCAGACTCGGCATGTTCAGCTCCTTATCATTCGGAAAAGGGCAGGCGGCAGGTATTACGTCCAACAGAATACAGTTGTATTTCTAATTATTCGCCTGATCAATAGTTCTTGTCATCGTCCGTTTTTGTCGATACAGTTTCGCGACATCAGATTCCCTGATGTACGAATTTTAAGTGCTTCTTGCGAAAGCAAGGTTTATCCCGGCCATTGTACGGCCGGGATGTTTCTTCAGCGATTCGCTTCCGTGATGCTGAAATCATGGACATCCAGTTCAAACGCCTCCGCCAGCTCCCGCCAGGTATGGTACTCGCGACCATCAACGCTGACGCGCTGACCCTCTTCATCTTCAATCCGATGAACTTCGCTTTCGCTAATTTCATTAATGGCCGCCAGTAGCGCATCAACGTCAATATCGACGTCTCGCTTGACGGTATTGCTGTACTCTTTTGCCGTTTTCATGTCGTCACCTCGTTGCAATGCCATTGTTAAGTATAGACGGTTGAAAAAATCGCCAGCTAAACGCCGGGACGCTGCCAGCACCGGCGTTTTGTTCTACACTGGCGTAAATGCGACAGGAGGGTAAATATGAAGGTCAACGATCGGGTTACAGTCAAAACGGACGGAGGTCCACGCCGTCCGGGTGTGGTATTGGCTGTTGAAGCATTCAATGAAGGTACGATGTACCTTGTATCACTTGAAGATTACCCGCTCGGTATTTGGTTTTTTAACGAAAAGGACCACCCTGATGGGACTTTTGTCGAGCGAGTAGAATAATATTTCGCCCTCCAGCCAGGGAGGGTGAAAAGAGTACTACTTTTCTAACGCATATTAACAAATATACCCGTCGTGACATTGTCGGTAAGGCGTACAACATGGTAAATAACTTGTTTATTATGCGTTTTTATTTTTCTTTTTATATTACCTTTATGTGAAGATACCGTCTTGGCTTTAATATTCATCTGATCCGATATTTGAATCGTATCTTTCCCTGACATCCACATTTTCAACATGCTGGACTCTGTACGGCTCAATGAAAGCGTGGGTAAATTAATGGTTTCAACGCTTTTTTTCTTCTTGCTAAGATAATCTCCCAGAATATTGTCCAGTGACTCAGGTTTGATTGATTTAGAACTAATCAATAAATTTTTACGAACCAAAAGATATTCATCGAAATGAATGTTGGCTATCGCCATAAACACGATAAACAGTGTTCGGGGATGTTGGTTAATGACTTGCTTTATGTGTTGACTGCTGCTTGGGTCATGTATAAAGCAGTCCTCATTAATAAATACCACAGATGGCTGAAATGTGGCGCAAGCTGATTCGAGCTCATCAACGGTTTGTACATCGTTGATTTCTCGCTTTTTAACCCCCCGACTTGTCAGATACCCTGTTAGTCCCAACCGGGTATAACTGCATAAATCCATAATAATCGTTGACATGGCAGACCCTCACTCAATGCGTAACGATAATTCACCACCCGCCAGAAGCTTCCGAAGCCATACAGGAACAACATATATTACTGAAGTGCAGGGTGAAGACTTCAGGCGAATCCACTATCCAGTAAAGTTCTGTATAATTTGCCAGGAATCATCTTAAAGTAAAGTAAATGTTATGTTCTGTGAGACGGATAAAAACAAATAAGCCGCGCCAGATATATGTTGGAGGATGTTTTGCAAATTTCACTTTAGGATTATCCTCAAAAAGACAACACCAAAGTTACGGGTTAATATTCTGCGGCAGCTCGCTGACAATTTCGGCTAACAAATTGAAAAACTCACTGAATAAGTGTTCACAGAAAGGTGCAATCAACGGCATCATCACCGCCATCAGCAAAATACCTACGCTTAATGTCACCGGAAAGCCAATAACAAATACCGATAACTGAGGAGCCATACGGTTTAGCAAACCGAGTGACAGGTTAATGGTCAGCAGCAGGGTAATAACCGGTAATGCCAGCATCAGGCCATTGAGGAAAATCATTCCCGCCGATCGGGTGATCGCCAGATACGCATTACTGTTTACCGGATTACCGCCGATAGGCAGTGTGTGGAAGGTGTCCACCAGCATGGAAATCAACCATAGATGTCCGTTGAAGGTGAGGAACAGCAGCATCGCCAGCATATCCAGAATGCGCGCCAGCACTGGCATGTTTAAATGGCTGGCAGGATCGACAAAGGTGGCGAAGGAGAGACCCATTTGCAGGCCAATCAATTCACCGGCGGTACGGATGGTGGCAAAAGCAAACTGCATGGTAAAACCGAGTGCGATACCAATCAGAATTTGCTGCAACGCCAGCCACAGCGCTGGTGGTGAAAAAATGGCGACATCGGGCGTTGGCGGCAACGTCGGGGCGATGACCACGGTAATGACGATCCCAAGCCCAACTTTAATGCGACGTGGGATACGTGTTTCACTAAGGATCGGCGCGGTCATAATCAGCGCCATCACACGCAGCAGCGGCCAGAAATATATACTGATCCAGTGGAGCCACTGGTCGCTGGTGACGTTCAGCATAAGCGGGTTTACCCGATGATATAAGGAATGTTGTTGAACAGAGTACGCACATAATCAAGCAGCAAATTCAGCATCCACGGCCCGGCAACCACAATCGCGATAAACACGGCGATGATTTTCGGGATAAAGGAGAGCGTCATTTCGTTGATCTGCGTTGCAGCCTGCAAAATACTGATCACCAGACCCGTGATCAGCGCAACCAGCAGCAATGGGGCAGCAAGCGCGAGAGCCACTTTCATCGCTTCGGTGCCCATCATCATGACCGATTCGGGTGTCATGCTTTACTCCTAACTGTAAAAGCTTTGCGCCAGCGAACCGACGAGTAATTGCCAGCCATCTACCAGCACGAAGAGCATCAGCTTGAACGGCAGGGCAATGGTCGCGGGCGGCACCATCATCATCCCGAGTGCCATCAGCACGCTGGCGATTACCAGGTCAATAATCAGGAACGGAATAAAAATCGTAAAACCGATCTGGAAAGCCGTTTTCAACTCGCTGGTCACATACGCGGGCAGTAAAATCCGCATTGGTACGGCTTCCGGCCCCTGAATGGGCGGTTCATTGGCGAGTCGGGCGAATAGTGCCAGATCGGCTTCCCGGGTCTGGCGCAGCATAAATTCACGCAGTGGCTTTGCGCCACGATCCAGCGCCACATCCACGGAAATTTTGTTTTCACTGAACGGCTGATAGGCGTCGGTATTAATCTTGTCAATAACCGGCGACATAATGAAAAAGGTCAAAAACAGTGCCAGTCCAAGCAGCACCTGGTTTGGCGGCGCGGAGGGCGTACCCAATGCATTTCGCAGCAGACCAAACACAATGATGATGCGGGTGAAGCTGGTCATCATCAATAGTATTGCCGGCAGGAAGGTGAGGGAGGTGATAAATACCAGCGTCTGCACCGGCAGCGACCAGCTCTGGCCACCGTTTGTCAGTGGCTGGCTGATAAGGCCAGGAAGTTGAGCAAAAGCGGCAGGCGCAACTAGCCATAAACCAGCCAGCACAAGGGGTAACAAACGGCGCATCAGGATCTCCCGGAACGCTTAAGCAAATTCTTCATCACGGACTGGAAATCCGCATTTTTGTCGTTCACGTCTTCACTTTCAGCAGGCGCAGGAGGAAGTTTGTGCAACAGATTTATTTGGGTGGGAGTCACGCCGAGTACCAGACGTGCATCTTCAACATCGACAATCACCACGCGTTCACGCGTACCGACAGAGGCGCTGGCCGTCACTTTTAACCCCCTGGCTCCGGCGGTTTTGCCGCCAAAGCCGAGGCGTTTTGCCAGCCACGCGGCGACAAGGATCACCGCGATAATGCCAAGCAGTGCACCGCTGACTTGCAACAGTGGCGAACCGGAAATGGCAGACGGTTGGGAAACCGTGGCCTGTGTTTTCATGCTCGGCTCAACGGCTCAGACGACGCATACGCTCAGACGGGGTGATGATATCGGTAATACGCACGCCGTATTTATCGGCGACGACAACCACTTCACCCTGCGCAATCAGATAGCCGTTAATCAGGATATCCAGCGGCTCGCCTGCCAGCCCATCGAGGGCGACTACGGAACCCTGCGTCAGACGCAGTAGCTCTTTAATGGTCATCCGCGTACGGCCCAGTTCGACCGTCAGCTTGACCGGGATATCCATAATCAGGTCAATATCCTGGAGAGTGCCGCCTACTTCACCACCGCCAAGCTGCTGGAACACGGCATCAGCCGCGCTTTTACTGCCAGTCGAGGTCTTTTGTTCGTTTAACGCGTCAGCCCACAGATCGTCCATTGCGCCGTTGTTGTCATCGGACGGATTGTTCATATCACTCATTTGGGCTGTTCCTCATTCAGCGAATTCAAAATCGGGTTTATCAGGTGCTCTACACGTAATGCATATTGTCCATTGACTGTACCGTACTGGCTGGTAAGAACCGGCACGCCGTCCACATGAGCGATAATGCGATCGGGTTTATCAATCGGCAACACATCGCCGGGCTGGAGCTTAAGTATCTGCGACAGTCGCAGGGGAATATCCGCGAAATTGGCAATCAAATTCAGTTCAGAGTGCTGAACCTGACGCACTAAATTGTCACGCCAGTTCTGGTCTTCGGTACGTGAGTTTTCCAGCGGCGGGTTCACCAGCATCTCGCGCAGTGGCTCAATCATGCTGAAAGGCAGACAGATATTGAATTCACCGGTCAGGTTGCCGATTTCCACGTGGAACGGCGTATTGACGACGATATCATTCGGCGACGTAGTAATGTTGGTGAACTTAACCTGCATTTCTGAACGTACATACTCGACGTCCAGCGGGTTAATGGCCTTCCATGCATCGCTGTACGCTTCGAGCGCCAGCTTGAGCATGCGGTTGATCACGCGCTGTTCAGTGTGCGTGAATTCACGGCCTTCCACTTTCGTCGGGAAGCGTCCATCACCACCGAAAAGGTTATCCACGGCGATAAACACCAGACTTGGCGAGAATACAAACAGGCCGGTGCCGCGCAGCGGTTTCAGATGGATCAGGTTAAGGTTGGTCGGAACGGGTAAGTTACGTGCAAACTCGTGATAGGGCTGAATGCGGATCGCACCAACGGTGATATCCGGGCTACGACGCAGCAAGTTGAACAACCCCATGCGAAACTGACGCGCAAAACGTTCATTGATGATCTCCAGTGCTTGCAGGCGTTCACGCACCACGCGGCGCTGGGTATTCGGGTCATAGGGGCGAATATCACTATCGCCGCCCATACCCGGTTTCGGATCATCGCTCTTATCGCTGTCGCCATTGAGCAGCGCATCGATTTCGGCCTGAGAAAGAATACTATCGCCCATGTCTTTACCGCAAAATGAAAGCTGTATAAAGAACGTCAGTGACTTCCTGCTTCGGCTGTCCTGGCACTAACGGCGTTGCAAGCGTCTCTTTAATCGCGGTAGCAAGCGCCTGTTTACCCTCGTTAGTTGCAAGTTGTTGTGCATTCTGACGAGATAACAACAGTAACAAGCGGCTACGCACTTCCGGCAAATATTCACTCAGTCTTGCGCGCGTTGCGTCATCATGCAGGCGCAGTGTAATGCCCACATACAGTACACGATCGGCATCGCCCAGATTCACAGTAAAGGTGTCCAGCGCGAAGAAAACCGGTGCTGGTGGGGGCGGAGCTTCCGCTTTTGCGCCTGCCGTAGGTTTCTGTTGCATACGCCAGTAACTATAGCCAGCTGTGGCGCATGCTGCGAGGGTGATTAACACCAGCAGCGGGATCCATATAGAGCGCTTACGTTTTTTATTAATTGCGGAGTCAGTCATTAGATACGGGCTTCCTGTTAGTACTGCTTATGAGGTGATTATCCCGTGTCCTGCTCGCGTCAAAGCGCGGAAAAGACGGGGATAATCATGCTACCTCTGGCGTTTAGGCAAAGATGTCAACAGCGCCGTTACCGCGAGCCACCGACTGTAAGCTTGCTGGCGTCACGAGTGCTGTATCATCATCGGAACCAAAAACATCGCCGGAACCCGAACGTGAAGTGTGTTGCTGCTGCGAGGCCTGCTGTTGCTGCTGGCCGGTGAAGCTTTCGCTGCTGATGCTGCTCTGTCCAAGCTGAATACCGCTTTCAGCCAGAGACGTGCGCAGTGTCGGTAAGGCGGCTTCCAGTGCCTGACGAACGTGGCTGTGCGCCGAAACCATTTGCAGTTGCGCCTGGTTATCTTCCAGCTTGATGGAGATCTGCACCTGGCCCAAATCTTCCGGATGCAAACGCAGTTCAGCCGTCTGCTGACCCTGGCGGGTGAAGAGCGTGACGTGCTGGCTGATATTCTGCTGCCATTCATGGCTACCAAGCGGTGCGCTGACAACCGGCGCTGCCACAGGTGCGCTGGCCTGAGCCGCGCTGGCGCTGGTGGTCACTGGCGCCATACTAACCGTGGTGTTGGTTGTTTGCAGCGCGTTGTCGCTATCTTTCTTTGTGGCGCTGGCAGCGGCCAGTACCGCAGCCTGTTGTGAATTGTCAGCCACCTGGAACGGGGTGTTAGTGCCCGGATCATTTTTCACGGCGCTACGCGAGGTATCGGTATCGGCTGCGGTCGAAAGTGTGTTGCTGTTTAGCGCACGGTTAGCGGCTGCGGCAACATCTTGCGTACTGATGCTGGTCGATTTGGTGGTCGTGGGTGCGCTCAGTTGCGCGGTTTGCTGATGCGGCAGCATCGCCATCAGCGCGCTGAGACCTGCCAGTTCGTCATCTGTTGTATCACTCTTCTCATCGCCGCTTTGCGCTGTTTTGTTCAGCGCGGCGAGAACATTGCTTTTCGCGGCAGGTGTCAGGCCAGAAAAGAGTTTTTGCATGTCAGCGGTGGTGGTTGTACTTTCCGTCGCGCCAGCAGTGTTGTCACGTTTGGCAATCTGACGCGCAAGCAGGTCCGCGAGTTTCTGCGCAGGTGTTTGTGCATCTTCACCGGTGGCGGCGGCCGAGGTCAGGTTACCTTTCGCCAGCTTGCCGCTTACTACCGCAGCCTGTAAATCGGCAAGTGTCAGCGGTTCACCGTTCTGCTGGGTTTGCCCCTGCGTGCTGGACATCGCGCCAGTAAGCAGAGCGAGGAAATCTTGTGCCGAATCGCCGCCCGCTTTGCCTGTCTGCGCGCTGGTGGTGGTATCGGATTCAGTTACTACCAGTTTTGGCAAGGTGATCATTCTATTTTCCTCAGGGATGCGCGTTGTGCAAACTCATCCATTTTTTTCTGATCGAGGCGGTTTTCCGCCAGTAATGCTGCTGCGCTTTGCCGCTCTTGCAGCGTTTGCCAGGCTTGTAAACGCTGTTTCTTTTCTCGCCAGCAACTCAGAGCAATATCGACTTTCTCGTTCCATTGCATCAGTTGCTTACGATGCTGATCGATGGCTTTTTCCAGCGTCTGAATAAACTGCTGATAGTTTTGCCAGCGCTGATTATCAATGCCCTGGCTCATGTTGTTATTCAGACTGTTGCGATATTCATGCTGATAGTCGATCAGCATTTTTAACTGCTCTTCCGCCTGCTGGCAGTTGCGACGCATCTCACCCAGCTTCAGTGCCGCGTCTTCAACCTCTTTCTCCGCCAGATCTTTTAGCGTCGTTAATGCGCTGTTTTGCGCCATAAAGTCAGCTCTCCACTACCTTATACTGTCGGGAAGATCAGCTCTAAAGCGTGTATAGAATCTTCCCACCCGGCACGTTCAAAGATGCCTTGTTGCAGAAAGGCTTCAAGCTGCGGCCACAATGCAATAGCTTTATCCAGCATTGGGTCACTGCCTCGCGCATATGCGCCAACGCTCACCAAATCGCGATTTCGTTGGAAGCTAGACAGCAACTGTTTGAAATTCCGGACTCTTGCGTAATGTTGTTCAGTAATTAGCGCGGTCATAGCACGGCTGATGGAGGCTTCAATATCAATCGCCGGATAGTGACCGGCTTCCGCCAGACGGCGGGAAAGCACAATGTGTCCATCAAGGATCGCGCGCGCAGAATCCGCGATAGGATCTTGCTGGTCATCCCCTTCGGTGAGGACGGTATAGAAAGCGGTGATCGAGCCGCCGCCGTGAATACCATTCCCCGCACGTTCCACCAGCGCCGGTAATTTGGCGAAGACAGAAGGAGGATAACCTTTGGTTGCTGGCGGTTCGCCGATCGCCAGCGCAATTTCACGCTGCGCCATGGCATAACGCGTCAGAGAGTCCATAATCAGAAGCACATGCTGACCGCGATCGCGGAAATCTTCAGCAATGCGCGTAGCGTAGGCAGCGCCCTGCATACGCAACAATGGAGAAACATCCGCCGGGGCGGCGATCACTACGGAACGGGCGCGACCGTCTGCTCCAAGGATGTTCTCGATAAAATCTTTAACTTCACGGCCACGTTCGCCAATAAGTCCCACGACAATCACGTCGGCCTGGGTATAGCGCGCCATCATACCAAGCAGCACACTCTTACCGACGCCGGAACCGGCAAACAGCCCCATACGTTGACCTCGGCCGACCGTCAGCAGGGCGTTAATGGCGCGTACGCCGGTATCAAGCACATGCTCAATCGCCGTACGTTGCAACGGGTTAAACGGTGGCGTCATCAATGCGCCCGTTTCCCCGGTGTCGGGCGCAGGCAGGCCGTCGAGCGGTTTACCCGCGCCGTCAAGCACACGTCCCAGCAGGGCAGGGCCGAGCGGCAACTGTTTGCTGCTTTGTAAACCATCGCCCACCGCGCCGCGTGCATAAACGCGCGCGCCAGGCAAAATCCCTTCGACTTCTTCCAGCGGCATCAGAAACAGACGTTGACCGTTAAAGCCGACCACTTCACTTTCCACTTCGTGGGTTTCGACACCCTCCTGGCGTTCAATGATGCAGGTCGCGCCCAGCGGCAACTGCAAGCCAGTGGCCTCCAGCACCAGTCCGGTGGCGCGGGTCAGTCGCCCGTAACGACGCACAGAAGGAAGCTGCATCATTTTTGCTTCAAAGTTATCGAGGGTTGTCAGCCAGCGGGTCAAACGCGCAGTCATCAAATCACTCCCGGCGCCGCCAGACGGCACAGTTCCTGCCAGCGCGTTGCAACACTGGCATCAAGATCGCCTTCATCGGCGGAAACTTTACAGCCGCCCGGATGCAGCGTTGGGTCGCCACGCAGACGCCAGCCATGCAGGCTTAACGTCGCGCCGAGCATCTCTTCTACGCGTTGCAGATCGTCCGGGTGAACGCGCAACTGCGGTTTGCCGCTGAAAAGCGGCTCCTGCTGCAACAGTTGTTGAATCTGTTTGATCAGCGCGCTGTTATCGACACAGGGTGTTTGCCCCAGCACCTGGCGCGCGGCTTCCAGCGCCATCTGCATCAGACGGGAGGCAATTACACTGTCGAGCGCATCCAGGGTGTACTGGAATTCGCTGACCAGTTGTTGCATCCGCGCGTGCAGTGGAGCTTGCTGCTGGCGAGCCAGATTCAGCCCTTGCTCCTGGCCCTGTGCCAGTCCTTCCTGGTAACCGATATCGTGCCCGGCTTTGCGTCCTTCCGCGAGGCCAGCGTTGTAACCTGCCTCGTGAGCCTGCATCTGGATCTGTGCCAGTTGCTGCTGCTGTTTTTGCTCCTCGGATAAAGCGTCTTCTTCCTCGTCGGCTTTTTCTGATGCACTTTCGTTCATCAGCAAGGGAGCAAACTCGGCAGCCTGCGGAAGTACCAGATCATCAGGCTTCCAGACTTTCCAGGGCAATTCGTTAGACATAGGTATCCTCGCCGCTGCCAATTACCATCTCGCCGGTTTCCGCCAGACGACGAACAATAAGCAGGATCGCTTTCTGTTCGTTTTCCACCTGAGACATACGCACCGGGCCACGGTTGGCAAGGTCGTCGCGCAGGATATCGGCAGCACGTTGGGACATGTTGCGCAGGAACTTCTCGCGCAGCGGCTGCTCGGCGCCTTTGAGCGCGATAAGCAGGGATTCGGAGTCCACTTCCTGTAGCAGGCGCTGGATACTGCGGTCGTCCACGTCCACCAGGTTTTCGAACAGGAACATCTCGTCGATAATTTTTTGTGCCAGCTCGCCGTCGAACTCGCGAACCGCAGTAATAACCGCTTCTTCCTGCTGGGTTTTCATCAGGTTGATGATCTCGGCCGCCGTTCTCACGCCGCCCATTTTGCTGCGTTTGAGATTCTGGCCGTCGAGCAGGCTATTCAGTACTTCGGTCAGTTCCGCCAGCGCGGCAGGCTGTACGCCGCCGAAAGTGGCGATACGCAGCATCACGTCATGGCGCATGCGCTCGTCAAACAGCGCCAGAATATCTGCCGCCTGAGAACGTTTGAGGTGCACAAGAATGGTGGCAATGATCTGCGGATGTTCGTCGCGAATAAGGTCGGCGGCGCTCTGCGGTTCCATAAAGTTGAGCGTTTCGATGCCACTGGTGGTATCGCGGGTTTCGAGAATATCTTCCAGCAGGCTGGAAGCACGCTCTTCGCCCAGCGCTTTGACCAGCACCGAGCGCAGATAGTCGTTGGCGTTGATATTCAGCGCCGCGAATTGTTCCGCTTCGTTCTCGAACTCCTGCAATACGTCCATCAACTGTTTGTTGGAGATTTGACGTACGCTGGCCATCGCGGTACTCAAATGCTGAACTTCGCGGGCAGAGAGGTGTTTAAACACCTCAGCTGCGCGGTCTTCGCCGATGGTCATCAGCAAGATGACGCTTTTGTCCGTTCCGGAAAGATTATTGCTCATGTTCGTTATTCATCCACTGGCGAATGACCAGCGCCACGACGCGCGGATCGTTATCTGACATTTCGCGAATACGCTGGCTCATCACTTCTGCGCTCAGGCGCTGGTTAGAACGACGCTGCTGGTTCATTTCGTCTTTACTCAGGCGAACTTCCACCGATTCTTCAATTTCGGCTCGTGCCTGTGCTGCTTCCTGTGCGGCTTTCGCTTCTTCCTGGCGGCGTACCAGTTGCGGACGTACCGCTTTACGCCACAACAGCCAGGCGACAATCAGTACCAGTAACCAGCGGCCTGCGGACATCAACTGGTCGATAAACGACTGCTGCTGCCAGAACGGGAGTTGACCACCGATATCGTCCGTTGCGTTGAACGGCGAGTTGACGACGTTGACGGTATCACCGCGTTTTTCGGTATAACCCATCGCCTCACGGGTTAAATCTTCAATCTGTTTCAGTTGATCGGCGGTCAGCGCGGCGGTTTTACCATCTGCCAGCGTGCGGTAGTTCACCACCACGGCGACGGAGAGACGCTCAATATCACCGACATTCATCTTGATATGACGAATGGTGCGATCAACTTCGTAGTTATTGGTTTCGCTATGTGTGGTGTTGCGCGGCCCCGCGGTGTTGCTGTTTGCAGTGGAGGTATTGGTGCCTTGCTGACCCTGTGTATTCTGCTGGTTATTCTGCGTGGTGATCGGCGCACTGTTAGCTGGCGCTGGCTGGTTAGAGAGCGCACCTGGAACACCACCAGGATACTGACCGCCAATCTGTTCGCTGCTGTTCACCTGACGTGAACGCAGAACTGCTTGCGCCGGATCGCCGCCATTCGGGCTGTACTGCTCTTCCGTTTGCTCTTTATTCGCGAAATCGAGTTGCGCGGTAACCTGCGCGTGTACGTTGCCGTTACCGACGATGGGGCCAAGGATGGCTTCGATACGGCGCTGGATACGGCTTTCAACGTCAGCGGTATATTTCAGTTGGGCATCGTTCAGATCGCGCCCGGCTGTTCCCGCCTGTGTCAACAGACGACCGCCCTGATCAACGACGGTTACGTTACCCGGCGGCAAACCTGCCACCGCGCTGGAAACTAGATGTACCATCGCGCTGATCTGGCCGTCATCCAGGGCGCGGCCCGGTTGCAGATTAACGGTGACGGACGCGGAAGGGGATTTTTGTTCGCGAACAAACAGCGATGGTTTCGGCATGGCGAGGTGCACACGGGCACTTTTAACCGGGCCAAGCGTTTCGATGGTGCGGGCCAGTTCACCTTCCAGCGCACGCTGGTAGTTCACTTGCTCGCTAAATTGGCTGATACCGAATTTTTCCTGATCCAGCAGTTCAAAACCTACTGCGCCGCCTTTCGGCAGACCCTGTTGCGCAAGACGCAAACGCAGTTCGTGAACTTTATCCGCCGGAACTTCAATCGCTCCGTTGCCATCGGCGAAGCGGTAAGGAATATTCATTTGGGTCAACTGGGTAACAATTGCTCCGCCATCCTGGTCGGATAAGTTGCTGAATAACGTCCGATAATCCGGGCTCCTGGCCCACAGTACCATAGCAACAACGATGGCCACGGCTGCGGCCGCTGCCACCATTAATGGGATTTTGGGGTTCGCGCGTAAGCGGTTAAGCCACTCAAGAGATTTATTCTGCGGTGCAGTTGTTGCAGTCGCACTCATTGCGCACCTCGTAACTCTGGGTGGATGTAGTTATTTGAGTTGAGAAACAAAACAGACTCCCGGGTCGGCAAACTCGACATTTATCCATTAACATGGCCATGCCATTATTTGATGATTCCCAATTTTCTATGCGCCAAATAACCTGGTTTTTTGTCGCTATTTACTGCCATTATCCGATTGACAAGCTGTTAACCTTGTCCGGTATCAAATCATCCGGGGAAAAACAATGGCTATACAGGGCATTGAAAGCGTCATCAGCCAGTTGCAGGCCACTGCCGGCGTTGCGCACAATCAGAGCGTGGAGAGCGAACCGACAATCAGCTTTGCCGGACAGTTGCATGCTGCGCTGGATCGTATCAGCGATACGCAAAACGCAGCACGTGTGCAGGCAGAGAAATTCACACTCGGCGAACCGGGTGTGGCGCTGAATGACGTGATGACCGATTTGCAAAAATCGTCCATTTCGCTGCAAATGGGCGTTCAGGTGCGTAATAAACTGGTGTCTGCCTATCAGGACATCATGAATATGCAGGTTTAAGCCTGACTGATTTTGCATTTTGCCACCGATCTGCGCTTTCGCGTGGGTATTGAGTGCAACATCAAAACCTCGCGGCTGCGGGGTTTTTCTTTGTGAAAGGTGTGAGGGTTTGGAGCAGGTGTTAAAACCGGCCGTTAAATGCTGACCGGTATCCAGTGAGGTTGCTGATTTCAGGCGTAAGCGGGTTTGTCTTGTTTGAAGATCTTGCTGCAATGGGGGCACATCAGTGCTGAACCTTTCTGGACTCGGGTAAAGCTATGTTCTGACTGCATAGCGCAGTGAGGGCAGGTACATTTGGTAAGATAGTTGCGACCGTTTTTTGAATCTTTCCGTTGTGGCATAGAGTATTTCCTGATAAATGGACTGCAACGATACACTATCTCAATACATATAGCCCGTAATGAATTTCCCTGCGGTCACGTTATTACCCTCCACCTTAGTGCCAGAAAAAGCGATAAAAAATGGTCAGTGAAGGCCCTGTATCGCGCTAAACAGAGCTGCTGCATGTTTATTGATGATTGGGGGCGAGATCCACTATTTCATCGGTGAGCGTCATCGGCTATTGGCTCACCGTTTACGGGTGAGCCAGCCTGTTACGTCACTTCTGAATCAAGTAGCGGATGGTTGGGCCATCCTGCTGGATATCCAGCACTGTATAACCATGGTTGCGGGCATCCAGCGGAATGTTATTGATCGACTGCGGGCAGTCGCTCACCACCTCCAGAATCTCCCCTTTTTTGAGCTGCGGCATCGCTTCGAGTGTGGCTACCGCCGGATAAGGACAGGGTTCACCGCTCATATCGAGGCGGTAATCGGGCACAATCTTCATGCAGTCTCCTTCACAGGCGCAGGCGTATTACGGCGAAAGAAATGTTTTTCCCAGCCGATGACAAACAGCAGTGCGGCCAGCAACAACGCATAGGTCACCAGCAGGCCGCCGAGCGGGCCAAAGGTGTTCAGTAAGTTGATTTTATCCCAGTGGGTGGCGAGGGAAGGGGATAGGTCATCCCAGAAGTATGCCAGGATCGTCGAGCCGATAACGTTGCCCAGCCCGACCCACCAGTAATGCACCTGACCTTCGACTGCACGGTACATCCAGCCGGTTTCACAGCCGCCTGCCAGCACAATGCCGAAGCCAAACAGCAGCCCGCCGAGTACCGCATTTGGTCCGGCCCACATGATTTTTGGCTCCATCCCTAGTTGTACATAGCTGAAAATGCCGATTGCGCTCGCCGCCATGCCGAAAATAATGGCTTTTGCCATCATGGTACGCCCGGTGATCCACATATCGCGGAATGCGGAGGTGAAGCAGATTTGCGCCCGCTCAATCAGTAAACCAAAACCGACGCCAAACAACATCGCCAGCCCCAGTTTTGGCTGGTTCATGGCCGTCAGCAGCGCCCAACCTACCATGCCGATAAACACCAGCATACCGATGCGGAAGCGGCGTTTTGCCTGATCCGGCTTTTGCGTTAGCGGCGAAGCGGCGGTGACCTTCTGCATCTTTACCGCAATGCGGAACATGGGCAGCAGCGTAAAGCGTGCGCCAAACCATGAGCCTATCGCCGTGGCAACGGCAAAGAACCAGGCATGCAGCGAAAATTGCGGAATGCCGGTGAAGAAGGCGGCAAGATTACACCCCATCGCCAGCCGGGCGCCGAAACCGGCAATGATGCCGCCAGCAATAGCCTGCGCGATGCGAATGCGGCTGTGCGGAAAACGCAGCTTGACGTTATTCGCCCACAGCGCGGCGGCAAAACAGCCGCCAAACATACCGATGATCATCATGCCATCAATACGCGTCAGCGGTGTGCCGTCCAGATGGATCAGTTTGAAATATCCCCACTCTTCGGTATGGACACCCGCCAGTTGCAATAACTGGCCGCCCCAGCGAGTGAATTCGCCGGTCACCGCCCAGAAGGTACCGGTGATGCCGAAATAGTAGGTAGAGAGAATACCGGCGGCGATCACGGCCGGAATCGGGGACCAGAAGCGAATCAGGAAACGCTCCTTAAAGTATTGCCATGACATAGTAAAAACCTCTGAACTCAGAAGGCAGAAATTGAAAGAAGGCGAATAATACACGTGACAAATGACAAACTGATGCAAAAAGAGTGTAAACCCTGGTGCAGATCAAACTTCTTCGCACCGGAGAAGTGTGGCGATGATAATGCTTTAATGCCACAATATTTTTTTTCTTCGCGATCGGAATAAATAATGAAAAAGCGAGTGATTATTGGCGCGGTGCTACTGCTCAGTGGCTGCGTACAGGTGGATGATTACAACGCGGTGGTAAAACAGCCTGCACCGGCAGGTTTGGCGGGTTATTGGCAGTCGGCAGGCCCGCAGAGCAAACTGGTCAGCCCGGAAGCAATAGCCAGCCTGATCGTCACGCCCAAAGGGGACACGCTGGATTGCCGTCAGTGGCAGCGGGTCATTGCCGTCCCGGGCAAACTGATGCGTGACGGTAGTACGTTATATAACGTGACGCAAAAGCGAGATATTTACCCGCTCGACCACGAAGGTAATACGCTGGAATTTGATGGTATGACTCTTAAGCGCGTCGATAAACCGACGGTTGAGTGCCAGAACGCGCTGACCGCCGCCGGGTTGGACATCAGCAAATAAGCGTGGCGCCGGGTACTGTTGCCCGGTAATCACATATCCTTCCTTTTTCTTCTATTCGTAGATATCGCGGATGCTTGTGTATTTTATGCACGGGATTACGCCTGCATTTTTCGCAAAATGTAGAACAGAGGGGTAACAAAGAAAACCTGTTGTCATGTTCCTGAGACTTGAGATACAGGGATAACAGTGCGGGCGCGGTGTTAAAAATCTCACCCGCCTGTTCTGAGATTAGATCTCATTTGGGAAGAGTATGTTTCCAGAGAGGCGTCCATATGTCGAATGCAGGTTATGTTGTCGAGATGTTTGTCTAACCAATGTCCGCAGTTCGTCCATTCGCTGGTTTAACAGTGTTTTCAGCACAACTTCGTTATCGAGAATTTGCTTCAGCAAAGGCCGAATTTGCGCCTGCAACTGAGGCGCAATTTCTCCGGTATCCTGGGACAGTGCTATCTTCTCCACAGCGTTTACATACTTCACTTCATGTTCGATGAGTTCGTCCCAACGCCCTTCCTCCGCGAGGTTAAGCATGGTGCGGCTGATGACCAACAGCTGCTGATAGTGGTGGAGCAACCCGAGATTTGCTTCCATTAGTAAGTGTCCCGCGCATTTTGATTATTGGGGCCAATTTCTTTCCAGGCATCAGCGATGTTGCTCAACAACTTCGATACTTCATCAATGGCGGAGAGGTCATTGTGGAGATTTGCCTGTAAAAGACGTCGTGTCATGTAGTCATAAAGACTATCCAGATTTGCAGAGATCTCCCCACCGGCTTCGTGATTAAGACCGGCCCGTAGGCCGTTGTTAATGATATTAATCGCATGTGAAAGCGCGCGTCCTTTACCGGGAATATCTCCCTGTTCAATCAGGATCGCAGCCTTTTTCATGGCGCTCAAGGCGCCATCAAAAAGTAACACCACGAGTTGATGTGGACTGGCACTCAGAACGGCACTTTCCACACCGACCTGGGCATAAGCCTGAGTCCCCGATTTCATATACATATCAAACCTCAACTGATGGTTTATTTAAACTGCTGGGTCAAATAATTACCGGTTGTTGTCAGAGAAGAAACCAGCTGACTTAAACTGGTGAACTGTGTCTTATAGCGCGCCATGGTTGCAGTGATCTGATTATTCACTGAATCATACTGGTCGGACAACTGTTTCAGCGTTTTGTTGATTCCATCGGTCGCATTTTGCACGGTACCATTAGTACCTAAAAAATCGTCCAGCAGGTTGCTTGCCTGAGTGGCGAACCCGGTGGTTTTACCGTCGCCGGACAGGAAAGAGATCACGTCCGCTGACTTTTCATTCAACGCATTATTAAGTTTAGTGCTGTCAACGGTCAGCTTGCCGGTCGTATCCTGAGTCACACCCAATTGCGACAGAATAGAGAAACTTCCACCGTCACTCTGAGAAGATGACAACATAGAGCGCAGACGCGTCTGAATGTTGCGCAGCGTGCCGTCGCCCAACAGGTCGCCGTTCGAGCTGTCCTGCGAACCACTGCCCTGACTCACTGATGTATATTTGGTCTGGTTAGCAATGGTCGTTTGCAAGGAGTTGTAAGCATCGACAAAAGCCTGAATCGCATTGGTCATCGGCTGGTTGTCTTTCGTTACCGTCAGCGTTTCCGGGCTACCAACGTTAGTTTTATTCAGTGTCAGCGTGACACCTTCCGGCGCATCTGTAATTGTGTTGCTGCTACGGGTAATGGCAACCCCGTTAATTTTCAGATTCGCGTCAGACGCAGCAACCTGCTGTGTCATTACGTTGCTCGCGCTGCTGGTGTTCGTCGAGTCATAGCTGATGTACTTTGCCAGTTGCGTATCATTTGTGGTGATCGTCATCTGGTTAGCCGTACCGCTGTCACGTGATGTCAGTGCCAGGTAATAGCTGTTGTCATCTGCTTTAATAATGCTCGCAGTCACGCTGCCTTGCTGTTTGTTAATCGCATCGCGGACGTCCGACAGACTGGTTTGATCGCTGTTCAGCGTCAGGGTCATCGGCGTCGTTTGTCCGGGCTGAGTGATCGTAATAGTACGAGAACTCAGACTGCTGTCGCCTAAATCAGTATCTTTGCTGGCCACTTTCGGGCTGAGTAGAGATTGAGCAGCAGCCAGCGAAGACACCTCGACCGAGTAAGTTCCCGCTGCGGCATTATTGGCCAGCGTAGCAGTGAACGCGGTGTTAGTACTGGATACCTTTGTCGATGCGATGCTTGATGTGTCTTTCAGCGCATTCGCAGCAGTTTGCAACTTAGTCAGGGAGGTTTGCACCACGCCCCAGGCGGTTAGCTTGGCTTTATACGAAGTCTGCTGAGTGGTAATTGGCGTCAGCTTTGTTTGTTCAGCTGTCTGCAAATTGTCATACAACGTGTTCAGATCCAAGCTTGTGCCTGCGCCGAGCGAACTAATACTTGCCATATCTTCATCCTTCAGTTTTTGACAATCACTGTGGGGATTATCGGCAGCGACTTCGAAAAGATTAGAGGTTTTTTTTTGAAGCAATGGCGGAATAAAGCCAAAGAATAGCGGGCAGTTTGTGGCTTTAAAAAAATAAAGTTTTTCTCTAAAGGTTGGTCAGTGATGGTCGATAACCTGGAAGACGGTAAGAACGCCGTAGGCAGATGCCTGAATCTGATAACTTTTTTATTTAAAGGAATTACATCATGGCTGTTATTAATACTAACACCCTGTCGCTGACGACTCAGAACAACCTGACCAAATCTCAGGCTTCCCTGGGTACCGCTATCGAGCGTCTCTCTTCCGGTCTGCGTATCAACAGTGCAAAAGATGATGCTGCTGGCCAGGCGATTGCTAACCGTTTTACTTCCAACATCAACGGTCTGACCGTTGCTGCCCGTAACGCCAACGATGGTATCTCCCTGTCGCAGACGGCTGAAGGCGCGCTGAGCGAAATCAACAACAACTTGCAGCGTATCCGTGACCTGACCGTTCAGGCGCAGAACAGCTCCAACTCTGCTTCTGACATCGACTCCATCCAGGCTGAAGTTAACCAGCGTATGGAAGAAGTTAACCGCGTGACCACCCAGACCGACTTCAACGGCATCAAAGTGCTGAACACCGGTTCCGGCTCCAGCAGCTACAACTTCCAGGTTGGCGCGAAAGACAACGAAACCATCTCCATCAGCCTGAGCGCTTCGAACTCCTA
>NZ_FMBC01000110.1 GCF_900094795.1 Kosakonia oryziphila
GCTACCGCATAGCGTATCAGGCGGAAAGCCATATGTTTGTCCGGCGTTGACTGGTGTTCGACCAGAACATGAATATATCCGTCGCCGGCTGTGGTTTTCAGGCTGTAGAGGACGTCGCTGAAATACTGGCGGAGATCATCCTCAACGAACGAGCCGGATTCCAGTTTCAGCGTGCTGAGATCGCAGACTGCACGCAGCTCTGCGGGCAGGTGGATTTCCATGAAATCCCGTGCAATATCCGGTTGCGTCAGGAACTGCCTGAACGTGGCATCGTGGGGAGTGGGTGTGCTGTTTTTCTTCTTCATCAGCGCTGGCTCTGAAAAATGACCCGGAGATGTTATCACAGCCCGGGAAAAGCCAGTATTTTCGGGCTAACGGAATTGCCATTCCTTCAGGGGACCGTTCCGGGGTGGTTCAGCCCCCTTCCCAAGCCTTCTTTACCCATCATCGGTTACTGCCTCAGCAACTTTCTTCCCTCTCTCAGATATTCTAAAGCCTCTTCTCTCCGTCCTTCTGCGGCAGCTGTATATAATGTCGCGATACGGGCTTGTTGCAAATAATAAATTTGCGCATTTTTCACTCAGTGCTAAGAGGGGATTTTAAGCTAAAATGGTCTCTACATTGAATAATCGATTCATAAAGGCAGATCGCTCCCGCACCCGAAATTCGGGTTCGTCACGACATAGCCATTCATCAAATTGACCTTTATTCAGTTTTCGCAATGTTTCAAACCCTTGGAGCGTTGACCACGCTCAGCTTCGCTGATTTAAAACCACCTGTCGGCATAATCAATTTTTTTATCGGGGCGTGATCCGATTCAATCCGATTATTAAGGGTTTTGATTTGCCGTTGTTCCACGTCAGCTCGGAGTTTCCCTTCTTTCATTAAGCGAGCGATGGCGTAACCGTAAGCCGCATGCTTATCGGTGTTTAACGTTTTGGGTTGTCGTTCGGAGTGATAAGGTTTTAATACGCGTTTGAGAAATTCATAGGCGGCATATCGGTTACGTTTGGGTGAAAAATAAATATCCAACGTGTCTCCATGTTTATCTATGGCACGATAAAGGTAAAACCATTTTCCGTTCACTTTGACGTAGGTTTCATCAAGCTGCCAAGAGGAAACAGCACGAATGAATTGATATTTTTTGAGTTTTTTACGGAGAATGGGGGCATATTCAATAAACCAACGATAAATCGTTGAACGGTGAACCGAAATCCCCCGTTCAGCCAGCATATAACTGACGTTTGCATAGCTTAACGGTGTGGAACCGTACCAACGTAAGCACCAAAGGATGATGGTTGGTGCAAAATGTTTCCATTTAAACTCGTTTGGAGGCATGAGTTTATCCTAAAGCGATGAACAATACCGTGAGTGTTTCTCACTTAGGTAATTTTTGCAACAAGCCCCAAAAAATAGTATTCTTAACGTTTATTATGCAACGCTATTAATAACCTTGCTAAGCAATACTGATTAGAACATCAATTTTTACCGAACTGGTGAAAATTCAGCTCGCTGTTTTATACTGTCTTAATTCGTTCTGTTTTAATGACGTTTTCAATAGATAGGATAGGTAAAGTGATTTCATGAGGTTTAGGGTAATATTTTACTTTATTAGGGGTAGGGTATGAATAGCTACATAATTTTTATCAAAGATAATGAATCAAAAGTGCTCAAAGTGAACAATGTCACACGTGAACATTCCAAGGAACTGAAAAGTAAAGGTTTTACAAAATATCCTTACACAATAGAAGCTAATAATGAAAAAGATGCTATAGCAAAACTAAACAAACAAGGCGAAGAACATCTTTATGATCTATCTCAGTTCTCCGGTAACATCTTTTTTTACTGTGCCATTTTAGTTGCGGGTTTAGTGATAGCTTTCATTTTCTCTCGCTGAACATGAATTCAGAGAGTGCCACTTAAATGCTCATCAGGCTTGGTCAGCTGTGGTAGTTGCACCAGAGGCGTTAAGCCAACTCATCATATAGCGCCTTTGTTCTTCTTAATGAGCAGGCTAATATAAATCAACTTTGCCTGCCATTACCATTGATGTCTTGATATCTTTAACATCCATTTTTGCGGTTATACTGCATCCAGTGAGATGACACGATCTGCTGATGAAATAGTGGTTTCTCTGTGCGCAATTATAACACGCGTTATATTTAACTCTTTTATCGCCTGGTAATCCCCCCGAAAAATCGGTGTGTTGATAAGTAGAATTTTCTCGTAATCTGAACCGGGGAGATCTCTATGAAAAAATCACGTTTTACTGACAGTCAGATCATGTCCATCCTGAAACAAGCTGAGGCCGGAACACCGGTGGCTGAACTGTGCCGCGAGCATGGCATGAGCAATGCCTGTTTCTATAAATGGCGTTCACGTTTTGGCGGAATGGATGCCTCCATGATGGCCCGTCTGAAAGAGCTGGAAGACGAAAATCGTCGCCTCAAAAAGGGGTTCTACGCCGGAACCGCCGAAATTTCCGGCGCGATATTTTAGTGATCTTTCGGCACTTCAATGACTCCATCGGCAATGCCTTGTGCCAGCC
>NZ_FMBC01000080.1 GCF_900094795.1 Kosakonia oryziphila
AAAAAATCCTCGCTGGGGGTTTGGGCTAAGGTTTGGAGCCAGCCATTCATCTGAGCGGGTCGCAGTGTTGAGCCTGATCGCGACTTTAGCCAGTATCATTATGTGGTTAAGTGGTTTCAGTCTTGAAAACAGAGGGATACATCATAAATATCAGGCAAATACAGTGAAACACAGGCGAGTCATTTCGTTGTTAAAGTTGGCGGAGAATGTATTTCGACATTCTCCGCTCATATTGAAAACCCTGTCGCTGGACTCGGGGTTGAAGAAATTACAGCAACGGTATACCGATATGATATTGGTTTACTGAGTTTTCTGGGGATCCCTCAGGAGGAAACTCCCCCTTCTTGTCTGCCCGTTTTCTTTCATGCCGAATGTATAAATTCTGTAAACCTGCGTTTCATTTCTGCACCCCGGTCTACCCTTTACTCTGCGAAGCTGCTGAATAAAGGAGAACCCGATGCGCCGCCTTCCCCTGTTGCTGCTGTTTCTTTCCCTCCCGGTATTTGCTGAGCCTGCGGCGGTGAAGGTTGATGTTCTGCAAGGCAAACTCGATCACCCCTGGTCGCTGGCATTTTTACCCGATAATCACGGCATGTTAATCACTTTGCGCGGCGGGCAACTGCGTTTGTGGCAGGCCGGTAAAGGGCTTTCCGACCCGATTAGCGGCGTGCCGGACGTGTGGGCGCACGGACAGGGCGGCTTGCTGGATGTGGTGCTGGCGCCTGATTTTGCCCAGTCGCGCCGGGTGTGGTTAAGCTATGCGGAAGCGGACAAAGAGGGCAAAGCCGGTACCGCGGTCGGTTATGGCCGCCTGAGCGACAATTTCACCCATCTGGAAGCGTTTCAGACGGTGTTTCGCCAGCAGCCGAAACTCTCAACCGGTAACCACTTTGGCGGTCGGCTGGTGTTTGACGGCAAAGGATATCTGTGGATTGCGCTGGGTGAGAACAACCAGCGCCCGACGGCCCAGGCGCTGGATAAATTGCAGGGCAAACTGGTACGGCTGACCGATCAGGGGAAAGTGCCGGATGACAACCCGTTTGTTGGCCGCAAAGATGCCCGTCCGGAGATCTGGTCATATGGTATTCGTAACCCGCAAGGAATGGCGATAAACCCGTGGAGCAACGCGCTATGGCTGCATGAACACGGGCCGCGCGGCGGTGATGAAATTAATATTGCGCAAAAAGGCAAAAATTATGGCTGGCCGATTGCCACCTGGGGCATTAACTACAGCGGGCTGAAAATCCCCGAGGCGAAAGGGCAGATTGTGCCAGGCACCGAACAGCCGATCTTCTACTGGTCGAAATCTCCGGCGATAAGTGGCATGGCATTCTATAACGCCGACACGTTCCCGCAGTGGAAACATAAACTCTTTATTGGTGCGCTCAAAGATGAAAACGTCATCGTGATGAGCGTTGATGGCGATAACGTTACGGAAGATGGCCGCATACTTGCCGATCGTAAACAGCGTATCCGCGATGTGCGCGTGGGGCCGGATGGCTACCTTTACGTGCTGACGGATTCAGCGGACGGCGAGCTGTGGAAAGTGCGTCCGGCTTCGTGATGAAGGTGAAGCGCTGTTTGTCGATGAGGAAGTCGGCCAGCAGTAGGTTGTGGGTTTATTGGGCTTCCCTGCCCGGTTACGTCGGGTATCAGGTTACCGGAATCATCACGGTTGTGCGGAACCCCGGACGCTCGCACAGTTGTGCGTACCAGCGTTGTAAATTGGCGCGCGGTGCCCAGCTTAAGCCTGGAATAGCAAACAGGTTGTAGATAAACGGGCCAACGGCGATATCGGCGCAGCCAAGGGTTTCGCCGGAAAACCAGGTCTGTTTTGCCAGCGCGTTATCAAGAATATCCAACATTCCTTCAAGCGCCTGTATTGCTGCATCAATCGCAGCGTTATCGCGCTGCTCTGGCGGCGTGCGCACCAGCCCAATCATTACCTGGGCAAATTTCGGCGCCAGGGTGCCAATCGTCCAGTCCATCCACTTTTCCCCTACTGCGCGCGCGGCGGGAGCATCGATCCACAGGCGTCGCTGACCGTATTGAGCAGCAAGATAGCGCACGATGGTGTTTGATTCCCACAGCACAACGCCGGTTTCATCGTCGCGCAGCAGCGGTACCAGCCCGTTCGGGTTCAGCGCCAGATATTCGGCATCGTGATTCAGGCCAAATTGCCCGCCCGCCAGAATATGTTCGTACGGTAGCTCCAGTTCTTCCAGTAGCCAGCGAACTTTTTTGACGTTAGTTGAGTTATTCCTGCCCCATAGCGTTATCATTTTACCCCCTTTGAAGTGGATCTCTGTCTGGGATCCATGGTGGGGGAAAGTTAACGTTCTGGCAACGACTTAGAAAAAGATCGCACAAAGTGAGCGCAACACCCTGTTATTGCATAAACTTTAATAACTTTACTCACCGACGGTTTTTTTCGCTCCGTTTGTGCGCTATTACTCACCGTTTGTTGCGGTACGTGTTGTGACGTTTGATTGAATGGATACTCGGGTGGCCATATATGATGCATTTCTCTTTATCCCTTCGCGGCCTGGCCGCGGGCTCCGCGCTGTTATTTCTCTTTTCGCCTTCACTCTATGCGGTTGAACAAAACCCGGCCGCGCCGCCGGTTGACGCACGCGCATGGATCCTGATGGATTACGCCAGCGGCAAAGTGCTGGCTGAAGGTAATGCCGATGAGAAACTCGATCCCGCCAGTCTCACCAAACTGATGACCAGCTATGTGGTTGGGCAGGCGCTGAAAGCCGGAAAAATTCATCTTACCGATACGGTAACCATCGGGAAAGATGCCTGGGCGACCGGCAATCCGGTACTGCGCGGCTCTTCGTTGATGTTTCTGAAACCGGGCGATCAGGTGTCGGTCGCGGATTTGAATAAAGGGGTTATTATTCAGTCCGGCAACGATGCCAGCATAGCCATTGCCGACTATGTCGCCGGGAGCCAGGATTCATTCGTCAGCCTGATGAACAGCTATTCACAGAAACTGGGGCTGACCAATACCACCTTTAAAACCGTACACGGTCTGGATGCGCCGGGCCAGTTCAGTACCGCGCGCGATATGGCGCTACTCGGGAAAGCCTTAATTCATGATGTGCCCGATGAGTACGCCATTCACAAGGAAAAAGAGTTCACCTTCAATAAGATCCACCAGCCGAACCGTAACCGGTTGCTGTGGAACACCAGTATGAACGTGGACGGTATGAAAACCGGTACGACTGACGGCGCTGGTTATAACCTGGTGGCTTCCGCGACGCAGGGCGATATGCGCCTGATTTCGGTGGTGCTGGGCGCGAAGACTGACCGCATCCGCTTTAATGAATCCGAGAAACTACTTAACTGGGGTTTCCGCTTCTTCGATAGCGTAACGCCAATCAAACCCGATGCCACTTTTGTCACTCAGCGCGTCTGGTTTGGCGATAGCAGCGAAGCGAAGCTCGGCGCGGGTGAGGCGGGCTCGATCACTATCCCGAAAGGGCAGCTTAATAATTTGAAAGCGAGCTACACACTGACGCAGCCAGAACTGCAAGCGCCACTGAGCAAAGGCCAGGTGGTGGGCACGATCGATTTTCAACTGAACGGTAAAACCATCGAACAGCGTCCGCTGGTGGTGATGGAAGCGGTGCAAGAGGCCGGGTTTATTGGCCGGATGTGGGATTTTGTTATGCTGAAATTCCACCAGTGGTTTGGCGGCTGGTTCTCCTGACGTTAACAGGCCGTGCCCCGGCGGGCACGGCTTGTACATCAATCAATACATCGATCAGTACATCAATGTGATTTGCTGCTGTTTGGCGAACTGCACCAGGTTGTCATCCGGGCGGCAGTCGCTGGCAATCACGTCAAACTGGCTGAGCGCGCTCATGCAGGCCGGGCGTACTTTACCGAATTTGCTGTGATCCACTACCAGTACATGATATTGCGCACTCTCCATTGCCCAGTGTTTCACCGGCAACTCTTCGAGATTAAAACAGGTCGCACCTTGTTGCACATGCACGCCTGCCGCCGAATAGAAGGCGATATCCGGGCACAGATTTTTCAGCGTCTCATTAAAATTCAGCGGCTTGAAAATAGCATTGCTGGCATGAAATTCGCCGCCGCATAAGATTGAGCGGCACTGCGGTTTTTCCTGTAAAGCCAGAAAAGTATTCAGGGAGTAGCAAACGCCGATAAACGGTAAATCGTCAGGAATGGCGTCAATCACCCACGGCATGGTGGTGCCGCAATCGAAGAAGGCCATCTGATGCGCACGCAATAGCGCGGCAGCCTGCTTTGCGGCGCGGCGTTTCTCTTCGACCAGCCGGGTTTTTTGATCGCTTAACAGATAGTGGCTGGCCGCGCGCGGTTCCAGCACGATATAACCGCCCAACAGAACCACCGGCGCGCTGTTGGCGCTGAGATCGCGGCGAATGGTCATCTCTGAAACGCCAAGCAGCATTGCCGCCTCTTTCAGATGTAGCTTGTCACTGTGCCTGAGCGCCGTCAGTAACTGGCTAATCCGTTCGTCACGTCTTGTTTCCATATTTCCCCTGAATAAAAGAAAGCCCTGCATTGAGCAGGGCATTCATTTTACCTTTGGTACCGGGCTTAGTCACGTACCCAGCCACGGCGAATCAGCGTTGCAAAGCAGAAGCGATAACACTGCTGAATGATACGATAGAGCGCCGGACCAAAACCTTGCCACAGGATTTGCGCGCTCAGGCAACCGCTGATGCCGACTAACAGCGCGCCGAACATGTCCAGCGGCCAATGGACGCCAAGATAGACGCGGGACCAGGCGATCGTCAGACCTACCGCCATTAGCACTGCGCCCGACCACAGGCGGTGCCAGGCGAGGAAAGCCACGGCAAAAGTAAAGATGACTGTACCGTGGTCGCTCGGGAAAGAACTGTCCGGTGCATGTGGCAGGAAGTTATAGCCGACATGAGCGGCAAAGGGGCGATCATGCGGCAATAAGTGGCCTAATAACAGTGAGATGCACATGCTGACTACTATTGCCATCGACACTTTAATCACCAGTTGACGCTGGGCGCTTGGGCCCCACAGCCAAAGACCTACCGCCAGTAGCGGTACAATACTGATGAGATCGCTGGCGCTAAATTCGGCCAGCGCAATTAACCAGTGCGGGGAGTCGGGCGTTGCGTTAATCCAGTAGAACAGCGTGTGATTGAGGCTCTCTAACATAAGTTTGTTACTCTTTGATTAAACGACCACATTTGCACGAAAGTACCTACCTTAAAAGCGCGTCGGCAAACGGTAAAGGGGTTTTATTTTACTCCCCAGGGAGTTAGACGATTCTTAAACAAAAGCGTAATAATTGCGCACACTACCTCCGGACGATTAAGAAAACCTTAATTGGCAAAAAGCGCTAAATTTAGGCAATGGCCGCAAATTCGCTATCACAGCCGGACGGCTTTTATTACACTCTGCGCGATTTTTCATAGATGAAGAGACAGCATGCAAAACCATTCCTTAACTGGCAAACGTCTGGGACGACGGGCACTACTATTTCCCATCTGCCTGGTGCTTTACGAATTCTCGACCTATATCGGCAATGACATGATCCAACCCGGTATGCTGGCGGTGGTGGAGCAGTACAACGCCGGGATCGAATGGGTGCCAACGTCCATGACCGCTTACCTGGCGGGCGGCATGTTTTTACAGTGGCTACTGGGGCCGCTGTCGGATCGCATTGGCCGTCGTCCGGTGATGCTGACCGGTGTGGTGTGGTTCATTGTGACCTGCCTTGCCACGCTGCTGGCGCAAGATATCGAACAATTCACGCTGCTGCGTTTTTTGCAGGGCATCAGCCTGTGCTTTATTGGCGCGGTGGGCTACGCCGCGATTCAGGAATCCTTTGAAGAGGCAGTGTGTATCAAAATTACTGCGCTGATGGCGAATGTGGCGCTGATTGCGCCGCTGCTTGGCCCTCTGGTCGGCGCAGCCTGGGTGCATGCCGCGCCGTGGCAGGGGATGTTTGTGTTGTTCGCACTGCTGGCGGCGTTCTCCTTCTTTGGCCTGCAAAAAGCGATGCCGGAAACGGCTACCCGCCTTGGCGAGCCACTCTCGCTGAAGGCGTTGTGGCGCGATTATGCTGAAGTCATGAAAAATCTGCGTTTTGTCGCCGGCGCGCTGGCGACGGGGTTTGTCAGCCTGCCGTTACTGGCGTGGATCGCCCAGTCGCCGATTATCATCATTAGTGGTGAACAACTCAGCAGCTATCAGTACGGCCTGTTGCAGGTGCCGATTTTCGGTGCGTTGATTCTCGGTAACCTGGTGCTGGCGCGTCTGACATCGCGGCGCACCGTACGGGCGCTGATCATTATGGGCGGCTGGCCGATTGCTGCCGGGTTGCTGCTGGCGGCGGTTGCGACGTTGGTATCATCACATGCTTATTTATGGATGACTGCCGGGTTGAGTCTCTACGCTTTTGGTATCGGGCTGGCGAATGCCGGGCTGGTGCGCCTGACGCTGTTCGCCAGCGAGATGAGTAAGGGCACGGTGTCGGCAGCAATGGGTATGTTGCAGATGTTCATCTTTACCGTGGGTATCGAAATCAGCAAACATGCCTGGCTGGCGGGTGGCAACGGTCTGTTCAGTCTCTTCAACCTGGCAAACGGTGCGTTGTGGATTGGCTTGATGGTCGTGTTTCTGCGCGATAAACGCGTGGGAAATTCGCTGGACGGTTAAGGCGGCAGCGCGTTTGCGAGCCGCCTTGCGGTTAACAGGTTTCCGCTTGCGCTTCCGGGGCCGGTTTTGCCACGGCGCGCGCGACCAGCGCGGCAATCAGCACCAGACTGAGTACCACTAGCATGGCGCTACGCAGGCCGTAGTGCTCGCCGAGAAAACCGAGCAGCGGCGGGCCGACAAGGAAAGCCAGGTAACCGGTAGTCGCTACCACGCTAACGCGGGTAGGGGCGTCCGGGCCGGTATCGCTGGCGGCTGAGATGGTCAGCGGGAAGCCCAGAGACGCGCCAAGTCCCCACAAAATCACCGACACGCCTGCCACCCAGGCGCTGTCGACAAAGATAATTAAACCAATCCCGAGCGCGCCCATGAGTGCGCTGGCGCGAACCACAGTCACGCGGCTGTAGCGGTCAATAAACCAGCCGCCGGTAAAACGGCCAACGGTCATGCCAAGGGTGAAACCAGCGTAGATCAGTGAGCCGGAAGTGGGGCTAAAACCGTGGCCGTCCACCATCAGCAGCGGTAACCAGTCGTTGGCGGAGCCTTCCGCAAACGCCATCGCCAGCACCACCACGCCAATCAGCAATAATTGGCTATCGCGCCAGAAAGGGATTCCCTTCTTCCCCTGTGCGTTCTCTTCTGCGGAGTTTTTGCCGGTGCCATCCGGAATAGCAGCAATTGCCATGATAATCGGCACAATAGCCACCAGCGCCGCCAACAGAATATGCACATTGGCGGTGAGGCCGAGTGCGGTTAACGTCATGCCGATCCCCGCGCCGACCAGCGTGCCGAAGCTGTAAAAACCATGCATCATCGGCAGCACGGTTTTATTCATTTCGTGTTCAACCTCTGCACCTTCAATATTCATCGCGACTTCGCCCGCGCCGAGGCTGCCGCCGAACACGGCCAGCCCGACGGCAAACAGCAGTGGTGAAGCGACCCACAACGCGAGGCTGAGGATAATCATGCCGAGCACAGAAAAGGACATGCTGGCGCGGATCACTTTGCGTGCGCCAAAGCGTTTAACCAGCCATGCGGAAGAGAGAATGCCGCTCATGGAACCGATCGACAGGCCAAACAGTACGCCGCCCATTTCCGCCGTTGAGACGGACAAAATATCGCGGATTGCAGGAGTACGTGTTGCCCAGGAGGCCATCAATAATCCAGGCAGAAAAAAGAAAGTAAACAGTGCCCACAGACGGTTGCGCAGGGCTTTGCGGGAGGCAGTTACGGTCATAACTTCTCTTCGGAAAATGAAAAGGTGAGACAACACTAGCAAGTAAGTGTACATTTGTACATAAATCAGTGAGAGGATCTATGGCACGACGACCAAATGGCCCACAGCGGCGCGAACGTATTCTTGAGGCGACGCTGGACACCATCGCCGAGCACGGCATCCAGGCGGTAACCCACCGCAAAATCGCCAGTTGTGCGGATGTCCCGCTCGGCTCAATGACCTACTATGCGAGGTCGGTTCACGATAGCGGGGGGGAGGGTGGCGTCAAAATCTAAAGTTTCAAGGGGAGCGGCCTTACTGAAAGGGATTGAAGCAGGCGGGTAAGGCGTTGCTGTTTTTCTCCCTGTCAAGATAGCCTCCTGAGCATTTTTCTACTGCCACATGGCTGGCACAAGTTGGGTAGCGTGGATGGTTTTATTGCGGTCCAGACGTGAGGGGGCGAGGATTTATTCACGATTAAGCTTAATTATCTCTCCATTATTTTTTAAATGGTACGTTCCATCATATACTGTGAAAAGAATACCAGTATTATTACTTCTTTCTACCGTAAAAACAGCATCCTTTTCAATGCAATTTTTTTTAGTGTGCATATCATTAAAACAGAGCCTGTCGTATTTCTCTTCTTCTTTATATCCAGCAGCAAAGTTCCAAAAAGTGATAGAAAAAAATCCATCTGCGGATGGTACAGGAATTCTGTATTTCTCTTTCAATTTTGTTTTATTCTTCAGCCACCACTTTATCTTACCTTTATCGGTAACCGGGAAATTTTCCACTAATATATCACTATAATTATTACTCTGATGAACAGCAATAATTTTAACCGGGTGCAACGACAACCATAAGAAATAGCCAATTAAAGTACTGCCAGCAACAACCAGAGCCAACAGGATTTTTTTGAGATTAGCTTTCATTACGTCCCCCAGTAATCTCTACAGTGGCTGCCATATTGGTCATGAATGGCTTAAAACCAAACTGATTGTATCGCTGGAGAACAAACCAGATGCGGAAGAAATGGAACTGGCTGAATTTTGTTTTCAGTATATCGTCGCTGTCAAGGCCAAAGTGATCCTGCACCTTGTAATGCACTACTGCCCGGTAATGGTCATTATCAATCTGTAATGACTTTATGATGATATGCGTTGCCCAGGTATCATGAACGGTAATACCCATGCCGTTATAATTATCCTGGAAGCTGTCGAATTTTGGCAATCTTCCTCGAGATATAGCTTCATTTAGTTTTCCCTTTGCTATTTCGGAATAACGCCTGTTTTTCCAGTCTATGCTTAGAATTAATGCTTTTTTCAGTCGCAGCCGTGAACTATTATCTGTCTTATCATTAAGAATATGCTCCTTTAACGCCCTGTCCAGCGACACATCATGGAAGGGTGTACCATTGCCGTTCTGCATGTGGGTGATCATCTTTTCGATCAGGTGGCGGTATGGCCCATAAAGAGAAAACTTACGGGATAATGAGCGGAATTCATCAAACAGCATTGCGGCACACTGCTGCCGGGTAATCTTTTCACCCTGGCCACGCAGATTACAGCAGAACATGGACTGAGGGCGATCCATTGAGGAACGCCGGGTAAGCGTCCAGGGATCAACCCGGTCAGAAATATAGTCCAGCCGGTACTGGGATTTTAACTGTGCTTCGGTCAGATCGCCGCAGTGCATATCACTGGCGCTGTAGTCGTCCATCCATTTTTGGGTTTTAAAAATGGTGCAGGGGAGCTGTAGTACGGTCATCGTGAAACATTCCTTGTGCAATCATCCATGGTGGTCTTCACAGGGAATAATACGCGGTGAACGGTCGGAGTGTAAACATTGTACAGCCCCTGCCCATAATTTTTTGCAGATTCCGGGCAGGGGTATAGTGGATGCTTTACGCTCTCAGCCCATCGTCAAAATGCCACGTAGTATTTTTCAGGCTTCCGGGGATCTCTTGTGTAATGTCTTTCGCATCGGTGGTCTGCGTCTGGATCTCAATATTGTCGATCTGCGTATCGGTACATTGTGAAACCTGCCGGGATGAATTGCTGATAGCGTTGCTGGTCATGGACGTAATCGGATTGCTGACTGCTTACAATATCTCATACCTACTGGTGCAAGGTTGGGTAGAGCGGATAATTTTATGGCCGTCTCTACTCGAGGGCGGCAAACCTAATCGGCCCCATCTTTTACTATCTTCCCATTTTTCCTCATGCGATATATTTCATCATGAGTAGTAAAAGAAAGCCCCATGTTTTTACTGTCGCTAACAGAGAAGACTCTATTTTTTTCTATACAATTTTTAGGTGGCTTCATATCGTCAAAGCAACGCCTGTCATATTTCCCTTCTTCTTTGTAACCATCGCCAAAATCCCAAAATACTATGGAGAAAAATCCATCATTTGCGGGTTTTGGAATATCATATTTTGCTTTCAATATATCCTTGTTTTTTAGCCACCAGCTTATTTTTCCCCGATCAGTAAAAGGAAAGTTTCTTACAAGAACAGAGCTAAACTCGCCATCCTCATGAACCGCCACAACTTCTACCGAACGTATCGACAACCACAGGAAGACGCCCAGCAGGGCGGAACTAATCAATAACAGCGCATAAAGCGTTTTTTTATTTTTTGCTTTCATTATTTGGGTTTTAAAAATGGTGCAGGGGAGCTGTAGTGCGGTCATCGTGAAACATTCCTTGTGCAATCATCCATGGTGGTCTTCACAGGGAATAATACGCGGTGAACGGTCGGAGTGTAAACATTGTACAGCCCCTGCCCGTAATTTTTTGCAGATTGCGGGCAGGGGGGATAGTGGATGCTTTACGCTCTCAGCCCATCGTCAAAATGCCACGTAGTATTTTTCAGGCTTCCGGGGATCTCTTGTGCAATGCCTTTCGCATCGGTGGTCTGTGTCTGGACCGCAATATTGTCGATCTGTACGTCTGACGGGAAAGGACATGCTGGCGCGGATCACTTTGCGTGCGCCAAAGCGTTTAACCAGCCATGCGGAAGAGAGAATGCCGCTTATGGAACCGATCGACAGGCCAAACAGTACGCCACCCATTTCCGCCGTTGAGACGGACAAAATATCGCGGATTGCAGGAGTACGTGTTGTAAGTATCCCGCATAATCGTGCCATTCATATTTAGAGAGCATCCGGCATAATCAATCTTCCAACGAAGGAGATCGCTATGCGTAAAGCCCGTTTTACTGAGCATCAGATCATCGCTGTGATTAAGTCGGTTGAAGCCGGACGAACCGTTAAAGATGTCTGCCGGGAGTCCGGTATATCTGAAGCCACCTACTACAACTGGAAGTCCAGATACGGCGGCATGGAGGCTTCTGATATTAAAAAGATCAAGGATCTTGAGGACGAGAACCGGCGTCTCAAACAGATGTTTGCCGACCTGAGCCTTGAGAACCGGGC
>NZ_FMBC01000018.1 GCF_900094795.1 Kosakonia oryziphila
AGCTAACCGGTACTAATGAACCGTGAGGCTTAACCTTACAACGCCGAAGATGTTTTGGCGATTTGAGAAGACGAGCAATATTCAGCTTTGATTCAGATTAGCGGAAACGAAAGATTTTACGCTGAGGCAAGGCGGCAAACGCGGCGAAGGAAGGAGCATACGGTGGTATGTGACTGAGTTCGCAAGAGCAGCCAACACAGTCTCAGTGGAAAAGATTCGTTTCGTGCACCAGAATTTGCCTGGCGGCAACAGCGCGGTGGTCCCACCTGACCCCATGCCGAACTCAGAAGTGAAACGCCGTAGCGCCGATGGTAGTGTGGGGTCTCCCCATGCGAGAGTAGGGAACTGCCAGGCATCAAATTAGCAAGTCAAACCGGGGCAACAAACCGGTGGTTGTAAAGAAATTCGGTGGAGCGGTAGTTCAGTCGGTTAGAATACCTGCCTGTCACGCAGGGGGTCGCGGGTTCGAGTCCCGTCCGTTCCGCCACTTATTTGAAACCGTATCTCATAAGAGATACGGTTTTTTTTCGTCTGTAGATCGCGTAAAAAGGGCACTCATGCCCTTTATGTTACTGTCATGTTACTCCCATCGTTTCAGCAGTAAGCTGGCATTTACGCCACCAAAACCAAACCCATTTGATAATGCATAGTGCATTCGTTTAGGCTGTGCAGTAAGCGCAACCAGATGAAGCCCCGCGGCATCAGCATCCGGGTGATGCAGATTCAACGTTGGTGGAACAATCTGCTCACGCAATGCCTGAACAGTGAAGATTGCTTCAATACCCCCCGCCGCTCCGAGCAGGTGACCGGTCGCTGATTTCGTTGAAGTAATGGCTACCGGATGTGTTGCAAATATGCTCTTAATCGCGGCCAGTTCACCTTTATCTCCAACCTGCGTTGACGTGGCATGGGCATTAATATGCTGAATATCGGCTGAGCTAATACCTGCCTGCTTAATAGCTGCTTCCATCGCCCGACGCGCGCCGTTACCATCTTCTGGCCCGGCAGTAAGATGATACGCATCGGCACTAGTACCATATCCCACCAATTCTGCCAGCGGCGTAGCGCCTCTCGCAAGGGCGTGCTCCAGCGATTCAATAACGACGATACCCGCACCTTCTCCCATCACAAAACCGTCACGATCGCGATCAAAAGGCCGTGATGCCGCCTCGGGGTTATCATTAAAACTGCTGGATAATGCTTTTGCCGCAGCAAAACCGCCAAGACTGACACGATGGATCGCAGCCTCGCTTCCGCCGCACAGGGCAATATCCGCTTCACCGGCGCGAATCATTCGTGCTGCATCGCCAATTGCCTGTGCTCCTGCTGCACAAGCAGTAACTGGTGCGCCAATCGGGCCACGAAAACCGTGGGCAATAGAAACGTGACCGGCAGCCAGGTTGGCGAGAAAGGAAGGGATGGTAAAGGGGGAAAGACGGCGCGGCCCGCGAGTATCAGTGGTGCGTACGGCATTAGCTATCTCATTGAAACCACCAATACCGGTGGCGATCACTGTTGCGGTGCGGTCTCTTTTGGCTTGATCTTCTGGAAACCAATTCGCCTGAGAGAGCGCTTCTTGCGCTGCTACCATCGCAAATTCGATAAAACGATCCATTTTTTTCCGTTCCTTTGATGGGATCGCTACTGAGGGATCGAATCCATGTAGCGGATCGTCTTCAATGGAAGGAACCTGTCCTGCAACTTTACAGGCTATATCCTCAACGATTTCCTCATCGAGCCGGGAGATCCCGGATTTTCCCTGCAATAATGCTTGCCAGACATGCGACACGCCGCAGCCGAGCGGGCTGACGATCCCCATTCCTGTCACGACGACGCGCTTTGTTGGAACGCTCATAACTCTTCTCCTGAACTATCATGGTATCTGCGGCTTTTTCATAAATGGAACAAGCAACGCAGCAATTAAAAAACCCAGCATAATTAACCAGAATGCATCCGAGAAAGCCTGTGTCCGAGCCTCCCGCAGTGCTAAGGCCGAAAGGTTTTTCAGTGTTGCACTGTTGGCTATTTCCGGCGAAACACCCTGGCTCATCAATCGGTTGGTACTGTTCTGAATAAAATCTGTCACTGGAAGGCTGGCGTTATTAAGATGATCGGCAAGGCGGCTATAGTGAAAATTGGTTCGGTCATTGAGCACCGTGCCGCACAGGGCGATACCAATGGCACCACCGAGGTTGCGCATCAAATTAAACAACCCGGATGCCAGTTTTAGGCGCGTGGGAGGCAGGCTACCCAGCGTAAGTGTGACTGTTGGTGCGACAGCAAACTGTTGCGCCAGCCCGCGAAATGCCTGCGGCAACAGCAGCTCCTGCGCTCCCCATTCATGGGTGAGAGGAATAAAGCTGTACATTGAAACCGCAAATCCCAACAACCCCGCCATTAACAGCCAACGTAAATCGACATGGTTGGCCAGCCAGGCATAAAACGGTATCGAGAGCACCTGGAACAAACCGGTAGAAAATACCGCCAGACCGATTTCCAGCGCGCTGTAACCGCGAACAGTCCCAAGAAACAACGGCGTTAAATAGATCGTAGCAAAGATGCCGACTCCTGCCATAAACGAGAAATAGCAGCCCAGCGTAAAGGTTCTGTCCTGCAATGCCCGAAGATCCATCACCGGTTGAGCATGACGGAGGGTACGTACAATAAAAGCAATGCCGCACAGCAACGCTATCCAGCCGGTGGTCGCCAGCGTTGTATCATCAAACCAACCCCAGCGTGGCCCTTCCTCAAGTGTGTACTCCAGACACCCCAGAGAAACGGCGAGCAGGAGAATGCTCAGATAATCAGCTCCGCGCAGAAGCGATGTGTCAGACGTATCGATTTTTACTAATAGCGGAACCGCAATGGTGATGTAAATTCCGGGCAGGATGTTGATAAAAAAAAGCCAGTGCCAGTTAAAATTTTCGGTTATCCAGCCACCGACTGTTGGGCCAAGAGTCGGTGCCAACGATGCCAGGCCGCCAATCGTTGCCGCTGCGATGACTCGTTGTTTCCCCTGGAAAAAAGCAAATGCTGTTGTGAAAACCAGTGGGATCATTGAACCACCTGCCAGGCCTTGTAAGGCACGGAAAGCGATCATGCTTTGAATATTCCATGCCCAGCCGCATAACAGACTCATCACAGTGAAACCGGCCGCAGAAGCGGCAAACAGCCAACGTGTTGACATAACCCGCGCCAGCCATCCGGAGAGAGGAATAATGATGATTTCTGCAATCAGGTAGCTGGTCTGGACCCATACTGTTTCATCGTCCCCGGCGGAGAGCCCACCGCCAATGTCCCGCAGTGAAGCTGAAACAATCTGAATATCAATAAGCGCGATGAACATGCCCACACACATACTGGCGAAAGCAAACACTTTCTGGCTGACTGGCATTGAAACGCCTTGTAACAGCGATGCTGCGCCAGTACTGCTCATTGCGAACTCTTTTCATCAACAGTGACGACAACAGAAAGCCCCGGACGCAATACATCAAGTTTCGCCGCATCACCTTCTAATGCGATACGAACGGGGACACGCTGAACGATTTTGGTGAAATTTCCGGTGGCATTTTCTGCCGGGAGAATGCTAAACCGCGAGCCAGTTGCTGGTGAAACGCTGGCAACATGGCCATGGAAAGTATGACCCGGCAAAACATCTGCCACGATCGTGGCGCTTTGCCCAGGACGCATATGCGTCAACTGGCTCTCTTTAAAATTGGCATCGATCCATAGGCCGTCGGCGGGAACCAGCGAAAGCAGTTGTGTTCCGCTGCTGACGAAAGAGCCGGACCACGCGCGGCGATTACCGATCACGCCATCAAACGGTGCCCGAATTTCGGTATAGCTGAGATTTAATCGCGCCATTGCAAGGCTGGCCTGTGCCTGCACCAGTGCGGCTTGTGTCTGTTTTTCTTTGGCATTCAGCACTAATAACTGGCGTTCAGCGACAGTTGTATCCGCTTGCGCTTTGTTCTCTTCTGCACGGGCACGACGATAATCCGCAGAGGCATTTTCCCTCACCTGGGCTGAAACGGCACTGGACATCACCAGCGCGTTATAGCGGCGATTGTCGTTTGCGGATTTTTCCGTAACGGCTCTGGCTGCCATCAGAGACGCGGACGAACCTTCAATGATGGCCAGTTGCAATTGTCGGGTGGCGTCAATGTCAGCCAGCGCGGCCTGCTGGGCGGCAACTTCACCAATGGCTTGTTCAACGGCGGCCTGGTAGTCGCGATCGTCAAGACGGATCAACAGATCGCCTCTCTTCACTGACATATTGTCCTGCACCGCGAGCTGCTGAATATAGCCGGAAACTTTACTGGAAATTGCGCTGATATCCCCGCCGACATAGGCATCATCAGTCGACTGAATAAAACGTCCGGTTTGCCACCAGTAAACTCCGTAGCTTGCCGCCGCCAACAACCCGCTTGTCAGTGCTATCGACACCAGCATTTTTTTCTTTTTATTCAGCGTCATGATCGCGGCTCATATAGTGTTGCGGTGTGAATTTCTGCACGTTATCGCCAGCCTGTTTTCGTTGCAGATAGTCGTGGCGGTAGTGGATCTGCGGGGATGCCGCAGGGCCTGGAACCATCGTATATTTCTCCGGCGTAATTGGCTCACCGGTTGCTTTATCTACCAGGATTGCCTGGACCGGACGTTGTGTTTCACGTTCAACCAACTGAATTTGTGCCCCTTCCGGGGAGAAGTAACGATTTCCCCATTCAGCCAGCGCAAGGAGCACCGGGCGGAAGTCGCGTCCGAGCTGCGTCAAATGGTATTCGTAACGTGGCGGCGTGCTGCTATAGCTCACTTTTTCCAGCAATCCGTCATCCACCAGTTCTTTCAGGCGACGGGAAAGAATATTCGGAGCAACGTTGGCGCTTTTCTGGAACTCATCAAAGCGTGTGAAACCGGCAAACGCGTCGCGCAGGATTATCATGCTCCAGCTATCCCCAATACGTCCCAGGCTGCGGGCGATGGGGCAAGGAGTAGAGCAAAGCGGTTCATTTTTCATTCTCTGGCCTGGAAATTTTCTGAGTCATTGCGCTCACGGTGACATAGTGACTATCAAAACGCAAGTTACTCATCGCGGATGTTTCCGCCGGACTATTGCTTCTCAGGCAAAAAGTCTCTGCTTTTTATGCCCTTTTTCCTTACCTGGCACCTGGCAATAATCTACGCACTGAGTTAATAAGTGACGAAAGAGGAATTTTTATGTCTATCCCTGCATTTGGTCTGGGTACCTTCCGTTTAACGGATGAAGCGGTGATCGCTTCGGTAAAAAATGCCCTTGAACTGGGTTATCGCGTGATTGATACCGCACAGATTTACGGTAATGAAAAAGCCATTGGTATAGCACTTACTGAAAGTGGTGTGGCACGTGAAGAGCTGTTTATCACCACCAAGATCTGGACAGAAAATCTTGGTGAAGCAAAGCTGATCCCAAGCCTGAAAGAGAGCCTGAAAAAACTGAGTACCGATTATGTTGATCTGACGCTGATCCACTGGCCGTCTCCAGGTGCAGAAGTACCGGTTGCAGTCTCTATGCAAGAGTTGATGAAGGCAAAAGCGCAGGGCCTGACTCGTCAGATTGGCGTATCTAACTTCACCATCCCCTTGATGGAAGAAGCGATCGCGGCGGTGGGTGCAGAGAATATCGCGACCAACCAGATTGAACTCTCGCCGTATTTGCAAAACCACAAAGTGGTTGATTGGGCTAAACAGCACGGTATTCATATCACCTCTTACATGACGCTGGCTTATGGTAAGGCGCTGAAAGATGAAACGATTGACCGTATCGCGCAGAAACATAACGCTACGCCAGCTCAAGTGATCCTGGCCTGGGCGATGGGGGAAGGTTATGCAGTGATCCCGTCTTCCACTAAGCGTGAAAACCTTGCCAGTAACTTACAGTCACAGACACTTAAACTGGATGCAGCAGACAAAGCGGCAATTGCAGGGCTGGATTGCAATGACCGCCTGGTTAGCCCGGAAGGGCTTGCGCCGAAATGGGATTAAGCGATGGAAGAACGGGAGCCTGCACTCCCGTCATTTTTACGCTACTGTCTGCGGTAAATGCTCGCTGACAAAATCGATAAAAGCGCGGATGCGGGTGCTCACTGCCCGGTCGCTGTAGTAGACGGCACTGAACGGCATTTCCACTGGCAGACGCTTATCCGCCAGCAAATCAACCAGTTCCCCACTCGCCAGTTCTTTGTCGATCATATAGTCCGACAGGCTGGCAATACCATTTCCGCTCAAGCACAAATGTTTCAGCGTTTCACCGCTGTTCGACGCAATATCCGGTGTCACTTCATACAGTTGCCCATCGGTAGCAGCAATGGGCCAGACGTTAAGCGAAACCGGCTCGGTAAAACCAAGGCAGACGTGATTGCTTAACTCTTCCACTGTTTCCGGTTTTCCGTGGCGGGCAATATATTCCGGCGAAGCGATAATTTTGCGATAGCTTTTAAACAGCGGACGGGCGCGCAGGCTGGAATCGGTCAGTTTACCTACGCGGATCGCGACATCCACTTTGCGTTCGATCAGGTTGATAAAAGTTTCACTGGAGACCAGAGACAGTTTGATTTCCGGAAAGCGTTCGCGAAACGGTTTTATCAACGGCATCAAAAAATGCAGCACCACGGGTGTGGCTGCGTCGATGCGTAACGTACCGCTGGGCGTGGAGTTGGTCTCCATGATCTCGGTTTCTGCTGCCGCCATCTCCTGCAAGACGTTTTGTACGCGCCGAAAGTAGCGTTCGCCTTCTTCGGTCAGGCTAAGTTGGCGCGTGGTGCGGTTAAGTAAATTAACCCCAAGCTTATTTTCCAGCTTCTTCACAGCGCGGCTAATGGCCGAATTGGCTTGTCCCATGCGTTCCGCTGCCCGGCTGAAGCTGCCGCTTTCAACAACGGCAACGAAAATCGCGAGTTCTTCCGAAGTGGTTTTCATTATTGCCTCTGTAGCAACATTTCAACGATATTTTTCATTCATAAGTTATTTAACCATCTTGCCAGAGATGAGGCCACGACGGGAATGCTTTAGTGATGTCGCTAAGTACTTACTCACCAGAACAGGGGGCTTTTCTGGTGATTGAACGTTGAAACTCGGTGTTAAAATCCCTATAACTGAATGATCACCCGAGGTAGGGGCGGACATCAAAGAGGTTTAAAGCCGAAAGTGTCAAAAAATACCTATGCCATGCGATATGTTGCCGGACAACCCGCGGAGCGAATTTTACCTCCGGGGTCTTTCGCGAGTATTGGCAAGGCGTTACCCGCAGGCGTTCCGCTAAGCAGCGACGAAAAAATCCGTGTTCTGGTGTGGAATATTTTTAAGCAGCAGCGCGCGGAATGGCTATCGGTATTACAAAGTTTTGGTAAGGATGCACATCTGGTTTTACTGCAGGAAGCGCAAACCACGCCGGAACTGGTCCGGTTTGCGACCACCAATTACCTTGCCGCTGATCAGGTTCCCGCCTTTGTTTTACCGCAACACCCTTCGGGAGTAATGACACTTTCCTCGGCGCATCCGGTTTATTGCTGTCCGCTACGCGAACGTGAGCCGATCTTACGGCTGGCAAAATCGGCGTTAGTAACGGTTTACCCGTTGCCTGATTTACGCAATCTAATGGTCGTGAATGTGCATGCGGTGAATTTCAGCCTTGGCGTGGACGTTTACAGCAAGCAATTACTGCCAATTGGCGATCAAATACTGCGCCATAACGGGCCGGTGATTATGGCCGGCGATTTTAATGCCTGGAGCCGTCCGCGCATGAATGCTCTGTACCGCTTCAGCCGGGATATGTCCCTGCGGCAGGTGCGTTTTACCGACGACAATCGCCGGCGTGCCTTTGGTCGACCACTCGATTTTATCTTTTATCGGGGGTTAAACGTGGAGGAAGCTTCAGTTCTGGTGACCCGCGCGTCGGATCATAACCCACTGCTGGTGGAGTTTAGCCCTGGCAAAGCCGGGAAGTAACACGGCGGAAAGGCAAAAAAAAGCACCGTGGGAAACGGTGCTTTTTAATGAGCTTAAATCAGGAATCCGGCGTGGCGCTGTTTTTCACAAAGAGCGTCAGTTGATCGCCTGGCCGCAAATTATCCGTACCGTTGTTCCAGCGCATCACATCCTGGATGTCAACGCCGTGACGTTTTGCGATACTCGACAGCGAATCACCTTTACGCACGCGATACGTAATGCTGTCGCTGTTGCGGGCAAGACGCTGCGCACTGCTACCTGCGCCGACCATCAGGCTCTGACCGATTTTCAGGCTTGCGCCGCGAAGGTTATTCCACTGCTGGAGATCCTTCGTGGTCACGCCGAGGCGTGAGGCAATCGCTGAAAGCGTGTCGCCTGAACGAACTTTGTAGCTGCGACTGGTCAGCGGGATGTTATCCGCCACCTGGGTTGGCTGTACAGCGGCGATTTCGCCGGAGGCCAGAGATTCACGCAGTTGATCGACGTGTTTCTTCGGTACCATCACGTACTGCGGCCCAGCGGAACCGAGCGTGGAACTTTTAACACCAGCGTTAAAGGTTTTCAGCTTGTTCACAGAGATGCCAGCCATTTGCGCCAACTGAGCAACTTCAACCGGGCTGCTCAATCTGACTCGCGCCAGAGCGCGACTTTCGTCTGGCGTTGGCAAATTAACGCCATAACGCTTGCTATTCTTGAGGATATCGCTCAATGCCAGCATTTTTGGCACGTAAATTTTGGTTTCCTGCGGCAGTGAGAGCGACCAAAAATCAGTGGATTTACCCCGAGATTTGTTCGCTTTAATTGCCTTCAGTACACGTCCTTCACCGCTGTTGTAGGCGGCTACGGTCAGTAACCAGTCACCGTCGAACATACGATTCAGACGTTGCATCATGTCGAGTGCGGCTGTTGTAGACGCCACAATGTCACGACGCGCATCGTAATTACGTGTCTGTTTTAAACCATAATTTCGCCCAGTGCTTGGAATGATCTGCCAAATGCCTGCGGCATTGGAGCCAGACGTCGCGTGTGGGTTAAAAGCGCTCTCCACTATGGGTAGTAGTACCAGTTCCATGGGCATGTTACGTTTTTTAACTTGCCCTGCTATCCAGTACATATACGGCTCTGCCCGTAAAGTTACATCGTGGAGATAGCTCTTATTACTTAAATACTTCAGTTTCTGTTCGCGAATCCGGGCATTCTCCGGAATTCCCATCTTTAGCTCGTCGCCAATGGCGGTCCACAAGTCATTGTCATCCTGGCCGGTGAATGTTCCATCATCCATCCACCGCGCCTGACTAGTAAACTTCCATGCTTCCCCTTGACCAGCTGCAGAAAGGCTCTGTGCGTGCTGTTGGACCGTGCTGTCGTGCTTAGACGACTGGCACCCCACGAGCAGGACAGAGGCGAATAATATCGCTTTTGCCTTCATGTGTGTGTCAATAGTAGTTGCTTAAAAGACGAGCGATGATAACGGGACCGCTCAGAAAAGGCAACCAGGAAATATCAGAACTTATCTTTCTTTGCCCGTAACCACGCGAAACGCTCTTCAGGGTGTAGCAAATTTGTTTCTTTATTTATTACATCAATTAAATCAACGTCTTCAGTTCGTAAAAATAAATTAATTCGACGCTCGTTTTTCAGAATTACGGGTAGTGTTTTTTGATTTTTTGCACGTAACTCCTTCACTTCTCGATAGTATTCATTAAGTGCAGCATCCTCCGGCAGGATACTGATTGCAAACTTCATATTCCCTAACGTGTATTCATGTGCACAACAAATGACAGTCTCATCTGGAAGAGCGTTTATTTTACAAAACGATTGATACATCTGTGTTGCTGTACCTTCGAAAAGTCTGCCGCATCCGCCGGAAAAGAGTGTGTCACCGCAAAATAGATAAGGAAAGCTGAAGAAACAGATATGTCCTAAAGTGTGACCAGGCGTGGCGAATACAGAAAATTTATACCCCAAAACAGAGATGACCTGGCCATCAGTGACAATGTGTGTAGCACCTTTATCTTGCGTCTCCGCAGGGCCATACACTACGACGTTGGGATACCGCTGACGCAGTTTTTCCACACCGCCAACATGGTCATTGTGATGATGTGTTAAGAAGATGGCTTCCGGGTGCCACTGTTTCTCTTCAAGGGCTTGCAGTACCGGAGCGGCTTCGCCCGGATCGACAATCAAACAATGCCCGTTATCATTGTTCAGTACCCAGATGTAGTTATCCTTGAAGGCGGGAATACTGTTAAGATTCATAAAATACCTCTCAAAGCGTAGCGGAAGGTGGTGATGAAACCGGCAAGGACTCCTCAGACATTTGTGGCACCAGTAAGCTGGAATGATTTACCCAAAGGCGCATATTACCGTGAGGCGCTGGAAGAAGAACTCAATCCGTGGTTTGCAAAAATGTATGGTTTTCATTTGCTTAAGATCGGTAATCTCAGCGCAGAAATCAATGCCGAAAGTTGCGCCGTTTCCCATCAGGTGAATGTTTCCCTTGCTGGAGAACCCATGCAGGTTCGTGCCGATCCGCTGTATCTGCCCTTTGCGGAAAAATCCGTTGATGCTTGCTTGCTGGCGCATACACTTTCCTGGTGTACCGATCCGCACCGTTTATTGCAGGAAGTTGATCGTGTACTGATTGATGACGGCTGGTTGGTGATGAGCGGTTTTAATCCGATTAGCCTGCTCGGCCTTGCGAAGGCCGTACCGTTTGTCCGCCGCTCGCCAGCCGTCAAAAGCCGCATGTTTACTCTGATGCGCCAGTTCGACTGGTTATCACTGCTCAATTTCGAAGTGTTACATTATAGTCGTTTTCGCGTGCTTCCATGGACGAAGCAGGGCGGTAAACTGCTTAGCTCGCATTTACCTGCGCTGGGGTGCATGCAGGTGATCGTCGCCCGCAAACGCACCGTTCCCTTGACGTTCAACCCGATGAAGCAGAGCCGTAACAAAACGCCAGTGCGCCAGGCCGTTGGTGCAACGCGCCAGTCTTAAGCCTCTGGCTGATAACCAACATCTTCCAGTGTTGGGTTCATCGCAGCCACTCGCGCCAGCTCATCGCAGCGTTCGTTTTCCGGGTGCCCGGCATGACCTTTGACCCATTCCCATTTGATTTGATGCTGGCTGAGCGCTGCATCCAGCCGCTGCCAGAGATCAACATTCTTCACCGGTTTTTTCTCTGCGGTTTTCCAGCCGCGCTTTTTCCAGTTGTGGATCCACTGGGTGATCCCCTGGCGCACGTACTGGCTGTCGGTGCTGAGCACAATTTCGCAATGCTCTTTTAATGCTTCCAGCGCCACGATAGCGGCCATCAATTCCATGCGGTTGTTGGTTGTCAGACGGTAGCCTGCGCTGAAGGTTCTTTCATGCTGGCGATAGCGTAAGATAGCGCCGTAACCGCCAGGACCTGGGTTACCGAGACAAGATCCGTCGGTGAAAATTTCTACCTGTTTAAGCATCTCTGGTAGACTTCCTGAGTTGAAAACGACAAGTCTGACATAAATGGCCGCTATGAGCACTGCAATTACACGACAGATCGTCCTTGATACCGAAACTACCGGTATGAACCAGATCGGCGCCCACTATGAAGGGCACAAAATTATTGAAATTGGTGCGGTAGAAGTCGTCAATCGGCGACTCACCGGCAATAACTATCATATCTACCTGAAGCCCGATCGGCTGGTCGATCCCGAAGCGTTTGGCGTTCACGGTATTGCCGATGAATTCCTGCTGGATAAACCTACATTCGCCGATATCGCCGATGAATTTATCGATTATATTCGCGGTGCAGAGCTGGTGATCCATAACGCATCGTTTGATATCGGCTTTATGGATTATGAGTTCGGCAAGCTGAATCGCGGGATCCCTAAGACCGATACATTCTGTAAGGTCACCGATAGCCTGGCGCTGGCGCGTAAAATGTTTCCGGGCAAGCGTAATAGCCTCGACGCGCTCTGTTCTCGTTATGAAATCGACAACAGTAAACGTACGCTGCACGGGGCGTTACTCGATGCCCAGATCCTCGCTGATGTGTATCTGATGATGACCGGCGGCCAGACATCGATGAAATTTTCGATGGAAGGCGAAGGGCAGTCTCAGGCAGGAGATGTGGGGATCCAACGTGTTGTCCGCGCTGCCAGTAAGCTGCGCGTTGTTTTAGCCAGTGATGAAGAGCTGGCAGCCCATGAATCACGCCTGGATTTGGTGCAGAAAAAGGGCGGAAGCTGCTTGTGGCGCGGCTAAATTAGGCACTTATACGTGAATATTTGCTGCATGGGTGATTTTTGCAGCAAATGATTAAAAACAGAAGAAAAAGCGTTGACGGCACCTGGCGCAATACGTAATATGCGCCTCGTTCCCTGACGGGAACACAGCGGAGCGGTAGTTCAGTCGGTTAGAATACCTGCCTGTCACGCAGGGGGTCGCGGGTTCGAGTCCCGTCCGTTCCGCCACTATTCAGGCCCATGTTATTCATTAACATGGGCCTTTTTGTTTTTTCGGCATACCATTCAATATGCCATTACCGTCTGGTTTGTGCTGGCAGTCCAGAGAAGGCATTCGATGGTGTATTCACCTCGCTGCCAGCGCTCCCGGGTAATGTCGGGCGATAATGTCATTCAGCTTATCAATCAGTTCAGCAAGTTCATTACCGTCGATATCCACGCTAACCCGGCCCATATTGAGAGCCTGGACATTGGCGGTATCAGCTTCGGTCAGGAATAAATTCATAAATGTCGCCGCTGAGCCGCGTTCCCCGCGATGAGTGATCCTTTTATACTCCTTGCATCAGCCTCGTTGCCCGCCAGGTCCGGAGAATATTGTCAACGTCGGGTGAAAAGTGAACAACTTACATCGCCACCGATGGTCTAATTGCTCCACCGTTTTACTCCGTCATGCTGGCGGCTATCCGACTTTCTGGCCAGAGAAAACCCTGGCCAAATTGAGCACCTGACGCACAGGCCCGTTTCAGGTCCTGTGTGGTTTCAATCCCTTCGACAAGGACAGACTTAGCAATCTTCTCTCTGACGAATTGAACAAATGCGTCAAACCGGGCATTCGTGTTCAGCTCTGCGCGGTCAAGTTTTATGCCGTCTACCGGCAGGGCAAGACGTGCATAGTCGTCCACCAGCTCGAGAGTTATGTCATCCAGCCAGATTTTCCAGCCTGCCGCTTTTAGCTGGTGTAGGTTTTTATAGATGCTGCGTTGCTCTGCGGCACTCATGCGGGCCAGGATGGACGGGTCCTGAATTTCTATCGTTAAGCGCTGCTGGTGGCGTAGCGCAAGCAACCGACAGATAGCTCTGGCATCGAGCAGCTGAGCTGCCGGGAGATTAAGCCAGTATTGGCCTTTGTCTGGCATCTGCAACAGCATATTGGCCTGCCAGAAAAAAATTTGCATCGCATAGTGGGTGGGCAGCGAAGCAAAGAGTACATCAAGATCCATGTTGTGGATCTCCACGAGAACCTCATATGCTACGGCCTGGCCGGAATGAAAATCGACTAGAGGCTGAAAGCGCAGCCCCGTGATGGTATGCAGTATGGGGGGGGAAAGCACGGTGTACATGGTAAAACCTTCAGAAAAAAGTTCCCGCATACACGGGAACAAGGGCAAACGATACATGGTCGAACAGTCAATTCAATATCCAGCGGATGCTCTTTCAGGAATGGTGTGAAGCATATTACCTGAACACCACACGAAGTCCGGGCTTCCGGGGGAACCCGTTGGTGTGGGTGAAGTATTAGCCCCTACTGGTATGAAAACGTAATGCTGGCCAGCGCATTGGCCGAGCCGGGAACCAGTTCGCCGGTTCGGATGTACTGAGCCTGGAACGGCAAAGTGAGCGTTTGTGCCGCCGTGGTGCTCTGGATAAAGAACTGGCCGGTCGCGCCTGCGGCCGAGCTGTCCGGCCCCATCATCAGTGGCCCGCTGCCGTTGTAGAAAAATTGCACCCCAACGCCGGATGCCGTGGAGTCCCCGGTCAGCGTCACCACCGACGAGGTGTTCGACGGCGTGGTCTGATCGGTCATTACCGCGTTAACCGCCACGTTAGCGTCGCAGGTCAGGCCAACGGTAAACGTCCCCGATGGCGACGTGCTTCCTACTGTAGGCAGAGTGCGAATATCAATTGTACCCAGCGCCACGCTGGCGTTTTTGCTGCCGACCGTGCACCCGCTTGCGGTCACCGTGATGGTGGTCGGGCTGATAATCACCTGCGCCGTTCTCGTCTCGTTGCTAAAGGCGGTTAAGACCGCTGCGTTGATGCTCGGGATTTGATAGACGCCGGATTTCAGGGCAGCACCGGTTTTAATAAAGGTGACCTTTGCTGACCAGCCCAGATCCTGGGTCATACCACTAGAGCCCTCTGTCGGGTAGCTTTGCGTTACACCGGTTTGCAGCGGGATATATTTTGTACTCTTAAAATCCTTCAGCCCGATGATATACCCCACGCCCGGTACGCCGGTCTCAAAAATGGTGTAGTTCACACCGTCGACGGTGACCGTCATCCCGCTCGAGATGGCGCTGCTGCTGGGCTGTAGGGTGCTTTTGTTGCAGGCAAAAACGAGCAGCCCGCACCAGAACACCTGCTGTACGCTGGCGGTGGCGCTCCAGGTCGGGCCGATAATGTTGCCCGGCACAACCGAATCTGCCGGTCCGCTGTAGGTCATCGGCTGAGGGGAGAGCGTAATGTCCGATTTCCATTCCAGGGCCTGTGCGCTGACACAGAATAAAAACCCACTGATAAAAAAGAATAAACGCATTATTGATACTCCGTTGTCCATGTGGCGAAGGCTGACACATCACCGGCACTCACTGGCGCACCGGTGGCGACAAGCTGTGCATAGAAGGTCATCTGAACGCTGTCATTGCCCGCCATTCCCAGCGCGGCGGTTTGTGTGTTCAGGGGGATCTGCACGCTGTCTTTATCGAGAATTTGTACCGCCACGCCGGTTGCGCCGCCGTCGGCAATTTTTACCAGTTGTGGGTTGTTGTCATCCGGGGTACCGCTGAAGCGGATTTTTACGCCAGCAAAGGTCGGCCCGCACGCTTCTAGCCTGAGCGTGAAGGGCGTTTTGATATTGCTGATGTCCCCGGAATGACGAAATTGTTTAATACCAATGGTTCCCAGCGGAACGTCCTGCTCTTTAGAGTCAGCCGCGACAGTGCAGGTGTTGCCGATCAAATTACCGGTGACGGAAACCAGCACGTCATAGCCGCGAACGGGGAGAGTGAAAACCAGCAGCAGGGCGATGCTGGTCATCCGAAGCGTTACTGACATACCACCTCCTGTGAATAAAGACCTGTTCGGGCGTTATAACTCTGCTTGTTTAACGCATAGTTTATGGTGCAACGCTGGTCGCTGTTGCGCCCCCACACTGCGCTTAGATTGCCCTTCGCAGGCAAGCCGGACAGATACAAACTGCCGCCATCGCCAACAATGCCGCTGGTTTTGTCATCATCCAGTGAGACCAGCGTGCCGAAGGGGAGCACATCATTACCGTGACGCACGATAAACATCGCTTTTTTCCCCTGCCGTGTAACAAGGCTGGCGCGAACCAGAGCGCCTTCGGTTGGCGTTTTGTTGACGATGGCATTCTCGAGCTCAATATCGTTGCCCACAGTCGTGACATCCAGTGCGACCTGATTCACGCGGTACGGCGTGGCGTACGGGATCACCGCGTAGCCCCGACTGTCTGTTTTAATGCCCTTGTGATTAAGCACGGCAACATTACTGGCCCCAGGGGCCTTCACCAGTATGTTGGTATTACCGAGCGGCTGGCTCAGCGTCAAACCATCTTCATGCAGCACCACGCCGCCATTCATTCCGTAGCTGAGGTTGTGGGAATCGTGGGTGTAGCTGTAGCCGAGGTTATAATCCCCGTGTGCGCCTTCGTACTGTAGGGTGGCATCGCCGCCGTACTGTTGCTGCCTGCTGTAACGCTGGTTCACGCTATAAAACAGGTTCTCCTGGCCCGGTAGATAACCGCTCACGCCGGTACTGGTGGTGGTACCAGTTGAATCCGCATGGGTAGTGGTAAAGCGAGCACGGGTCGACAGCGTCGGGTTGCCCAGTGGTACCGAAAGGGACATCGCCAGAACATTATCTTTCTTGTCGTCATACAGGCTGGTGCTACGCTGGACGCTGACGCCAAGCGATACATTACGAAACGTGGCGTTCCACGCAAACTGCAGGCTTTGCGTTGTTTTCGGCGTGTTCCAGAAGGTTTGCTGATCCCACGATAATGACAGCGAGCCGTATTGTCCCATCGGCTGCGACAGCAGCAGTTGGTTTTTGGCTTTACGCGCCGTTAGCAGGTTATACACCGTGTCGTAGTGGGTGGTGATGGTGCCATCATCCTCCACGATCTGCTTTGGCGACCCACCCGCCATGCCTTTGTACGTGGTATCGCTGAGAGTATAAAACCCTTTCGTTGAGTAGCGCAGCGAGAAGAAATTGACCCGCGTGCCGATATCGTTCAGCAGTTTACTGTACCTCAGGCGCACGGAATCGCCGGTGTAGTGCCTGTCATCTGCCAACTGGCTGCGGGCGTGGGTCAGGTCAATGGAGTAGGCGCCAAAGCGGCCAAGGTTCTGCCCAAATCCGAAAGCCAGACCGTTATAGCGATCGGCAAGCTGCGCCCCGCCGTAAAACGTTAGGCCATATCGCCAGCCGTAGAACAGCTCACCTTGCGCGAAAGACGGCGTATATTGATTGCCAGTCGGACGATATTTCCCCACCCCAAGGGCATATTTCACCTGCTCGTTACGCACCAGGTTTGGCACGCTGGCAAAGGGAATGGTGTATTTCGTCTGACGGCCGTCGTTCTCCTGAATGGTGACCGCGAGATCGCCACCGGAGGAGGTCGGATAGAGATCTTTCAGCACAAACTCCCCCGGCGGAACAGAGGTTTGATAGATGATGTTGCCGTTCTGGCGAACCGTCACTGTAGCGTTGCTGCGTGCGATGCCGCGGACTTCCGGCGCATAGCCGCTCAGGCTGGCAGGCAGCATATTGTCATCGGTTTTCAGTGCCATGCCACGCAGGCCCACAGAGTCGAACACCTGCGCAGAGGTATACGTTTCACCGGCGTACACCTGGGCGTTCAGGAAGGGAATATCCCGCTGCAGCCAGGTCTGCACATGGGTAAGCTCGTTATTGTCTTTGGTCCACGTGGTGAAATCACGCAACCGCCACGCGCCGAGATTGACGCCGCTGTTCAGGCTTGCAAACAGTTGCCGATTGCGGGTGCGCGTCTCGCCCTGATATTCACTGTTCGAGCCATTCACCACATAATTTAGCCACGCGGCAGGAATACCCGCCTCCCAGCTTTCCGGGCTGACATACCCACGCGGCAAATTGCGCATCACGCTCTGCGGTACGGTGACACTCAGGGTGAGCGTCTGCTGGTCAAAATCAAACCGAGTGTCGGCAAATGCCTGTGTCAGGAAGATGCAGCGCTGCGCGCGTGGTAGCGCTCCGCCCCTGGCCTGCTGACTGTCAATACCCAGTGCGGCGATTTGTTCAGGCGTGAAGCACGGCAGGACTTCTCCTGCGGTGTTTTCAGCGACGCGGAACATGACGTTGCCTGTGAACGCATAGTTGTTATTGATATACACGTTGAGATTGTAATCACCCGGCGGCAATGCGCTGCCGGCGTTGACCCAGGCAAGATCGGCGCTGTTGGCGCTCTCGCCGTTGAGGAACGCGGGGTTAAATTGCAGCTCGCTTTCAGCAGCAACGGCTTGTCGAATCACCATGGATAGCACCGTGGCGCACAGGATTTTCCTTTTCACGTGGTCACGCCTCACTGTTGTTATTATTGAGTCAACGACGCGCGGGTAGTGGGCGTCCATGCTCCGTAATCGTTAATAGTCTGGTAGCTCACACTGTTTGCGCGGCTGAAGGTTTCGGCCAGCGTCACGCTGGATTTCGGCGGTACCATCACTGGCTTTACCGACATACCATCAATTTTTAGGTTGATGGTGGTGAGGTAATACGGTGTTGGATTGGTGAGAGTGACCTTTCCGGCACGATACGCACCGGCAAGGCTTTTCCATGCCTCTCCTGCGCCTTTCCCGAGGCTGTCCGGGCGATAAAAGACCTTGATGCGGTTAGCAGAAGCAAACTGCAGTGAATTCCCGGAACTGCTTTTAACCTGCTGCGGGATGGCCTTGACTGTCATCCAGTAGAGCGTTTCCCGATCCTCTGGCAGGTTCTTACCGTTAAACATGATTTTCACCACGCTTTCGCTGGCGGGTTTTATGACGTACAGCGGTGGCGTAATGACGAAGTCGTTGGTTCGTTCCCCTTTTTCATTTTCCATCCATGACTGGATCAGGAACGTGGAATCAGGATGTGTGTTCCTTACTTGCAGCATGGACTGGGTGGTAGCGCTGGAGTAAACCATCCGCGTTGCGCCCAGCCCCACGCCACCAGCCCAGACGGCGGTTGAGCATAATGTGGCAGCCAGAAAAATACATGTGCTTACGCGCATAGTGGGTCTCCTCAATGCTGAGTCTGGCCCGGCCGATAAGCCGGGCCAGAAGATTATGAATAGGTAACTGTGTAGGTCGCGACGGCGCTGGCATCCCCTGCCGTGGCATTGCCCTTCGGCGAATAATATTTCGCGCTGAAGTTCAGGGTGTTGGCGCCCTTACGTAAAGGGATAGCGGTGGCAGACTCGCCCAGCTTAACCACGTTGCCCTGCTCGTCGTACAGACGGATAGCGACGTTTTGCGCCGAGTTTGTACTGCCGTTTGACCCGACTGCCAGACTATTGGCATCGGCGGTGTCCGGAGTACCGGTGAAAGTGACTGCCGCGGTTGTTGAGGGCGAGGTAGCGGTGATTTCGCAATCTTCCAGAGTGATTGCAAATGCTTTTGCGGTGTTGGCTTCACTGCCTGCGGTAGCCAGTACTGCGGTGCGCACTTCCCCCATATCGACATCAATGTTGGCGCTGCCTGCACTGATGGCACATGCAGAGGTCACCACTTTGCCGTTGAAGTTAACCGTGCCGCCGCTGGTTGTCGCAGCCAGTGCCGCTCCCGCAGGCAGGACTACCGCAATGGCTACGGCAAGCAGAGTTTTTGTTTTGAATTGAGTTTTCATTGTACGGATTCCATGTTGTTATATCGATATTTGCTCTGAAAACAGCAGGTCTGACTGGTTAAAAAGACCAGCAAATCTGTCTTATTTCTGAGCCCGAGTTTTCTTATCGCTGAGCTTTTTAACGCGCTGACACGACGGTAAGAAAGCTGCTCTGTTTCGGCGATGTAACGCATATCCAGACCCTTTCGTAGGTCTTTCAATACCTTCCATTCACCCGGCGTCAGCGATAACGCCGTGGGTTTCTTTTTAGGGCGATAACGCCTATCAACCATTTTTAATAAGCTGGTTCGCCAGTGATAAATGGGTTCCTGCAGTGAGATATAGGCATCTATATCACCGTGTACCCACAGCCAGGAATTTGCCGACGCAGAGTACACACAAATAAGTACATCGGGATGCCGGGCTTTGATATTTCTTATATATTTCAGGAAATCAAAACCTGCATGATGCTTTTCCATACCAGATAAAAAAAATACGTCTACGGGTGTTTTCGAAAGCATTGTGTCCATTAGTGAGTAATCATCACTTGATGCTTTTATATTTATTTCAGGAATGGCGCTTTTTAATACTTCGCTGATCCCTTTGCGTGCAAAGTGATCTCCGCCCAATAGTGCGATTGTTAAATGACGTTTGTTGTCTGGATTTAACATGTTATTCCCCCGATTTATAATTTTAATGAGGTAAGTCTTTCTGGCAGAACGATGCCTGTATTTTCGAAGCAATTAAGTATCGCTATGGTGTGGGCTGATTATACTGATAGAGTGAAATGAATGATCTCAATTAATCTCAATTAATCTCAACTGGCATTAAGTTTAACTATAAAAGCATTCTCACTGTATCTCTATTTAATCGGCTGCCACTTACTTGCCTGTAAATAATCATACCGTCATTTTTTAATGAAAAGTTGGCTTTAATAAATGTTTTGTAATGGTATTGTATAATGGCGTCATGGGTGAGGGTTTGTTATTTACCATGGATAACAATTTCGCTCTGAAATTGTTAATTAAGCAGAGATTTTCTGCGAGGGGGGGATTCCTCAACTCGTTGTCAGGCCTCGTGTTTTCTCCCTTTAGCAGAAAAAATGAATTAAGTGTTTTGAATGATTCAGACATGGATGACTAAAGTGTTCAATTCTGTATTCTGTCAGTTTTTGTCAATGTCAAGTCTGGAGCGCAGGATATTGTATGATTTATTCTTACCGTATCTTCAGGCCTCTTAATGACTAAAAAGGAAATTAAGAAAGTTTCAGATCAGAAAAATTAAGAGAAGATAAAATAAGATTTTTCGCTAAGTGCGCGGATATACAGTTGCAGGTTTATCCGTCACATTAATCCTCACGCAAGCTGAAGGAATGCAGGCTAACAAAGGTAAAAGAAAGAAAATCTGCGCGGTAACAGTGTTAACGGGAGGTGTTTAGACAATCTTATGCATAAGTATTATATAATTAATGGTGTTGTCGAGTTTCATCCTGCGACCAGCACATTATGTGACCTCAATAATCCTGACTTAGTGGTGGTATTAAACTCTCCTGCTGGACGCTGTTTATTGTTATTAATTGAAAGAGTCGGAACTATTATCACTCAACAGGAATGTATGGACATTGTCTGGCAGAGTCGTGGAATGATGGTTTCGCCTAATACTTATTACCAGAATATTTCTATTTTACGTAAGGGATTGAAAAAGATAGGTTTTGAAACCGACCCAATAGTCACTATTCCCCGTATTGGTCTGACGCTGGCAAGCGACACGCAAATTGTCATTAAAGAGGCACAACTGCAATCTGTCGAGCAAGAAGTACAGATTTGTAAAATCCGCGAAGAGGATATTGGGCCGCATCCAGTTGCCCCGGCTGTGAAACGTCGCTTATGGCTTCCGGGCATTCTGGTGACATTAATGATATTTGTTGGCATGAGAGCCGTTAACCATAATTTACTGCATGACAACTATTTTGTGGACGGTTATCACTTCACTATGATGATGGGAGAGTGTCGACTCTATTTTGCCTACGATATTGAGACGCAACGTGATCGGGATAAAGCGCTAGCCTATGCCGCGCCATTTAAGGATCAGTGCGGCAACTACCCCTGGGTCTATGTCAGTAGATATAGCACGTTATCACGCGCTTCGGTGATACGCTGTGACAGGGAAATGACGGAGCCAAACCATTGTATGTCAGACTATTTTATTGGGGAACGCGAATATGGCTCGCTACCGTAAAATGCTTTTTGCGCTCTGTCTTTCTCTGCTGATGGTGGCTGTAGTGGTTGGATATTATTTCTGGCATCGTCATTACATCCAGCCCTTTTTATGTCAGGTAAGTTTTATTGAACATCATTCTGATGAGACGTTATACCTGTGGCTAAATTATACCGTGGACGGTGATACTGGTATGCTCAGTATAAACGGCCGGCTGAAGAGCGACCCGACAAAGACTATTGATCGTAAAATATTCTTTCAGGTGGAGCGTACAGATCGCATCTATCACCTGAAGTCGGTACGCAATATGAAATTTCCGGATGACAACGTCAGCGACAGCTGGCTGGAGAAGTATGTACCCTTATTTTTCATCTACTCTGATGAGAGTGTATATACACGAATTAAGAAGCAAGATAATCATAATTATTTATTCATTTTTGGAACATTACCGACTTATGTGTGTCACGCCTCAAAAATGGAGAGCTGAAGGGGAGCAGCTTTCCTTTTTTGTGTCTGTAGTTTATACTTCATTCAACCAACAAGAAATATTCCAGGGAAAGATAACGGCAACAAATGTTGCATTAATGTAATTATTATTTTTGGCAAGATGATGAAAAATTTATTTGAGGACTCATACAGGCCCATGCCTGCGAGAAATAAAACCCTGCACATAGGTTTACTTCTGTGGCCCAATTTTTCTTTGTTAGCATTATCAGGGCTAATGGAAGCGTTACGTACTGCGTCCAGTGTGCAAAAATGTAGTCAGAAAATAGCGTTTAACCTCAGCCTGATAAGCGTGAACCCTGACTTACCCATCACCAGCAGTGCTGGTATTAGCGTGCAACCTGAGGTCGCCTACGCAACTCCCGGTGCCTTTGACTATATTGCCGTCATTGGTGGAAGCCTGGAGTATCTTGAGCAGGGGTATAGTGGTGACCGAATGTTTCTTGCTGAAGCCCATCACAGCAACATTCCGTTGATAGGTATTGGCTCTGGCAGCTTTATCCTTGCAGAAGAGGGGTTACTCAATGAACGACGTGCCTCGATTCATCCTGATCACCATGATGTCTTCACACAACGGTTTCCGCAAGTTTATGCCGAGCAGGGTCTTGATTTTATAGATGAAGGTGATGTGCTGACCTGCCCTGGTGGGATCTCTACGCTCACGCTGACCACGGCCCTTATCCGCTCCCATGCAGGGGATGATATTGCTGCCACCACTTCCCGGCGTTTGTCGCTCTCACCGCACGCTGCCGCTACTCCGCGACCTGCTAATATTGCCCTTATCCCTGACTCGCGGCTTCGCAGGGTGGTAATGATGATTGAACAGTACCTTACGCACCCACTCAGTACTGCCGGGTTGGCTCAGGCCGTTAAACTGAGCGAGCGTCAGCTTAATCGCTTGTTTCATGCCGAATTTGGCAAGACGGCGCGTGAATTTATCCGCAGTGCCAGGTTGCGTTATGCCTGTTGGTTGTTGAAGAACTCGCAGCAAAGCGTCACGGATATTGCGCGGCGGTTGGGCTTTAGCGACTGTGCCCATTTTATCCGTCATTTCCAAATTGAGTACGGTTGTACCCCTGGGGTATGGCGCACGCCGTAGAGCTGATTTAGTGCTTTTTTCGTAGGGTTGTCAAAGCTTACCAGGGTTGTCTAACCAGCGGCTTGTTAGAAATGCCCATATGTTGAAAAGGCCGCTGAGAGAATACCTCTCACAGCGACAGCTTTAGCATAACGGCATTAAGCCGCTACATTAACCGACTGAAAAACTAATAGTGTTTTACTGGAACTGATATTGTTCTTTCGGACCAGTCCGGTCGTTCACCCGTCATGATGGCACGTTGTTGAGTTGGGGTAACGGACTGGGTGATCTCCGGCATGGTTTTATAATCCTTCTCATCGGGTAGCGTGATCACCGGGCCAGACTCACAACCGGAAAGTATAATAACGGCCAAAAATGCAGGTAATGTTTTCAAAATTTGCCCCTTCCATTAGGATAAGAAAATGACACGAACACTTTGAAACGATTCTATTATGCTAAACAGCAACAGAGTCTCAATAAGGTCGTCAGGTCATCTTATGAGGAGGTAATGATAATAAATGGGGGAACGAGGAGTAAAGTGCGCATGTAGTGAGGTGAGGGACTTGCCCTGCTGGTTTGCCGCAGCTTTCCCAGGCCATTTCCAGCGCTTTGATGATTAGGCTGTGTCCCGTAATTGTGCGCGAGTGGCGCTGATGGACATTTTTACGCAGGGCAGGCGCGAACGGCGACGTTTGGGGACCCAAATGAGCCGTGAGCAACGCAGTCATGCGTAAACGACCGCTGGCGTTCAGCGCGTCAGGCGAAGCTGTTGTAAATTGCCATCAAGTTGCAGATCGGTTTGCAGACGCGCCACATCCCGGCAGGTAAATGCCATTGCCTGGTGTGTTTCTAGTTTCTGCCGCCATTTCTCCGGTACCGTTTCAAGGTTCTCATATAGCGCCTCCAGCGTTGGGAACGAGCTCAGCAACTGCGTTGCGCTTTTCGGACCAATACCCGCCACGCCCGGCACTTTTGAACTGCTGATCCCCGCCAGCCCCCAGTAATCCGGTAATTGCTCTGGCGTAACCCCATATTCCTGATCAATAAAGGGCGCATCCAGCCAGCGTTTTTGAAAGTAATCGCGAATGCGGATGGTCGGGGAGAGCAACTGGCAGTAGCCCTTGTCGGTTGAGACGATCGTCGCTTGTTGCCCGGCCTGCGCCATTTTCACCGCCAGCGTCGCAGCAAGATCGTCGGCTTCGTTGCCAGGTGTTGCCCAACAGCGGATCCCGCGTTGTTCGAAAGCCGCGCGCAGTAATGGCATTTCCGTCTGTAAGGTATCCGGCATGGGAGGGCGGCCTGCTTTGTAATCCGGCAGCAACTGATGGCGCCAGCTCTGGTTACGGGTCTCATCATCAAAAACCGCGACAGCATGGGTTGGCTGACTGTGAATAATCAACTGCTCCAGCGCATGCAGACAGGTATCCACGCAGGGGGAACCTTGCACCGCATGGATACGGCGAATCAGATTGAGTGCGTCAACAATAAGCAGATGAGCCACAGATACCCTCCTTGAAATCATCCGTTAAGGGTATCATCGCACGCCTTGCGAGGCTATAAAGCAGGGAATAATCAGGAAGATGCCTCGCAAAACAAGGCATCTGATGCGGGATTAGTTACAGGAAACGATCTTCATCGCCAGCCCGCCGCGAGAAGTTTCACGGTATTTGGCGTTCATATCTTTCCCCGTTTCATACATTGTTTCGATAACTTTATCGAGGCAAACGCGCGGTTCACTGGTACGCCGCAGCGCCATTCGCGCCGCATTGACCGCTTTCACCGAAGCAATCGCGTTACGCTCAATACAGGGCACCTGCACCTGGCCAGCTACCGGGTCACAAGTCAGACCGAGGTTGTGCTCCATACCGATTTCCGCCGCGATACAGACTTGCGCCGGGCTGCCGCCCAGCAACTCTGCCAGCCCGGCCGCCGCCATGGAGCAGGCGACGCCGACTTCCCCCTGGCAGCCCACTTCCGCGCCGGAAATGGAGGCGTTCATCTTATACAGCGAGCCGATAGCGCTGGCAACCAGCAGATAACGTGCCAGTGAATTGGCGTTAACCTGGCGGATAAAGCGATCGTAATACGCCAGTACCGCCGGCACGATCCCACACGCGCCGTTTGTCGGTGCCGTCACCACGCGCCCACCGGCAGCGTTCTCTTCGTTCACTGCCAGCGCGAACATATTGATCCAGTCAACCACGGCCATCGGATCGGTGTTGGTCTTGTCACTGCTGACCAGCATACGGCGCAACGCAGCGGCACGGCGCGGAACGCGCAGTTTACCAGGTAATACTCCTTCCGTTGCGATACCGCGCTCTATACCGCCCTGCATCACTTCCCATACACGGGCGAGATGCTGTTCCAGCTCGGCTTTGCTGTGCAGTGCCAGCTCGTTTTTCATCATCAACCCGGAGAGCGATAAACCGGTCTCCTGGCAATAGTGCTGTAAATCGGCAGCAGTTCGGTAAGGGTAGGGTACCTCTACCGGCGCACTGGCAGGCTGGCCAAAGTGTTCTTCGTCAACAATAAACCCGCCGCCGATGGAGTAATAGGTCTGGCTGTAGAGCACCTGTTCGCCCGAGAGCGCGGTAATACGCATGCCGTTTTCGTGCAGCGAGAGGTTATCCGCATGGAAATTCATGCATTGATCGACCGGAAACTCCACTTCATGCGCTTCGTTGGCCAGCAGTAGGCGGCCATGGGTATTAACATCCTGAATAAAACCCGGAATGGCATCAATATTGACGGTATCCGGCAGATTCCCCGCCAGGCCCATAATAATCGCGATGTCAGTATGGTGCCCTTTACCGGTCAGGGAGAGAGAGCCGTAAACATCCACCACAACACGAGTTACGTCGTGCAAAATTCCACGGGCAATCAGATCTTCTGTGAACTGTTTACCGGCTTTCATCGGACCAACGGTGTGCGAGCTGGACGGCCCGATACCGATTTTAAAAATATCAAATACGCTGATCATGACGCATTATCCATTGCTATAGGGGATGCGCCGCCGGACAGGACGGCGCGAAAAGATTAGCTGAACAGGGAGAAGAAGATCGCGGAGATGGCGATGAGACCCATAACCACTACGAAGATGTTGCTGATAGCGCCACTGTATTTGCGCATTGCCGGTACTTTCGCGATGGCATACATCGGCATCAGGAACAGGATCATCGCAATGATTGGCCCGCCCAGGGTTTCGATCATGCCCAGAATGCTTGGGTTCCAGGTGGCAACGGCCCAGGTGGTCAACAGCATAAACAGCGCGGTAATTTTGTTCAGTTTGTTGATTTCGATGGATTTACCTTTGCCGCGCAGAGATTTAATCACCATACCGTTAAAACCTTCACGCGCGCCCAGGTAATGGCCGAGGAACGATTTGGTAATGGCGATCATCGCAATGATCGGCGCCATCCAGGCAATAACCGGCGCATTAAAGTGGTTCGCCAGATAAGAGAGAATGGAGATGTTCTGTTCTTTCGCCGAGGCCAGATCGGCGGGTGCCAGGCTCAGCACACAGCTAAACACAAAGAACATAACCGTCATCACCATCATGATGTGAGCGAAGGCCAGAATGCGGGAACATTTACGCTCGGCTTCTGCGCCGTACTCTTCACGCTTGGCAACGGCAAAGGAGGAGATGATCGGCGAGTGGTTAAACGAGAACACCATCACCGGGATTGCCAGCCATAACGTCATCCACAGACCATTGCCAGTAGCAGAAGCACTGCTCAGCGACAAGGTTTCCAGCACAGCACCGTTCCACTGCGGAATCAGGTACACCGCCAGCACCATCAGTGCGATAACAAACGGGAATACCAGGATACTCATCGCTTTCACAATCATCTGCTCACCGAAGCGCACGATGGTCATCATACCTACGATAAGGATCAGCGACAGGATCGCACGCGGCGGCGGGGTCATTCCCAACTGATGGGTCATAAAGCTGGCCACGGTATTGGTGATCGCCACGCTATAAACCAGCAGGATCGGATAAATCGCAAAGAAATAAAGCAGGGTAATCAACTTACCTGCGCCGATACCGAAGTGCTCTTCGACCACTTCAGTAATGTCTTCTCCCGGGTTTTTACCAGACAACACAAAGCGGGTCAGACCCCGGTGGGCGAAGTAGGTCATCGGAAAAGCAAGAATTGCCATGATGATGAGCGGGATCAAGCCGCCGACACCGGCGTTAATCGGCAGAAACAGAACACCTGCGCCGATAGCAGTGCCGTAAAGGCCCAGCATCCACATGGTGTCGGTTTTGCGCCATGAACTGCGTGTTTCTACTACAGAGGTTCTTGCGCCAGTCTGAATAGTTTCCATTGATACATCTCCTGGGGGGAAATAAAATACTGCCGTTACAGACAGATCAAATGTCGTAAACAACAGTGTTAATATTTAAGTCTGTCAATTACAGTTTTTTTATAATTTATCCCTGTAACTATTTGCGGCGGAAAGATACAGCTAAGTTATGACAGCATCAGTGACACGGATCTCAATTGCAATAATCTACTTTCGATGTGGATATATTTAGACCATTTATCTGGCTAATTATTAACAGATGAAATTTATGGGTGAAAAGGCTAACGCTCGCCAGATATATGATAAAATTTCGCGGAGCGAAATATGATAAATGCACTGAAAAATAACGTTTTTGCAGTCATTTATCGATGTTAAAAGCGGTTATAATGTATGAATTGCTGGTCAGCAAATGATCGGTTAAATGCAAGGTATAAGGGCGGATTATGATTCCGCCCTGGAAAGGTCAATCAGGTACAAATTTCGTAGCAGGGAATGTAAGCGGAACCGGGGAGTTTCATACGGTGCTGGGCAACAAAACCCTGCAACAGATCGTCCATCCGGCGCATCATGTCACTATCGCCGTGAATTTTATAAGGGCCAAACGCTTCAATCGCGCGGATACCGGGTTCTTTCACGTTACCTGCGACAATCCCCGAGAAGGCCCGGCGCAGATCCGCCGCCAGCACTTCTACCGGTTGGTCAGGGTAAAGTTTCAGGTTCGCCATATTTTCATGGCTCGGTTCGAACGGTACTTGTAGATCAGGCGCAATGCGAATTGACCAGTTGAAACTATAGGCATCGCCGGTATCGCGACGGTTCTCTTTCACCAGTGGCATGGCTTTTTTCATCTGGCGTGCCACTTCAGCCGCATCATTAATGATGATGGTGTAGTAGCGACGTGCGGCTTCACCCAGCGTATTGGCAATAAATTCATCCAGAACGCGGAAGTAGTCCGCACTCTCTTTCGGCCCGGTGAGGATCAGCGGCAGTACCTGATTTTTGTTCGCCGGATTCATCAGGATCCCCAGCAGATAGAGCAGCTCTTCCGCCGTGCCCACGCCACCAGGAAAGATAATGATTCCGTGCGCGATGCGGACAAAAGCTTCAAGCCGTTTTTCAATATCCGGCATGATGATCAACTCATTGACCAGCGGGTTCGGCGGCTCAGCGGCAATAATGGATGGCTCGGTCATGCCGATAAAACGTCCATCCTTATAACGTTGCTGCGCATGGCCAACAGCGGCGCCTTTCATCGGTGCTTCCATAGCGCCCGGCCCGCAGCCGGTGCAGATATTCAGCTCGCGCAGGCCCAACTGCGTACCCACACGGCGGGCGTAAAGGTATTCGGTTTCGTTGATCGAGTGGCCACCCCAACAAACCACCATATTTGGCGCTTCGCTTACGTGCAGGGCGCGCGCGTTGCGCAAAATGGAGAAAACCAGGTTAGTAATATGGATAGAACTTTCCAGATTTAAATGCTGGAAACGCCCGGCATTATAAATTTGCCCACTGACGAAGAGGATATCGCGCAGGACCGCGAACAGGTTGGCCTGCAACGAGCGAATGATCCGCCCATCGACAAAAGCCTCTTCCGGCGGGTTGATCAGTTCCAGCTTCACGCCGCGTTCACGGCGCAACACATTAATATCAAAACCTACATTGCGGGAAAGCAGCTCTTTGCTGCTATCCGTCTGACTCCCTGAGTTCAGTACAGCGAGCGAGCAGTTGCGAAACAGTTGATAAAGGTCGCTGCTGGCCGTGCGTTTAAGCATATCGACTTCCAGCTGCGACAGCATATCCATTGAGCCAAGCGGGCTAATATGTGTAATCAAGTGAACTCCTTACGGGACGGAATTTATCTTCCTGGTGATTACAATAGCCCTGGCTTATGACGTTTAACAACCCGGCGGGAAATGTTTTACTGACGAACCAGACGCCCGGTGGCGGGAATGAAATCAGTATTGGTACGCCACGGATTGATATCCAGCCCGCCACGACGCGTGTAGCGTGCGTAAACGCTCAGTTTTTCGGGGTGGCAGAAGCGCTGAATGTCGGTAAAAATGCGCTCAACGCACTGTTCGTGAAACTCGTTGTGATGGCGGAAAGAGACCAGATAACGCAGCAACTTCTCGCGATCGATCTTTGGCCCCCGGTACTGGATCTGCACTGAGCCCCAGTCTGGCTGGTGGGTAATCAGACAGTTTGATTTTAGCAGATGGCTAACCAGCGTCTCTTCAACAACTTTTCCGCTGGCGGCGCCCGTCAGCCATGCAGCGTCAAAGGTGTAGTTCTCGATTTCAATATCCTGATCATCAATGCAGGTACCATGAAAATGGGCAATCGGCTGACCTTCCAGTTCATCAATACGGTACAGCGCCACGCTGACGTTGCCTTGTGCACAGGCACTCAAATCTCGTTGCAGGGTCTCGCGTACCTCATCCCAACTGGCGAAGCGTGTCTGGTTAAAACTGTTGAGATAGAGTTTAAAGCTTTTCGATTCCACCAGATTTACGCTGGCGTAATCCAGTTCGACGTGGCCTACCGCAACTTGCGGCAAACCTTTGGCGTTCAGCCAGGAGAGTTCATAAAGTGTCCAAATATCCGCCCCCTGAAAAGGAAGATTCCCGGCCGTCAGGCCCAGCGGATCGCGGTTTAATGAACGGGGAACGCCCTGCAACAGGCTGGCGTCATAGGTGTCGCGGTAATCGGTAGTTTTGCCAAGCGTCAGGCCAGCCAGCGCCTGGTGGTTATCGTAAGAAGACATGTTTCATCGCCATTTTGCAGGTAAACTATTACGCAGAGTTTATCCTGGCTTATGTGAAGAGAGAAATCGGTGGAAAACGAGACGGCCATTGCGCTGAAAGCTTTTACGGAACGTTATTGCGACGCGTGGCACGCAGCGCGCGGCACCTGGCCACAAAGCGAGGAGCTGCACGGTATTCCCTCGCCTTGCATTATTTCTTCAACCGACGAGTATGTGATCTGGCAACCTCAACCATTCCCCGCGCAACCGAACGTAAAGCCGATTGAGCAGGCAATGGATATTGTGGTACAAACGCCGATTCATACGTTTTATGCCACGCAATTCGCCGGGGATATGTACGCCCGCCTTGATACACTGCCGCTGACATTGTTGCAAACCTGGAGCGAAGAAGATTTTTTGCGCGTACAGGAAAACCTGATTGGTCATCTTGTTACGCAGAAAAGGTTAAAGCTTTCGCCGACGTTGTTTATCGCCACGCTTGATAGCGAGCTGGATGTTATTTCGCTGTGTAATCTGAGCGGTGAAGTGGTGCAAGAGACGCTGGGGACTCGTCAGCGTACCGTTTTGGCCCCCAGCCTTGCGGATTTCCTCAACCGGCTCGAACCTGTCGTGTAGTCCTCGATGCCACTCAGTGTGTGCGAGATCTCTCACACGATCTGTGAGAGATCGACTGGACATTTGCCATACAGACATTGTGCTATTTTCCATATAATTATTTACTTTCATAACGTTACGATTTAACACTTGTGTTTAAAAGGTTTCATTCAAAAGAAAATATGCGTTAGGTGTCCTTGTCAGGGGGCGCAGAATGGGTAATTCTGTTTCTGTCGACAGGGAATTTGACAATGAAGCGTACATCAGGATGATGTTGCTTCAGGGATACACCGGGAAGGTGCTACAGGGAAAGGCTTCAGGATGAAGCAACTGGACAACGCAGGATTGCGCTAAGGGACGCCTCCAGGAAGGAGAATGAGAGTAGGTCAGGATGGCCTGCAGATCAGGATGATCAGGGACACGCATTAAGGATAATGCTAAGTCACATCGGGGTGGTGTGAGCATGATGCACAGTTCACGGATGAACAGGTCAGGAGACCACAGGAAAAGTTTTCACGGATGAGCAGGGAGCACAACGAGTAGCTGGACTGCTATGAAACGAACCGGGAGCACTGTTTTTACAGTGCTCCCTTTTTTTATTTGCTCTGGTCTTTGCTATGCTGCGCGCCAGTCTGTTTTCTACCGGGGGTTTTTATGACTCTGCATCAACGAGTGCGCGAGCAACTTCATCAACTCGAAGCGCAACTGCGCGAGCAAAATCTATGGCAAAGCGCGGCGCCAGCGCCGGATGCCTTTGAAAGCACGCAACCCTTTTGTATGGATACCCTTGAGCCGTTCGAGTGGCTGCAATGGGTCTTAATTCCGCGTATGCACGCGCTGCTGGATAGCCAGCAACCGCTACCGCAGGCGTTTGCCATCGCGCCCTATTATGAAATCGCTGTGGACGCCACACACCCCTCCCGTGAGGTGATGCTGGTTCACCTTCAGCAGCTTGATGCGCTGTTCTCTGGCGAAGATGACTAATGCTGGAGATTATTTACCAGGACGAATGGCTGGTGGCGGTGAACAAACCCTCCGGCTGGCTGGTACACCGTAGCTGGTTGGATCGCGATGAAAAAGTGGTGGTAATGCAAACCGTGCGCGACCAAATCGGTCAGCACGTTTTTACCGCGCATCGTCTCGACAGGCCAACGTCCGGCGTTTTATTGATGGGGCTTTCCAGCGAAGCGGGCCGACGTCTGGCGCAGCAGTTTGAGCAGCATCAAATCCAGAAACGTTATCACGCGATTGTGCGCGGTTGGTTGATGGAAGAGGCACTGCTTGATTACCCGCTGGTGGAGGAACTGGACAAAGTTGCCGATAAATTTGCCCGCGCGAATAAAGAGCCGCAGCCAGCAGTAACCCATTATCGTGGGCTGGCAACCACCGAAATGCCCGTGGCGACCAGTAAATTCCCGACCACCCGTTATGGGCTGGTCGAACTGGAACCGAAAACCGGCCGTAAACATCAATTACGTCGCCACCTGGCGCACTTACGCCATCCGATCATTGGCGACAGCAAGCACGGCGATTTGCGGCAAAACCGCAGCGCCGCAGAGCATTTTGGTTGTCAGCGGCTGATGCTGCATGCCAGCCAGTTAACGCTCACACACCCCTTTACCGGCGAAGCCTTAACGTTACGCGCCGGGTTGGATGAAGTGTGGATGCAGGCGCTGTCGCGCTTCGGCTGGCTCGGTCTTCTCCCTGAGAATGAAAGGGTTGAGTTTGCGCCGCTGAACGGTCAGGATGAGGACCATCTCGAATCACACAAGGAGTGATGAGCATGGCGAAGGTCGGAATTTTTGTTGGCACCATGTACGGTAATTCGCTGCTGGTGGCGGAAGAAGCGCAAGAAATATTAAACGCACATGGTCATAACGTAGTGGTGTTTGAAGATCCTACCGCGGCGGACTGGGATAATAACAATGGTCATTACGCGCTGGTGGTAACGTCTACGACCGGGCAGGGCGATTTGCCGGACAGTATTGCGCCGTTGTTCCATTACCTGCGTGATACTGTGGGTTACCAGCCTGATTTACATTATGGTGTGATTGCCCTGGGCGATAGCACATACGCCAATTTCTGCGGCGGTGGCAAACAGTTTGATGCTTTGTTGCAGGAGCAGGGCGCACAGCGCATTGGTGATATGCTGCTGATTGACGCGAGTGAAGACCCGGAGCCGGAAAGCGTGTCAAATCCGTGGGTTGAACACTGGGCAACGCTGCTGAAATAACGTTTTTCCTCCTCAGCCGGGGAGGAAAAATGCCCTCTTTTTACAGCGTCAAGCGACGCATTTCACATTCTTAGATCATTACCCTCGTCTGACCTTATTTGCCGATCTCCGGTTTCCATTTCCGTGAAGTACTCCCCATCAGCCTGGGCTAATGCAATAAAGCAACTTGGCGGGGCTGGTGAATGTTGTGTTGTTGCACGGTGAGAGTTAAAAGGCAGCTTCTTATACTTTTCTCGCTAGTTAAAAAATGCGTTCCGCTAAGGGAAAAAAAACCTGCAGGAACAGCAAAAAACACAACTACATCATCCTGCCTTCCCCTACAGGTTGTGCCGTACAGGATGAATGTACAAAAGAACATTGATGCTTCGGGAGTACAACCATGAGTACATTCAGCCAGGCGGCGAGCGGCGCTGAAAAGCGCACTAACGCCCGCTACTGGATAGTGGTGATGCTGTTTATCGTCACATCCTTCAACTACGGCGATCGCGCAACCTTGTCGATTGCCGGTTCGGAGATGTCCAAATCCATCGGCCTTGATTCGATCTCCATGGGCTATGTTTTTTCTGCCTTTTCATGGGCCTATGTAATTGGCCAGATCCCGGGTGGTTGGTTGCTTGACCGCTTCGGCTCCAAACGGGTCTATTTCTGGTCCATCTTTACATGGTCGATGTTTACCTTACTGCAGGGCTTTGTCGATATCTTCAGTGGCTTCGGCATCATCGTGGCTCTCTTTACTCTGCGTTTTATGGTCGGTCTGGCTGAATCGCCCTCCTTCCCTGGTAACAGTCGTATTGTTGCGGCCTGGTTCCCGGCGCAGGAGAGGGGCACGGCAGTGGCGATTTTTAACTCTGCACAATATTTCGCGACCGTTATTTTTGCGCCGATCATGGGCTGGCTGACGCACGAAGTGGGCTGGTCGCACGTCTTCTTCTTCATGGGCGGTTTAGGGATCTTCATCAGCCTGCTGTGGCAGAAAATGATCCACGAGCCGAATCAGCACCCTGGCGTCAACAAGAAAGAGCTGGAGTACATTGCCGAAGGCGGCGCGCTGATCAACATGGATCAGAAGAACAACATTCATAGTGTCCCGTTCTCGGAAAAATGGGGGCAGATTAAGCAACTGTTGGGTTCGCGCATGATGATCGGCGTTTACCTGGGGCAGTACTGCATTAACGCTCTGACCTACTTCTTTATCACCTGGTTCCCGGTATATCTGGTGCAAGCGCGCGGCATGTCAATCCTGAAGGCCGGGTTTATTGCATCAATTCCGGCTATTTGCGGATTTGTCGGCGGCGTACTTGGCGGTGTCATTTCAGACTGGTTAATGCGTCGCTACGGCTCGCTGAATATGGCGCGCAAAACACCGATCGTGCTGGGCATGCTGCTCTCGATGAGTATGGTGTTTTGTAACTATACCAACTCGGAAATGATGATCATCGGCTTTATGTCGCTGGCCTTCTTTGGTAAAGGGATTGGCGCGCTGGGCTGGGCGGTGATGGCAGATACCGCGCCGAAAGAGATCAGCGGTCTGAGCGGCGGCCTGTTCAATATGTTCGGCAACATTTCCGGCATCGTGACGCCAATTGCTATCGGCTACATTGTTGGTACCACCGGTTCGTTTAATGGCGCGCTGATTTATGTCGGTATCCATGCACTGGTCGCGATATTGAGCTATCTGGTGCTGGTCGGCGATATCAAACGTATCGTACTGAAACCAGCAGGACGTGAGTAATGAATACACAAGCTAGCCCGATTATCACCGGGATGAAAGTTATTCCCGTCGCCGGGCATGACAGTATGCTGATGAACATTGGTGGCGCGCATAACGCTTACTTCACGCGCAACATTGTCGTGCTTACGGATAACGCCGGGAATACTGGCGTCGGTGAAGCGCCCGGCGGCGAAGTGATCTACAAAACGCTGGTTGATGCCACTCCGATGGTAGTCGGGCAGGAAGTTGCCCGGCTGAATAAAGTGGTGCAGCGCGTTCATAAAGGCAACCAGGCGGCAGATTTCGACACCTTCGGCAAAGGCGCATGGACCTTTGAGCTGCGCGTCAATGCGGTTGCAGCGCTGGAAGCCGCGCTGCTCGATCTGCTCGGTAAAGCGCTGAACGTACCGGTGTGCGAACTGCTTGGTCCCGGCAAACAGCGCGATGCCGTAACCGTTCTGGGTTATCTGTTCTATGTCGGCGATCGCACGAAAACCGATCTCCCCTATCTGGATGCCACGCCCGGTAGCCACGACTGGTACCACCTGCGTCATCAGGAAGCAATGACCAGCGATGCAGTGGTACGTCTGGCGGAGGCCTCGCAGGATCGCTACGGCTTCAAAGATTTCAAACTTAAAGGCGGCGTACTGCCCGGCGAGCAAGAGATTGAAACCGTAAAGGCGTTGAAAAAACGCTTCCCGAAAGCGCGCATTACTGTGGATCCGAACGGTGCCTGGCTGCTGGACGAAGCCATAAGCCTGTGTAAAGGGCTGAATGATGTGCTGACCTACGCCGAAGATCCGTGCGGTGCAGAGCAGGGTTTCTCCGGCCGTGAAGTAATGGCGGAGTTCCGCCGCGCCACAGGTCTGCCGGTCGCCACCAATATGATCGCCACCAACTGGCGAGAAATGGGGCACGCGGTGATGCTGAATGCCGTCGATATTCCGCTGGCGGATCCGCACTTCTGGACGCTCTCCGGCGCCGTGCGGGTTGCACAGTTATGCGACGACTGGGGGCTGACCTGGGGTTGTCACTCTAACAATCATTTCGATATTTCACTGGCGATGTTTACCCATGTCGGCGCTGCTGCGCCGGGGACGCCAACCGCTATTGACACCCACTGGATCTGGCAGGAGGGCGATGCCCGCCTGACCAAACAACCGCTGGAAATCAGGCAGGGCAAAATCGCCGTACCGGATGCGCCAGGCCTCGGTGTGGAGATCGACTGGCATCAAATCGAGAAAGCGCATGCCGCCTATAAAAAATTGCCTGGCGGTGCGCGCAATGACGCAGGCCCGATGCAGTACCTCATCCCGGGCTGGACGTTTGACAAAAAACGCCCGGTCTTTGGACGTCATTGAGAAAGAAAAGGATAAAAAAATGAGCACATATACGTCTACCCCCGTTGTCGCATCCATGCAGGTGATCCCGGTTGCCGGGCACGACAGCATGCTGATGAACCTGAGCGGCGCGCATGCCCCTTTCTTCACACGCAATATTGTGGTGATCAAAGACAACGCAGGGCACACCGGCGTGGGGGAAATTCCGGGCGGCGAAAAAATCCGTAAAACGCTGGAAGATGCGATTCCGCTGGTGGTTGGTAAAACGCTGGGTGAATACAAAAACGTGCTGAACAGCGTGCGGCAGACTTTCGCCGATCGCGATGCTGGCGGCCGTGGCCTGCAAACCTTCGACCTGCGCACCACGATCCATGTGGTGACAGGCATCGAAGCGGCGATGCTGGATCTGTTAGGCCAGCACCTTGGCGTCAACGTCGCTTCCCTGCTGGGCGAAGGCCAACAGCGTAATGAAGTGGAGATGCTGGGCTATTTGTTCTTCGTCGGCGACAGCAAAAAAACGCCGCTGCCGTACCAGAGCCAGCCGGATGACAAATGCGACTGGTATCGCGTTCGCCATGAAGAGGCAATGACGCCGGATCGCGTGGTGCGTCTGGCGGAAGCCGCTTATGAAAAATATGGTTTTAACGATTTCAAACTGAAAGGCGGCGTTCTGGCTGGAATGGAAGAGGCGGAAGCCATTTCCGCACTGGCAAAACGCTTCCCACAGGCGCGCGTCACGCTGGATCCGAATGGCGCATGGTCGCTGGATGAAGCAATCAAAATCGGTAAGCACCTGAAAGGCGTGCTGGCTTACGCGGAAGACCCATGCGGTGCCGAACAGGGCTTCTCCGGCCGTGAAGTGATGGCAGAATTCCGCCGCGCGACCGGTCTGCCGACGGCGACCAACATGATCGCCACTGACTGGCGTCAGATGGGGCATACGCTGTCTCTGCAATCGGTGGATATTCCGCTGGCGGATCCGCATTTCTGGACGATGCAGGGCTCGGTGCGCGTGGCGCAAATGTGCCACGAATTTGGCCTGACCTGGGGTTCACACTCCAACAACCACTTCGATATTTCGCTGGCTATGTTTACTCACGTCGCTGCTGCTGCGCCTGGTAACATTACCGCTATCGACACACACTGGATCTGGCAGGAAGGCAATCAGCGGCTGACCAAACAGCCGTTCGAAATCAAAGGCGGGATGGTACAAGTTCCAACCACGCCGGGCCTGGGCGTTGAACTGGATATGGATCAGGTGATGAAGGCCAACGCGCTGTATCAAAAACATGGTCTTGGCGCGCGTGATGACGCGATGGGAATGCAGTATCTGATCCCTGAATGGAAGTTTGATAACAAACGGCCCTGCATGGTGCGTTAATGAAATTGCCAGTTCTTGCGAGGACTGGCAATTTCCGCATCTTTCCTGGGTGTATGCTTATTGTTGTGAATATGCATAAGGATGGCTTATGAAGATTGTTATCGCTCCTGACTCTTACAAAGAAAGCTTAAGCGCTCTGGAAGTTGCGACGGCCATTGAGCGTGGTTTTCGCGAGATATTTCCCACAGCGGAGTATGTAAAAATTCCGGTTGCAGACGGTGGCGAAGGGACGGTAGAAGCCATGGTTGCTGCGACCAACGGCCGTATTGTTAAGGTAGCGGTGAAAGGCCCGCTTGGCGAACAGGCGGAAGGATTTTATGGCATTTCCGGCGATGAGCAATCGGCATTCATTGAAATGGCGGCGGCCAGCGGGCTGGAAATGGTACCGCCAGCGAAGCGCGATCCGCGGATTACCACGTCGTGGGGAACCGGCGAACTGATCCGCCATGCGCTGGATGCGGGGGTTAAACATATCATTATTGGTATTGGTGGCAGCGCCACCAATGACGGTGGAGCAGGCATGGTGCAGGCGCTGGGCGCAAAGTTGCTCGACGAGCAGAATCAGCAGATTGCACCAGGCGGCGCGGCGCTGGAATCGCTGGTGCGCATTGATCTCCGCGAGCTGGATAAACGCCTTTCCGGTTGTCGCATTGAGGTGGCCTGCGACGTGACCAATTCATTAACCGGTGAAGCGGGGGCATCGGCAGTTTTTGGCCCGCAGAAAGGTGCGACACCAGAGATGATTGCCCGGCTGGATAAGGCGCTGGCGCATTATGCCAGCATCATTGCCCGCGATCTGGATATCGATGTACTGAACCTGGCGGGCGGTGGTGCAGCTGGGGGCATGGGCGCGGCGTTATACGCCTTTTGCGGCGCGGAATTGCGCCAGGGGATCGAGATTGTCACCGACGCGCTGGCGCTGGATAAACATGTCAGAGATGCGGATCTGGTGATCACCGGCGAAGGGCGCATCGACAGCCAGACGGTAAATGGCAAGGTGCCGGTCGGTGTAGCGAAAGTGGCCAAACGTTACAATATTCCGGTGATTGGCATTGCCGGGAGCCTGACCGCTGACGTTGGTGTGGTGTACGATCATGGCATAGATGCAGTTTTCAGCGTGCTCTATACGATCTGTACGCTGGAAAAAGCGCTGGAAAATGCAGGAGAAAACGTCCGCATGACGGCGCGCAATGTGGCGGCGGTGCTAAAAGCGGGACAGCAACTGTAATGATTTTAGCTGGATGGCGATGGCACTTCTCCTGCCTGCAAAGCGACAAAATAACGCGCTATAGAAGGCCTGAGGCCGGGGCGGGGAGAACTGGCCGGTTCCCCCTGCACGGGAACACAGGAAAGATAATACAAAGCCGGATAAGGCGTAGCCGTCATCCGGCATGCAAGTCATCCATTACTCTCAATATCGCTACCCAATCAACCGGTGCGCTTCACGCGTAACATTATCCATCTCATCAAGCAGTTCCAGAAACTCCGGTTCCAGATCGTTGGCACTAACACCGCTACGCAGTTGATGTTCAATGAGCTGGCAGAGGTTTTTCAGCCGTGGAACGCCGCTGTAACCACAACTGCCGTGCAGTTTGTGGATCGCTTCCGACAGCCCCTGCGGCGCTTCGCCGACCAGTTGTTCCTCCACCTTATTGCGGATCTCCGGCAGAAACTCGACCAGCATATGCAGCATCTCGCGCGCAAGGTCGGTTTTCCCCGCCGCCTGGCGTAGTGCCAGTTGCCAGTCGAGCGTGACATCGTTATCGATCGGCAGCTCCACCGGGATCCCTTCGGTTTCCGGCATATTCCGGACGCTGGTTTTCAGGCATGGCTTGTAGCGCAACAACAGGTTATGCAGCTTATCTTCTTCGATTGGCTTTGCCAGATAATCGTTCATCCCGGCGCTGAGCAGCTTCTCTTTTTGTCCGGCCATCGCATGTGCGGTTACGGCAATGACAGGGGTTTGCTGCTGATGTGGTAGCTGGCGGATCACCTCGCAGGCGCGAATCCCGTCCATATCCGGCATCTGGATATCCATCAGAATCAGATCGAACTGCATCTGTTTGGCCCGTTCGATGGCCTGTAAACCGTTCTCGCACAGTTCAACGTGCTGCACCTGATCGTCAAGCAGAGCGCCAATCAGCTTCAGGTTCGCCGGGTTGTCATCCACCGCCATGACGCTCATCGGCAATTTACTCTCATCCGCATGTGAGGCCTGAACCAGTTGCGTCGTGCGGCAGTACTCGGTCAGGGCGGGCAGCAGACGGGTGATAGTCAGCGGTTTAAGCAGACAAGCCGCTGCGCCATCCTGTTTCAGCTCTTCGGCATTCACTTGTGCGTGGCACGGCAGCGCCAGCAGCAGATAGTCGGTCATGGCTGCTGCACGCGCCAGACGATCATGCTGCATACTGAGCGGCTCGCGCACGGTTACCGGCACCGCCAATAGCAAAATATCGTAATGCCCTTGTGGGAGCGCCGAGAACGACGGGCTGTAAATTACCTCCAGCGGCGTGTTGTTCAGCACTTCCAGCGTGCTTTGCGCTGCCGCAGCATTTGGTTCGACATACGCCAGACGTTTACCGGCCAGTCTTTCCGTAGCGGGCGCTTCGGTGATGGCGTTTGGATTGAGGTCGAGATCAATATGGAACCAGAAAGTCGAACCCCGGTTCGGCTGGCTATGGAAAGAGATATCGCCGCCCATCTCATTCACCAGCCGTTGCGTGATAACCAGCCCCAGACCAGTACCGCCATGACGGCGAGAGATGCTGGCATCCGCCTGGCGAAATGCCTGGAACAGGCGCGACTGATCACGTTCCGGGATGCCGATGCCGGTATCGCGGATCTGCACCTCAATTTGCACTTTGTTATTGCTGATGGCGCGTTTTTCAACCATCACATCGATATTGCCGTGTTCGGTAAACTTAATGGCGTTACCGACCAGATTGGTGATCACCTGTTGCAGACGCAGCGGATCGCCAATCACATTATCCGGGACATCATTTTTGATGTTCAGCGTCAGCTCAAGCCCCTTATCGTGCGCTGAGTGCGCCAGCAAAATCACCACCTCATCCAGCGTGCTACGTAAAGGGAACGGAATGCTTTCGAGGATCAGTTTGCCCGCTTCCTGCTTGGAGAAGTCCAGCACGTCGTTAATGATCGCCAGCAGGTTATTCGCCGAGCGTTCAATAGTCAGCAGGTGATCACGCTGGGTAGGATTCAACTGAGATTTCAATGTCAAACGAGTAAAGCCAATCACGCCATTCAGTGGTGTGCGCAGTTCATGAGACATATTGGCGAGGAACTCAGATTTAATACGCGCGGCTTCCTGCGCACGCTTTTTCGCCAGGTCCAGCTCAACGTTCTGGATCTCCATCTGCTCCAGCGTTTCACGCAGATCCGATGTGGATTGATCGATATTATGTTGCATCTCTTCGTGGTAGGCCGCCAGCGACATGGCCATCGAATTGATGCCGTTTTTCAGCATATCCAGTTCGCCGAGCATAAAACCTTCAACACGGCTGTCGAGCTGCCCGCGACGGATACGGTCAACAGTATTCACCATATTACGAATTGGGCCGGTCACGTCACGCATCAGACGCCAGCCAAAAATAAGCGCAATACCAATACAGAACAAAATCATCATACTGGAGATAAACATCTCCTTGTACTGCTGCAAGCGTACTGATTTCAGATCCAACTCTAGTGCTACATAGCCGAGCATATTGCCAGTGATTTTATCCGCAGGCAGAGCGGCTTTTACCGGTTCAAGCTCTTCGGATAGGATCGGCGTGCGCAGCACCATCGTATCGCCGCGGCGGGTAACGCTCAGCTTGCGCGGGAAAGGCTGCCCTTCTGGCAGCTTGAGAGCGTCGCCATCAAGCTGGAAATTGGAAGAGACAAACACGTTGTTGTGCCCATCGTAAATGGTGATAGCGCGTACGATGTCAGAATGGCGGCGGTGAAGTACATTAATCAACTGGCCAATGGCTTCGCGATCCTGTAGTGCCATGCTGTATTCACCGGAAACCGCCAGCGGTTCAATAATACTGGCACCTGCGTCTTCCAGTTGACGCTGTAAATCGTTATAGCGATGAACGACGAAAAAGATACTGAGCAGCACACCGATAAGCACGGTAGGGGCCAGGATCAGAATCATCATGCGTGCGCGCAAGCTGTAGTTGGTCATGGAGTTCCGTTATGGGAGAATTAGGCCATTACACAGTTATTGAGAATTTTCACTGCAATGGCGCAATTCTACTCTGCAAAACGACGCGTGACGACTCGCGAGCGCATTACCGTTACGGTAACCGACCTCGATCCCTTTGGTCAGGGTGTGGCTCGCCATAATGGTAACGCATTGTTTATTCCCGGATTATTACCAACAGAAACGGCGGAAATTACCCTCAACGAGGAAAAACGTCAGTTTGCCCGTGGAGAAGTAAAACGTCGTCTGAATGACAGCCCGGAGCGTGTTAAACCAGAATGTCCGCATTTTGGCGTTTGCGGCGGGTGCCAGCAGCAACATGCCAGCGTTGCCCTGCAACAGCGCAGTAAAAGCGCAGCGCTGGCACGGTTAATGAAGCAGGACGTGGACGAGGTGATTGCCGCGCAGCCATGGGGATATCGCCGTCGGGCGCGTTTGAGCCTCAGTTGGCAGCCAAAAACGCAGCGTCTGGATATGGGGTTTCGCAAAGCGGGTGACAACGACATTATCAATGTGACACGTTGCCCGGTACTGGTGCCCCGTCTTGAAGCAATGCTGGCGCCGCTGCGTGAATGTCTGGCGGGGCTTGGCGCAGTGCGCCATCTGGGGCACGTCGAACTGGTGGAGGCCGACAATGGCCCTCTGATGGTTTTGCGGCACACAGCGGCATTAAGCCACTCGGATAAAGAAAAACTGGAACGTTTTTCGCATTCTCAGGGTATTGCGCTGTACCTCGCTCCGCAAAGCGAGATACTTGAACATGTTAGCGGAGAATCCCCCTGGTATAGCTCCGACGGGCTACGCTTAATGTTCAGTCCGCGGGACTTTATTCAGGTCAATGATGGCGTCAATCAGCAAATGGTGACCCATGCGCTGGAGTGGCTTGATATTCAGCCCGGTGACCGTGTGCTGGATCTGTTCTGTGGCATGGGAAATTTCACCCTGCCTCTGGCGCAGCGCGCGTTAAGCGTCGTTGGGGTGGAAGGTGTCGCCGAATTGGTGGTAAAAGCGCAGGAAAATGCGCAACAGAATGGCTTGCAGAATGTGACATTCTTTCATGAAAATTTGGAAGATGATGTTACTCAGCAACCCTGGGCGAGCCAGGGATTTGATAAGGTGTTGCTCGATCCCGCGCGGGCAGGGGCTGCCGGGGTGATGCGACATATTATAAAATTGTCTCCCGGCAGAGTGGTGTACGTTTCTTGTAACCCCGCCACGCTTGCCCGTGACAGTGAAGCGCTATTAAATGTAGGTTACCAGATTCAGCGGCTGGCGATGCTGGACATGTTTCCACACACTGGCCATCTGGAATCAATGGTGCTGTTTGTGAAAAACAAATGATTAATTTCGGCTTGCCGAATTCGGCAGGCCCGGTCCCTTAAAGGAGAGGACAATGGTTGCGGTACGCAGTGCGCATTTGAACAAAGCGGGTGAATTCGATCCAGCCAAGTGGATTGCCAGTCTGGGGATCACCAATCAGCTGTCGTGTGAACGCTTAACCGAAACCTGGGAGTATTGTCTGCGACAAACGCAGGGTCATCCGGATGCCGGCGTACTGTTGTGGCGCGGCATTGAGATGGTAGAAATTCTCTCCATGCTGAGTATGGATATCGATACGCTGCGAGCGGCGCTGCTGTTTCCGCTGGCCGATGCTGAAGTGGTGAGCGAAGATGTGCTGCGTGAAAGCGTCGGCGCCTCAGTGGTCAATCTGATTCACGGTGTGCGCGACATGGCCGCCATCCGCCAGTTGAAAGCCACACATACAGATTCCGTCTCTTCTGAACAGGTCGATAACGTTCGCCGCATGCTGCTGGCGATGGTCGATGATTTCCGTTGTGTGGTTATTAAGCTGGCCGAACGTATCGCGCATCTGCGTGAAGTGAAAGACGCGCCGGAAGACGAACGCGTATTGGCGGCGAAAGAGTGTACCAATATCTATGCGCCGCTGGCGAACCGTCTGGGTATCGGGCAACTGAAATGGGAGCTGGAGGATTACTGCTTCCGCTACCTGCATCCGGCGGAATACAAACGCATAGCCAAGCTGCTGCATGAACGCCGTATCGATCGCGAACATTATATCGACGAGTTTGTCGGTCATCTGCGCGCCGAAATGAAAACCGAAGGCGTCAAAGCCGAGGTCTACGGCCGGCCAAAACACATCTACAGTATCTGGCGGAAGATGCAGAAAAAACACCTCGCCTTTGACGAGCTGTTTGATGTGCGCGCCGTGCGTATCGTCGCCGAACGCTTGCAGGACTGTTATGCCGCGCTGGGTATTGTACATACCCATTACCGCCATCTGCCGGATGAGTTCGACGACTACGTCGCCAACCCGAAACCTAACGGTTATCAGTCTATTCATACGGTAGTACTGGGGCCGGGGGGGAAAACCGTTGAAATCCAGATTCGTACGCGCCAGATGCATGAAGATGCCGAGCTGGGCGTCGCCGCGCACTGGAAGTACAAAGAGGGTACGGCAGTTGCCGGCAGCCCGCGTTCAGCGCATGAAGACAGGATTGCATGGCTGCGTAAGCTGATCGCCTGGCAGGAAGAGATGGCCGATTCCGGAGAACTGCTGGATGAAGTCCGCAGCCAGGTCTTCGACGATCGGGTGTATGTTTTTACACCAAAGGGCGATGTAGTCGATCTGCCTGCGGGTTCCACGCCACTGGACTTTGCCTATCACATTCATAGTGACGTTGGGCATCGTTGCATCGGTGCGAAGATCGGCGGGCGCATCGTGCCCTTTACCTACCAGTTGCAGATGGGCGATCAGATCGAAATTATCACCCAGAAGCAGCCGAACCCAAGCCGCGACTGGCTGAATCCAAACCTCGGCTATGTGACAACCAGCCGCGGGCGTTCGAAGATCCACGCCTGGTTCCGTAAGCAGGATCGCGACAAAAACATTCTTGCCGGGCGGCAGATCCTGGACGATGAGCTGGCGCATCTGGGGATCAGCCTGAAAGAGGCGGAAAAACATCTGCTGCCACGTTACAACTTTAACGAGCTGGAAGAGTTGCTGGCGGCGATTGGCGGCGGCGATATCCGTCTTAATCAGATGGTGAACTTCCTGCAATCGCAGTTCAATAAACCAAGCGCCGAAGAGCAGGACGCCGCTGCGCTGAAACAGTTGCAGCAGAAAACGTACACGCCGCAAAACCGCAGCAAAGATAATGGTCGTGTGGTGGTGGAAGGCGTTGGCAATCTGATGCATCACATCGCGCGCTGCTGTCAGCCGATCCCGGGCGATGAAATCGTCGGATTTATCACCCAGGGACGTGGGATCTCGATCCACCGCGCTGACTGCGATCAACTGGAAGAGCTGCGTACCGTTGCGCCAGAGCGTATCGTGGATGCTGTCTGGGGAGAGAGCTACTCGGCGGGTTACTCGCTGGTCGTGCGCGTGACGGCGAACGACCGTAGCGGCCTGCTGCGCGATATCACCACTATCCTCGCCAATGAGAAGGTGAACGTACTGGGCGTTGCCAGCCGCAGCGACACCAAAGAACAGCTTGCCACCATCGATATGAATATCGAAATCTACAACTTGCAGGTGCTGGGCCGCGTGCTTGGCAAGCTCAATCAGGTGCCGGACGTTATCGACGCCCGTCGTCTGCACGGTGGCTGATTTTCACTTCATCCGATCCTCTCCCGTCAGCGGAGAGGATCCCATTTTTTACCAGGAAGACTCATGACTCAAATCGATCGTCTGCTCGGGATTATGCAACGCCTGCGCGACCCGGAAACCGGCTGCCCGTGGGACAAAGAGCAGACCTATGCCACCATTGCGCCCTATACGCTGGAAGAGACGTACGAAGTGCTGGACGCTATCAACCGGGAAGATTTTGACGATCTACGCGGTGAGCTGGGCGATCTGCTGTTTCAGGTGGTGTTTTACGCCCGGATGGCCCAAGAAGAGGGGCGCTTTGATTTTAACGATGTCTGTGCAGCGATTAGCGACAAACTGGAACGCCGTCATCCGCATATTTTTGGCGACGCCCATGCTGGAAACAGCACGGAAGTGCTGGTGCGCTGGGAGCAAATCAAAACCGAAGAACGTGCTGAGAAAGCGCAACACTCGGCGTTGGACGACATTCCCCACAGCCTGCCCGCGCTGATGCGCGCGCATAAAATCCAGAAACGCTGCTCCGGGGTTGGTTTTGACTGGACGTCGCTTGGGCCGGTGCTCGATAAGGTATATGAAGAGATCGATGAAGTGATGGACGAAGCGAAACAGGCCGTAGTGGATGAGGCAAGACTGGAAGAAGAGGTTGGCGATTTACTGTTTGCTACGGTAAATCTGTCGCGCCATCTGGGGGTAAAAGCGGAAGTCGCGCTGCAAAAAGCGAATCTGAAATTTGAGCGTCGTTTCCGCGAGGTAGAGCGAATTGTCCGCGAGCGCGGGCTGGAAATGACCGGTGTGGATCTGGAAACAATGGAAAATATCTGGCAACAGGTAAAACGCCAGGAACATGATCTTTAACGGAATTGTTCCAGCAAGCGCCATTTGTGTGATTTTTTAAATAACAAGCGCTTGATTTACGTCAAAAACATTTACCTGAAAGCAGCTATTTTCACACTCCTTATATCTGCCAGAACGCTTTGAGAACCGCCTCTTCACCTTATTCGGGGTGCAGCAAGGCGGCAACGGTGAAAATCCTTGGGCGTGTCGTCATGCTGTGCGTCCGCGATGGGGGAATGAAGCCAGGGCAGATGCGGCCTGAAGAACGGAGGAGAGGGAGAATGAAAGTTTGTGGCCTCAACCATGATCGGGTATACTGCTTTCCCGTCTTGGTTATTCCATCGTCTTTTAAACCTAACTTCTCAGGTTCAGCATGACAACGAACTATATTTTTGTGACCGGCGGGGTCGTATCCTCTCTGGGTAAAGGCATTGCCGCAGCCTCCCTGGCAGCCATTCTCGAAGCTCGTGGCCTTAACGTCACTATGATGAAACTGGATCCGTATATTAACGTCGATCCAGGGACTATGAGCCCAATCCAGCATGGCGAAGTGTTCGTTACCGAAGATGGCGCTGAAACCGATCTTGATTTGGGCCACTACGAGCGCTTCATTCGCACCAAAATGACGCGTCGCAACAACTTTACCACCGGTCGCATTTATTCCGAGGTTCTGCGTAAAGAACGTCGTGGCGATTATCTGGGCGCGACCGTACAGGTTATTCCGCATATCACTAACGCTATCAAAGAGCGCATTATTGAAGGCGGTGAAGGCCATGATGTCGCGCTGGTTGAAATCGGCGGTACTGTGGGTGATATCGAATCCCTGCCATTCCTTGAAGCTATTCGTCAGATGGCGGTAGAAGTGGGCCGTGAGCGCACACTCTATATGCACCTGACGCTGGTGCCGTACATGGCTGCTTCCGGTGAAGTAAAAACCAAGCCGACACAGCACTCAGTGAAAGAGCTGCTTTCTATCGGTATTCAGCCGGATATCCTGATTTGTCGTTCCGATCGTGCGGTTCCTGCTAACGAACGTGCGAAAATTGCTTTGTTCTGTAACGTTCCAGAAAAAGCAGTGATTTCTCTGAAAGACGTCGATTCTATTTATAAAATCCCGGGCCTGTTGAAATCTCAGGGGTTGGACGATTATATTTGTAAACGATTCAGCTTGAACTGTCCGGAAGCAAACCTGGCCGAATGGGAACAGGTTATTTACGAAGAAGCGAATCCGTCAGGTGAAGTCACCATCGGTATGGTCGGCAAGTACATTGAGCTGCCGGATGCCTACAAATCGGTGATCGAAGCGCTGAAACACGGTGGTCTGAAAAACCGCGTCACCGTCAACATCAAGCTGATTGATTCGCAGGATGTTGAAACGCGCGGCGTGGAAATTCTGAAAAATCTGGATGCAATCCTCATCCCTGGCGGCTTCGGTTACCGCGGCGTGGAAGGTAAAATTGCCACCGCACGCTATGCGCGTGAAAACAATATTCCTTACCTGGGAATTTGCCTGGGTATGCAGGTTGCGTTGATTGAATTCGCACGTAACGTGGTCGGGATGGAGAACGCCAACTCCACGGAATTTGTGCCAGACTGTAAATACCCGGTTGTGGCGTTGATTACCGAGTGGCGTGATGAAGATGGCAACGTTAAGCAGCGTTCTGAGAAGAGCGATCTCGGCGGTACGATGCGCCTTGGCGCACAGCAGTGCCAGCTTGGCGATGATAGTCTGGTTCGCCAGCTTTACGGCACACCGACTATCGTTGAACGCCATCGCCACCGTTACGAAGTCAACAATATGCTGTTGAAACAAATTGAAGCTGCGGGTCTGCGTGTTGCGGGCCGTTCCGGGGATGATCAGTTGGTCGAGATCATTGAGGTGCCGAATCATCCGTGGTTCGTCGCTTGTCAGTTCCATCCGGAGTTTACTTCTACACCGCGTGATGGTCATCCGCTGTTTGCAGGCTTTGTGAAAGCCGCCAGCGACCATCAAAAGCGTCAGGCGAAGTAAAAAAGTTACAACGACAACGCGTACCTTTGGTACGCGTTGTTTGTCTGGAGTTTTAGTTTAACTTGTACTGAGGAAAACCTAATGTCCAAAATCGTTAAAGTCATCGGTCGTGAAATCATCGACTCCCGTGGTAACCCGACTGTTGAAGCCGAAGTACACCTGGAAGGTGGTTTCGTAGGTCTGGCGGCTGCGCCGTCAGGTGCTTCTACTGGTTCCCGCGAAGCGCTGGAACTGCGCGATGGCGACAAATCCCGTTTCATGGGTAAAGGCGTACTGAAAGCGGTTGGCGCGGTTAACGGCCCGATCGCTCAGGCAATCCTGGGTAAAGATGCAAAAGACCAGGCTGGCATCGATAAGATCATGATCGATCTGGATGGTACCGAAAACAAATCTAACTTCGGTGCAAACGCAATCCTGGCCGTGTCTCTGGCTGTTGCTAAAGCTGCTGCTGCCTCTAAAGGCCTGCCGCTGTACGCTCACATTGCTGAACTGAACGGCACCCCGGGCAAATACTCTATGCCGCTTCCGATGATGAACATCATCAACGGTGGTGAGCACGCTGACAACAACGTCGACATTCAGGAATTCATGATTCAGCCGGTTGGCGCGAAAACCCTGAAAGAAGCTGTACGTATGGGTTCAGAAGTGTTCCATAACCTGGCAAAAGTTCTGAAATCCAAAGGCATGAACACTGCTGTTGGTGACGAAGGCGGCTATGCGCCGAACCTGGGTTCTAACGCTGAAGCACTGGCTGTTATCGCGGAAGCGGTAAAAGCTGCGGGCTACGAACTGGGCAAAGACATCACCCTGGCGATGGACTGCGCAGCGTCTGAATTCTACAAAGACGGTAAATACGTTCTGGCTGGCGAAGGCAACAAAGCGTTCACCTCCGAAGAGTTCACTCACTTCCTGGAAGATCTGACCAAACAGTACCCGATCGTTTCCATCGAAGATGGTCTGGACGAATCTGACTGGACGGGTTTCGCATACCAGACCAAAGTTCTGGGCGACAAAATCCAGCTGGTTGGTGACGATCTGTTCGTAACCAACACTAAGATCCTGAAAGAAGGTATCGAAAAAGGCATCGTTAACTCCATCCTGATCAAATTCAACCAGATCGGTTCTCTGACCGAAACTCTGGCTGCGATCAAAATGGCGAAAGACGCTGGCTACACTGCTGTCATCTCTCACCGTTCTGGCGAAACTGAAGACGCTACCATTGCTGACCTGGCTGTTGGTACCGCTGCTGGCCAGATCAAAACCGGTTCTATGAGCCGTTCTGACCGCGTTGCTAAATACAACCAGCTGATTCGTATCGAAGAAGCGCTGGGTGAACAGGCTCCGTTCAACGGTCGTAAAGAGATCAAAGGTCAGGCGTAATCGCTAAGCCTTGGTGAAATGAAAAATGCCAGTCATCTGACTGGCATTTTTTTTGGGGGACTATTTGAAATCCACTTCCATCTGCTGCGGGATTGTCAGCCCACGCGTCGTTTGTACGCAACGGGCAATATAGTCCGTAAAGCGAGGTGGCTTCGGCATACCCATACTCAGCAGCTTATCGTTGCTGAAACGCACGTTGAGCATGGCGAAGGCGCCATACAAACGCATCGCTTTCAACATCAACCGCTCATTACAGGGGCCAAAAATACCCTTCAGCTCGCGGCGCATCTTCACCAGCGTCTCGTAACTGACCTGCGCGTATTTATCGCCCACTGGCGCTTTTTCCAGCGCTCGTGCCATCGCTTTATCGATATCAGCAAAACGCACGCTGTTCTCTTCACCGGCAGAAATATGCACCACTTCGCCCTGAGCGATCTGGCCTTCAAGCAGCATCAGTAATGCATCGGCACAATAATCGACCGGGATAACATCGACGCGATCTTCCAGAGAGCACATAAACTTCTGCAGCATCAGCCCCATACTGAAGACCCAGAAAATACTGGTTGATGGCAGACATCCGTGGTGTGTGTGTCCAACGACGATAGAAGGGCGGGCAATCACCAGCGGCATCTGCGGGCACTCCTGGCGCATCAGTTGCTCAATGGTCGATTTGGAGCGCGTATAGGCCACCAGATGCTCTGCATTCTCGTGAAACTCTGCGCTTTCCGGCACCAGCGAATCCGGTTCCGGCGTGCAGGACATCGCTGTTCCGACGTGCAGAAAACGCTGCAAACCTGCCACCTGCGACATTCTGCGGGCAAAGGCCAGCGTCCCCTCGACATTCACTTTCCAGACCAGCGGGTTATTACCAAAAGAGGCAACCGCCGCGCAGTTCAGCACGTGAGTGACGTTGTCCAGTGCAGGCTCGTTGATGAAGCCTTCCGGCTCGCCCAAATCCCCAATCAGGATTTGTGAAGTATCAAGTTTGCTGAGCACTGCATCTGTCAGACCAAACTTGCGCATGTTGTTTTTAACGCGCTCAAGCCCGGCCTCTTTGTCTTCTGCCCTTACCAACAGCAGTAAATTTATGGCTTCACTGCCGTGGAGGATTTTTTCCAATACCGCTCCACCCAGAAATCCCGTCACACCCGTTATTAATAATGTTTTCATGAATGCTTTCTCTCCAGCCTTGCCAGGGTGGATTGTAAGCACGGAAAGCTAAACGCCATATCAATAAAGTAGAGCGGAAAATCGGGGTTTCTTAAGGTTGTTTTAAGAAAAGGAGCGCAGGGGATTTGCATTTGACAACTGCGGTAAGCAATTAATTCCAGCACGAAACGTCAAAAAAATAACTAATTGATTTTAAACATTTTATATTTTTATTGACAACGCAACATCGCGATGACAATTTGCGTTGAAGTGTGACGAAAAACACAAATGCTTACATTATTTTTGCGGTGGTCGATGGCGAAAAAGCGCAATACCGCGAAAGGCTATGAAGGTTAAGCCAGGATCTGCAATAATTAGTGTTTATTTCCGATCAGAGTTGACTATGCAGTACCCGATTAACGAGATGTTCCAGACCCTGCAAGGCGAGGGTTATTTTACCGGCGTTCCTGCCATTTTTATTCGTCTACAGGGATGCCCGGTTGGTTGCGCCTGGTGCGACACCAAACACACCTGGGATAAGCTTGCGGATCGGGAAGTGTCGCTGTTCAGCATCCTTGCGAAAACCAAAGAGAGCGATAAGTGGGGAGCGGCCAGTAGTGAAGATCTGCTGGCGATTATTGCGCGCCAGGGCTGGACGGCGCGCCATGTGGTGATCACTGGCGGCGAACCCTGCATCCATGATTTGACGTCGCTCACCAGCCTGCTTGAGCTGAACGGTTTTAGCTGCCAGATAGAAACCAGCGGCACGCATGAAGTACGCGTTTCCCATTCCGCCTGGGTGACGGTATCGCCGAAGGTGAACATGCGCGGCGGCTACGATGTACTGTTGCAGGCGCTGGAGCGTGCAGATGAAATTAAGCATCCGGTTGGACGCATGCGCGATATTGAAGCGCTGGACGAGCTGCTGGCGAAGTTAACCGATGACAAGCTGCGGGTGATTGCCTTGCAGCCCATCAGCCAGAAAGAGGATGCAACCCGCCTGTGTATTGAAACCTGTATCGCCCGCAACTGGCGGCTCTCGATGCAGACACATAAGTACCTGAATATTGCCTGATAAGTCCTGGCGGGTTGTTAGCAGGGTTGATGGGGATTTACTGCAAGCCGCGCTGCGGATTATGTCAACGGCCATGTGCTGGCCGTGGTCGGCGGCTTTCAGGTTTGCTAACGGCTGTCGGGCAGACATCTTTGGGAAGAAATGACCGACTCGCTTATTCGCCGCGATAGACGCAACCTGCGGTGCAGGTTTCTTGCACCATGACTGCGCTCAGCAGCGGTACAACCGGCTTCATCTGATCCCAAATCCACTTCGCCAGCACTTCGCTGGTGGGGTTTTCCAGGCCCGGGATCTCATTCAAATAGTAGTGATCCAGCCTGTTATACAACGGCTTAAACGCCGCTTTCAGTTCGGCGAAGTCCATGATCCAGCCGGTATAAGGATCCACCTCGCCGGTGATCTCCAGGCGCACCATAAAGGAGTGGCCATGCAGACGGCCGCACTTATGCCCTTGCGGGACATGCGGTAAATGGTGAGCGGCCTCAAAGGTGAAATCTTTAAACAACGTGGTCGACATAATGCACTCTCAGACTGACAAAAAACCGCCGCATAGTAGCGGAAATGACCTTTTTTAGCATTAACTAAAATCACTAAAAGTGTTTACCCGCAAGAAACTGCTAACCTGAATTTATTTTATTATTACAATTCAATAGGTTAATTAACCAGTTTTAGTGTTATTTCCTATAGTTAAAACAGGTTAGTTCTTTTGGTTATTTATTATTTCCAACCTTTCTTTAATTGTTATTATCCCGCCGTTAACCTTAGCTTTACTTCGTTTTTTAAAATTATATCCCCTTATCGTTTTGCGTTGTTGACCGTGAAAAAGGCTGTCTGCAAAACGGAGGGGAATTTTCGCTACTGGAACATAACAACGCATGACAACTCAGGCTCCACCTTCTGCGTTGCTGCCGCTAAACCCGGAGCAACTGGCGCGCCTTCAGGCCGCAACCACTGATTTGACGCCCACCCAGTTAGCCTGGGTTTCTGGTTATTTCTGGGGCGTACTGAACCAACAGTCCGCAGCAGCGACTACCGTACCGACATCTGCGCCAGAGATCCCGGCAATTACGCTGATCTCCGCATCGCAAACTGGCAATGCCCGCCGCGTGGCGGAAGCACTGCGCGACGATCTGCTGGCGGCGAAACTAAACGTCAATCTGGTCAACGCTGGTGATTACAAGTTCAAACAAATCGCTAACGAAAAATTGCTGGTGATGGTGGCCTCTACTCAGGGCGAGGGCGAAGCGCCAGAAGAAGCTGTTGCGCTGCATAAGTTCCTGTTCTCGAAAAAAGCGCCAAAACTTGATGGCACTGCCTTTGCGGTATTCGGCCTTGGCGATACTTCATATGAATTCTTCTGCCAGGCGGGGAAAGACTTCGACAGCAAACTTGCTGAACTGGGCGCGGAGCGCCTGCTGGATCGCGTTGATGCCGATGTCGAGTATCAGGCTGCGGCTGCCGAATGGCGTGCGCGTATCGTTGAGGTGTTGAAAGCTCGCGTACCGAAAGACTCTCCGGCGCAGGCCGTGGTGAGTGCGACGGGCGCGGTGAACGAGGTTTTCTCCAGCCCCTATACAAAAGAAGCGCCGTTGGCGGCGAGTTTCTCCGTGAACCAGAAAATCACCGGTCGTAACTCTGAAAAAGATGTCCGCCATATCGAAATCGATCTTGGGGATTCAGGGCTGCGCTACCAGCCGGGCGACGCGCTGGGTGTCTGGTATGAGAACGATCCAGCCCTGGTAAAAGAATTGGTGGAACTGTTGTGGTTGAAAGGTGATGAGCCGGTTACGGTTGACGGTAAAACCCTGCCGCTAGATGAAGCGTTACAGTGGCACTTCGAACTGACGGTCAACACCACCAATATCGTGGAAAATTATGCCACTCTGACTCGCAGCGAAACGTTGTTGCCGCTGGTGGGTGATAAAGCCCAGTTGCAGCACTATGCTGCAACAACGCCTATTGTTGATATGGTACGTTTCTCTCCGGCACAGCTTGATGCGCAAGCGCTGATTGATCTGCTACGCCCGCTGACGCCGCGCCTCTACTCTATTGCCTCTTCGCAGGCGGAAGTGGAAAACGAAGTGCATGTTACCGTCGGCGTGGTGCGTTACGAAGTGGAAGGGCGTGCGCGAACGGGCGGTGCTTCCAGCTTCCTCGCGGATCGTGTGGAAGAAGAGGGCGAAGTGCGGGTGTTCATTGAGCACAACGATAACTTCCGTCTGCCAGCCAACCCGGAAACGCCGGTAATTATGATTGGCCCGGGCACTGGCATTGCGCCGTTCCGCGCCTTTATTCAACAACGTGCAGCCGATGAAGCGCCGGGTAAAAACTGGCTGTTCTTTGGCAATCCGCACTTTACTGAAGATTTCCTCTATCAGGTGGAGTGGCAGCGTTACGTTAAAGAGGGCGTGCTGAATCGTATTGATTTGGCCTGGTCCCGCGATCAAAAAGAAAAAGTCTACGTACAAGACAAACTGCGCGAACAGGGCGCAGAGCTGTGGCGCTGGATCAATGACGGTGCGCACATTTATGTCTGCGGCGATGCCAATCGCATGGCGAAAGATGTCGAGCAGGCTTTACTGGACGTGATTGCCGAATTCGGTGGTATGGATACCGAAGCGGCAGATGAATTTTTAAGTGAGCTGCGCGTTGAGCGCCGTTATCAGCGAGATGTCTACTAATGAGTGAAAAACATCCCGGCCCACTGGTGGTCGAAGGTAAACTGGCCGACGCCGAGCGTCTGAAGCTCGAAAGCAACTATCTGCGCGGCACGATTGCAGAAGATCTGCACGACGGCCTGACTGGCGGTTTCAACGGCGACAACTTTCTGCTGATCCGTTTTCACGGCATGTATCAGCAGGACGATCGCGATATTCGTGCCGAACGCGCCGAGCAGAAACTGGAGCCTCGCCACGCGATGATGCTGCGCTGCCGGCTGCCGGGCGGCATCATTACGCCGAAGCAGTGGTTGTCGATAGATAAATTTGCCGATGATAAGACCCTCTACGGCAGCATTCGCCTGACCAACCGACAGACGTTTCAGTTCCACGGCATTCTGAAAAAGAACGTCAAACCGGCACACCAGATGCTGCACGAAGTCGGGCTTGACGCGCTGGCGACCGCCAACGACGTTAACCGTAATGTGCTGTGTACGTCGAACCCGGTAGAGTCTGAACTGCATGCAGAAGCCTACGAGTGGGCGAAAAAGCTCTCTGAGCATCTGTTGCCGCGTACCCGCGCTTATGCCGAGATCTGGCACGACGCCGAGAAAGTGGCGACCACGGATGAAGAGCCTATCTTAGGTAAAACTTACCTGCCACGTAAGTTCAAAACCACAGTGGTCATTCCGCCGCAGAACGACGTGGATCTGCACGCCAACGACATGAACTTTGTTGCGGTTGCGGAAAACGGCAAGCTGGTCGGTTTTAACCTGCTGGTGGGCGGCGGGCTTTCCATTGAACACGGAAATAAAAAAACCTACGCCCGTACCGCGAGCGAGTTTGGTTATCTACCGCTGGAGCATACGCTGGTGGTGGCAGAAGCGGTGGTCACGACCCAGCGCGATTGGGGTAACCGTACCGACCGTAAAAACGCCAAAACCAAATACACACTTGAACGTGTTGGCATCGACACCTTCAAAGCGGAAGTGGAACGCCGCGCGGGGATCAAATTCGAACCGATTCGCCCGTACGAATTCACCGGTCGCGGCGATCGCATTGGCTGGGTTAAAGGTATCGATAATAAATGGCACCTGACGCTGTTTATTGAAAACGGCCGTATTCTGGATTATCCGGGCCGTCCGCTAAAAACTGGTCTGCTGGAAATTGCTAAGATCCATAAAGGCGATTTCCGTTTAACGGCAAACCAGAATCTGATTGTGGCCGGCGTGCCGGAAAGCCAGAAAGCGAAAATCGAAAAACTGGCGCACAGCCACGGGCTAATGGATGCGGTGAAACCGCAGCGTGAAAACTCCATGGCCTGCGTGTCTTTCCCGACTTGTCCGCTGGCCATGGCCGAAGCAGAACGTTTCCTGCCTTCATTTGTTGATAAAGTGGAAGCGGTGATGGAGAAACATGGCGTTGGCAACGATCATATCGTGCTGCGCGTTACAGGTTGCCCGAACGGCTGCGGCCGCGCGATGCTGGCGGAAGTGGGCCTGGTTGGTAAAGCGCCGGGGCGCTACAACCTGCATATTGGCGGCAACCGCATCGGCACGCGTATTCCGCGTATGTTCCGGGAAAATATCACCGAAACGGAAATTCTGGCGACGCTTGATGAATTGATTGCACGCTGGGCAAGCGAACGTGAAGAGGGTGAAGGCTTCGGCGATTTCACCATTCGTGCCGGGATCGTCCGTCCGGTACTCGATCCGGCGCGCGATTTCTGGGAATAATGCAGCGATGCCGGATGGCGGCGTAAACGCTTTATCCGGCCTACGGTTTGCGTAATTTGTAGGCCTGATAAGCGAAGTGCCATCAGGCAATGAACACGGTGAGGAACTTATGTCCAGACTCGATCTGAATGCGCTGAATGAACTGCCGAAAGTTGAACGTGTGCTTCAGCTTGCTGAAACCAATGCGCAACTCGAAAAGCTGAGCGCCGAAGCGCGTGTCGGCTGGGCGCTGGAAAACCTGCCGGGCGAGTATGTGCTCTCCTCCAGCTTCGGTATCCAGGCGGCGGTGAGCCTGCATCTGGTAAACCAGGTTCAGCCGAACATTCCGGTGATCCTGACTGACACCGGCTACCTGTTTGCAGAAACCTACCAGTTTATCGACGAGCTGACGGACAAACTTAAGCTGAACCTGAAAGTATTCCGGGCAGAACAAAGCCCCGCGTGGCAGGAAGCGCGTTACGGTAAGTTGTGGGAACAGGGCGTTGAAGGTATTGAAAAATACAATGAAATCAACAAGGTTGAACCTATGAACCGCGCCCTTGCTGAGCTGAACGCGCAAACCTGGTTTGCCGGACTGCGCCGTGAACAATCCGGTAGCCGCGCCAATCTGCCTGTGCTGGCCATCCAGCGCGGCGTATTTAAAGTGCTGCCGATTATCGACTGGGATAATCGCACGGTATACCAGTACCTGCAAAAACACGGCCTGAAGTATCACCCGCTGTGGGATCAGGGTTATCTGTCCGTAGGCGATACGCACACCACCCGCAAATGGGAGCCTGGCATGGCGGAAGAAGAGACGCGCTTCTTCGGTCTGAAACGAGAATGTGGACTGCACGAAGGCTGACAGGGCAGCATCAAACTTTGAAACACAATGAGGCAGGGAGAAATCCTTGCCTTTTTTATAGTTAAACACAGTCACCTAACAACAGGAGCATTGTGATGAAGATTGCGTTTCTGGGGCTTGGCACCATGGGGTTGCCAATGGCCGCGAATCTGGTCAAAACCGGTTATCAGGTTCAGGGCTGGAACCGTTCCGCCGGGCCGCGCGAGAAACTGGCATCGCTGGGCGCCACTGCGGCGGAAACGGCCGCAGACGCGGTGATGGATGCTGATGTGGTTATTTCTATTCTGGCGGACGACAACGCCACGCGCAGCGTCGTGCTTGAGGGCAATGTGCTGGCGACGCTGAAACCTGGTGCTATCTACCTGAATATGGCGACTATCTCTGTCGATCTGGCGGTGGAACTGGCACAACTGCACCGGGCGCGTAATATCGGTTATCTTGCCGCGCCGGTACTGGGGCGGGTAAATGTTGCTGAAGCGGGGCAGTTAAATATTCTGGCGGCTGGCGATAGTGCGCTGCTGGCAAAGGTGCAGCCGCTGCTGGATGTGCTGGGTCAGAAGACCTGGTATCTTGGAGAACGGCCGGAGCAGGCGAATGCCGCTAAGCTGGCGGCCAACTTTATGATCGCCAGCGCCATTGGCACGATGGGAGAGGCGGTTGCACTGGTGCAGGGGCATGAGGTCAGTAAAGCCGATTTCATTGATTTAGTCACTTCCACGCTGTTTGCCGCGCCGGTTTATAAAGGTTACGGCCAGGCGATTGCCAGCGATACCTTTGAGCCTGCCGGATTTAAGCTGGCGTTGGGGTTGAAAGATGTGCGTCTGGCGCAGGATGCCGCCGAGCGGGTGAATGTGCCAATGGCGATTGCTGGTACGCTGCGCGCCGCGCATGTGGAAAGCCTGGCCCATGATGAAGGGCATCTCGACTGGGCCGCGCTGGCGCGTACCGCCGCCCGCCGCGCCGGACAGCTTTAGCCGCAAATCTGCCGGATAAGCGGCTCCGCCTTCTCCGGCCTGCGCCACGGCCAACAATGTAAGCCCGGTAAGCGCCAGCGCCACCGGGTATTTCCCTGCAGCGACACCTTTCCCTCGATGAATAAAAAGGCTGAAGCGATGGGGTTGAGTCCCCGCTGAAATCGGCGAGCCGGAGGGCAGATGACAAGGTCTGGACGCCCTGGATGGCGTCCAGAGGCGAACCGAGCCATGGACGGCGAGTTGAGCCGACCGCAGGCAGATGACCGGGAGGTGAGCGCAGTGCGCAGCACCGATTTCCCGTGGGGCCGCGGGGATTGATAAGGGGAGCGCGGTAAGCGCCCCTTATCCCGTTCACCGCATCAGGGGTTACAGAAACTCCCGCACGTATGGTGAACGGAACCTTTCCACGATACGCCCAAAATGCCGGATAGCGGCTCCGCCTTATCCGGCCTGCGCCACAAGCCAGCGATGCAGGCCGGGCAACTCCTCCCGTTCTGGTGCATTCCTTGCACTAAAGTTGTGCGTTTTGCGCTCAGCAAACCACACCACTTTTTCTCCTTCTTCTCGCCTGCAAAAAATAAACATTAATAAATCAAAGTATTAACAAAAATTTCAAAAATATAACTGAACCAATACGTAATTGGTTCAGTAATTGCTTAGTTATAAAGGCAGCACATAGAAGATTAACTACTTAACATTCTGTAATTAAAGAAAAAGATAACGCCAAATACGGATGAACCAATATGGAAAAACCGTCACGCTATCTGGCAAATTCCAGTACGGCGCTTGAACAACTTCGTGGGCTTATTCATCAACATGAGTCAACACCAGGGACTCCATTGCCCACAGAACGTGAACTGGCTGAACGCTTAGGTATAGGGCGGAGAGAAGTACGCCGCGCGCTGGACGTGCTGGAAGAAGAAGGACGGATCTGGCGTAAGCAGGGCAAAGGCACATTTATTGGCCCTGCTGCGCCGGTCGCGCCTCTGGCACTCCAGGGACTGGTGCAACAAACCAACATGCTGGAAGTGATGGAAGCGCGCTTGCAGGTTGAGCCGGGGCTTGCGCGGCTGGCGGCACTTCGCGCCAATCCGGAAAACCTGGCACTGATGCAGCGCATGCTGGAACGCATCGATAACGTCAATCCGGACGATCCGGATCTAAATGAGCTATGGGACAGCGCTTTTCACCGGGCCATTGCTGAAGCGGCGGGAAACCGTTTGATGCTCGGTCTTTTTGACGCTATTGACGCCGTGCGTCGCGAACCTGCCTGGCACCATTTGCGGGAGATGGCGCGTACCCCGGCGAAGGTCGAACGCTATAACGATCATCACCACCGCATCATGCAGGCCATCCGGCAGTGTCAGCCGCAGGAGGCTTTCCTGGCGATGCGTGAACATCTGCTCGACCTGCAACATGCCCTGATCCAGGCCATTCATCTCGAGGACGATACGCTATGACCACCATTCCCTTTCACGATCCCGCGCCCGTCCTGCGTCTGCACAACCTGAAAGTCCAGTTCGTCGGTAGCCCGGTCAGTGTACTGGACGGTATTTCACTGACCATAAAAAGTGGGGAAACGTTGGCGCTGGTGGGGGAATCTGGCTGCGGTAAAAGCATTACCTCGCTGGCGTTGATGGGGCTGTTGCCCAGCAGCGCGCAGATCCTCAGCGGCGAAATGCAGTTTCGCAGCCACAATCTGCGCCAGCTTTCACCGAGGGAATATGCTGACCTGCGCGGCAATGAACTGGCGATGATTTTTCAGGAGCCGATGACGTCGCTGAACCCATCATTCACCCTTGGCGATCAACTGAGTGAAGCGGTGATGCGTCACCAGCATGTCTCCCGGCATATTGCGCGGGATATCGCGCTACAGATCCTCGAAAAGGTACAAATCCCGGCGGCGGAGATGCGCCTGAAAGCGTATCCGCACCAGCTCTCTGGCGGGATGCGCCAGCGCGTGATGATTGCCATGGCGCTGATTAATAACCCGCGTCTGCTGATTGCCGACGAACCGACAACCGCGCTGGATGTCACTATTCAGGCGCAGATCCTGGCGCTGCTCAACACCCTGAAAGCTGAAACCGGCACGGCAGTATTGATGATCACCCACGATCTCGGCGTGGTGGCGGAAGTCGCCCAACAAGTCGCCGTCATGTACGCCGGGCAAGTGGTCGAGCAGGGCAGCGTGGAGGCGATTTTTGCCGATCCGCAGCATCCATACACCATCGGTCTGATGGGCTCGATCCCCTCGCTGGGCGCGCGCAAGGGCCAGCTTTCCACCATTCCCGGCACCGTACCGTTACCGGAAGCGATGCCAAAAGGTTGCCGTTTCGCCACACGCTGCCCGTTTGCGCAGAGTCGCTGCCACGCGGAAAAGCCAGCGCTACAGCCGCTGGGGCGGGGCCATCAGGCGGCCTGTTTCCGCGTTCCCCTTGAACAACATATTGCGCTGGGAGAAACCGCATGAGCACACCGATCCTTGAGGCCCACGATCTCAGCAAACGCTTTGTTGGCGCGACACGCCTGTTCGCGCCAAAACGCTTTGTCACGGCAGTCGATCGCATTTCGCTCGCCGTCTATCCCGGTGAAACGCTGGCGATTGTGGGCGAGTCCGGTTCTGGTAAATCGACGCTTGGCCGTCTGCTGTTACGTCTGCTGGCGGCATCCGAAGGGCGCGTTTACTACCAGGGCGAAGAGATCACTCACGCCAGCGGCGCGCGGTTAAACCAGTTGCGCCGCGAGTTGCAAATCATCTTTCAGGATCCCTTTGCCTCGCTAAACCCTCGTATGACTGTGGAACAGATCGTCGGCGAACCTCTGTGGCTGCATCAGAAAATGGGCAAAACAGATCGCCAGGCGCGCGTTGCCGAACTGCTTGCGACCGTTGGTCTGCCTGCGGCCTGGGCGCGGCGTTTCCCGCATGAATTCTCCGGTGGGCAGCGCCAGCGTATTGGCATTGCCCGTGCACTGGCTTCCGGGCCGAAGCTGCTGTTGGGCGATGAACCGGTGTCCGCGCTGGATGTCTCGGTGCAGGCACAGGTGGTAAACCTGCTGGAAAACCTGAAACAGCAACTTGGGCTGACGATGATCATCGTCGCGCATGGGCTGGCGGTGATCCGCCATATGAGCGATCGCGTGGCGGTGATGTACCTCGGGCAGATCGTCGAAATGGCGACCGTCGATGAGATCTTCGACGCGCCGCTGCACCCGTATACGCAGGCACTGATCGCCTCTGCGCCGCAGACCCAGCCCGGCCTCAAGCGTGAGATGCCGTTGTTACAGGGCGATTTGCCCAATCCGGCCAGCCCGCCGCAGGGATGTCGTTTTCATACCCGTTGCCCGCACGTCACCGATGAGTGTCGGCAACGCGAACCGATTGCTCAGGTACTTGAAGGCGGCCGCCAGGTCTCCTGCCACCGCTGGCAGGAGCTCAACCGGGACCGCACGGTCATCCAGATTGCTCCACCCTCCGCTGCGTTCCTGCGCCGCCGTGCGCTGTTCGAACACGCGGCCTCTCACTCATCCCTTTAAAGGAAAAAATAATGATTGTACGTAATTCTCTTTTGACCGTTCTGGGAAGTGTTATGTTGCTGGGCGCGGTGCTACCGGCCCAGGCTGAAAGTGTGCTGCGCATTGGTTTAGGTGCAGATCCGGACATGCTCGATCCGCACCTGGCGCGCACCTACTATGGCCGCTTTGTTTTCGCTTCGCTGTGCGATCGGCTGGTGGACGTCGATGAAAACCTGAAAGTGGTGCCGGGGCTGGCGAAAGCGTGGTCGTGGAGCGAAGACGGCAAAACCCTGACCATGGACCTGCGCGATGGCGTAACTTTCCATGATGGCGAGAAATTTGATGCCGCCGCCGCGAAATTCAGCCTCGACCGCGCCCTGACGCTGCCGGGCTCGCTGCGCAAAAGCGAGATTTCCTCGGTGGAATCTGTGGAAGTGACAGGACCGATGCAAATCACTCTGCATCTGAAAACGCCGGATTCGGCGCTGCTGATGCAGCTTACCGACCGCGCAGGCGCGATGCTGGCACCCACGGCTGCGAAAAAACCGGACTTCGCCGCGCATCCGGTCTGCTCCGGGCCATACAAGTTCGACAGCCGCGTTTCGCAGGATCGCATCGTGCTTTCGCGCTTTGACAACTACTGGAACAAAGGCGCTTATCACTTCGACAAAGTGATTTATCTGCCGATCCCGGATGCCTCGGTGCGCCTGGCGAACCTGCGCGCAGGTGACCTGGATCTGAGCGAAGGCATTGTACCAAGCGATGTGAAAACGGTAGAGAACGATGGCAAATTAAAACTGGCAAAGGTGACCGGGCTGGGGTATCAGGGCATCACATTTAACATCAACAATGGCAAAGTTCCGGCTAACGATCCGTTTAAAGATGCACGCGTGCGTGAAGCGTTCTCGCAGGCGATTGACCGCGAGGCGTTAAACCAGGTGGTATTTGAAGGCCTCTATGCCCCGGCGAACCAGCCGTTCTCACCGGTCAGCCCGTATCACGTTAACCTGCCAGTGCCGCCGCGCGATGTCGAAAAAGCCAAAGCGTTGCTGAAAGCGGCAGGCGTGCAGACGCCGATCACCGTTTCGCTGCTGGTGCCGAATAACCCAACTTCGCAGCAAGTAGCGCAGGTGTTACAGGCGATGACCGCCGAAGCCGGTTTTAACGTCAATCTGCAAATGACCGAATTCGCTACGCTACTGGATCGCCAGCAAAGAGGGGACTTCCAGCTCAGCTACTCAGGCTGGTCTGGCCGCCCGGATCCAGACGGCAGTATCTTCGGCTTTATTCATAGCAAAGGCACCCTCAACGATGGCCGCTACAGCAATGCGCAGGTGGATGACTGGCTGACGCAGGCGCGTCTGCATAACGATCCGACCACCCGAAAAGGGCTGTATGAGAACGTTGTTAAACAACTGCAAACAGATATGCCGATTGCATACCTCTACTTTGAGCCGCGCATTTTTGGGCTGAATAAAAAAGTAGAGGGCTTTAAACCTTACCCGGACGGCATTGTGCGTCTGGCAGGTATGACCTTCGCGAAGTAATGGGAGTTGTAAGGAGATACCATGCTGGAATTGATATGCAAACGCCTGCTGCTCGCCATCCCGACGCTGCTGATGGTCAGTATGATGGTCTTCGGGCTGCAAAAGCTGCTGCCCGGCGATCCGCTGACGGCCATGCTTGGGGAAGAGCGCGATCCGGCGGTGATCGCCCAGCTACGCGCGGAGCTGAATCTGGATGCGCCGATCCCGGTGCAATATTTCCACTGGCTCACCCGCGCCTTGCAGGGGGATCTTGGCGTCTCCTTACGCACTCAGGAGACGGTGACACATCTGATCGCCACCAAACTGCCCGTTACGCTGGAGATGTCCTTGCTGGCGATGATCTTCGCGCTGCTGTTCGGCATCAGCATGGGGATTACGGCAGCAGTGAACAGGAATAGCTGGATCGATCACGGCACTAACTTTGTCGCTATTTCCGGCATCTCGGTGCCGCACTTCTGGCTGGGGATTTTGCTGATCCTGATTTTCTCCGTCAATCTGCAATGGCTACCCGCGTCGGGCTTTGTTCCCTTCAGCGAGGATCCGTTGCAGAACCTGCGCACCTTGCTGCTGCCTTCACTGGTGCTTGGCACCGGGCTGGCGGCAACCTTAATGCGCCACACCCGCGCATCAATGATTGCTGTCCTGAAAGCGGATTACATCCGCACCGCAAGAGCGAAGGGGCTGTTACCAAAGGCAGTGATCATGAAGCACGCATTTCGTAATGCGCTGGTGCCGGTGATCACCCTGACCACGCTGCTGTTTGGCGAACTGCTGGGCGGTGCGGTGCTGACCGAGCAGGTATTTACCATTCCAGGCTTCGGCAAAATGATTGTCGACTCGGTATTCAACCGTGATTACGCGGTGGTGCAGGGCGTGGTGCTGGTGGTGGCGATTGGCTTCCTGTTGCTCAATCTGTTGGCCGATGTGCTGTACGTGCTGATTAACCCAAAAATGCGGAGCGAATAATGGCGGAACTGACCACTACGGGCGTGGCGGCGTCGCTGCCGCGCACGGAAAACCGGGTACTGAAGAAATTCCTCGCCAATAAAAGTGCGGTGATTGGAGCGGTGATTGTCGGCATCTTCGTATTGATCGCTTTACTGGCGCCGTGGATCGCACCGTTCGATCCGGTAAAAGCGAACTTTCTGGTGGTACGTAAACCGCCCTCTGAGCTGTACTGGTTCGGCACCGACGAACTGGGGCGCGATATTCTGTCGCGTATGGTTTGGGGAGCGCGTACCTCGCTGCTGGCCGGTTGTATCTCAGTGCTGATTGCGGTGGTTATTGGCGTGCCACTTGGCTTGCTGGCCGGTTTTTTCCAGGGGATCTGGGATGGAGTGATTTCACGCTTTATCGAAGCGCTGCTGGCCTGCCCGTTTTTGATCATGGCGATCGCTCTCGGCGCGTTCCTCGGCCCAAGCCTGAGTAATGCCATGATCGCCATTGGCCTGTCGGCGATGCCGATCTTCGCCAGGCTGACGCGTGGTCAGGTGATTGCCATTCGTAACGAAGAGTATATCGATGGAGCGCGGGCAATTGGCCTGCCGGATCGCTGGATAATCCTGCGCTATGTGCTGCCGAATGTGATGTCGCCGATCCTCGTCCAGGCGACGCTGGCGATTGCCTCGGCGATCATCACCGAAGCCAGTCTCTCTTTTCTCGGCCTCGGCCAACAGCCGCCGTATCCCTCCTGGGGCGCAATGCTGAATACCGCCAAAGGTTTTCTGGAGCAGGCGCCCTGGATGTCTATCTTCCCCGGTGTGGCGATTTTTCTGACCGTACAGGGATTTAATTTACTCGGCGACGGGCTGCGCGATGCGCTCGATCCTCGCCACGACTAAGGAGTCTCAATGACAAAAGCGATTGATTTTAAAGTAGGCTATGCCTCATACCGCGCACCGATGATGGGACATAACGCGGTAGCCACATCCCAGCCGCTGGCGGCGCAAGCCGGAATGCGCATGCTGGCGCTCGGTGGTAATGCGGTGGATGCAGCCATTGCCACGGCGATGGCGCTGACAGTGGTGGAGCCGACCGGTTGCGGCATTGGCAGTGATGCCTTTGCCATTGTCTGGGATGGTAAAGAATTGCACGGTCTGAACGCCTCCGGACGCTCCCCGGCGAGCTGGCATGCGGATATGTTTGCTGGTCTGGATGCGGTACCGGAGCTTGGCTGGAATGCCGTTACCGTACCCGGTGCGGTTTCCGGCTGGGTGGCGCTGGCTGAACGTTTCGGTTCGCTGCCGCTGACCACACTGGCGCAACCGGCAATTGAGTATGCCCGTAACGGTTTCCCGGTTTCACCGCTGATTGGTGAACTCTGGCAGCGTGGCTATAACAGGTTAAAAGATCAGCCGGGCTTTAGCGCCTGTTTTGCGCCGGAAGGGCGCGCGCCGAAGATCGGCGAAATCTTCCGTAACCCGGCGCAGGCGAAGACGCTGGAGTTGATTGCGCAAACCAACGGCGAAGCGTTTTATCGCGGTGAACTGGCGCAGAAAATTGCCGCTTTCGCAAAAGAGCATGGGGCGCACCTGAGCGAAGCGGATCTGGCAAACCATAAAGCTGACTGGGTTACGCTGCTCTCCAGGGCGTTTGCTGGTGGTTCTGTGCAGGAGCTGCCGCCGAACGGGCAGGGGATTGCGACGCTGATTGCGCTCGGCATTCTTGAGCACTGCGATATTGGTCGTTATGACCCGGATTCGGTGCAGTCGCTGCATCTGTCGATTGAAGCGATGAAGCTGGCGCTGGCCGATCTCGATCGTTACGTCGCTGATGCCGATCATCTGGAATTCGCCGCCGACCTGCTGCTCAGCGACGACTATTTAAAAGCCCGCGCGGCGTTGATCGACCCGGATAAGGCCTCCGATTTTGTTTACGGTTCGCCGACGCAAAGCGGCACGGTTTACCTATCTACGGCAGATGCCAGCGGCATGATGGTCTCGTTTATTCAGTCTAACTATATGGGGTTTGGTTCCGGCGTCGTGGTACCCGAAACGGGTATCAGCCTGCAAAACCGCGGCTGTGGTTTTGTGCTCGATCCGCAACACCCGAATGCGCTGGCGGGCGGCAAGCGTCCATTACATACCATTATCCCTGGCTTTGCGATGGGGGAAGACGGCAAACCGCTGATGTCTTTCGGCGTGATGGGCGGGCCGATGCAGGCGCAAGGCCATATGCAGATGGCGCTGCGCATTATGTTGCACGGACAGAACCCGCAGGCGGCGATCGATGCGCCTCGCTGGCGCGTGGTACAGGGCAGGGACGTGGTGGTGGAAGCAACGTTTGAACGCAATCTGATTGCCGGGCTGCGCGCGCGGGGACACCGGATTACGGTGGAAGATCCGCTGGAAGGGTATCATTTTGGTGGTGCACAGGTGATCTATCGCATGCCGGAAGGGCACTACGTTGCGGCGACTGAAAGCCGCAAAGATGGGCAAGCGTTAGTGAGTTAAAGGGAATCATGCCGGATGCGGCTGCGCCTTATCCGGCCTTCAAACTCTGCGTTAATCCAGAGTAAACGGATCGGCATCCTGCCAGGCCGGGAACTGCGCGCGGTACTCCTGCAATACGCTGAGCGACATTTCGGCGTCAATGCGCGTTGCCAGGTGCGGCTCGGCGGTAGCGATAATCTCGCCCTGCGGGCTGATTACCCGGCTGTCGCCACGGTAGTGATGACCATTGCCATCTGTGCCGACGCGGTTACAGCCTGCTACCCATACCTGGTTTTCAATCGCGCGTGCCACCAGCAGTGACTGCCAGTGCAGCGAGCGCGGCGCAGGCCAGTTAGCAACATAGAGCAACAGATCGTAATCGTTGCGGTTGCGCGACCACACCGGGAAACGCAGGTCGTAGCAAACCAGCGGTAGAATGCGCCAGCCGCGCCACTCAAATACCACACGCTCATTTCCTGCTTCGTAGTGATGGTGCTCTTCGGCCATGCGAAACAGATGGCGCTTATCGTAAAAATGCACTTTACCTTCCGGCTCAACCAGCAGAAAACGGTTTACCGGCCCGCGGTCCGTTTGTAGCGCAGCACTGCCCGCAACCAGCGCATTGGTTTGGCGGGCTTTACTGTGCATCCATGCCACCACATCGTCTTGCGGCATCGACTGTTTCGCCGCTTCCATCGCAAAACCGGTGGTGAACATTTCGGGCAGGACGATGATATCCCGGCCGGTAACGCCCTCCAGTTGGATGTCGAAATGGCGCAGGTTCGCGGGCCCATCCATCCAGACTAACGGTTGTTGTAACAGTGTAATTTTCAAACCAGGCACAGTGTTGGCTCCCCGTAAGACAGCATTTGCACACTGTAGCAGCTAAGACATAAAAAAAAACCCGCAGTTGCGGGTTTTGGTAAGGGAAGAATGCTTTCAGGCTATTACCGCATCAGGCCGCTTCCGGTTTGCGCAGCTTTTCCGGCGCGTTGATCACCGGCTGAGTCGCTAGCGCCTCTGGCGCAAAGTCATCAACGTTGATGCTACGCAGACGGCTGACTTCCGCTTTGCTCAACAGCGCTGCTTCTTCTGCTGTGATCAATCCGCTTGTCAGCGCCTGCTGGGCGAGATCATTCAGACGGGTAAACGGCAGGTTTTTGCCCAGCGCTTTACAGATGCGTTGGTGAACAGGATCGGCCGCCATTACATCGACCAGCGCCTCTTCCAGCAGGCCCACCGGGTTATGCTCGCTCGGCGCCAGATACTGGCCGCGCCCGATGCGGGAGCGGGTGGCGCTCGGCGTTTGCAGGATCTTCGCCACTTTGTGGTCCAGCTTGTCTGACGGCGCGCGGTAATGGCGACCGGTCGGGAAAATCACCAGGTTTAATGCGCCCGCAACGAAGCGGTTCGGGAAGTTCTCCAGCAGATCGCACATCGCTTGCTCCGCCTGATACAGCGCATCCTGCACGCTCCAGTGTACCAGTGGCAGATCCGCTTCCTGGCGGCCTTCATCCTCATAACGTTTTAGCGCGGCAGAAGCGAGGAACAACTGACTGAGAATATCTCCCAGACGGGCGGAGATACGCTCGCGGCGTTTCAGGCTGCCGCCCAGCACCGCCATTGAGACATCAGACAGCAGTGCAAGGTTGGCGCTCAGGCGGTTCAGATGCTGATAATAACGTTTGGTGGCATCGTGGGTTGGCGTGGCGCTGGTTAAACCGCGCGTCAGGCCAAGCCACAGGCTGCGCATTTTATTACTGCCCACATGGCCGATATGTTTAAACAGCAGTTTATCGAAAGCGTCCACATCATTATTCTGTGCGGCGGCCATCTCTTCCAGAACATATGGATGGCAGCGGATCGCGCCCTGGCCGAAGATCATCATGCTACGGGTCAGGATGTTCGCGCCTTCCACGGTAATGGCAATCGGCGCGCCCTGGTAGGCACGAGCCAGGAAATTGCCTTCGCCGAGCATAATGCCTTTACCGCCAGCAATATCCATTGCATCAATGATGGATTGTTGGCCCCGATGGGTGCAGTGATATTTGACGATAGCGGAAAGCACCGCCGGTTTTTCTCCGAGCATAATGCCGTAGGTGATAAGCGAGGCTGCCGCATCCATCACGTAAGCGTTGCCGCCGATACGCGCCAGCGGCTCTTCGATACCTTCCATTTTGCCGATTGGCACTTTGAACTGGCGGCGAATGTGGGCGTAAGCGCCAATCCCCATGGCGACAGATTTCAGGCCGCCGGTGGAGTTAGACGGCAGAGTAATACCGCGACCGACCGACAAACATTCCACCAGCATACGCCAGCCCTGACCGGCCATTTTTGGCCCGCCAATAATGTAATCAATCGGTACAAAAACATCGTCGCCGCGAGTTGGCCCGTTCTGGAACGGAACGTTCAGCGGGAAGTGACGACGACCAATTTCCACGCCCGGCGTTGATGTCGGGATCAGCGCACAGGTGATACCCAACTCTTCTTCGCCGCCGAGCAGTTTTTCCGGATCCGAAAGTTTAAAGGCCAGGCCGAGTACGGTGGCAATCGGCGCAAGGGTGATATAGCGTTTATTCCAGCTCAGGCGCATGCCGAGCACCTGCTCGCCCTGCCATTCGCCCATGCAGACCACGCCGGTATCGGGGATAGCGCCCGCATCGGAACCTGCTTCCGGGCTGGTCAGCGCAAAGCAGGGGATCTCCAGGCCACGCGCCAGGCGCGGCAGATAATGATTTTTTTGCTCTTCCGTACCGTAGTGTTGCAGTAGTTCGCCTGGGCCTAAAGAGTTCGGCACGCCGACAGTGATGGCAAGAATACCTGAAACGCCGGAGAGTTTTTGCAACACGCGGGACTGCGCATAAGCAGAGAATTCCAGCCCGCCGTACTCTTTTTTGATGATCATCGCGAAGAAGCGGTGCTCTTTTAAGAACGCCCACAGCTCTGGTGGCAGATCGGCCATTTCATGGGTGATCTGAAAATCGTTCGCCATGCGGCAGGCTTCTTCCACCGGGTCGTCGATAAAGGCTTGTTCTTCAGCGGTCAGGCGCGGCTGCGGATAGTTGTGCAGCTTTTTCCAGTCCGGGTTACCGCGAAACAGATCGCCTTCCCACCAGGTCGTACCTGCGTCGATCGCTTCTTTTTCGGTACGCGACATCGGCGGCATCACTTTGCGAAAACCGCGAAATACTGGGGCGGAAATCAGTGCCTTACGCATCGGCGGCAGGTTGAACGGCACCAGAATGATCGCCAGCGGCAGCAGCACCCAGATAGACCACAGCCCCATAACGCCCAGCGCGGCAGTCCACACCAGTAAAATCACGCTGCTCAAGAGCAGATTAACCCGGTGATAAAACAGCACACCGAGGAGAACGACCGTTGCGATAAGGCTCAAAATCATCATAGAAAAAGCTCCCTGTCTTGTAGGAGGTCTGACCACTTGTGATGTTATGGTTGTAGTGGATGAGATTTCTTTTAGCAATGTGTTTACAAAATAATTACAACCTGGTTCACATTGTTGGGGGGTTTTTGCGCACGGAAAACGAAAACGCGAAGGTGCTGTGGCTTTAGCTTCTCGCTCCGGATCCTATCCGGTACACTGCGCAATGTTATTTACATCTATGCTGAAGGATATCCTCATGTACCAGGATCTGATTCGTAACGAACTGAACGAAGCGGCGGAAACGCTGGCGAATTTCTTGAAAGATGAAGCCAATATTCACGCGATTCAGCGCGCGGCGGTGCTGTTGGCGGACAGTTTCAAAGCGGGTGGTAAAGTGTTGTCCTGCGGTAACGGCGGTTCTCACTGCGATGCTATGCATTTTGCGGAAGAGTTAACCGGTCGCTACCGTGAAAACCGTCCTGGCTATCCGGCGATTGCTATCTCCGACGTCAGCCATCTCTCCTGTGTGAGCAACGACTTCGGTTACGACTATGTCTTCTCCCGCTATGTGGAAGCCGTGGGTCGTGAAGGCGACGTGCTGCTGGGTATTTCCACTTCCGGCAACTCCGGCAACGTGATCAAAGCGGTGGCGGCAGCGCGTGAGAAGGGGATGAAAGTTATCACCCTGACCGGTAAAGATGGCGGCAAGATGGCGGGTACAGCGGATGTTGAAATTCGTGTGCCGCATTTCGGTTATGCTGATCGTATTCAGGAGATCCATATCAAAGTGATTCATATCCTGATTCAGTTGATCGAAAAAGAGATGGTTAAGGCGTAGGGAAGGCTATTTTATTTGCCATCTTGAACCTGGGCAGTGCTCAAAATCCTCACGTACTCCGTGTACGCTCCGGTTTTTCCGCGCTGCCCGTGTTCAAACTGGCTGCAACAATTACGCCTTCCCGGAATTAAGGCGTTTTTGGGGGTGAGTATGTGCGAACTGCTCGGTATGAGCGCCAATGTGCCGACCGATATCTGTTTTAGTTTTACCGGCCTTGTCCAGCGCGGTGGTGGAACCGGGCCGCATAAAGACGGCTGGGGCATCACTTTTTATGAAGGCAAGGGCTGTCGCACGTTCAAAGATCCGCAACCGAGTTTTAACTCCCCGATCGCGAAGCTGGTGCAGGACTATCCGATCAAGTCTCGCTCGGTGGTTGCGCATATTCGCCAGGCTAACCGTGGCGAAGTGGCGCTGGAAAATACCCATCCATTCACCCGTGAGCTATGGGGACGCAACTGGACTTACGCACACAACGGTCAGTTGAATGGCTATAAATCGCTGGAGACTGGCAATTTTCGCCCAATTGGCGAAACCGACAGTGAAAAAGCGTTCTGCTGGTTGCTGCATAAGCTTACGGAACGTTATCCGCGTACGCCGGGCAATATGACAGCGGTGTTTAAGTACATTGCCTCGCTGGCAACGCAACTGCGAGAGAAGGGCGTTTTCAACATGTTGTTATCGGACGGGCGCTATGTGATGGCGTTCTGCTCGACGAATCTGTTCTGGATCACCCGGCGTGCGCCGTTTGGTGTGGCGAAACTGCTGGATCAGGATGTTGAAATTGATTTTCAGCGGGAAACCACACCGAACGATGTGGTTACCGTGATTGCCACCCAGCCGTTAACCGGCAACGAAACCTGGCAAAAGATTATGCCAGGTGAGTGGGCGTTATTTTGTCTGGGGGAGCGCGTAGTTTGACGCCAACTGTGGCTGAACTGTGGTGTTCAGCGGCTTGTTGACGACATAGCGACCATCCACAACCGAGACAACTGGCGGCTCGTGGGTGGCGGCAAAATAGTCATAACCCGGCTTCAGTTGTTTCCAGAAATCCGCGTAGGTCGAATATTTGTGACGCTGCATATTGGCGTCGGTCATGCGGAACGGATAGATGCTCAGTTGCACGTCCGGCTGCCCAAAAACCAGCGCGGCGGTCACAAACTGGAAGATCTCATCAATGTTCGAATCCGTCATGGCATAGCAGCCAATCGAGACGCAGGCGCCGTGGATCATCAGGTACTTGCCTTCATAGCCGTGGGTGCGGTCATAGGCATTCGGGAAACCGATGTTGATCGCTTTGTAGAAGCGGCTGTCCGGCTTCAACTGATTACGCTGAATGGAGTAAAACCCTTCCGGGCTTTTAAAATCGCCCTGGCGCTGTTTCGGGCCAAGGCCGCCGGAATAATTGCAGATTTTATAGCTGTCGAGCAGTTGGTATTGCTCGCCCATTTTGACGTAGAGATCAAGGGTGCGCTCTTCTTTGAAGATTTGGATATAAACCGGCGACCCCATTAACTGCTGCTTATATTCTTTGCTTACCGGCGTAACCGAACTGTTGCTGCTCATTAAGCCAGCGAACGAGACGCACGGGATCAGAAGCATCGCAATAAACAATGCGATTTTGCGCATACAACTTGTTTCCTTGATAAAGCGAATACCACATTGCCAGGACGGCAAAAAGATGCCCAAAATTCAGACTAATCTGTTTCGGAGCGCCCACATTAGCATTACGGCATTTTTTCGCAAGCCAGAATAGAGTTCATCTTCCACGCTTCATCTTTTTTTGGCGATATTTTCGCCATCGCGAAAATTATGTTCTGTTTTGCGTTTCAAGCACCTGGCCGTTTAGCCGGTGCTTATTATGAAACTAAAACGGCAGAAGTAACCATTAAATTACCCTCTTTTCGGCAGTTTTACGTACTGTCTTCTCATTTCACTGGAATATGCTGTATACTTATCCAGTGTTCTGTGAGGGCGTACACATGCGCAAAATCATACATGTCGATATGGATTGCTTTTTCGCGGCGGTTGAGATGCGCGATAACCCCGCCCTGCGAGACATCCCCATTGCCATCGGCGGCAGCCGGGTTAAGCGCGGCGTTATCAGCACTGCCAATTATCCGGCGCGTAAATTTGGCGTGCGCAGCGCAATGCCCACGGCAATGGCGCTGAAACTTTGTCCTCACCTCACTCTACTGCCCGGCCGCTTTGATGCTTATAAAGAAGCGTCAAATCAGATCCGCGATATTTTTTCCCGCTACACGACGTTATTTGAACCGCTTTCGCTGGATGAAGCCTATCTGGATGTCACTGGCAGCCCGCACTGCCACGGCTCAGCGACGCTGATGGCGCAGGAGATCCGCCAGACTATTTTTAATGAAACACAACTGACGGCTTCGGCAGGCGTGGCACCGGTGAAGTTTCTCGCCAAAATTGCCTCCGATCTCAATAAACCCAACGGTCAGTATGTGATCACGCCAGCGGAGGTTCCGCAATTTCTCCGCACGCTGCCGCTAAGTAAGATCCCAGGCGTCGGTAAAGTGTCGGCGGCAAAGCTGGAGACGCTGGGGCTGCGCACCTGTGAAGACGTGCAGCGCAGCGACCTGGCGATGTTGCTTAAACGCTTTGGTAAATTTGGCCGTATTTTGTGGGAGCGTAGCCAGGGCATTGATGAGCGGGAAATCAGTAGCGAGCGGTTACGTAAATCTGTCGGCGTGGAGCGTACGCTGGCAGACGATATTCACCACTGGGAAGAGTGCGAAGCGATTATTGAGCATTTATACCCGGAGCTGGAGCGACGGCTGGCAAAAGTGAAGCCGGATTTGCTGATTGCCCGCCAGGGCGTAAAGCTGAAGTTTAATGATTTTCAGCTCACTACCCATGAACATGTCTGGCCGCGCCTAAATAAAGAGGATCTGCTGGCAACGGCGCGAAAAACGTGGAATGAGCGTCGCGGCGGGCGCGGCGTACGGCTGGTAGGGCTGCATGTGACGTTGCTGGATCCGCAACTGGAGCGGCAACTGGTGCTGGGGTTATAAGTAAATGCCCGCGCCGGGTGGCGCGGACAGTGGGCTTATTTCGCCGGAATAGCTTTCAGTAGCTCGGTCAGCAGCGTCCAGTAGTGGCCCACGCTTTCGATATGCACTTGCTCATCCGGAGAGTGCGGGCCAGTAATGGTCGGCCCAATGGAGACCATGTCCATGTTCGGGTACGGTTTTTTGAACAGACCGCACTCCAGGCCTGCGTGGATCACCTGAATGTTCGGCGTTTTGTTGAACAAACGCTGATAAGTCTCACGCACCAGCGCCATTACCGGCGAATGCGCATCCGGCTGCCAGCCCGGGTAGCCGCCTTTCGGCGCAGTTTTCGCGCCAGCCAGCGCGCCCAGCGATTCCAGCATGCTCACCACGTAATCTTTACCACTATCGACCAGCGAACGGATCAGGCAGATGATTTCTGCGCTGTCGTCCTGTAGGGTAACCACGCCGACGTTCAGCGAGGTTTCAACCACACCTTTTGCTACGTCTGAGTTACGAATGACGCCGTTTGGCGTGGCATTCAGCAGGCGAACAAATGTATCGCGGGAAGCGGTGGTCAGCGCGGCTTTGTCGCTGCTTGCGCTTTCCAGCAGCACCACCAGGTTCTTCTCTTTCATCTCCAGCTCGTTTTTCAGGATTGCCTGGTACGTGTTGGCCAGTGTTTTGAGCTGCGCGGCATTAGCGGCCGGAACAGCAACGACGGCAATCGCTTCGCGCGGGATTGCGTTGCGCAGGGTGCCGCCGGTGAAGTCGAGCAGGCGCAGATCCAGTTCCGCCGCGTGTCCGGCAAGGAAGCGCGCCAGCAGTTTGTTGGCATTGCCCAGACCGACATGAATTTCCGCGCCGGAGTGGCCGCCTTTCAGGCCTTTCAGCGTCAGTTTGAAGGTTTCATAACCGGCCGGTACGGCTTCGCGGGTCAGCGGCAGGGTGGTGATAAAATCTATTCCGCCCGCACAGCCCATGTAGATTTCACCCTCTTCTTCAGAGTCGGTGTTAATCAGAATGTCAGCCTGCAACCAGTTGGCCTGCAAACCAAACGCGCCGTCCATACCCGCTTCTTCAGTCATGGTCAGCAACACTTCCAGCGGGCCGTGTTGTACTGTGGAATCGGCCAGCACGGCCAGCGCAGAGGCCATACCGATGCCGTTATCCGCGCCGAGCGTGGTGCCGCGCGCTTTAACCCATTCTCCATCGACATACGGGCGAATCGGATCGGTGGTGAAGTCATGAACGGTGTCGTTATTTTTCTGCGGCACCATGTCCAGGTGTGCCTGCAATACGACCGGTTTGCGATTTTCCATGCCGACAGTGGCCGGTTTGCGGATCAGAATGTTGCCCACCTGGTCGCGCTCTGCGTGGAGACCTTTTCCCTTCGCCCAGCCCATAATGTGTTCGGCGAGTTGTTCTTCATGATAGGACGGGTGCGGAATAGAACAGATTTTGGCAAAAATATCCCACAGCGGTTGTGGCGATAGTTGAGACAGTTCAGACACGATGAGTCTCCTTGCAAAGAGCCTGCGAAACTTACCTTGCAGGTCACAGGGTTAAATAAACGGGTATCGCAAGGGCACCTTGCGAGATGGCGTTGAGAATAACACTTTCTTGCCAGACTGCGAGCTTGTAAACATGGAAAAAGCGCCGCTAATGCCGGGTACTACTGGTTTTTAGTGCCGCAGATCTCTATAATCTCGCGCAACCTATTTTCCCCTGGAACACTTTTTAAGCCGTAAAAACACGGGCTGGGACACTTCACATGAGCGAAAAATACGTCGTCACCTGGGACATGTTGCAGATTCACGCACGCAAACTGGCCGCCCGACTGATGCCTTCAGAACAATGGAAAGGCATTATCGCCGTAAGCCGCGGCGGTCTGGTACCGGGCGCATTACTGGCGCGTGAGTTGGGTATTCGTCATGTTGATACCGTTTGCATCTCCAGCTACGACCACGATAACCAGCGCGAATTGAAAGTGCTGAAACGTGCGGAAGGCGATGGTGAAGGCTTTATCGTGATTGACGATTTGGTCGATACCGGAGGTACTGCGGTAGCGATTCGTGAAATGTATCCGAAAGCGCACTTCGTCACCATTTTCGCGAAACCGGCAGGTCGCCCGCTGGTTGACGATTATGTTATTGATATCCCGCAGGATACCTGGATTGAACAACCGTGGGATATGGGCGTGGTTTTCGTCCCGCCTATCAGTGGTCGCTAATTCCTCCCGCATATTCTGCTAACGCCCGGTTCTACCGGGCGTTGTTCTTTTTTTAGCGCCTTAGGTTACAATGGCCTCCAGTGAAAGATACATGGAGGCTGCGCGCGATGTCACAAACCAATCTTAGCGAAACTCTGTTCAAACCCCGTTTCAAGCATCTGGAAACTTCAACGCTGGTACGTCGATTCAACGCTGGCACGCAGCAGCAAGTCTTATCAACGCTGGATGGTAAAAACGTCCCGCACTGGTATCGCATGCTCAACCGTTTAATGTGGATTTGGCGCGGTATTGATGCCCGCGAGATCCTCGAAGTGCAGTCGCGCATTGTGGTAAGCCAGGCCGAGCACACCGATCCGGAACTGTACGATACGGTGGTCGGTTACCGTAGCGGTAACTGGATCTACGAATGGTCCACGCAGGCTATGCTCTGGCAGCAAAAGGCGATGCAGGAGCAGGAAGCGGTGCAGAGCGGTCGCCACTGGCTGCATGCCTCCTGCCTGTACAGCCTGGCGGCTTATCCGCACATCAAAGGCGATGTGCTGGCCGAGCAGGCACAGGCGCTGGCGAATCGCGCCTATGAAGAGGCGGCACAGCGCCTGCCAGGGACGCTCAAGGAGATAGTGTTCAGCATTCCGGGCGGTTCGCCGGTGACCGGCTTTTTGCATATGCCGCCTGGTGATGGCCCTTTCCCGACTGTCTTAATGTGCGGTGGGCTGGATGGCCTGCAAATCGATTACTACACCCTGTACGAGCGTTATTTCGCTCCACAAGGAATGGCGATGTTGACGCTGGATATGCCTTCTGTCGGCTTTTCGTCGAAATGGAAATTGACCCAGGATTCGAGCCTGCTGCATCAGCACGTTTTGCAAGCGCTGCCGAATATTCCGTGGGTCGATCATACGCGGGTCGCGGCGTTTGGCTTCCGTTTTGGCGCAAACGTGGCGGTACGCCTGGCTTATCTGGAAGCGCCGCGCCTGAAAGCGGTGGCGTGTCTTGGGCCAATAGTGCATGCGTTGCTTAACCAGCCGCTACGCCAGGGGCAGGTGCCGGAAATGTATCTTGATGTCCTGGCCAGCCGCCTGGGTATGCATGATGCTTCCGATGAAGCGCTGCGCGTTGAGTTGAACCGTTACTCCCTGAAAACCCAGGGGCTGCTCGGACGACGTTGCCCAACGCCGATGCTTTCCGGTTTCTGGCAAAATGATCCATTCAGCCCGGAAGAGGAGTCGCATTTAATCAGTACGTCATCGAGTGAGGGTAAACTGTTTGAGATCCCCTTTAATCCGGTCTATCGCAATTTTGATAAGGCTCTGGAGCAAATAACCGGATGGATCAACCATCATTTCCGTTAATAGATTGATAAATTCTATTGATTTGGTAAAACAGTTGCTTCACAAAAGGAGATCGCAATGACGTTACCGAGTGGACATCCGAAAAGCAGACTGGTCAAAAAATTTACTGCACTTGGGCCTTATATCCGCGAAGAGCAGTGCGAAGATAACCGCTTTTTCTTTGATTGCCTGGCTGTTTGCGTCAACGTAAAACCAGCGCCGGAGAAACGCGAGTTTTGGGGATGGTGGATGGAAATGGAAGCGCAGGATACACGTTTTACCTATCGTTATCAGTTTGGTCTGTTTGATAAAGAAGGGCACTGGAAGCCGATGGCAATTAAAGACCAGGACGTGGTCGATCGCCTCGAGCAGACGCTACGTGATTTCCACGAACGGGCGCGTAAGATGCTGGCGTCCTTAGAACTGAAGCTGGAACCTGCCGATAATTTCAACGAATCGTTGAAACTCCCTGCGTAAATCCCTCTGAATAAAAAAAGGCCCGATCGTCTTTCACCTATCGGGCCTCTGGCACTAGCCAGCCTGTAACCTGAAGCAGGTTACAGAAATGCCCTCAGTTGAGGGCATTAATATAACGAGGGTGTTACGAGTTCAAAAACTTAGAACTGGTAAGTCATGCCAACGGCAACAACGTCGTCATTCGCCAGACCCAGTTTGTTGTCGCTTTTCAGCTGGTTGATTTTGTAATCCACCATTGCAGACATGTTTTTGTTGAAGTAGTAAGTTGCGCCAACATCGATGTAGTTAACCAGATCTTCGTTGCCAACCCCTTTTTCCAGGTCTTTGCCTTTGGTCAGCACATAGCCCAGGGACGGACGCAGACCGAAGTCGAACTGGTACTGGAGAACCGCTTCGAAGTTCTCACTTTTGTTAGCAAAACCTGAACCCAGACCGGTGGAAGCTGCGGCAGATACTGGCGTCATGTTGTAAGCGTTGCCGTACATGGTGGCGAAGTACACGTTATTTGCATCGTATTTCACGCCGGTTGCCCAGGCTTCTGCTTTCTCGCCGCGACCAAACGCTGCGGTGTTCTGCGCGTTGGTACGGTCAGAGTTGGCATAGGCACCAATCAGGCTGACAGCGCTGCCGCCGAAGTTATAGGAGAGAGAAGTACCCCAGCCGTCGCCGTTTTGTTTGCTAACAGCACGGTTGCTTTCATTTTTACCCTGGTACTGCAGGGACATATTCAGACCGTCGACCATACCAAAGAAGTCGGTGTTGCGGTAAGTAGCAACGCCAGTGGTACGTTTGGTCATGAAGTTATCGGAACGTGCCAGACCGTCACCACCGAATTCCGGGAACATATCGGTTATGGCAGCTACATCGTACAGTATGCCCAGGTTACGACCGTAGTCGATAGAACCAACGTTTTTCATTTTCAGGCCAGCAAACGCCAGACGGGTTTTTTGGCTGTTTGTTGTGTTGTTGTTGTTGGTTTCGTCATTGTTGCCAGCAAACTCAGCTTCCCAACGGCCAAAACCGGTCAGTTGATCGTTAATCTGAGTTTCACCTTTGAAACCTAAACGAACATAAGTTTTATCACCGTCGTTGCTGGTATCGTCGCTGAAGTAGTGCTCGGCTTTCACTTTGCCATACAGATCCAGTTTGTTACCGTTCTTGTTATAAACTTCTGCCGCGTGAACTGAAGAAGCTGAAGCGACAACGCTCATTACCATTAATGCCAGAGTGCTCTTTTTCATTTTGATTCCTGATTTAACTAACGCGCTAATATTCGCTGGGCATATACCCCGTGAAAAACATCAAGGGTTTTATCGCCCAAAAATTAACTATTTATGACAACTTAAGAATATCATTAAAAAAATGTGTTTTAGTGTGATCGTAATAAAAATATCAAAGTCTGCCGTTACGCTTGCTGATCCTGCGCAACAAAAAAGCGGCCTGATTGCACTGACGGTTGGCAATCGCCGCGACTCCTGTTACAACGTCTGACGACTATCGATATTTCTTATTTTTTCTAAAAAACGGCAGAGAATCATGAGTGACAGCCAGACGCTGGTGGTAAAACTCGGCACCAGTGTTTTAACGGGCGGTTCCCGTCGCCTGAACCGCGCCCATATTGTGGAGCTGGTGCGCCAGTGCGCGCAGCAGCATGCCGCCGGGCATCGTATTGTAATTGTGACTTCCGGGGCGATTGCCGCCGGGCGCGAACACCTGGGCTACCCGGAATTGCCGGCAACCATCGCCTCAAAACAACTGCTGGCGGCGGTCGGTCAGAGCCGTTTGATTCAGTTATGGGAACAACTGTTTTCTATTTATGGTATTCATGTCGGGCAGATGTTGCTGACTCGCGCGGATATGGAAGACAGAGAGCGCTTCCTTAACGCTCGTGACACGCTGCGTGCGCTGCTTGATAACAATATCGTGCCGGTGATTAACGAGAATGACGCGGTCGCGACGGCGGAAATCAAAGTTGGTGACAACGATAACCTCTCTGCGCTGGCAGCGATTCTGGCTGGTGCGGATAAGCTGCTGTTGCTGACCGATCAGCAGGGGCTGTTCACTGCCGATCCGCGTAACAACCCGGATGCGGAACTGATTAAAGATGTTTACGGTATTGATGATGCTCTGCGTGCGATTGCAGGCGACAGTGTTTCTGGCCTCGGTACTGGCGGAATGGGTACCAAATTGCAGGCTGCCGATGTCGCCTGCCGCGCCGGGATCGACACTATTATTGCCGCAGGCAGCAAACCGGGCGTAATTGGCGATGTGATGGAGGGGATCCCCGTGGGAACGCGTTTCCACGCGCAAGCCTCACCACTGGAAAATCGCAAACGCTGGATCTTCGGCGCGCCGCCTGCGGGTGAGATTACCGTTGATGAAGGCGCTACCGCCGCGATCCTCGAACGTGGTAGCTCGCTGTTGCCGAAAGGTATTAAAAGCGTGACAGGCAATTTCTCGCGTGGTGAAGTGATCCGCATCTGTAATTTGCAGGGGCGCGATATTGCCCACGGCGTAACCCGCTATAACAGCGATGCGCTGCGTCGTATTGCCGGGCACCACTCGCAGCAAATCGACGCCATTCTGGGCTATGAATATGGCCCTGTCGCTGTTCACCGCGATGACATGATTACCCGTTAAGGAGCAGAAGTATGCTGGAACAAATGGGCATTGCTGCGAAAGCAGCATCATATAAGCTGGCATTGCTCTCCAGCCGCGAGAAAAATAGCGTGCTGGAAAAAATCGCCGATTATCTCGAAGCGCAGTCGCACGAGATCCTGCTGGCGAACGAGCAGGATCTGCTGGAAGCTCGTCGCAACGGCCTGAGCGAAGCGATGCTCGACCGTCTGGCGCTGAACCCGACACGTTTAACAGGGATCGCCGATGATGTTCGTCAGGTTTGCAAACTGGCTGATCCGGTCGGCCAGGTGATCGATGGTGGTTTGCTGGACAGCGGCCTGCGCATTGAGCGCCGTCGTGTACCGCTGGGCGTTATCGGTGTGATTTATGAAGCGCGCCCGAACGTGACCGTGGACGTAGCTTCGCTGTGTCTGAAAACCGGTAACGCGGCAATTCTGCGCGGCGGCAAGGAAACCTGGCGCACCAATGCGGCCACGGTAAAAGTGATTCAGCAGGCGCTGGAAGAGTGTGGCCTGCCAGCCGGTGCGGTACAGGCGATTGAAAGCCCGGATCGCGAACTGGTTAATCAAATGCTGCGCATGGATAAATACATCGACATGCTGATCCCGCGCGGTGGCGCGGGTCTGCACAAGTTGTGCCGCGAGCAGTCAACCATCCCGGTGATCACTGGCGGTATTGGCGTCTGTCATATCGTGGTGGATGAGTCTGCCGAGATCGAACCGGCGCTGAAGGTGATCGTCAACGCCAAAACGCAGCGCCCAAGCACCTGCAACACTGTCGAAACCCTGCTGGTGCATCAGGATATTGCCGCGACCTTCCTGCCTGCGCTGAGCAAGCAGATGGCGGAAAGCGGCGTTACGCTCCACGCCGATGAACAGGCGCTGGCGCTGCTGAAAAGCGGCCCGGCAAAAGTGGAAGCCGTGAAAGCGGAGCAGTATGACAACGAGTTTTTGTCGCTGGATCTGAATGTGAAAGTCGTGGCCGATCTGGATGAGGCTATCGATCATATTCGCCAGCACGGTACGCAGCACTCCGACGCCATCCTGACCCGTACGCTGCGCAATGCGGACCGCTTTATCAATGAAGTGGACTCTTCGGCGGTGTATGTGAATGCCTCTACGCGCTTTACCGATGGTGGCCAGTTTGGCCTTGGCGCGGAAGTGGCTGTCAGCACGCAGAAACTGCATGCGCGCGGCCCGATGGGTTTAGAAGCGCTGACTACCTATAAATGGATTGGTTTTGGCGACAATACTGTTCGCGCATAAATAAAACGGGCGGTACATCAGAATTGGATGTACCGCCCGTTGGTTATTTTCCGGTTCTGACGCTTTCTGCGTGCCGCATATTCCTCTCGCGAGTAACCTCAACGTTCGGTCTGTTTACAGGCGCGAAGCCTTCATTTTATAGCCCGTTTGACCCGCTACAATATGGCTGCGGTGACGGTACCCAAAAACGGTGCAAGTGTTGGAAATATCGGCAATCTATCTGCGATAGTATGCCCAACCGAGCAGAAATGAAGCAGTATGGTGCAAAAGTAGCCGTTTGATTCTCAAGGGCATTGACGCATCACTCGCTTAGTTTTAACCTTCTACCCCGTGATTCACATTCGTGAACGCATCGCAGGGCCGATATAGCTCAGTTGGTAGAGCAGCGCATTCGTAATGCGAAGGTCGTAGGTTCGACTCCTATTATCGGCACCACTAACCACGCGGGTTCACGCGATATTCACCAGATCAGCAAAAGCGCTTTGTGCCATATTTGTGCCATTCCCAGCCAGAAATGAGTCAATTTGCATGGCGTGCTGCGTAAGGTGATTGGGTGCCAGATGCGCATAACGCTGCACCATCTCGATACTTTCCCAGCCTCCCATTTCTTGCAACGCAGACAGTGGCACGCCGGACTGAACAAGCCAGCTCGCCCAGGTGTGCCGCAGATCATGGAAACGGAAATTCTCTATTCCTGCCCGCCTTAACGCAGCGCGCCAGGCCGTATTAGCATCAGGCCTCATTTTTCTGACCGCTTTTGTTCTCGTTCCGTCAGGTCGAACGGATGATTCAGTATGAACAAACACCCAGCGGTTATGTTTCCCCAGCTGATCCCTCAGCACCTTACAGGCCGAATCGTTCAGGGCGACCCCAATCGCCCTTCCTGCTTTTGCGTCCTCGGGATGCACCCAGGCCACCTTCCTTTGCATATCAATTTGCGACCACTCCAGATCGGTGATGTTTGACCTTCTCAACCCTGTCGCCAGCGCAAAAATAACGACAGGCTTCATGTGGTCCGGCAGCTCACGGATCAGGTTTGCCGCTTCTTCTTTGGTCAGCCAGCGAATGCGCTTGTTTTTCGGCACCGGACATTTGATATTCGGCGCTTTGGCTATCCATCGCCATTCGTTGGCCGCGCAACGCAGCAGCGCGCGGATGAAAGCGAGATGAGTCGTTTTTGTGGCCTGCGCTGCTGGCTTATGCCTGAATTCGGGAACGGGTTTTCCCCGACGCAAACAGCTATCACGTCTGGCCTCCCAATTCATTCTGTGCTTACGGTTAACCATGCTGCTGACCGCAGACAAAATCCTGTCTTCTGTAATGGCCGACAGGTCCATCCCACGGAAATGCATAAGCCAGAATCCGATCCGGCTTTTGTCATCATCAAGGCTTTTCTTGTGCTGCTTTTCGTTCAGCCAACGCACACACGCTTCGTCGAAAGTGTGCGCCTTATATTCCCCCATTTTGTCAACGCGCCAGGCCTCCGCCTTTAACTGGTCATGGAGCTCCTGTGCTTGCCTTTTGTCCGTTGTGCCAAGAGATCGTCTAATTCTGACTCCACCAGGCGTAACGAAGTCGCAGTGCCACGTACCGGCACGCTGTTTGATTGACATGCTTTACCCTCCTGCACATCAACCGCATTCACGGGTTGATTGTGGATCGTGTTTTTCACTGCTGCAATACAGTCTGTTTTGCAGATCAGATATGGGCTTTTTTTCTTTCCCGGATTTTTGCGGCTGGCAGCGAGACGACCGGATTTTATCCACTGCGCAATAGTACCTTTATCCACTTTCAGAAAGGCGGCCGCTTCATCCCGGGTGAATATTTCTTCTTCCATCGGCTTACTCCAGGCAAAAAGAATGCCGCCCGCAGGCGGCAAAACAGGGAAATTACATTGGTCTTATCGGTGCTAAGCACCCAACAGGCGACTCAGTGAATCGCCTGTAAGCTGCTATCGACGCCAGGCAAAAGGGATAGGGTCTTTAACTATCCAGAGGTGTCGCATATTCGCGACGTTTACAACATCGTTAGCGCTCGGGTAAATTTCAACGGCGTCACGGTCTTCATAGCCACATGCGTTCTTGATGTCCTGCAATGCATCCCAGCTTATGCCATCCTTCCAGCGCCCTTGCGCTCCTGTGCTGGTGGTATTAATCGAAAGACGAATTACTCCGTCTTCTTCCTGAAATTCCTGAACCAGAAAATAAGCGTTAACCCATACCCGACTGCGTTTCGGGTCGTGTAATTTGACAGGCCAGCTTTCCTTCGGCACCGGCTTGAGTGTACCGATCATCCTCACATCCCCCTCTGTTTACGCTTCAGTTCGATAATGCCCTGACACTCAGCGCACGTCTGGCATCCTGGAACGGCAATTCGCCGCGCCTGTGGAATATCCTCGCCGCATTCTTCACAATACTCAGCAGATACCGCGTTACGGTTAATACGGTGCGCCTGAATGGCATTGTTGATGTTCTGCTCTACCAGCTCGTTGGCCTGGTCGATGATTTCTGATGGCATCATGCACCTCCGTGGTTTGCAAATTCGCCGTGTCCTTTCTCCCTGAATTTAATCAGTGATTTCTCGGCTTCTTTAAGAGAACTGAACCATCCAACGCATTGCCGTTTACCATCAACCTGACAACGAGCTCTCCATTTTTTAACTTTGTTATCCCAGCCAATGCCTTTTACCCCAGATGTATTATTTTTCCTTTTTAATTGGTTCATCATGTTTTGTGATCGGGTGGCCAACCTCAGGTTTTTAATCCTGTTGTCTGAGCGAATAGTGTTTTTGTGGTCAATAAATTTTTCCGGCAGCACACCATGCATATAAAGCCATGCGAGTCGGTGCGCAGCATGCTTGACGCTATCAACCTTAATGTATATGTAACCATTTCTATCGAGATAACCTGCTTTTTCTCCAGCATGCATGCAATAAGCCTGCGGATTGACCCAATAAAAAACCCCTGTTAAGGGGTTATATTTCAGTACTTCTTTGAGCCTTTGCTGCGTTAATTTCATGTCTCAACTCCATACCTTCCGGTCATGCGCCCAATGCTGCTAACGAATGCCACAAGGCTGACGCCCATCGGCTCGATTTTTTTGTGGTGCTTTTTGAGGATCGGCGGCACTGCATCATTCCATTTCGGCTTCGGCCGGGCTTTCATGGCCTGGCGTATTTCCTCGACGCATTTACGGCCCTGCGCGCGTATGGCATTTTCCTGTTCTGGTGTCATAGGCTTTTCTCGCTGATGATGAGCAGAGCTAACTTTTCAGCCAGTGCATGCTCGACACGCGCGCCAGCGGATAGCTTCCAGCCGTCAAGAAGGTAAATGGCATCAGCGCAGCGGAGCATGGAAAGACAGATATCCATGTATTCCTTTTCGCTTAGACCATCAGGGAGCGTTGCCGGGTTTAGCGCTATATGGCCCTGGCTCCCGAGCAGCAACGAGGCTTCGTGAAAAGCAGGGCGATTGAAATGCGGAAGGCCAGTCATAGGACCGCTGATAAAAATCTTCATGCTGCCCTCCATCCGTCTTTGAAGATGGGCTGAACATTGCCGGGAAATATTTCGACATCCGGCGACTCTGCCTGATTACCCCAGTGATGCCAGCCTGGCTCAGCGCTACGGCTGAATAGCTCGATTCGCGGCACATCGCCATAAAGTAGTTCAAGGCGGTGGCGCACTTCCCATGGCTTTTCGCTGTGTTCGCCAAGCGGGCTGTAGACAACCTGTTTTATCCCGGCATTCATGCGCTCAATTCCGGTGCCGCAGGTGGCGATCAGCACGTCTTCGGTATTGGCTCGGGTATGGTTGCCGCCGTTCATGCGTGTCTCGGCGTTAAGCAGATCGAGGAAGTCGTAAAAGTCGGTGATGTCACCTTCAGTCAACGCCTTATTAATCCGTTGCTCAGCCAGTTGATTCAACTTCACCCACGTAAAGCCTTTCATGGTACGCACGGTAAAGCCCCACGCCTCGGCGAGTTCTATCGCCTCCATGTTATGTGTGCCGGTGTACCACATTGCCAGCACCGCGTTTTCGGCGGCCAGTTCCCACACAGGAAGCCGCTTAAGGTCGGTTAATCGCATCGTGGAATAGTGATCGGTGGCTGCGCCGTTGCTGGCAGTGTTGCCATAACTCCAGGGAGGATCGGCGTAGATGAGAGAGTATTTATCAGTCATTCGGGCCTCTCTTTTGATCTAACTCTTCGGCCAACCGCTGCGCTTTAAGGGGATTGGTGATCACCTCACCCCATGGCATTAACCAGCCTTTCCTGACAGCAATGAAGGGAAGGCGCACCGCGCCAACCCTTATATCGTCGTGCGAGTTCGTCATAGAGTCGCATCATTCAGAAGGGGATATCATCGTCGAATTCAGGCGCAGCCTGTTGTTGTGCATGCTGGCGCGCGGCCTGCTGTAGACGAGAATCGGGAACGGCATAGGGGTTATGGTTTCCTGCGGACTGAGTCCGTCCTGCGCTCGCAGACTGCTGCCCTCCCTGAATACGGTCGTCTTTGTCCTTCATGGACAATTCGAGTGCAGTAATGGTCTCTGCTGGTTTGTTATCAGCGTATTCAGCGTAGGTCTTACGCGTACCGGGCTGAAATACATGGCGGACTTCAAATTTATATCCATCGCTACCGTCACTTTTGGTGTAGAGGACCTTCTGAAGCATCAGGCCGACTTTTTTACCAACGAGCGCCGGGCATTGCCATTCAGGACCGTTTTCAGTGTTAACCTGCTGAGCTGTAGCCTGCTTAATTTGTGCAGCCCACATCAATGCAGTAACTAGCCCCATACCAAACGTCTGCGCACCGTCTTTTCCGAGATAATTAATGCGGAGGTAGTTTGCTTTTGCACCATTACAATCAAGGCTTAATTCAAGTGCCTGTGACTGGCTTCCATCCTTACCAAAAGAATAAATGGCTGATGTTATAACTCCTTCATAAGCGCCGGTTTCGCTGATTCCGCCGGATGAGCCTGCTTTCTTGGCTAATTCAGCAGCGTTCTGATCCCACATAAAGCTCATAGGTTGGTTCATTTTTTGGTCCTTATAATTCGGTCATAAATTCTGTGATGGCGACATCGACCGCTTTCAGGTCATTGTCCATTTCTGTTTTGCCAGGGAATAAATCGGGAGGTGCTTTGGCGGTGTCGTTGTCGTCACCTTTAATAAGAAAAACATGTTTGCCGTCTTTTTTGATTGCCCGTAATACGATCGAGAAATAACCTTCCGGCGTAAGTTTTTCGTTCAGCATTTTCCCTGTGGTCTTCATGCGAATTTTCCCCTCACTCTCTTCTGTGTGAGCGAGGAAATAGATTCGGAAATCGTCAGGAAGTTGTGTGGCCGCCGTGATGATTTGCCAGATGTGATCGGCCATTTCGGTAAACTTGGCGTAGCCAGTCTGGTAGGCACGGCTCATGTTTTCGTGCTGCATGACAACCTGAAAATCATCGATAATCAGTACGCGACGGTTTTTAGCCATCACCATTCTGTGAATGGTATCCAGCACCACACTCCAGTCGTCTGAGCGCAATACGTTACCCCGCTGAGTTGTTCCATCGGCCAACTGTTTACCGTTTAACTTCCAGCCAGGGGCTTTAAACGGAAGCATTTTTGGAATGCACTGGAGTAAAACCATTTCGTCAGCACTGAAATTTCGCAGACTGTATGACTTGCCAGCGCCGGAATCGCCAAGGATTAAAACGGGGGTTCCCATCATGCATCTCCGTGAAGCCAGTGTTTGATGGTGAATAGAATATCTTCATCGTCACTGTTGCTGGATAACCAGCGGAGATAACCCGGATCAGACTTGGCAATCTCCTCGAATGTCAGGCCTTTATGCTTGCCAAAGCGGATCGCCTTCAGCAGGGAAGGGCTGTTGGAGATGACGCGCATTTCGCCCATGGTCCACTTTGCGAGGCGGCCCATATACAGGAGCAGCTCGGCGGTAACGTAGCAGTCATACAGAGCGCGGTGCGCATACAGCCCTTCAGGTAATTCCGGCTTAAGCCCGAGGCTGTATCGCAGATACTGGTTACTGTGACTCGGGTGATCAGGGAAGAGTGTGCGGGCCAGCTTGGCGGTGCAAATCCACGGTGCTTCAATTTGTGGAAGTTTTGAACGGTCAAATTTAGCGTTATGCGCAACGTAAGCTGTTGCACCAAGATAGCGAGGGATAACCTCGCCAATCAGCGGGGCATCAGCAACCATATCTTCCGTAATATGGTGGATAGCCATAGCCTCGAAGCTGATCGCTTCAGTGGGCTTTACAAAATCGCTCATGGGGTTACAGATCACACCATCGACGATATCAACGCTGGCGATCTCAAGAACACTCCCTTCGAGGCTGGTGGTTTCGGTATCAATCACACGCAACATTTTCTTTTCCTTCAGTCTTTGCGTCGTTCACTGCGTCGAACTCCGCCAGTTGTCGGGCCACGCTGTCGAGATCTGCGGGTTGCAGACCGTATTTGAGACAAAGCATGGCGATAATCAGGAGGCCGCAATCACGGCGGTTGCTTACCATTTGCGGCGACCAGGCTGGGGTTTCTGGTTTGGGTGGATCAGGAAATAACGATCAGCGCATTTGCTGTCCTGACAGAAGTAGCCGTTGCTGCGCGTCATGTAGGTTTCGACCACCTTTACTTCGCAGTCGCGTTTATCGCGTAGCTGACCGCACATATCGCAGCGCACCGAATTGAGATATTGCGTCGCGGTTTGCAGGAAGATTTTCTCTTCAAAACTGCCATTCACGCCGCGTGAGTCGGTGTATTCGATGATGGTTTCAGTGCGACCGGCGGCATTAACAAGCGTTCCGCGACCGACGAGTTTAACGATCTGACCACCAAACTTGATGCGGGTGCCGGGAGGAAGAGAAGCGAGTTTTTCAGGGGTTAAACGGGGTAATACATCCATAGGTCACCTCGGAAAGGTTGAACAAATCCGGCCCGAGTGGTGCCAGGCGGATTATTTAAATGGGGAATCAGTGAATCAGGGGCTCACCGCGTGCATTCAGCAGCACAATGACGGAATCACTTTTGATGATGGTTTTTTCAAAGATATTGAAGGCATACAGGCCTTTCTCAACGTTCGCAGAGGCGCGATAAGTTTTGCCGTGGTGCTGGAGCATTGTGCCCGGCAAAATCTCGCTGCGTGGCATTGATGCCGTTCCGTAATGAATACCAATCACGATTTCACCTCCACGATGTGACCGAATCCTGCGAGAATCATCTGGTCGCGATTCATGGGAAAGCTGTTGCGCGCGCTGCCGACTTCAGACAGGCGCCAGTGATAACCATCAGCAAGCTTGCGTACTGTGTACTGCCTGCCTTTGTGAGTGACGATTGGATTATTCATCTTCAACCTCGACAAACTCGTTATCTGCACTGAGCTGATACCACTTATTGGCCTCCACTCCGTTTTCACCAACCTTACTGGCGCGAATGTGGATTAACTCGCCTTCATCGTCGCGGTAGCAAAGAACGATTGCGCTACCTTCTGATGCTCTGGCCTTACCTTCAATGCCGAACGCCGCCGCTACCGAATTAGATCCAGACACTTCGGCGGCAGAGTAGTCGCCGGTGTTGCTGGCGGCAGAGCGGTTGCCGGTGTTGCTGGCGGCAGAG
>NZ_FMBC01000025.1 GCF_900094795.1 Kosakonia oryziphila
AACCAGCGGTACGCTGTATTGACCTGGATTTCCTTCACCAGCCGGCGTTCAGAGGGAATGCCAAAGAGATAGCCTGGCAGCATCATCTTAATCAGGCGTACCGGGTCAATGGCGGGCCTGCCGTTATCAGCGCAGTAGAGGTGTTTTACGGCATCGCGGATAAATTCAAAGTCGATGGTGGCATCAATTTTACGTACCAGATGGTCTTCGGGAACGAGTTCCTCAAGGGTGACCATTTCAAACTGGTACTGTTGTGGGGCAGGTTCTCTGAGCATGGCGGTCAGTCCGTTAATTGTACTGACCTTATTAGATCAAAGTCCTGACCTTACGGCCAGGACTTTGTCAGCAGTCTGAGAGCCGCTTTGCGGCTCTTTTTTATGGCTAACGGCCAGCCAGACGTTTTTTGCCAGCATAGAGCCAGCCCGCGCCCAGCACAATAAACCACAGCGGTGTGACGATCAGCGCTTCTCGAGTATCCGCTTCCAGCGTCAGCAGCACCAGTACGAAGGCAAAGAAGCCCATGCACACCCAGCACATCAATTTACCCAGCGGCATTTTGTAGCTCGATTTTTCGTGCAAATGCGGGCGCTGTTTACGATATACCAGGTATGAGCAGAGAATAATCGTCCAGACAAACATAAACAGAATGGCTGATACGGTAGTGATCATGGTGAACGCAGCAATCGCACTCGGGTTCACATAGAGCATCACCACGCCGCCCAGCAGGCAGATACAGGAGAAGGTCAGCCCTTTTGCCGGCACCGCGCGTTTAGAGAGTTTAGCGAACGCTTTTGGCGCCATGTTCTCTTGCGCAAGCCCAAACAGCATACGGCTGGTCGAGAAGACGCCGCTGTTCGCCGACGATGCGGCAGAAGTCAGCACCACAAAGTTGATGATGCTCGCGGCTGCCGGAATGCCAACCAGCATAAACAGTTCCACAAACGGGCTTTTGTCCGGGACGACCGAGCTCCACGGCGTCACTGACATAATAATGATCAGCGCAAAAACATAGAACATGATAATGCGCAGCGGAATGGAGTTAATCGCACGTGGCAGGGATTTCTCCGGATCTTTAGTTTCTGCCGCTGTTGTGCCAACCAGTTCGATCCCGACAAAGGCAAAGACTGCAATCTGAAAACCAGCGAAGAAACCGCTGATGCCTTTCGGGAACCAGCCGCCGTCATTCCACAGGTGCGCGAACGATGCTTCAACGCCCGTCGGCGATTTGAAGTGCATCAACACCATCACTACACCCACAATAATCAGCGCGACAATGGCAACGATTTTGATCATCGCAAACCAGAATTCCATCTCGCCGAACATTTTTACCGTCGCGAGATTGAGGCTCAGCAGCAGTAATACCACCGCCAGCGCTGCAACCCAGTCGGCAATGCCTGGAAACCAGAATTGCGCGTAGGCGGTGATCGCCACCACGTCAGCCATCCCGGTCACCACCCAGCAGAACCAGTAAGTCCAGCCAGTAAAGTACCCCGCCCACGGCCCCAGCAGATCGGCGGCGAAGTCGCTAAATGACTTATATTCGAGGTTCGACAGCAGCAACTCACCCATTGCGCGCATTACGAAAAACAGCATAAACCCGATGATCATATAAACAAAAATGATCGACGGACCTGCGAGGCTGATGGTTTTGCCAGAGCCCATAAACAGCCCGGTGCCGATAGCGCCGCCGATCGCAATAAGCTGTATATGCCGGTTTGTGAGATTTCGCCGTAGCGACTGTTCAGTCGAAGCCTGTTCGTCGGCTGCGGCTTTAACCTGATCTACCATGTTTTGATCCTGTCTGTGTTGTTGGGCTCTTCTGGCCTTTCATTGCGTGTTCCGTCCTTTATGGACGCATCGATATTAGGTAAGAATCGGCGGGATGGATACTCTGAATTAAATCGAATGTTAAATATTTGTTGAAAGTGAGTGTCATATCACTTAGTTAATGCGAAAAGCCTCACAAAAATACACCTGATCGCATAGTTTGCAAGATAATATATCGACATTGATCTTATTAACGAACGATCGACGCACTTTTCTCACCCCTCCCTCCATCAATGGGAAGGTCAAGTTTTTAAGTTACTGATTGAAAGGGATTTTTAAAATCAGTGTCCACATAGTGACCACACTTTGACAAAAGTGTCCATTTTACAATGACAAAGCCCAGCATTTGGCGCAAAGCTGAGCGCTGCCGCGCGAAATATGCGGCGCTTCCATCGGCTGAACGGCTGACAATAATGGTTGCGTTGAATGAAGTGGATGGGAGTCAGTGATCTGGTGTAGACATTAAAACGACAAAAGCCGCTCATAGCGGCTTTTGTGGCTTTTGTGGCTTTTGTTTTGAGCAGTGGATCATTTTTTGCGTATCTGCTTTACTGACCACTCAGCACAGAAAATAAGCAGGACTGCAACCACGGCCGAAAAGAAAAAATACAGAATGATTAAGTTATTATCCAGCCGTTCGCCGTAGTCACGCATTTCTCCGAGACCAAGCTGAGTTAAAAAGTCAGTGAACGGAATATAAATATTGTTAACCAGCGGGCGCAGGGAACCACTGAGAGCGACAAGGTAGCTGAGCACACAAAAAGCGACGAAGCGCGTGCCCCATTTAACGATTGCTGACATTACAATTCCTTCCTGTGTTGCCGGTTACAGTTACCTCACCATACGCCATCAGACCATTACCACCCTGAACAGGCATTTTATGCGTGTGTAACAATGCGGCTCGTACCGCGTAAAAATCAGCGCGGTGACAGAATGTGATACACCCTTCACTGAGTCCTGTACCATCTGGCCGCAAGGAATGAAGCCTGAAACTGCTTCGGTAGTAATAACCGGGTCCAACGTTAAACTGCATCCGGTCATCGATCACACCATCCTGGCGAAACAACCCGAACCAGTCATCGTAGCTGTTGCCAGTAGCCAGCTCTTTCCCCCACTGTTGCAGTGTACTCAGGGCGCCGCCTTTTGGACGATCAACGATCCAGTATTTTCCGGGGGGAATGGCGGCGTTACTGAGCATGGAGCATTCCGGGCGGTTAACGTATGCACCGATACCACTAAACACCGGGAATTGTCCTACCCCGGAGACCTGAAACCTGGCGATTCTGCCATGGTCATAAAGATTGTTAAAATCCAGTCTGCAATAAATCATCTCGCGAAAACCTCCCTGCTTCGTCCATCGTTCAATAGTTTTTAGTGCGATGAGCATATCACGCGCATTTTCCTTACAGGCAAAATCGCGGGCGGGTATGATTTTTTTCACTGAGAAGTGAACATTGCAAATATTTCACGATGCTTTCATAGGGCATTGTCAAATCTTCGGGACAATTGCTGCACAATATTTTTGATATTAATAATCCATTCCAGCACCAGATCTACTGCGGAACCGTCAAGGTTTCAAAAGTGCACAAAAAGAGGCACGTTTAGCGCGCAGGCGAGGCGGGGGAGCAAGCGCGCGCTTTGGAGGCAATGGTCGGATTGTCTCTGATCTGAAGTCTGAGAGGCGTTGCATGGCCGTGCGCGCGGGGGGGGTGAGAAAAAGCAGCCTCCGAGCGGCTTACAGCGCGTCTGGTGAGGGGTACGGAAAACGATGCCCGACAGGCGGCACATGCATTGCGGCATACCTTCGCCACTCATTTCATGATGAAGGGCGGTAACATCATCGTATTGCAAAGAATCCTGGGACATTCGGATATTTCACAAACCATGACGTATGCACACTTTGCACTCGATTATTTACAGGATGCAGTAAGCTACAACCCGCTTAGTGACGTGTCCACATTGTGTCCACACAATGGAGGCAATTTGGGTGTTTTGAAGGTTAGTTGAGTATCTAATTTATTGAATTGGCGCAGTGTGTTGCTGCACTGCGCCACTTGACAACCCACCCAAAAGAGGGAGGGATTTATGCGGGAAATTACAGAATTTCCAGCAGTTCCACCTCAAATACCAGCGTGCTGAATGGCGGGATAGATGCACCAGCGCCACGCTCACCATAAGCGAGGTTATGCGGGATAGTCAGTTCCCATTTGGAGCCGACCGGCATCAGCGTCAGGGCTTCAATCCAGCCAGCAATCACACCGTTAACCGGGAATTCAGCCGGTTCACCGCGCGCGACGGAGCTGTCGAATACGCTACCGTCAATCAATTTACCGGTGTAGTGCACACGAACACGGTCGGTACGCGCCGGGATTGCGCCTTCGCCCTGATTGATCACGCGGAACTGTAAACCGGATTCGGTGCTGTTCACGCCTTCACGGGCGCTGTTTTCTTCCAGATATTTCACGCCTTCTGCCGCCATCTCTTCAAAACGGGAGCGACGCACAGCGTCGGCACGTTCGTGGATTTCACGCAGGGCGCGATGTACGACATCAACCGGTACGGCAGGTTGTTTACCTGCCAGCGCGTCCGCGATGCCCGCGACCAGCGCTTCCGGTAACAGCCCCTCTAACCCGGATTCGCTAAGCTGCTGTCCGACCTGTAAACCGATGCCATAGCTGGCTTGCGCTTCGATCGTGTCAAAAGTTGGGGTTGTCATGGGTTTTCCTTCCATCGCTTTTTAAGGTAGCGCGCAGCATAACAGCCGGGCTGCGCCGGGTACAACTTTGTCGCAGGAAAGATGACAAATCGCAGAGAAAGGGAAAGAATAGAGCCCGTAAGATAAATCTAATTTTGCTGTAGAAAAATCCGACTTTGTGCTGACGATCAGAGAGTTAAAAACGATAGACGCCACCCCGGAAGGATAAAATGTATATACTCAACGAGACAGGATTTTAAATGACGCGGAGCAGGAGGAAAGCCATGCCCGGGCGATTTGAACTGAAACCTACCCTAGTGAAAATCTGGCAAGCCCCGGACCATTTTCGCCTTATGGACCCGCTCCCGCCGTTTCACCGTCGCGGTTTGATCCTGGGCGCGTTGCTGGTGATTATCGGCTTTCTGCTACCGTCAACGGACAATACGAAGTCGGTTCCCGCCTCACGCGAAGCGCAAATTCAGTTACCCTCATCCACTGCCGCTCAACCTGTCGCCCCAGCGCAAACGCCACCAGTGGTAGTGAATGATCCGCAACAGGTCGCACCGGGCGCTGAAGAGTCACTCGAACAGCAGCAACCAGAGCAACAGCCGGTGCAGCAGCAAGAAGCCCCGGTGGCGCAAAGCCGCCCGACGATCTCCTCTTCCGGCGGCATTGAGCAACAGTGGCGCTCTTATCGTGTAGAAGAAGGGAAAACGCTGGCGCAACTGTTCCGTGACCATAACCTGCCGCCTACCGATGTATACGCGATGGCGAAAGTGGAAGGTGAGGGGAAACCGCTAAGCAGCCTGAAAAACGGCCAGATGGTGAAGATTCGCCAGAATGCTAACGGCGTAGTGACCGGATTAACCATTGAGGCCAGCGGTCAACAGGTGTTGTTTACCCGCCAGCCGGACGGTAGCTTTATTCGCGCACGTTAACCGCTAAAGCCGGATAAATGCTTATCCGGCACGTTCATTCGCCCATCAGATCTACGAGCAGACCAACACCGCGCCACGCCATATTTGATATAGATAATACTCTCGCCGGGAAAAATGGCGGATAGCACCATACTGGCAACTGGTACGACAAAGTTGAAAGGGGTAATCATGCTGACGCGGTTAAGCTTCCGCTGCACGCTCCAGCGCGCATCAAGCACCACAACTGCCGACAGGCTATGTACTCCCACCCGCAGCCAGCACGATGAATCCATCCCCTTCCAGGCACAAGTAGAATCATGCAAGCCACTGGGGAAGTTAACCAACATCACGCAGGCAAAACCCAATATGCAACCGAGTGTTTTGTTATAGCGAAGCTTGTCGTTCTGGTAGCGCTAAAAAGCAAAACGCCGGCACAAGGCCGGCGTTTCATTCCCCGTCGTATTTCACATTGCAGATACGTTGGCTACATTCGCTTATCCTGGTCACTGAGTTGTCTCAGCTTCCGGGGATCCACTCATTTGCCGCCTTTCTGCACGCCAGCACGACTAAGGGCATCGTTACGAGTAAAAATTACTCAGCAACAACGTTTACAGTCAGTTTAGCGAATACTTCGCTGTGAACCTGGAAGTCCACTTCGTGCTCACCGGTGGTACGCAGAACGCCGTTCGGCAGACGAACTTCGCTCTTAGCCACTTTAACGCCAGCCGCAGTCACTGCGTCAGCGATATCGCGAGTACCGATGGAACCGAACAGTTTACCTTCGTCGCCTGCTTTAGACGCGATGGTAACAGTGCCCAGTGCGTTGATTTCTTCAGCGCGAGCGTTAGCAGCCGCCAGAACGTCAGCCAGTTTGGCTTCCAGTTCAGCGCGACGTGCTTCGAAATATTCAACGTTTTTCTTGGTAGCCGGAACAGCTTTGCCCTGCGGTACCAGGAAGTTACGAGCGTAGCCCGCTTTAACGTTAACCTGATCACCCAGGCTACCCAGGTTTGCTACTTTATCAAGCAGAATAACTTGCATTACCTTATCCTCTCAAAGTCGTATTAATGGACCGTGGCCGATTACTGATGACGATCAGTGTACGGCAGCAGGGACAGGTAGCGAGCGCGTTTGATAGCGCGTGCCAGCTGGCGCTGATATTTTGCACGGGTACCGGTGATACGGCTCGGGACAATCTTACCGCTTTCGGTGATGTAGTTTTTCAGCGTAGCGATATCTTTATAGTCGATCTCTTGAACGCCTTCCGCGGTGAAACGGCAGAACTTGCGACGACGGAAATAACGTGCCATATGGCTAGTCTCCAGAATCTATCAATTCAATCTGCTCGGCATGCAGAACCATTTTAGTCAGGCCATTCTTTGCCTTGTGGCAACTGATGAATCCCTGAACAGTTACTGCTCTACCGACCGTTATACTGTGAGTAATGGCCTGGTTCTCCTGCCCGCTGATTATTACAGGCATTTGGCACCATGCCTGCCGGTGAAAACCGGCTTCCTCCTGCACAGAACGATGCTCAAGCACGAACTGGCAGTGAGGTATTCCTGACGGGCTGACCTTACGAAGCGGGGTCCTGCATACGATGCCGGACAACACCAGTCGGTTGGTCATCAGAAATTACTCTTCAGAATCCCCAGCATCTGCATCATCTGCGGTTTCGTTTGCGAAATCATCGCGACGCTCACGGCGCTCGTCTTTCGCTTTAACCATCGGAGATGCTTCGGTAACAGCGTGTTTAGTACGCATTACCATGCTACGGATAACGGCGTCGTTGAAGCGGAAGCTTGTTTCCAGCTCATCGATCACTTCCTGCGGCGCTTCAACGTTCAGCAGAACGTAGTGAGCTTTGTGCAGTTTGTTGATCGGGTAAGCCAACTGACGGCGGCCCCAGTCTTCCAGACGGTGGATCGTGCCTTGCGCACCGGTGATAGCACCAGTGTAACGCTCGATCATGCCCGGAACCTGTTCGCTCTGGTCAGGATGGACCATAAAAACGATTTCGTAATGACGCATCGAATTGCTCCTTACGGATTATTCAGCCTCCTGTCTGGGTCAGCCGAGGCCCGTGGAGGCAAGGAACGTGATTAAAGGTCGGCTGAAAAATTGACGCGTCATAATACTGATCCCTCAGGGCAAACTCAAGGTGAATTGCACAAATAATTCGCACTAAGCGCAAAGAGAACTCCCCTGAGCGCATTAAAATTAAACAAAACGCATTCCGGCAATTTTTTGAACGACAGCATCAGAAATGGTCGCGATACGCTTTATAACAAACGCGTAAACTTTAATCAGGCCTCAAAACAAAGGAGGAGAGATGTTCAAAACATAATATCCGGCATTATATTGGAGAGTAGCATCATGAAATACATCGCAATTTTACTAACAACCTTATTGCTCAGCCTCAACGCGACGGCAGCAATCAAACTCGACAACCGGCAAGCCCGGAACATGGATGATGTGCGCAGCTTAGGCGTTATTTACATCAATCATAACTTCGCCAGCGAACAGGAAGCCGACCAGGCTTTGAATGCCGCAACCGACGCACAAAACGCCACCTACTTTCACCCAATCCTGATACACGAGCCAGGCAGCAACGGCGCTCTGCACGCCAGCGCGGATATTTACCGCTAACTGCATCAGGCTAAGTCTCCCTTGCGCTGCGGCCCCGGATTGGGGCCGCGCTCAGAAGTGAGAATAATTTTCCTTCGGTGCTTATCAAATACCCCACCGACAGGTTTAATAAAGGCTTGCCAGCGTTATGAAAAGTGCGCGGAGAAGCTATGCTCACACGTTTTTCTGTACTCAGCCGTATACCCAAAGGCGTTTGGGTTCTGGGCGGCGTTAGTATGCTGATGGATATCTCATCAGAAATGATCCACAGCCTGCTGCCACTATTTATGGCCACGACGCTCGGTGCCAGCGTGGTGGTAATCGGCCTGATCGAAGGACTGGCGGAAGCCACAGCGCTGATGGTGAAGGTCTTCTCCGGCGCAATCAGCGATTATATTGGCAAACGTAAAGGACTGGCTCTGTTGGGGTATGGTATGGGTGCGCTCAGTAAGCCTATGTTTGCCCTGGCATCCTCCTCCGGTCTTGTATTCGGCGCGCGGATGATTGATCGCGTTGGCAAAGGGATCCGTGGGGCTCCTCGCGATGCGCTGGTTGCCGATGTCACACCTGCGGAAATTCGCGGTGCGGCTTTCGGTTTACGCCAGTCGCTGGATACGATTGGCGCGTTCCTCGGGCCGCTGCTGGCCGTCGCTTTTATGCTGCTGTGGAACGATGATTTCCAGTCCATCTTTTGGGTAGCAGTGATCCCTGGCGCACTGGCCGTTGTGCTGCTGTTTTTCGGCCTGCAGGAACCCCAAACGCTGGTCACGCACAAACGCACGAACCCTGTCCGCCGGGAAAACTTAATGCGTCTGGGAAAAGCGTACTGGTGGGTGGTGGCGTCAGGCTTTGTCTTTACCCTCGCCCGTTTCAGTGAAGCGTTCCTGGTACTGCGCGCGCAGCAGATGAATATTCCACTGTTCGCCATTCCGCTGGTAATGGTCGCGATGAACCTGGTGTACGGTCTGACGGCCTACCCTTTTGGTAAACTGTCCGACGCCATGAACCATAGTAAAATGTTGCAGGCGGGCCTGTTGGTACTGATTGCTGCCGATCTGGTACTGGCGTTAAGTCACCACTGGAGTACGCTGCTGCTCGGCGTTGGCCTGTGGGGGATTCATATGGGAATGACTCAGGGCTTACTGGCGGCGATGATCGCCCATACCGCTCCTGCAGAACTGCGCGGTACCGCTTTTGGCATGTTTAACCTGATGAGCGGTATCGCTCTGCTATTAGCCAGTGCCGGAGCCGGCATTCTGTGGGAAACGCAGGGTGCAGCATCAACATTTTATGCCGGTGCCGTGATCTGCCTGATTACGCTAATAGGGATGCGCTGCATACCATCATCCTATCGTCAGGCATAAAAGTCTGCGGAATCAGACCAGTAACATCCAGAAGGCGTACAAATTCCGGAGCATAATAATATGCGCACCCAATAGTGCTTCGACTTGCCGAACTGTACCTTACTGACCGTAATACGCATTCGGCCCATGTTTACGCATAAAGTGCTTATTCATCAGGTAATTATCAATTGCTTTTAACGCCGGGTTGATACTATGTGCAATCCAGGCCATCCGGGCAACCTCTTCCATGACCACCGCATTATGAACGGCGTCAGCGGCATCTTTTCCCCATGCAAACGGACCGTGTTGGTAGACCACAATTCCCGGCGTATGTAGTGGATTACTTTTGCCCAACGTCTCGACGATCACTTTACCAGTGTTGAGTTCATACTCTTCCCGTACCTCTTCTTCAGAGAGCGCCCGCGTGCAGGGAATATCGCCAAAGAAATAATCTGCATGCGTGGTGCCAAGCGCCGGGATTGCCAGCCCCGCCTGCGCCCAGGCCGTGGCATGAGTGGAATGGGTATGCACAACACCGCCAAGTTGATGATAGCGTCGATACAGCGCAAGATGTGTTGCAGTATCGGAAGACGGACGCCACTGCCCTTCCACCCTGTTGCCCTGTAAATCCACCACAACCATGTCATCTGGCTTCATATTCTCATAGGCAATACCACTGGGTTTAATCACCACCAGCCCGCGATCATGGTCAATAGCGCTGACATTTCCCCAGGTAAAGGTCACTAACCCATATCGTGGCAGATCCATATTAGCGTCATACACCTGTTGTTTAAGCTTTTGCACTATGCCGCCTCCACTAAACCCGCATTTGCCATACGCGCTTTCACCCAATCGCGCGCTTTTAGCACCTCTGCCGCCGGATCTTCTGCCGCCTCGCTCCACATCTCGATCAAATAGGGACCACAGTAGCCGCTCTCTTTGAGTGTGGAGAAACAGCGCTCAAAATCTACGACGCCAGTGCCAAAGGGGACGTTTTTGAAGACGCCAGGACACGTATCTTTGACATGAACCGCCACGATATGGCCGATGCCCGCCAAGAGTTCCATCTGCACGTCGTTATCCCAGGCAGAAAGGTTGCCGATATCTGGATAAAGCTGAAACCACGGGTTATTAAGGTAGTGTGCGTATCCCAGCGCTTTGCTGATTGAGTTCATCAGTGGGTAATCCATAATTTCCATCGCCAGGGTTACCTGCGCGCGACTGGCCATTTCAACGCTCTCTTTGAGCCCATCACGAAAGCGGCGACGCGTCTCATCATTCGCCTGCTGGTAATAAACGTCATAACCGGCAAGTTGAATCACTCGGATACCGGTATCCTGCGCAAGCCGGATAGCCTTACACATGATATCCAGCCCCTGGTTGCGCACCGTGTCATCTTCGCTGCCCAGCGGAAAACGCCGGTGCGCACTCAGACACATTGAGGGAACACGAACTCCCGTTTCTGCTGTCGCAGCCACCAGCGCCAGGCGCTGCTCAGAGCTCCAGTCGAGGCGGGACAGACGCACATCGGTTTCATCAATCGACATTTCAACAAAATCGAAACCCAGCGTTTTCGCCAGCCGCAAGCGTTCCAGCCAACACTCCCCGGCAGGGAGTGCTTTTTCGTAGATACCCAGCGGGATCTGTTTTGACAACATACCTGCTCCTTATCCCCACAACTGAGTAATCGAGCGTTTGAACTGACGCGCCGCTTCAACTGGATCAGCGGCGTCGCGGATACTGCGCCCGGCAATAAAGACGTGAATGGGGATACCCCTGAACAGCGGCAAATCCTCCAGCGCCAGTCCACCAGTCACCGTCACCTTAAAGCCCATTTCAGCCAGTTTTGTCACCGCGCTGATATCCGCTTCACCCCATGCGACACCTGCCGCCTGCGCATCACGGCTACGGTGATAAACAACTTGTTGAATACCTGCATCTCGCCACTGCTGCGCCTGTTGCCACGTCCAGTAGCCGGTCAGTTCAATCTGCACGTCGCCGTTAAACTCTTTCGCCACATCCAATGCACCTTTGGCCGTGTTGATATCGGCACAACAGATCACTGTCACCCAGTCTGCATTAGCTTCAAAGCACATTCTTGAAAGTATTTTCCCGGCATCGGCAATTTTGGCGTCGGCCAGTACGATTTTGTGAGGATACAATGCCTTAAGGTCGCGAACAGCCCGAACGCCCTCGCCGACACACAAAATGGTCCCTACCTCAATAATATCCACCTCTTCGGCAATTAAGCGGGTGGTTTCATAAGCGTGTGACAGCGTCTGGTTATCCAGGGCTACCTGCAACATCGGTAAATCAGACATGTTTCGTGCTCCTTATACAGACGCCGCCGTGGCGCTATCAATTAAATCCAGTACCTGCTGCACCGTGTGGCAGGCGCGTAAACGGTCAAAATTCGTTTCGTCTTCAAACAGGTTGACGACTTGCATGATGCCGTCTTCCTGATGCGTGCGCGCATCCACTGCCGCCAGTGTGATCAGAATGTCGACCGGGTCGTTGTCTTCGTGATTAAAAGCCAGTGGTGTTTTGAGGGTCACCAGTGCAAAACCATTTTTCTTCACCCCTTCTTCCGGGCGGCCATGAGGCATAGCAAGCCCCGGAGCAATCACGAAATACGGTCCGAACCGTTCCACACCATTAAGAATGGCCTGGTAGTAACGCGGCTCAACAACCTCAGCCTCTACCAACAGATCCACGCCAAGCTTCACCGCTTCCTGCCACGAACTGGCTTCTGCCTGCAGGCAAATCGCATTGTTCTCCGCCAGCGAGTCACGTAATTTCATAGCGAGTCCTTATTTCACATCCTGGGCAAAATGGGCGTTGATGACTTCCATCAGCTTCGGACCAAAATCAGCGGCAGAAAGCATATTGCGTACTTCCACCACGTACTTATTACCGGAAACTTCAATTTCACTGGCGACATGGGTAGAGGCAATGATGATGTCCGCCCCGCTCAGCTCGCTTTTGTATTCCCCCACGGCGCAGCTGTTCACCGTATGGTCGACCTTTTGTTGCGTCAAAAACTGGTCAACTTTCATTTTCATGATCATGGAACTGCCTTGCCCACAACCACACACAGCCAGGATACGTACGGTCATAATCAAACTCCTTTTTAAACAGAGCGTTCTGTCAGTTGTTTTTCCAGGTCTTCCTCCGCGCGCAGAGCGCGACCAGCGAAGAACATGTAAGCCAGTGCAGTCAAAATCATCACGGTCATAAACGCGATCCCCACAGAGGCAAAGCCTTGCATCATCGGCGGCGCCAGGATGGACCAGTCAGCCATTCCCATCCATGCGCTCATTCCCGTCAGTTTTACCGCCCATACACAGCCAAAAATTTCGATCATGCCCATCACCAGGCAAATCTTGATGGCAGCACGCCAGCCGCCGAAGTGGTTAGCGAAGACGCCAATCGTGGCGTTGGAGAAGAACATCGGGATGAAACCAGGAATGATGAGAACAGAGGAGCCGCAGGCAATCAGGATGCCGACCGCAATCAATTGGCCGATAGTCCCCCACATAAAGCCCCAGACCACCGCGTTCGGCGCGAAGCTATAAATCGCCGCACAGTCAATCGCCAGCACAGCCCCCGGAATCAAGCGCTGCGAAATACCGTTGAATGCTTCGGAAAGCTCGGCAACAAACATACGCACGCCCTGGACGATAATGAAAATCGCCACCGCAAACTGGAAACCGGTTTGCAGGATATAGACCGTCCAATGGGTTTTGCCCGCCATCGCCTGAACGGTATTGAGGCCAAAGGAGAGCAGAATCGCACCGAAGAAAAACGTCATGACAATAGCGGTAGAGACAATGTTGTCATGGAAGATATTCAGCCAGCCCGGTAATTTCAGATCTTCAACGCTCTCCTCTTTTTTCCCGAGATACGGTGCGATTTTGTAAGCAATCCAGGAGGCGAACTGCTGCTGATGACCGATAGAAAAGCCACAGTTATCTGTCACTTCCTGCGTAGGTTTGTACATCATATTGGAGGTAATGCCCCAATAGAGTGAAACCAGCACAGCAGCACAGATAATGGTGGTCCACATAGAGTAGCCGAGAATAAAGAAGAACACCGCAATCAGGCCAGCCTGCTGGAACATGATGTGCCCGGTCAGCATGATGGTGCGAATGCCGGTGATACGCCGCAGCAGTACGTAAATAATATTAAGCGCCAATGCCAGAAGTACGGAGTAACCCACCCAACTGTACGCGTCGCCCATACGTTCGATGGTCGCCATCATTGATGCATAAGTGTCAGAAATCGCGCCATTGATGCCGTACACTTCCGACATTTTGGCGACCACCGGTTTAAACGTGCTGGTCAGAATCCCCGACCCCGCCTGCAACAACATAAAGCCGATGATCGTTTTGATCGTGCCTTTAACGATAACGCTGACGCTTTTTCTCAACAGGATATAGCCAATACAAGTCACGATCCCCAGCAGTAATGGGGCATTGGTCATCACCTGGTTAAAAAAGACGGTGAAGACGTTGTAGAGAATCTCCATAACTCGCTCCAGTAAAAAAGCGGCTGCATCTGTGCAATGCAACACAAGGTGCAAGCACTCTATCAATCACAAATAATCACAAAAAGATTGTTTTTGATTATTTGTGATGCATCACGCAATTTATTTCCCCTTTTTCACTATGCGTACATACTCAAGACGACAACGTTAAAAATAACCATTAAAATTAATACAGTTAACAAAAAAATAGAAAAATCAGCATGCAAAAAATTATCGTAAAAGCATCATCACAATGCGATTTAACACGCTAAACCTTGTTGCATCCATGATGAAACCGTGAAAATATAAATCATGATAAATCACAATATGATTTAATTTGATTAAAAAGGTAAGGGGTGACACGATGAGTAAAATTGAAACTATTACCCGGGAATCATGGATTCTGAGCACTTTTCCCGAGTGGGGAAGCTGGCTTAATGAAGAAATTGAGCAGGAATATGTCGCTCCCGGCACCTTTGCGATGTGGTGGCTGGGCTGTACCGGTATCTGGCTGAAATCAGAAGGGGGTACCAATGTTTGCGTCGATTTCTGGTGCGGTACGGGCAAGCAGAGCCACGGTAACCCATTGATGAAAAAAGGCCATCAGATGCAACGCATGGCAGGTGTTGAAAAACTGCAACCTAACCTGCGCACCACGCCGTTTGTATTGGATCCGTTTGCGATCCGTCAGGTCGATGCCATCCTCGCAACCCACGATCACAACGATCATATTGATGTAAACGTCGCCGCTGCTGTCATGAAGAACTGTGCCGACGATATCCCCTTCATCGGCCCACAAACCTGTGTCGATTTATGGATTGGCTGGGGCGTACCGAAATCGCGCTGTATCAGCGTCAAACCAGGTGATATTGTTCGCGTAAAAGATATTGAAATTCATGCACTTGATGCATTCGATCGCACCGCATTAATTACCCTCCCTGCCGAGCAAAAAGCGGCTGGCATACTGCCTGACGGCATGGATCAGCGTGCGGTGAACTATCTCTTTAAAACGCCCGGCGGTACGCTGTACCACAGCGGCGACTCGCACTATTCCAACTACTATGCGAAGCATGGCAACGAGCACCAAATCGATGTGGCATTGGGTTCCTACGGCGAGAACCCTCGCGGCATTACCGACAAGATGACCAGCGCCGACATACTGCGTATGGCTGAAGCACTAAACACAAAAGTCGTGATCCCGTTCCACCACGATATCTGGTCCAATTTCCAGGCCGATCCACAAGAGATTCGAGTCCTGTGGAATATGAAAAAAGACCGCTTGCAGTATGGCTTTAAACCTTATATCTGGCAGGTCGGCGGGAAATTTACCTGGCCTATGGATAAAGACAATGGCGAATATCACTACCCACGTGGTTTTAATGACTGCTTCACTATCGAGCCCGATTTACCGTTTAAGTCTTTCCTCTAAAGGCAAAAGCCGGAGCCAAAGCGGGTGTCCGTACATACCCGCTTTTTATCATCAGTATCGTGCACTTATCTTTAGTAATTTCAGGCTATTTCAAATATCCTCTTTTTACATCATTAATCATCGGAATAGCTCATGACGGAAGCGCAACGACATCAAATACTGCTGGATAAACTGGCGCAGACAGGCTTTATTACGGTTGAAGAAGTGATCGCCAGCCTGGGCGTTTCTCCTGCAACCGCACGTCGCGATATCAATAAACTTGATGAAAGTGGCAAACTCAAGAAAGTGCGTAACGGTGCCGAAGCCATCAGCCAGCAACGCCCGCGCTGGTCGCCAATGAATATCCATGAAGCACTCCACCACGATGAAAAAGTACGTATCGCCAGAGCCGCATCACAGCTCGTTAGCGCTGGCGAAAGCGTGGTGATCAACTGTGGATCAACCGCCTTTCTGCTGGGACGTGAAATCTGTGGTAAACCAGTACAAATCATCACTAACTACCTACCGCTCGCCAATTACCTTATCGAACAAGAACATGAAAGCGTGGTCATCATGGGCGGACAATACAACAAGACGCAGTCCATCACGCTGAGCCCGCAAAGTAGTGAAAACAGTCTCTATGCCGGTCACTGGATGTTTACCAGTGGAAAAGGGCTGACGGCAGAAGGGCTTTATAAAACCGACATGCTGACTGCCATGGCCGAACAGAAGATGCTAAACATGGTGGGGAAACTGGTCGTTCTGGTGGACAGCAGCAAAGTCGGTGAGCGTGCGGGTATGCTGTTCAGCAACGCTGATCAAATCGATTTGGTGATTACCGGGAAACAGGCTAACCCCGAAATCCTCAAAAAACTTGAGGACCAGGGGGTTAAAGTGATGCGCGTGTAGTTACAGATGTTCGGTGAAGAAGCGGACGGTGGCCGCCAGGGCGGTAGGTGTGATGCGATGCTTTACGCCTGCTTCCCACAAACAGGTTAACCGCTCGTCCAGGTTTGCAGCCGTCAATGACTGCTGCAGGCGTAATGTTTCCACTGCGGGTACCACATCGTCTTCCTCCCCGTGCCAGAGAAAAAGCGGACGGTTGGCAAGCTGTGCTAACTGCCCACCGACATCCCATTTTGCTAACGGCGCAACAATCGCATCGAATGCTACTTGCTGTTCCGGCGTGATCACCTCCAGCGGCGGGAAAAGGGTACTTGCCAGGGTGGAAAAATAGCCGGAACCCATCAGGCAGGCAATGCTCTTGACCTCCGGGAACTGCGTCATAATACCGAGCGCCGTCATGCCACCCATGGATGCGCCCCCCACGCCCAGCCGGTGATTTTCAATTAATCCCTGCCGGTACAGCGCCGCTTTCAGCGACGCAAACTCAGCAAAATTTCCCTGCAAGATTTGCCAGAAACGCTTGAGCCGACGCATTTCATCACCGTCAAACCGGGCACCATGGTCCGGAGCATCAGGCATGACGACCCGAAACCCGGCCTGAGCCAGCGCCACAGCAAAATAGCTATATACCAATTTGGAAGAGGTAAATCCGTGGTAAAAAACAATACAGGGTAACGGCTGTTCCCCTTTTCCCGCCGGGAACGCGTGCAATGTTTCAATTCCGGCAAAATGCCGTACGTCGAGTTCAATCATTGGCCTCTCCTTGATCTATAGTGCTGGTATGCCATCACGTCTTCGAAGGTGCAAGTCGGTGTTCACATATCAAATGTCGGCATTGAGATAAAGATGCTGCGCCGATCGCATTTTCATTCGAAACTTATATTGGCAACAGCAAAACTGGGAACATTCCCTCCTTGCCCATTTATTATGGAACTACACTATGGCTATCAGGAGACATGAAAACATGATGCGCTGGTTTCTCTCCCTTATTGTGGCGCTGTTTTTGAGTGGATGTAGCGTGCTGGAAGGTAAGCCACAGCCCGCCCCGCCCATCAGTGATCATCCGCAGGAGATCAGTCGTAATCAGACGCAAAACCTACAGGAAATGGGTGCGTTTAACGTATGGGTGCGGGGTTCACCTATGGATGTTGAAGATGAGATAAAAGCCAGAGCTACCGCTGAAAAAGCAGATTACTACGTCATTATAATGATGGATGACACGGTAATTCCAGGCCGCTGGTACGCAAGGGCTATATTGTATCGTCATTAAGCATCTGGGTTTAAGGAAGATTTACACTGCTTTGCGTCCTTTTATGTTTGCCTGTGCACAATGGACTGCATGGAATTTTCATGCGAAGGAGTGCCCTGGAAAAAAATCGGGGTAACATGGAATGGAGCTAATATGAAACGATCTCTTGCCTTAAACTCACTGTTGCTTTCTACAGGCTTAGACAGCATAACAGCGCAGCCAGCAGAGTTCGCGAGCGCTGACTGCGTCACCGGGCTGAATGAAATAGGCCTGATTTCTGTCAACAATGTTTCCGGAAGCCCACAAGATGTGGAGCGTATCATCGCGTTGAAAGCTGACGAACAAGGGGCATCCTGGTACCGTATTATCCAGATGCAGGAAGAACAACGGGTCGATAACTGGCGGGTGCAGGCCATACTTTATGCCTGACATGTCATTTCCCCCAAAAAGCCACTTTTATCAAGTGGCTTTTTTGTTTACTGCTTCCCAACAATAAGCTACCATACAGATATACTTTTGTAACATTTTGTTACATTGACAAATTAAATGTTATCGAATTATTGCCGTTGAAGGTGCTGACACTCTTTTCAGCGGATCTTTTATGAGCACCTTTTTTAGTCGCATTGGACTCGGCTCCAAACTTTCTCTTCTGACGGGCACAAGCGTAGCCGTGCTTTTCCTGGTTTTCACTTTTCTGTTAAGCAACAAAGCCAGCCAACAACTAGAAACGCTGGCGGTGGAAGATCTCCATAATCAGTCCACGGGCGTCCAGGATATGGTGGAAATGTTTAACAGCAGCCTGAGCGAAGAGGTGGAAAGCTATACCCGTCTGTTTAACAGTTTTTTGCCTCAACCTGTGACCATTGATCAGGCGCAACGCCGTGAAATTAACGGTATTAACGTTCCCTTGCTGAAAGGGGGTAACAGTGATCTTCACGAAAACAACGCCACTGTTGATGATTTTCTTACCCGCACCGGGGCTATCGCCACGCTGTTTGTGCGCAGCGGCGATGACTTTGTGCGCATTGCCACCTCGTTACGCAAAGAGAATGGTGATCGTGCGATAGGCACGAAGCTGGATAAAGCCAGCCCGGCCTTTGCCCCGGCGTTGAAAGGCGAAACGTACCGTGGGCTGGCCTTATTATTCGGTAAGCGCTACATCACGCAATACCAGCCGGTAAAAGATAACAGCGGCAACACCATAGCCATTTTGTTTGTCGGCATGGACATCACCCATTCATGGGAGATCATGCGTAGTAAGATCCTCGGGCGCCAGCTTGGTGATAGTGGCCATTTCTACGTCCTGGATCGCAATAATGGCAAGAACTACGGTAACTACCTGTTCCACCCCAGCGAAGAGGGTAAACGTCCGCAGTGGGATGAACGCGACCTGAATACCATTCTGCAAGAGACCTCCGGTACGCTGGAACAGCAGCGCCCCGATGGCCATCGACAATTGCTCTCCTGGATAACCGTGCCCGGCTGGAACTGGACAGTGGTGGGCGAAGTCGACAAAGCGGTATTGCTCAATGATGTCACCACGCTACGCAACCAGTTCCTGATAGCCGGACTGGTGCTCTCTTTGCTGTTCGCCGCGCTGTTTGTAGTGATTGTCCGCCGCTGGTTAACCCGTCCTTTGCGTGATGCCATCGGTCTGGCCAGCCGTTATGCATCTGGTGATCTACGGGCCAGTCTGGAAGTCAAACGTCAGGACGAAGTGGGACAACTCATTGATGCCATCAACGGGATCGGGAATGGCTTGCACGCCATTGTTTTACAAGTACGTGAATCCGCCAGTGATATTCACCACGGTACCAATGCGCTTGCCGCCGACAGCAGTGAAATCAGTGAGCAAATTAACAAGCAGGCCAGCAGCGTCGAGGAGACCTCAGCCAGCATGGAGCAACTTGCCGCGACTCTACAGCAGAATGCTGCCAATATGGAAGAGATGCAGTCGCTGGTGAACGAAACCACCCAGGAAGTACAAAAGGGTGGAATAACCGTCGAAGAAGCGGTTGCGACCATGGATGCGATTCGTACCGCTTCTCAGCGGATTGCCGACATCACCCATGTGATTGAATCTATCGCCTTCCAGACCAATATCCTGGCACTTAACGCTGCGGTTGAAGCCGCTCGCGCCGGGGAACATGGTAAAGGATTTGCCGTCGTAGCCCAGGAAGTACGGGCGCTGGCAGCACGCAGCGCCAATGCGGTAAAAGAGATCGATGCGCTAACCAGCGATACGCTCAAAAAAGTCCGTGAGGGTCATACCTTATCCAACAATACCCGACAGGCGATGGAATCCATCACCGCGCATATGAACCACATTAACCAGTTGGTTAATGAGATTAACAACGCCTCTCATGAGCAGTCGGCAGGCATTAATCAGGTCAATACCGCCATGACGCATATTGGTGAAGCCACGCATATTAACGCAGGACGGGTTTCGCGCAGTGAGCAAACTGCTGGCACACTGCGCGAAAAAGGGGAGCATCTGACAGAGGTGGTTCGCTTGTTTAGCCTGAAAACGGACTAACCGGCACCGCCCGTGGCACGCAGCAGCAGGTCATTTTTTACCTGCTCAGTCACAACTGACGCGCCGCGTGTATCCAGCATCATCCGGCACCAGGCTTGTGCTATCGACGGGGAAGCGAACTGCAACATTTGTGCCCCCGTCGCTAACAGATACAGCTGTTGGGTAATCTCCCGCCCTTGCGCCTCCAGAGGCTTACGCAGCTGTTGCTGTAACTGGCGCCATGCACGATCAAAATGCCTGTCCTGGCCTTTGACCGCACCAAACGCATCGTGCAATAACTCACTGATGCCCTGCTGTTTGGCCAGTACGCGTAACACATCAAGGCACATTATATTGCCGGAGCCCTCCCAGATGCTGTTTACCGGCATTTCCCGATAAAGCCGGGGAAGCTCACTCTCTTCGCAATAGCCAATACCGCCCAGAACTTCCATGGCTTCGGCAACAAAAGGCATACCCGCTTTGCTGATCGCAAATTTCGCAACGGGGGTAAATAGCCGTGCCCAAAGGGTCTCTTCCGGCGTGGCTCGGCCATCCCAGGCACGGGCAAGGCGAAATAAAAATGCGGTCTGCCCTTCCAGTTGCAACGCCATCCGGCTAAGGACTTCCCTCATAATTGGCTGGTCGACGAGATTTTTCCCAAATGCCTGACGTTGATGGGCATAATACAGAGCCACGGAAAATGCCCGACGCATCAGACCATGACTCCCCAGCGCACAGTCAAAGCGGGTCAGGCCACCCATTTTGAGGATTTGACGCACGCCATCACCCTCTTCCCCTACCAACCAGCCGCAGGCATCGCAGAATTCCGCTTCACTGCTGGCATTCGAGCGGTTACCCAGCTTATCTTTCAGGCGCTCCAGCCGCACACCGTTGCGCTGTCCATCGGGTAAAAAACGTGGCACAAAAAAGCAGGAGAGCCCGCCTTCCGCCTGCGCCAGAACCAGATGAGCATCGCTCTGCGGCACTGAGAAAAACCATTTATGCCCCACCAGCCGATAGCTGTCGCCGCTGCGTTGCGCCCGTGTGGTATTACTGAGCACGTCCGAACCGCCCTGTTTTTCCGTCATCCCCATGCCAATCAGCAGGCCGCGCTTTTGATTGCCTGGTGCGAGATGCGGGTCGTAACGGTCACTCATCAGCGGTTTTAGCCAATCCCTGAAAGATGCAGGAAGAGAATGCTGCAATAACGGCGTGGCGGCAAAGGTCATGGTAATAGGGCATAACGAACCGGCTTCCACCTGCGCATGGAGCACAAACCGGGCGGCGCGGGCGACGAAAGAACCGCTGCGTGCATCCTCTTCCCACGCCAGGTTGTGAACACGGTTGGCGCACAGGCCTTGCATCAGTAGGTGCCATGCCGGGTGAAACCGTACATCGTCGAGTCGTGCACCCGTCGGATCATAACGCAGCAGTTCCGGTGGGTTCACATTGGCCAGCCTGCCGAGTTCCAGCGATTCTGCCGTACCCAATTGCTGGCCAATACTGGCCAGTAAATCAGTATCCCAGGCAGCCCCTTCGCGGATAACAGCGTCATACAGAGCCCGATCAGAAAGGAAAAGATTGCTGTTATTCAGTGGGATAGGTTGATTGAAAACGGTATGCGTTTGCCAGTGCATCTGTTTGCCCTCCATGAATGGCATAGGTAATAAGTATGGGCAGATGGGAGGCGTTCCGCACGCGATAGCGGTCACAAAACGGTGCGTATGGAGGTTTTCTGTTTGCGTTACCCGTACTTAGCGGCGAGGCTTAATGATATGAAACCAGGAACGGTAACGTCCATGACAACAACACATGCACAAAAAAGAGCGCTGGTTGCAGGCTCTATCGGCAATTTTATCGAATGGTACGAGTTTGCCGTCTATGGCTTTCTTGCCACGGTGATTGCGAAGAACTTTTTTACCCTCGAAGGTGAATCTGCTATCACCAGTCTGATCCTGACCTATGCCGCATTTGCAGTGGCCTTTTTCTTCCGTCCGTTGGGTGCAGTGGTATTTGGTCGTATGGGTGACCGAATCGGACGCAAGCCGACGCTGATTATTGTCCTCGTATCGATGACGCTGGCGACAGCGGCCATTGGCGTGGTGCCGGTTTATGCCAGCATTGGCGTCGCCGCACCGCTGCTCATTACCCTTTTACGGATTTTGCAGGGGCTATTTGCCGGCGGGGAATACGGCGGAGCCGTCTCGCTGATGACCGAGTTTGCTCCGCGAGGTAAGCGCGGTTTGTACGGTGCGTGGCAGTCATTGACCGTCGCCCTCGGGCTGCTGGTGGGAGCTGGTGTGGTGGCGCTCCTGTCGGTGTTACTCAGCCCCGAAGCACTCTACGCCTGGGGCTGGCGAATTCCATTTTTCATCGCCATTCCAATGGGAGGCGTTGCACTCTGGCTTCGCGTCAACATGGAAGAGACACCCAGTTTTGTTCGCCAGCAAACGCAGGCGATTCCTCCTCAGGCAGCCAGTTTCGCCAGTACGCTAAAGGTCATTATCACCGGGATTGGTCGTCTGATGGTCTGGTCGGCGTCAGGCTATACTTACCTGGTAATTATGCCAACCTACCTTCAGTCGGCGCTGCACACTGGCTTTAATCAGGCGCTACTGATTGCGGTGATTTCAAACGTCGGGTTCGCACTGACCATTCTCCCCTCAGGCATGCTGAGTGATCGTATTGGCCGACGCACCGTGATGGTCACCGCCGCCGTTCTACTACTTCTCCTTGCGTTACCACTGCTGAAAGTTTTACAAGCGGAATCCAGCACGTTACTGGTCAAGGCATTCGTAGTGTTTATCGCTGGTGGACTGGTGGGCATGCTGGCAGGGCCCGGCCCTGCCATGCTGGCGGAGATGTTTCCCACGCGCGTACGTTACACCGGTCTGGGACTGGCCTATTCACTGTCGAATGCGATTTTCTCAGGCTGTGCGGGGTTGATTATTACCGGGTTGATTAAGCAAACGGGAAATCTGGATATTCCGGCCTGGTATGTGATGGTAACGGCGGTAGTGAGTGTGATTGCGCTGATGACACTCCGGAAGGACGATCATCAGCGTTCATTAGAGGAATAGTGCGGCCTGCTGTCCTCACCCACGAGGAGAGGGGCAAATATAAAAAACCCTCCGAAGGAAGGTTTTGCTGTTTATTTAGTACGCTGGCGCACGGCTTCAAAAAGGCAGATGCCAGTCGCCACCGAGACGTTCAACGATGAAACGCTGCCCGCCATCGGAATGCTGATCAGCTCATCACAGTGTTCGCGGGTCAGGCGGCGCATACCTTCTCCTTCCGCGCCCATGACCAGCGCCATCGGCCCGGTCATTTTGCTCTGGAACAGAGTGTGGTCCGCTTCACCGGCGGTGCCAACGATCCAGATATTCTCTTCCTGCAACTGACGCATGGTACGCGCAAGGTTGGTGACGCGGATCAGCGGAACGCTTTCCGCTGCGCCGCAAGCCACTTTTTTCGCGGTCGCATTCAACTGCGCGGATTTGTCTTTCGGCACAATCACCGCGTGAACGCCTGCCGCATCTGCACTGCGCAAGCATGCACCAAGATTATGCGGATCGGTAACGCCATCAAGGATCAGCAGGAACGGTTGATCGAGGCTAGCGATCAGATCCGGCAGATCGTTCTCCTGATACTGACGCCCTGGTTTCACCCGTGCAATGATGCCCTGATGCACCGCCCCTTCGCTTTTCTCATCCAGATACTGGCGATTCGCCACCTGGATCACCACACCCTGCGCTTCCAGAGCATGGATCAGCGGCAGCAGACGTTTGTCTTCGCGGCCTTTCAGAATAAAGACTTCCTGAAAACGCTCCGGGGCGCGCTCCAGCAGTGCCTGCACCGCATGGATGCCGTAAATCATTTCACTCATTGATGGTACTCGTTTGGGGCGGTTTCGCCGTGTTATGTGGGCTGTGATTCTCATCATCTGCGCTCATTATAACCGACACGCGCCGCAGAAAGTATCTCACTAACTCAGATGCCGTTTTGCCACCAGCCCAGCTTGTTTCCCTGTGTTGCCAGTAGCGTGATCCATATTTTGGGAGCGCCCAACGGTTCTAACGGCGTCGGAAAATGACCTAATGAAAGGCGGGGAAACGGGCCAGATGTACAATCGCTGCCAGGAAAACAGAGATAAACCGAAGCGAAATGCACGGTTTTAGATAAATACGAAATGGATTAAAAAAGCCCTTCACAGTGGAAGGGCTTCACAAATATTACTGGCCGACTTTCTTTTTCGCCGCGCGTTTAGCTTTGGTGGCAGCAGCTATTTTTTGCGTTTTTGCCGAGGGGTTTTTGGCTTTTTTCGCTTTGCTTTTGCTTTTACCTTTACCAGCAGCATCACCGCGGAAGGCACTATCCGACTCAAAATTCACCTTTTTCCCCATCTGGCGACGTGGCGGCTTCCTACCGTCAACGTTTTTACCCTGTGCACCTTTTTTCGTTCTTTCACGCTCGGTTTTACCGACATTGCGCGGCGTGCGTTCGCTGGAGATCAACGAGAAGTCGATCTTACGCTCATCCATATTGACGGCTTCAACCTTCACTTCCACGCGATCGCCAAGGCGATAAGTTTGCCCACCGGATTCACCAATCAGACGCTGACCAATCTGGTCAAAACGGTAGTAGTCGTTGTCCAGCGAAGAGACATGCACCAGACCATCGATAAACAGCTCGTCCAGGCGCACAAAGAAACCGAAGCCGGTAACGCTGGCGATAACACCCGGGAAGATACTGCCCACATGATCCTGCATGAAATCGCACTTCAGCCAATCCGACACTTCACGGGTGGCTTCATCCGCGCGGCGTTCAGTCATCGAACAGTGCTGGCCCAGTTGCAGCACCTCTTCCATGCTGTAGTGCCAGCCGCCGGTTTCTGTGCTGTTGCCCTTTAGCCCCTGCTCTTTCGCCAGCAGATACTTAATGGCGCGGTGCAATGACAAGTCCGGATAACGACGGATAGGTGACGTAAAGTGCGCATAAGATTGCAGCGCCAGCCCGAAGTGGCCACGGTTTTCCGGATCGTAAATCGCCTGCTTCATCGAGCGCAGCAGCATGGTTTGTAGCATCTCGTGATCGGGACGATCGGCAATCGACTCCAGCAGCGTTGCATAATCGCGCGGCTCCGGTTTGTTGCCGCCCGGCAGTTCCAGCCCCAACTCGGCGAGCACGGAACGAAATGCGGTAATCGCATCGTTGGTCGGTTTATCGTGAATACGGAACAACGCCGGTTCGCTGACTTTCTCGACGAAACGCGCTGCCGAGATGTTGGCGAGGATCATGCACTCTTCAATCAGTTTGTGCGCATCGTTACGCTGAGTCTGTTCGATGCGTTCAATGCGGCGCTCGGCGTTGAAGATAAACTTAGCTTCTTCACTCTCAAACGAGATACCGCCGCGTTCAGCACGCGCCTGGTCAAGCACTTTGTAGAGGTTATGCAACTCTTCGATATGTTTCACCAGCGGCGCATACTGCTCGCGCAGCTCCTGATCCCCCTGCAACATATGCCACACTTTGGTGTAGGTCAGACGTGCATGGGAGCTCATCACCGCCTCGTAGAATTTAAAACCGGTCAGGCGGCCTTTCGACGAGACGGTCATTTCGCAGACCATACACAGGCGATCAACCTGTGGGTTGAGCGAACAAAGCCCGTTCGAGAGCACTTCCGGCAGCATAGGCACGACCTGTGACGGGAAATACACCGAAGTGCCACGGTTGCGGGCTTCATTGTCGAGTGGCGTCCCGTGACGCACGTAATAGCTCACATCGGCAATCGCCACCCACAAACGCCAGCCGCCGCCACGTTTCTTCTCGCAATAGACGGCGTCATCGAAATCGCGGGCGTCTTCGCCATCGATGGTGACCAGCGGCAGATCGCGCACATCCACACGTCCCGCTTTTGCCTCCTCCGGAACTTGCTCTTTCAGCCCTGCAATCTGTTTTTCGACTTCAGGCGGCCACTGGTAGGGAATTTCATGGGTGCGTAGCGCCATATCGACAGCCATGCCGGTACCCATGTTGTCGCCGAGCACTTCAACAATCTTGCCGAGTGCTTTGGTACGGCGTGTCGGACGCTGGGTTAACTCCACCACCACCACAAAGCCCATGCGCGCACTCATGGTTTCTTCCGGCGGGATCAGGATGTCAAAGCTCATACGGCTGTCGTCCGGCACCACAAAACCGACGCCGGCATCAGTAAAGTAACGGCCAACGATTTGCCCGGTTTTGGGCACCAGAATACGTACAATGCGCGCTTCGCGGCGGCCTTTGCGATCAGCTCCCAGGGGCTGCGCCAGTACCTGGTCGCCGTGGATGCAGGTTTTCATCTGCTCGCTGGAGAGGTAAAGATCGTCTTTACGCCCTTCGACGCGCAGGAAGCCATAGCCGTCGCGGTGGCCGATCACCACACCTTTCAGCAGGTCCAGCCGTTCCGGTAAGGCGTAGCACTGACGGCGGGTAAACACCAGTTGGCCGTCACGTTCCATGGCGCGTAAACGACGTCGCAGCGCTTCATTTTGTTCTTCGCCTTCGATATTCAGTTCAACCGCCAGTTCATCGCGGCTGGCAGGTCTTTCGCGTTTGGCTAAGTGATCGAGGATAAATTCGCGGCTGGGAATGGGGTTGGTATATTTTTCAGATTCTCGTTCGAGGAAAGGGTCTTGTGACATTGCGGGTCCTCCGTAGTCAGCTCTGGCGGAAATTTGCGTCATTCCACCAGCAATAATTTGTAAAGCGATTGATTCTCTTCAACCAAATCGGCCAACGTGTAGTTATCCAGCTCCTTGAGAAAACTTTGCACGGCTTTGGCAAGCGCCTTTTTGAGGCGACAGGCACTGGTGATATGGCAAAATTCGCTGCTGCAATTGACCAGCGCAAGCGGCTCCAGCGAACGGACAACATCACCAATGCGGATATCCTGCGCGGGTTTCCCCAGCCGAATCCCACCGTTTTTCCCTCTCACGGCCGCAACATAGCCTTCACGACTTAGCTGGTTGATTATTTTGACCATATGATTACGGGATACGCCATATGTTTCCGTGACCTCCGTAATGCTGGTCATTTTTCCATTAGGCAGCGATGCCATATAAATCAGGGCGCGTAAACCGTAATCGGTAAAACTCGTTAACTGCACATCAACCTCAATAAATGGGAAAAGATGAGATACCCGCAGGTATTGACTCTATTGATGATAAACCAGCCACTAGTCATGCCGCTAATTTATTTGAACAGAAGGGAAAAAAAAGCGAGGAGACGGGACGCGTAAAACGCGCCCCGGAACAACATTATTACGCGTCGAACGGATCGCGCAGGATCATGGTTTCAGTACGATCCGGGCCAGTTGAGATAATATCAATCGGCACACCAGTAAGTTCTTCAATACGTTTGATGTAATTCAGCGCCGCCTGCGGCAGACCGCTGCGCTCTTTCACACCAAAAGTAGACTCAGACCAGCCAGGCATCGTTTCGTAAATCGGCTCGATACCTTCCCAGTTGTCAGCGGCCAGCGGCGTAGTCGTCACTTCGCGACCATCCGGCATACGGTAAGCAACGCAGATTTTCACCTCTTTCAGGCCATCAAGCACGTCCAGCTTGGTCAGGCAGAAGCCAGAAAGGGAGTTGATCTGCACAGCACGACGCACAGCAACCGTATCCAGCCAGCCGGTACGGCGACGACGGCCGGTAGTTGCACCGTATTCGTTACCCTGTTTGCACAGGAACTCGCCAATATCGTCGAACAGCTCGGTCGGGAACGGGCCAGCGCCTACACGTGTGGAGTATGCTTTGATAATACCCAGCACGTAATCAACGTAACGCGGTCCAAGACCGGAACCAGTAGCGACGCCGCCTGCCGTAGTGTTGGAAGAGGTTACGTACGGATAAGTACCGTGGTCGATGTCCAGCAGCGTACCCTGCGCACCTTCGAACATGACGAAATCGCCACGTCGACGCGCCTGATCCAGCAGGTCGGAAACGTCCACAACCATCGCAGTCAGGATGTCGGCTATCGCCATCACATCATCCAGCACTTTCTGGTAGTCAACAGCTTCGACTTTATAGAAGTTCACCAGCTGGAAGTTGTGATATTCCATCACTTCTTTGAGTTTGTCGGCGAAAGTCGCTTTATCGAACAGATCGCCCACGCGCAGACCGCGACGAGCCACTTTATCTTCGTAAGCAGGGCCAATGCCACGGCCGGTGGTGCCGATGGCTTTCGCGCCGCGCGCTTTTTCACGCGCAACGTCGAGCGCAACGTGATAATCAAGGATTAACGGGCATGCTTCGGAAAGCAGCAGACGTTCGCGAACCGGGATACCACGGTCTTCCAGTTCTTTCATCTCTTTCATCAGCGCGCTCGGCGCCAGCACAACACCGTTACCGATAATGCTGGTGACGTTTTCGCGAAGAATGCCTGATGGAATAAGATGGAGGACGGTTTTTTCACCGTTGATTACGAGAGTATGGCCTGCGTTGTGACCGCCCTGGTAGCGCACAACATATTTAGCCCGTTCAGTCAGAAGATCAACAATCTTCCCTTTACCTTCGTCACCCCATTGGGTGCCCAGTACGACGACGTTGTTACCCATTTTTCAAAATCACCGTTTGCTTAAAAATGGATTCTACCACCGCTTTTTTTCAGATTCAGCACTTTTTCCGTGCAAAATTGACCAAAGACGCCCGCTTTTCGCTCAGCCAATCGTTTTCCTCAACATGTAGTAGATCACTATCCCCGCAACCACAAGCCCGCCGCCAAAACGACGCAGAAGATGGTCCGGAAGCAGGCTCAGTGAGGCAATCATACGCCGCCAGGCACGCGGATAAAGCATCGGACCAAGGCCTTCAAAGACTAAAACCAGCGCCAGGGCGAGCCAGATTGTCGAATTCATGTCTAATCCTTAAAAAAACAAAACCACCGCCGAATTTTGGCGGTGGTTTTTATTATGAAAACCGTAGGCGCAAACTTAGCGTGTCGCGGAAGTCGGCGTTTTCATATAACGGAAGAAATCGCTGTCCGGGCTGAGCACCATCACATCCTGGTTGCTATCAAAGCTATTTTCGTATGCACGCAGGCTGCGGATAAAGGCATAGAAATCCGGATCCTGACTAAAGGCATCGGCAAACAGTTTTGCAGCTTCAGCATCACCTTCACCGCGCAGGATACGTCCCTGACGCTCAGATTCCGCCAGTGTTTTCGTCACTTCGTAGTCTGCTGCGGCACGCAGTTTTTCCGCTTCTTCCTGGCCCTGAGAACGGTGACGACGGGCTACCGCTTCACGCTCGGCGCGCATACGGTTGTAGATCGCATCCGACACTTCTGTCGGCAGGTTGATCTGCTTGATACGCACGTCGACCACTTCGATACCCAGCGCAGCCATACTGTTTGGGTTGATAACCGGTACTTTACCGTTGGTTTCAGCCTGTACGCGCTCAGCGGCTTTAGCAATGGCGTCATCTGCTGCCGACGTCGCCACTTCGTCTCCCGTCCCCGAAGAACCGGAGTTCAGCGCATCACGCACTTCCAGCGTCAGACGACCACGAGAATCGGTAACGATGTCTTTCACATCCAGGCGACCAATTTCAGAACGCAGACGGTCAGAGAACTTACGTTTCAGCAGCACCTCGGCCTGGGAGACGTCACCGCCGCCGGTCGCCAGATAATAACGGCTGAAATCACTGATGCGCCACTTAATATAAGAGTCAACAATCAGGTCTTTCTTCTCTTTAGTGACAAAGCGATCGGCCTGGTTATCCATGGTCTGAATACGCGCATCAAGCAGTTTAACCGATTCGATAAACGGCAGCTTAAAGTGCAAGCCTGGCGCATAAACCAGCGGCTTATTTTCGTCGTCACGCAATACTTTACCAAAGCGCAGTGAAATTCCGCGCTCGCCTTCTTTCACCACAAAAGTAGAGGTGTAGAGCACTACCAGCACGATGATGATGATCGTGATAACTGACTTACGCATCGTTATTCCCCCTGACGCTGGTAGTCGTTACGCTGCGCGTTTACGCGGCGTTGGTCCATAATGTTTCCGGCAGATGGCGCCGGGGCGCTGTTCGCGCTGCTGCCAGTGTTGGACGCAGGTGGCAGGCGCAGCGGGTTGTTTGCGCCACTGCTGTCACTCTTTGCCGCAGGTGCGCTCGTGCCGCCTTTCAGCATCTGATCCAGTGGCAATACCATCATGTTGCCACCTTTATCGTTAACCAGCACCTTGCGGGTATGGCTCAGCACTTTTTCCATGGTTTCGATATACAGACGCTCACGGGTAATTTCAGGCGCGGCTTTATATTCCGGCAGGATCTTCGCGAAACGCGCCACTTCACCCTGAGCTTCCAGGATGGTCTGCGTCTTATAAGCGCGCGCCTCTTCGAGAATACGCTGTGCCTGACCGTTTGCGCGCGGCTGAACTTCGTTGCTGTAAGCTTCCGCTTCACGGATGTACTGCTGCTCGTTTTCACGTGCTGCAATCGCATCGTCAAACGCAGCCTTCACCTCTTCCGGCGGACGTGCTGCCTGGAAGTTGACGTCGAGCAGGGTAATCCCCATGTTGTACGGACGAATGGTCTCTTCCAGCTCACGCTGGGTATCGCTACGAATAACGGTACGCCCTTCGGTCAGAATACGGTCCATGGAATATTTACCGATCACACCGCGCAGGGCGCTGTCGGTTGCCTGGCGCAGGCTGTCATCGGCGCTGGTGACGCTGAACAGGTAACGCTCTGGATCGGTCACGCGGTACTGCACGTTCATCTCAACGCGCACGACGTTTTCATCAGACGTGAGCATCACGCCAGAAGCCGCCAGTTCACGAACCGATTCGACGTTTACCGCCGTCACGTTATCGATAAAGGTCGGCTTCCAGTTCAGACCCGGCTCAACCAAATGGCTGAACTTACCGAAGCGAGTAACGACACCACGTTCTGCTTCTTTAATGGTATAGAACCCGGTCGCAGCCCAGATAATCACGGCTGCTGCGGCAACGATGCCGACAATACGTCCACCCGCCTGACCGCGAGGGCCAGAGGAACCAGGTGCGCCCCCGGTACTTTTACCACCGCCCAGGCCACCGAGTTTTTTACTCAGTTTGCGGAAAATATCATCCAGATCAGGTGGTCCCTGATCGCGACCACCTTTGTTTCCATTTCCCTCAGAGTTGCCGCCTGGTTTGCTGCTTCCCCACGGGTCGCGGTCCTGTCCGTTGTTACCGGGCTGATTCCACGCCATGTATGTGCTCCATATGTATATATCGTGCGGTGTATGCCCGGACTCGCGGGCACCCCCAAAGGGGAAAAATCTTCAGGCTGCCGGTCAAACGACGTATTCTTCGAGTGCCGGTTCTTGTTTACAGAGTCGACGCCAGTCGACAATCGGCATACGCACCTGCAAACCTACGCTGCCATCGTCTTCCATCCACTCTTTTTCTATTGCCTGAAGCTGGTAAAACCGGCTTCTCAGACGTCCTTTCTCCGGTGGTAAACGCAGCGTGTGCTGCGCGACTTCACCGGAAAGACGCTCTGTTAAAGCCTGGAATAACAGTGGTACGCCAACCCCCGTCTGCGCAGAAAGCCAGACACGGATTGGTTTATTCTCTTCATCCCGGTCGATACGCGGCTCAAAATCTTCCAGCATATCGATCTTGTTCATCACCAGCAGTGTTGGGATCTCGTGCGCTTCAATCTCTTCAAGCACCGTATTCACTGCATCAATGTTCTCTTGCACGCGCACATCGGCAGCGTCAATCACATGCAGCAGCAGCGTCGCCTGACGCGTCTCCTGCAAGGTCGCTTTAAATGCCGCCACAAGATCGTGCGGCAGATGGCGAATAAACCCGACCGTATCGGCCAGCACTGTTTCGCCAACATCCGCTACGTCAATACGACGAAGTGTGGGATCCAGCGTCGCAAACAGCTGATCCGCCGCGTAGACTTGCGCTTCGGTAATCTGGTTAAACAACGTGGATTTACCGGCGTTGGTATAGCCCACCAGCGAAACCGTTGGAATATCGGCTTTCGTGCGGGAGCGCCGTCCCTGCTCGCGCTGCTTCTCAACTTTTTCAAGGCGCGAGAGGATCTGGGTAATTCGATTACGCAGCAAACGACGGTCGGTTTCGAGCTGGGTTTCACCCGGGCCGCGCAAACCAATCCCGCCTTTTTGTCGTTCAAGGTGGGTCCAGCCGCGCACCAGACGCGTCGCCAGATGGCGCAACTGTGCCAACTCAACCTGCAATTTCCCCTCGTGCGTGCGTGCACGCTGGGCAAAAATATCTAAAATCAGACCGGTACGATCGATAACCCGACATTCGCACAGTCTCTCCAGGTTTCGTTCCTGGGCTGGGGTTAACGCATGATCAAAGAGCACGACGGAAGCACCCGCTGATTTTACGGCATCCGCAATTTCTACTGCTTTACCTTCACCAACAAAGTACTTGGGGTGCGGTGCTTTACGGCTACCGGTAATCACCTGCATTGCTTCGACACCGGCGGAAGAGACCAGAGATTCAAACTCCTGGAGGTCTTCCATATCTTTGTCTTGCGAAAAATAGATGTGTACCAGTACCGCCTGCTCACCGGCGTCATAACGGTCAAACAAGCGTAAATCCTCATATAATACCAGCGGGGAACACAGTTTAACTGGCTCCCCGATCTGGAAAATCAGCCGTCAACCTTATTCGGTTTCTTCGCCGTCTTGCTGTGCAGAGCCCTGCGCGTTGCTACCGTGATGGTAGTTACTGCCGGTACCGCCGCCCGCATTGTTGCTGTGATGAGAAACCGGACGAGATGGAACAACAGTAGAAATCGCGTGCTTATAGACCATCTGGCTGACCGTGTTCTTCAACAGAATCACGAACTGATCGAAAGACTCAATTTGCCCTTGCAGCTTAATACCATTCACCAAATAAATTGAAACTGGAACACGTTCCCGACGCAGTGCGTTCAGGAACGGGTCTTGTAAAGATTGCCCCTTAGCCATTCTATCTTTTCCTTATATGCTTGTTTTGTACTTAGAACCCGAAGGTTCTGAAAACTGCGTAAAAATTCGCGCACGATGCGACTTAATTGTACACATTCACCCTGCGATAGCACTAACAACCTGTAACACATCACGGTAAGACTTTTCTGGCTTTTCACTCTCTAACCAGTGAACGCCATCCCAGCCCCGCAGCCAGGTTATCTGCCGCTTGGCTAACTGCCTCGTGGCGCAAATACCTCGATAAACCATTTCATCGTATGTGATTTCACCTTCAAAATACGACCACATCTGGCGGTATCCCACACAACGAATGGAAGGCATATCCGTATGCAAATCTCCGCGAGCAAAAAGCGCCCGCACTTCTGCTTCAAAACCTGAAGCTAACATCTGATGAAAACGCTGCTCGATCCGCTGATGGAGCAGTTCACGGCTCGCCGGGGCGATGGCGAACTGATGCACCTGGTAAGGCAGAGCGTCTCCTGACGTTTGCGTCAGGTCCGTTAAAGTTTTACCCGAAATGAAAAAAACTTCCAGTGCCCGGGAAAGCCTTTGCGGATCATTTGGATGAATCCGCGCTGCGGCAACGGGGTCAATATCCCGTAACTGTTGATGCAACGCTTCCCATCCACGCTCTGCCGCCTGTTTTTCTATTTCCGCTCTAACTTTTGCATCGGCTGATGGCAAAGGCGATAACCCTTCCAGCAGCGCTTTAAAGTAGAGCATTGTACCGCCCACCAGCAGAGGAATACGCCCTGCTTCGGTGATCTCCTGCATCGCCGCCAGTGCATCGCGGCGAAAATCGGCAGCGGAATAAGCCTGCGCAGGATCGAGAATGTCCAGCAGCCGATGCGGTGCGGCACGTAACTCTTCCACGCTCGGCTTAGCGGTGCCGATATCCATGCCCTGATAGATAAGGGCAGAATCAACGCTTATCAACTCTACTGGCAAAACTTTACGTAACTCAATGGCTAACGCCGTCTTGCCGGAGGCCGTCGGCCCCATCAAAAAAATTGCCTTCGGCAGGCTTGCCTTACTCACTTCACTCATGTTTCAGGGCGTTCATCGCCGTTTGTAGCTCTACAGGTTGTAATAAACCATCTGGCGGGGTCTTCACCAGATGCGGACAAAGCCGTTCGACATCGGCCAGCAGGGTGATCGCCTGCGCCACACTCCATTGCGGATGATCGCTCGTCAGATGACGAGCCAGCCACTGGGTTATATTCACCACATCAATGCTTGTCTGCTGCGCCAGGTAGCCTATCAGAGCAGGAATCAAGATTTGTAAATTTTGTTGGCGCAAGGGTAAAGGCACTGCACGAATAGTCACATGCTGGCCGTCGAGCAGCAATTCAATCCCCATGCCTGCCAGCACTGGCTGTGCACGCTTCAGCGCCGCACTCTCCTCAGGGGAAATTTTTAAACGTACCGGGATCAGCAGCGGCTGGCCACATACTGGCGCATTATCCGGGGAGAGCTGTGCCAGCCGCAGCCAACGTTCAGCCACCGGCAGCGCCAACAGCGCAAGGGCGCCATCACGCTCAAGCAAGGCAAAATGTGGTGCGATCAGAGTCAGCACGCGACCAAAACTCTGGCAATGTCCTTCCAGAGCAGGAACAACAGAAGCGTGGCTTTCGGTTTTACGTTCAGTTGCAGGTGTTTCCAGCAACTGGCGATAGAGCGCCCCCTGCTGTTTCTGATACCCTGGCTGCGCATTCGGCCACGCTTGCCCCGTAGCACCGTTGCTTCCGCGTGATGCGCTGGAAGCCGATGATGAATAACGCGCTGCTTCGGGTTCCCGGGCAACGGGCGGCGCAGCAAACTGGTTACGCCCGGCAGCGACACGGTTCTCCGGCAAGGCGCGCGGCACAGACTCCATTTCCTGTTGAAGCGGCGCTTCGAGCTGCTGTTGCAGCACACTCAATACGCCCTGATAAATAAAATCATGCACCAGTCGCGATTGATGGAAGCGTACTTCATGTTTTGCCGGGTGCACGTTTACATCCACCTGGTGTGGGTCAATTTTCAGATAAAGCACAAAAGCTGGTTGCTGATCGGCACCCAGCTTATCTTCACATGCCTGCCGAATGGCGTGATTAATTAACCGGTCACGCATCATGCGGCCATTCACGTAGCAATACTGGATCTCAGCAAACGCGCTGCTGGTACTGTTAGGATCGGCCACCCAACCATGCAGAGATAAATCGCCGTGCTGCCAGGCAATCTCAAGCGCCTGTTCCAGAAACGCCGTACCGCATATAGCTCCAAGCCGACGTTCTTTTGGTGCGCCTTCGGCAACGGCTCGGTACTGGCGCACCAGTTTCCCGTTGTGATTCAGATTGATAGTGACGTCAAAACGCGCCAGTGCAATACGACGGATCACCTCATCAATATGACCAAACTCGGTTTTTTCCGTACGCATAAACTTACGCCGCGCCGGCGTGTTGTAGAACAGATCCAGTACTTCCAGCGTGGTGCCAACAGGGTGCGCAGCAGGTTTTACCGTTACCTCCATATCGCGGCCTTCCGCGTAGGCTTGCCACGCTTCTTGCTGATCGACAGTACGGGAAGTGAGCGTTAAACGGGAGACTGAACTGATACTGGCCAGCGCTTCGCCGCGAAAACCGAGGCTGATAATCGCTTCCAGATCGTCAAGCGAGGCGATTTTACTGGTGGCATGGCGAGCCAGCGCCAGCGCCAGCTCATCTTTCTTGATGCCGCTGCCGTTATCGCGGATGCGAATAAGCTTCGCACCGCCGCGTTCGATGTCGATATCGATACGCGTAGCCCCGGCATCAAGACTGTTTTCAACCAGCTCTTTTACCACCGACGCTGGGCGTTCAACCACTTCGCCAGCGGCGATCTGGTTCGCAAGCTGCGGCGGAAGAACCTGTATCGGCATGAAAAATATCCTTAGTTAAGCAGACCGCTTGCAGGCGCTGCGGCGCTGGCCGTTTGCCCGCCTCCGCCCTGCGGCGCGGATTGCAATGGATGAGCGAGGAAATAGTTACGCAGGCCACCGTAAATCGCTTCGGCGATTTGCTGCTGGTAGGCATCGCTGGCCAGCAAACGCTCTTCGCCGCTGTTGCTGATAAAACCGGTTTCAACCAGTACCGACGGAATATCCGGCGAGCGCAGCACGCCAAGGCTGGCATGTTCCGGACGGAATTTATGTAATGTCCCCACGCGCTGAAGCTGGCCCAGTATGTTCGTGGCGACATCATAACCTACGCGCTGGGAATGGCCGAACTGTAAATCGAGCACCGCCTGGCTGAGATAGGGGTCAGACTGGCTGTTCGCCAGCATGTCACCCGCGCCGCCCAGCAATTCGGATTGTTTCTCATGCTGCTCCAGCCAGCCCGCCATCTCGCTGTTGGCCCGACGGTTCGACAGCACCCAGACCGATGCTCCGGTTACATCACGGTTTGGCGCAGCATCGGCGTGGATCGAGACAAGAAAGTTGGCATTCTGCTTACGCGCCACATCGGAACGCCCCATTACGGAGATAAAATAATCGCCGTCGCGAGTCATTACCGGTTTGAACATCGGATCGTCATTCAGCAGCGCACGCAATTTACGAGCGATGGAAATGGTGACATTTTTCTCTTCCGTGCCACCGGAGCCAATTGCGCCAGGATCCTGGCCGCCATGCCCGGCGTCAATCGCAATTACAACTTTATCGCCAGATATCATGCGCGACTGCACCGCCGGACGCGTCACGGTGTTGCTGCTGATAACGCTGGTAATGCGGTCATTATCTGATTTAAATGGGTTACGTCCAGGCTGCGTCGGGCGCGGCGTAACAACAGGCGTCTCGACTCGCTTCGCCACCACCGGCGGCGGCGGTGGTGGTGGCGGAACGTCAGCATCGATGGTAAATACCACCTTGTAACCCGCGCCATTTTGCTGTTTCACCGCACGGGTTTTGCCATTCTGCGTCAAATCTACTACCAGACGGATCGACTGGTTATTTTTTGACGTACCCGCGCGAATACTTTTCACCAGATTGTTGCCGCTGAACTGCAACGGCAACCCCTGAATAACACCAGTCTGTTTGATATCCAGCGCCACGCTGCGCTTATCCTGTTGCGAAAACGCATATTCAGGATCGCCCATAAAACTAAAGGTGATACGCGCCTGGCTGTCACCATTGGACACCTGAATATCGGCTAAACTTGCTGCGCCAGCGTGAGCGCACGCCAGCAAAAGAACTGCCGCCAACCAACCTTTCACGCGAGAGATCATCCCGTCACCCTTCCTGCTTAACCGGCCATACGCGCCAGCAACGACTCACCAGATGAGGAAACAGCACGAATGCGCGCCTCACGCCCCTGCGCCTGGTAATCTAAATGGATTTCGACATCCGGGTCAGGCAGTACACCCGCACCTTGTTGCGGCCACTCGACCAGGCAAATTGCGTCGTTGGCAAAATAATCGCGGATCCCCATAAACTCCAGCTCCTCCGGGTCCGCAAGGCGGTAGAGATCGAAGTGATACACCATCAGTTTATCAAGGGCGTAAGGCTCCACCAGCGTGTAGGTCGGGCTTTTGACATTCCCGTTATGACCTAAAGCCTGCAAAAAGCCCCGGCTAAAGGTGGTTTTACCCGCACCGAGATCGCCATATAGATAAATCACAGTCGCGCCGTCGCAGGCCTGCGCTACGCGGTTGCCGAGATCCAGTGTCGATTGCTCGTCAGGTAAAGGAATAACTCGATTAATCATCTTTTGTATCAACTACATCCGGGTTAACAACACGCAAAAGCGTCATAAAAAGATCTGTGGCCAGCATACCTCGCTGACCATATTGTGCCGCCTGTCTGTCGGCCGCTGCGCCATGTGCAACGCATCCGGCGCAAGCCGCATCATACAAACTTAGTTTCTGACCGAGCAGCGCACCAATAATGCCCGACAGCACGTCTCCCATACCACCGCTCGCCATTCCGGCATTTCCGGTATCAACAATGCCTGCCTCACCGGCCTCGCTCGCCACCACCGTACCCGCACCTTTCAGCACTACCACGCCAGCGTAACGTTTTACCAGACGTTGAGCAGAAAGTAAGCGATCGCTTTCAATTTCCGCCACGCTACAGTTGAGCAAACGCGCTGCCTCGCCGGGATGCGGCGTCAATACGCGATTGTGACGTTTATCGGGATTGATTGCCAGAAGGTTCAACGCATCGGCGTCCCACAGCATCGGCTTACGAAAATTCTCCACTTTTTGCAGCGCTTTTTTGCCCCACTCTTGCTGCCCAAGCCCTGGCCCTATCACCACCACATCCGCCCACTCCAGGCTTTCATCCAGCGATGCCGCCGTTAGTTCATGGACCATAAGTTCTGGACGGGCAGTGATAATGGGCGAGATATTCTCGCTACGCGTCAACACGCGAACCAGGCCGGCGCCTGCGCGCAGCGCGGCTTCACCGGCCATACGGATGGCACCCGCCGTGCCGTGATCGCCGCCAATGATCACCAACCGCCCATGATCGCCTTTATGCGCTGTTGGACGGCGCGGTGGTAGCCACTGCGCTAACTGGCTGTCATCAAAACGGGAAAGCGGCGCTTGCTGGCCATTAAGCCAGACTTCAAGCCCAAGAGCATGGTGATGCAACTGGCCGACGACATCACGCGCTTTGCCGGTCAGCAATCCCGGTTTAAGCGCGATAAAAGTCACAGTGTGCTGCGCCTGAATGGCTGCGCCCGGCGTCGTGCCGGTTTGCGCATTCAGGCCGGAGGGGATATCCAGCGCCAGCACCGGCGCTGAATGCAGGTTGGCATGTTCAATTAGCACAGCGACATCGTCACGCGGCGCGCTGATAAGCCCCGTTCCAAGCAAAGCATCGATAATTAAATCCACGTCGTCCGGCCAGTCGACATCAGCGGCATGGATGACACCGCCTGCATCAAGCCAGGCTTCACGTGCGGTTGTAGCCTCTTCCGGCAATGGTTTGCTACTCTCCAGCGCCAGCAGCGTCACGGCAATGCCCGCCGCCGCCGCCAAACGCGCAACAACATAGCCGTCGCCACCGTTATTACCGTGCCCGCAAAGCACCAGCCAGCTATGCGTGTCAGGAAATTGCTCCCGCGCGACGGCAAACGCGGCTTCGCCCGCGCGCTGCATAAGTTCATAGAGTGTGATGCCGAGGCTGTCTGCCGCCTCGTGTTCCACGCGTTTCATCTCAGCCGCCGGCCAGACAGAATGTGGTATACTTGCTTCGTTTTTCTTCATTTCTATGGTCCGTCATGTCACAGCCCCTCAATCTCAATGACTTAGCGCAACAAATCAAACTGTGGGGCTCTGAACTGGGTTTTCAGCAGGTCGGTATTGCGGATACCGATCTCAGCGCCAGCGAACCGAAGCTGCAAGCGTGGCTGGACAAACAATATCACGGCGAAATGGAGTGGATGGCGCGCCACGGCATGATGCGCGCCCGCCCCCACGAGCTTCTCCCCGGCACGCTGCGCGTCATTAGCGTGCGCATGAATTACCTTCCTGCACAGGCTGCTTTCGCCAGCACGCTGAAAAACCCAACGCTTGGCTATGTCAGCCGTTATGCGCTGGGTCGCGATTATCATAAGCTGCTGCGCAACCGTCTCAAAAAACTCGGAGAACTGATTCAGCAGCATTGTGCTTCGCTGAATTTTAGACCTTTTGTTGATTCTGCGCCCATTCTTGAGCGTCCGCTGGCGGAAAAAGCAGGACTGGGCTGGACAGGTAAGCACTCACTTATCCTCAGCCGCGATGCAGGCTCGTTCTTTTTCCTTGGCGAACTGTTGATTGATCTCCCGTTGCCTGTTGATTCGCCAGTCGAAGAAGGTTGTGGGCGCTGCGTGGCCTGTATGACGATTTGCCCGACCGGCGCCATTGTCGAGCCTTATACCGTTGATGCCCGTCGCTGCATATCTTATCTGACGATTGAGCTGGAAGGCGCCATTCCGGAAGCGTTTCGCCCGCTGATTGGTAACCGCATTTACGGCTGTGACGACTGCCAACTGATTTGCCCATGGAATCGCTACTCACAACTGACCAGCGAAGAGGATTTCAGCCCGCGCAAAGCGCTGCATGCATCCGCACTGATTGAGCTGTTCACCTGGAATGAAGCACACTTTTTGAAAGTCACGGAAGGTTCGGCGATTCGCCGTATTGGTCATTTACGCTGGCTACGCAATATTGCCGTTGCGTTGGGTAATGCGCCGTGGGATGAGGCCTCTATTCAGGCGCTCCGACAGCGACTTGGTGAGCACCCACTTCTCGACGAACACATAGAATGGGCGATTGCGCAGCAAATTGAGAAACGAAATGCCTGCGTGGTGGAAGTACAACCCCCGAAACAACAGCGACTGGTACGGGTGGTGGAAAAAGGGCTGCCGCGCGATGCCTGAACCGTCCACAGCCTGTGAATAAAATAAAAAACACATTACGATTCAACGTTCACAAAATCGTCAAGCGATCGTATTAACAGTTTGAAGTATTATTTTGTTGTTATTTTTCAGTGAGTTGAAAAGATATTATTCACCTGACGAAGCAGTAATGATGTTGCGAATGAAAGTTATGCCTGTGGATAACTCTGTTCACAATAGTTTGACAGGACAATAAAAAAACGCCCCCAACGAGGGATCCCGCTGTGGATAATTTTTTGTAGATGAAGATTTGGAGCGGGAAACGAGACTCGAACTCGCGACCCCGACCTTGGCAAGGTCGTGCTCTACCAACTGAGCTATTCCCGCATACTTATCTGGACAGGCATACTTGCCGTGACCAGTAAATCTGGATGAAATCTGGATGGTGCATTTCAAATTTTGGAGCGGGAAACGAGACTCGAACTCGCGACCCCGACCTTGGCAAGGTCGTGCTCTACCAACTGAGCTATTCCCGCATACTTATCTGGACAGGCATACTTGCCGTGACCAGTAAATCTGGATGATGCGTGCCTTCCGGCATTTCAAATTTGGAGCGGGAAACGAGACTCGAACTCGCGACCCCGACCTTGGCAAGGTCGTGCTCTACCAACTGAGCTATTCCCGCTTATCATCGATTTTTCAGCCAATTACGAACAATTTTTGCTAAAATTTCGTGATGCCGTGTTGCACATTTCTGTGTCTTCACGGGAGGCGCATTATACGAGAAATCCTTTCTGCTGCAAGCCCCTGATAGCAAATTTTCATTTTTTTTGTTCAAGTGCTGATTTAATCGACAAAGCGCACATTTTTCCAGCGAAACCTCGCCAGCACTGGCTTGCGGGGCAACTGAAAAAAATAGCCCCGCGCCTTCATTGCCTTAAAGTTTAATGAAATGTTCGCGATAGTACACCAGTTCAGCCACCGACTCGCGGATATCATCCAGCGCCTGGTGGGTATTCTGTTTTTTCAGACCTTCCAGAACTTCCGGCTTCCAGCGACGCGCCAGTTCTTTCAGCGTGCTGACATCCAGATAACGGTAGTGGAAATACGCTTCCAGCTCGGGCATGTACTTAAACAGAAAACGGCGATCCTGGCCAATGCTGTTGCCACAGATGGGGGATTTGCCCGCCGGTACCCACTCTTTAAGAAATTCGATCGTCGCCAGTTCCGCTGCCCGATCGTCGAGCTGGCTGGCTTTCACACGATCAACCAGACCGCTGCCGGTATGAGTACGCACATTCCACTCATCCATTAATGCCAGTTGCGCATCAGATTGATGTACCGCAATCACCGGCCCTTCCGCCAGGATGTTCAGATTCGCATCGGTTACCAGCGTGGCGATCTCAATAATGCGATCGCGCTCGGGATCTAACCCCGTCATCTCCAGATCGATCCAAATGAGGTTGTTTTCATTTGCGCTCATGCTATTTTCCACCCTTCTCGCGTAACTATATTCATCTAAAATTGCGTGTATCATAGAGGTTTTGCCCATCCAGGGCGACCAGGAGCCAGCACGATTGAGTAAAAATAAACTCTCCAAAGGACAGCAGCGCCGCGTAAAAGCGAACCACCAGCGCCGACTGAAAACGTCTGCGGAGAAAGCGGACTATGATGACAACCTGTTCGGCGAAGCGTCCGAAGGGGTGGTGATCAGCCGCTTTGGCATGCACGCCGATGTGGAATCTGCCGACGGCGAAGTGCATCGCTGTAACATTCGCCGCACGATTCGCTCGTTGGTCACCGGCGACCGCGTTGTCTGGCGTCCGGGTAAAGAAGCCGCGGAAGGCGTCACCGTCAAGGGTATCGTGGAAGCTGTGCACGAACGCACCTCTGTGCTGACGCGCCCTGATTTTTATGATGGCGTAAAACCTATCGCCGCCAACATCGATCAAATCGTCGTGGTCTCTTCGATCCTGCCGGAACTGTCACTCAACATTATTGATCGCTATCTGGTAGCCTGCGAAACATTGCAGGTTGCTCCGCTGATCGTCCTGAACAAAATCGATCTGCTGGACGACGAAGGAATGGCATTCGTCAATGAGCAGATGGATATCTACCGCAACATTGGCTATCAGGTGCTGATGGTCTCCAGCCACACGCAAGATGGCCTGGCGCCGCTCGTTGAAGCACTAACTGGCCGTATAAGCATCTTTGCCGGGCAGTCCGGTGTCGGGAAATCCAGCCTGCTCAATGCGTTGCTGGGTTTCCAGGAAGGGCAAATACTCACTAACGATGTTTCTGGTGTTTCCGGGCTGGGGCAACACACCACTACCGCAGCGCGCCTCTACCACTTCCCGCACGGCGGTGATGTAATTGATTCACCGGGCGTTCGTGAGTTTGGCCTCTGGCATCTCGAACCGGAACAAATCACCAACGGGTTTGTCGAATTCCATGATTACATTGGCCACTGTAAATACCGCGACTGCAAACACAATACCGATCCTGGCTGTGCCATCCGTGAGGCGGTAGAAAATGGCGAGATTGCAGAAAGCCGTTTCGACAACTATCACCGTATTCTTGAAAGCATGGCACAAGTAAAAACGCGTAAAAGCTTTTCTGAATCGGACGACTGACAACTAAGCTAAGCGTCGCTAGAATCGTCCCTTTTTCAAAGGATCAGGCGCTCCTGTGCCGGGTCAGGAACGACAAAAACAATAGCCTGGAGGCTACCTTGTTAAACTCATTTAAACTTTCGCTTCAATACATTCTGCCTAAACTGTGGCTCACTCGCCTGGCGGGCTGGGGCGCAAGCAAACGTGCAGGCTGGCTGACCAAACTGGTTATCGATCTGTTCGTCAAATACTACAAGGTTGATATGAAAGAAGCGCAGAAGCCGGACACCGCCAGCTACCGCACCTTTAATGATTTCTTTGTGCGACCGCTGCGTGACGACGTGCGCCCACTCAATACCGATCCGGACGTGCTGGTGATGCCCGCAGACGGCGTTATCAGCCAGCTTGGCACCATTGAGAATGACAAAATCCTGCAGGCCAAAGGTCACAACTATAGTCTGGAGGCGCTGCTGGCAGGCAACTACCTGATGGCAGACCTGTTCCGCAACGGCAGCTTTGTCACCACCTATCTCTCACCGCGCGATTATCACCGTGTCCATATGCCGTGTAACGGCATCCTGCGCGAGATGATTTACGTGCCGGGTGATCTCTTCTCCGTTAACCATCTGACGGCGCAAAATGTCCCTAATCTCTTTGCCCGTAACGAACGCGTAATATGTCTGTTTGAGACCGAGTTCGGCCCGATGGCGCAAATCCTTGTCGGCGCGACCATTGTCGGCAGTATCGAAACCGTGTGGGCAGGCACCATCACGCCGCCGCGCGAAGGCATTATCAAACGCTGGACATGGCCTGCTGGCGACAGCGAAGGCGCTGTTGCGCTGCTGAAAGGCCAGGAAATGGGCCGCTTCAAACTCGGTTCGACCGTCATCAACCTGTTTGCGCCGGGCAAAGTGGCGCTGGCAGAGCAACTGCAAAGCCTGTCGGTAACCAAAATTGGCCAGCCGCTGGCCGTTTCCACTGAGTCTTTCGCGCCAGTAGATGCCGAACCAGCACCACTGCCGGAAGCGGAAATCCAGGCAGAACACGACGCCAGCCCGCTGGTTGACGACCAAAAAGACCAGGGCTAACCCCCGCACCATGGAGACTGATGTGCGCCTGATTATCGTTTTTCTGATGGCCTGGTGCCTCAGCCTGGGAGCCGTTGCAGCAACGGCTCCCGATGCCCGACAAATCACCCAAGAACTGGAGCAGGTTAAGGCGGCGAAAAGCACGCCGGAGCAGGCAGAAACTATCGAGGTGCTCCAGGCCGCACTCAACGCCCTTGAGGAACGCAAAGGTTCACTCGATCGCGCACAGCAATATCAACAAGTTATTGATAATTTCCCCAAACTTTCCCGTACCCTGCGCGCGCAGTTGGATAACCTGCGTGATGAACCCAAATCAGTTCCCGAGGGGATGAGCAGCGACGCGCTGAATCAGGAGATCCTGCAAGTCAGCAGCCAGTTGCTGGAAAAAACCCGCCTCGCTCAGCAAGAACAGGAACGCGCCAGAGAGATCAGCGACTCCCTAAGCCAGCTCCCGCAACAGCAGACCGACGCGCGCCGACAGGTCACAGAAGTGGAACGCCGGCTCGGCACGCAAAATACCAACACACCATTAGCGCAGGCGCAAAACTTCGGCGCGCAGGCAGAATCTGCGAAGTTAAAAGCGCTGGTTGATGAGCTGGATCTGGCACAACTTTCCGCCAATAACCGTCAGGAACTGGCGCGGATGCGCGCCGAACTGGCACAGAAACAGAGCCAGCAGCTGGATGCGTATCTACAAGCCTTGCGTAACCAACTCAACAGCCAGCGCCAGCGTGAAGCCGAACAGGCGCTGGAGAGCATTGAACTACTGGCGGAAAACAGCGCCAATCTGCCCGTCGGTATCGTCGAGCAGTTCCGCATCAACCGTGAACTCTCGCAGGCGCTGAACCAACAGGCGCAGCGCATGGATCTAGTCGCATCCCAGCAGCGGCAGGCCTCCGGGCAGACTTTACAGGTTCGTCAGGCACTGAATACGCTGCGTGAGCAGTCTCAGTGGCTCGGTGCCTCAAATATACTGGGTGAAGCGCTGCGAGCGCAGGTTGCCCGTCTGCCGGAAATGCCAAAACCGCAGCAACTGGATACCGAGATGGCGCAACTGCGCGCCCATCGAATGCACTATGAGGATTTGCTGAATAAGCAGCCGCAACTGCGACAAATCCGCCAGGCGGACGGCAAAGCACTTACCGCCGAGCAGAATCGTATTCTGGAAGCCCAGTTGCGTACGCAACGCGAGCTGCTGAATTCTTTGCTTCAGGGCGGCGATACGCTAATCCTCGAGCTCACCAAGCTGAAAGTAGCCAATAGCCAGCTCAAAGATGCGCTAAAAGAGGTACATGAAGCGACGCACCGCTATCTGTTCTGGACGGCAGATGTTAGTCCGTTAACCCTTGAATGGCCAATAGAGGTTGTGCAGGATCTGCGCCGTTTATTGTCGCTGGACACCCTCAGCCAGCTTGGCAAAGCCAGTATTATGATGCTGACCAGCAAAGAGACGCTCTTCCCGCTGTTTGCTGCGTTAGCGTTGGTGGGTTTCAGCATCTATTCACGTCGTCATTTTACCCGTTTTCTGGAGCGTTCAAGCGCCCGCGTCGGCAAGGTCACACAGGATCACTTCTGGCTGACCATGCGCACCGTTTTCTGGTCGATTCTCGTCGCGTCACCGCTTCCGGTACTGTGGGCCACACTCGGTTACGGTTTGCAGGAAGCCTGGCCCTGGCCGCTGGCGGTCGCCATCGGTGATGGCGTTACGGCTACCGTGCCGCTGCTGTGGGTGGTGATGATTTGCGCTACCTTCGCCCGCCCAACAGGCCTGTTTGTCGTCCACTTTGGCTGGCCGCGCAACCTCGTTGCGCGCGGCATGCGTTACTACCTGATGAGTATTGGCTTTATCGTACCGCTGATCATGGCGCTGATTATGTTCGATAACCTCAACGATCGAGAATTCTCCGGCTCACTCGGGCGACTGTGCTTTATCCTGATCTGCGGCGCGCTTGCGCTGGTGACACTGAGCCTGAAACGCGCCGGGATCCCGCTTTATGTCGACAAAAGTGGCAGCGCCAATAATTTACCGAATCATCTGTTGTGGAATTTGCTGCTGTGCGCGCCACTGACAGCTATTCTCGCCGCAGCAGTCGGCTATCTGGCCACGTCGCAGGCGCTGCTGGCGCGTCTGGAAACCTCAGTCGCCATTTGGTTCGCCCTGCTGGTGGTCTACCATATTATCCGCCGCTGGATGCTGATTCAGCGCCGTCGCCTGGCGTTTGAACGTGCACGCCATCGCCGTGCGGAAATCCTCGCACAGCGTGCGCGGGGCGAGGAAGATGTGCCGCATCACTCCAGCACCGAAAGCGCAGCAGATATCGATGAACCGGAAGTCGATCTGGATGCAATCAGCGTCCAGTCGCTACGGCTGGTGCGGTCAATTCTGATGTTGATTGCGCTACTGTCTGTCATCGTACTGTGGTCAGAGATCCATTCCGCTTTTGGTTTTCTGGAAAATATTCCGCTATGGGATGTCACTTCGACGGTGCAGGGAGTAGAAAGCCTGGAGCCAATTACGCTCGGCGCGGTGCTGATCGCTATTCTCGTGTTTATCATTACCACGCAATTGGTGCGTAACCTTCCGGCATTACTGGAACTGGCGCTGCTGCAACATCTGGATCTGGCACCCGGCACCGGTTATGCCATTACCACTATCACAAAATATTTGCTGATGCTGTTCGGTGGGCTGGTCGGCTTCTCAATGATCGGCATCGAATGGGCCAAGTTGCAATGGCTGGTCGCCGCGTTGGGTGTCGGTCTCGGCTTTGGCCTACAGGAGATTTTCGCCAACTTTATCTCTGGCCTGATCATTTTGTTTGAGAAGCCGATCCGCATTGGCGATACCGTAACAATCCGCGATCTGACGGGCAGCGTGACAAAAATCAACACTCGCGCCACCACCATCAGCGACTGGGATCGTAAAGAGATCATCGTGCCGAACAAGGCGTTTATTACCGAGCAGTTTATTAACTGGTCGCTCTCCGATTCCGTCACGCGTGTGGTTTTAACCGTGCCCGCGCCAGCAGACGCCAACAGTGAAGAGGTGACGCAGATCCTCTATACCGCAGCCGAACGCTGCTCTTTTGTAATTGATAATCCAGCGCCGGAAGTGTTCCTGGTCGATCTGCAACAAGGTATTCAACTGTTTGAGCTGCGCATCTATGCCGCTGAGATGGGGCATCGTATGCCACTACGCCACGAACTCCACCAGCTGATTCTGGCGGGCTTTCGCGAACACGGTATCGATTTACCGTTCCCGCCATTCCAGATGCGGCTGGAGAGTCTTGACGGAAAACGCACTGCGCGAACGTTGACTTCAGCAGGCAAAGGCAACCGCCCGGCGGGAAGTTTGTAAGGCAACAAAAAAGGCGCCTCGGCGCCTTTTTTCATGTTACTGCATCGGCTTATTACGCCCGGTCAACGGTAAATGCAATAACTTCAGCCAGACTTTCCGCCTGCAATGCCAGCATTACCAAACGATCAACGCCCAATGCCACGCCGGAACAATCCGGCAGACCGGCTTTCAACGCTTCCAGCAAATTATTGTCCACCGGCTGCTGTGGCAGACCGCGCGCCGCGCGCTTGCGGTTATCCTGCTCAAAACGCTGCTGCTGCTCGCGGGCGTCAGTCAGCTCATGGAAACCATTTGCCAGCTCAATCCCTTTGAAATAGACCTCAAAACGCTCCGCCACGCGGTGATCTTCGGTACTGATCTGCGCCAACGCGGCCTGACTTGCCGGGAAGTGGTACACGAAAGCCGGACGATCTTTGCCGATATGTGGCTCAACGCCCATGGCGAACAGCAGTTGTAGCAACGTATCGCGGTCTTCTTCTGTCTCCGCGATATTACTCAGATCGAGTTTTGCCGCCACTTCGCGCAGCTGTGCTTTATCAGCAGAGAGCGGATCAACTTCCAGATAACGCTGAAACGCCTGCTGGTAAGAGAGCGATTCCGCTGCCGGGCACTCCAGCACCTGTTGCAATAAATCGTCCACCTCATTCATCAGACGGTACATGTCATAATGCGGACGATACCACTCTAGCATAGTGAATTCAGGATTGTGATGACGGCCCATCTCCTCATTACGGAAGCTTCGGCACAACTGGAATACCGGGCCACAGCCCGCCGCCAGCAGACGCTTCATATGGTATTCCGGGCTGGTCATCAGGTAGAGATTGATCCCCTGGGAATGGCCGGGGCCAACAAAACGGGTTTCAAACGGAAACAGATGAACGTCCGTTACCGTTGCCTGGCTCATACAGGGCGTTTCCACCTCAAGTACGCCGCGATCGGCGAAGAAATGCCGAATTTCCGCCATGATTGCCGCGCGTTTTAATAAATTGGGGATGGATGCGCTCGGCTGCCAGGTGGCCGTTTCGCTCATGGTACGTTCTCCGAATTCAAACAAGGGCACGAAGTCTACCCGCATCGATCCGCAGAGACAAATTTTGCGCAAAAAAATTTCATTTATCGCGTCTATAAACAAAGAGGAAGTAATCAAGGATGATATTTATCAATATGAATGATGCATTATCTTAAAGAAGAGCAAAAAAATCGAACGCATCAAATTTCCCTTGGATCTCTGCGGTTATACTGCACCTTACCCAAAAAGGAGCAGTGGAACATATTCGCAACTGCCTTAAGCAGTCTGACTTGTCGTTGCGGAACAACAATAATCTGGAGGAATGTCGTGCAAACCTTTCAAGCCGATATCGCTGTGATAGGCGCAGGCGGAGCGGGATTACGCACCGCAATCGCGGCGGCGCAAGCCAACCCGAACGCCAAAATCGCATTGATTTCAAAAGTTTATCCAATGCGCAGCCACACGGTTGCCGCAGAAGGCGGTTCTGCCGCCGTCGCCCAGGATCATGACAGCTTCGAATACCATTTCCACGATACCGTTGCTGGCGGTGACTGGCTTTGCGAACAGGATGTCGTTGATTATTTTGTGCATCATTGCCCGACAGAAATGACCCAACTTGAACAGTGGGGCTGTCCATGGAGCCGTCGCCCCGATGGTTCGGTCAACGTGCGCCGTTTCGGTGGGATGAAAATAGAACGAACCTGGTTCGCCGCCGATAAAACCGGCTTCCATATGCTGCATACCCTGTTTCAAACCTCCCTTCAGTTCCCACAAATCCAACGCTTCGACGAACATTTCGTGCTGGATATCCTTGTGGATGACAACCATGTCCGTGGGCTGGTCGCCATGAATATGATGGAAGGCACGCTAGTGCAGATTCGCGCCAATGCTGTGGTGATGGCAACGGGCGGCGCTGGCCGCGTTTACCGCTACAACACCAATGGCGGCATTGTCACCGGCGACGGCATGGGCATGGCGCTGTCACACGGCGTTCCGCTGCGCGACATGGAGTTCGTGCAGTACCATCCAACCGGCCTTCCGGGTTCCGGCATTCTGATGACAGAAGGTTGCCGTGGTGAAGGCGGCATTCTGGTGAACAAAAACGGCTACCGTTATTTGCAGGATTACGGTATGGGGCCGGAAACGCCGTTGGGCGAGCCGAAGAACAAATATATGGAACTCGGCCCGCGCGACAAAGTGTCGCAAGCGTTCTGGCATGAGTGGCGTAAAGGCAACACCATCTCTACCCCGCGCGGTGATGTGGTCTACCTCGACCTGCGTCATCTCGGTGCGAAAAAAATCAGCGAGCGTCTGCCGTTTATCTGCGAACTGGCGAAAGCTTATGTTGGCGTCGATCCGATCAAAGAGCCGATTCCGGTACGCCCGACGGCCCACTACACCATGGGCGGTATCGAAACCGACCAAAACTGCGAATCCCGCATCTCCGGGCTGTTTGCTGTGGGTGAATGCTCGTCGGTCGGCCTGCACGGTGCCAACCGTCTCGGCTCGAACTCGCTGGCGGAGCTGGTGGTATTTGGCCGCCTTGCCGGTGAACGCGCCATTGAACGTTCGGCCAGCGCAAGCAAGGCCAACGACGATGCGTTAAACGCGCAGGCAGCAGATGTCGAGCAGCGACTGAAAGCGCTGGTCAATCAGGATGGTACCGAAAGCTGGGCGAAAATCCGCGACGAAATGGGCGAATCCATGGAAGAAGGCTGCGGGATCTACCGTACGCCGGAATTGATGCAGAAAACCGTGGATAAGCTGGCCGAGCTGCAAGAGCGCTTCAAACGCGTGCGCATTACCGATACTTCCAGCGTCTTCAACACCGATCTGCTCTACACCATCGAACTGGGACACGGACTGAACGTGGCCGAATGTATGGCGCACTCGGCGCTGGCGCGTAAAGAATCCCGCGGGGCGCATCAGCGCCTGGATGAGGGATGTACTGAGCGCGATGACGTCAACTTCCTCAAGCACACGCTGGCTTTCCGCGATGCCGACGGCGCAACCCGACTGGAATACAGCGACGTGAAGATCACTACGCTGCCACCGGCGAAACGCGTATACGGTGCAGAAGCTGAATCGTCTGAGAAGAAGGAGACGAACAATGTCTGAGATGAAGAATCTGAAAGTGGAGGTGGTGCGTTACAACCCTGAAGTGGACGATGCGCCTCACAGTGCCTTCTATGACGTGCCTTACGATGAAGCCACTTCTCTGCTCGACGCGCTGAACTATATCAAAGATAACCTTGCGCCGGATCTGAGCTACCGCTGGTCGTGCCGTATGGCGATTTGCGGCTCCTGCGGCATGATGGTCAACAAAGTTCCGAAACTGGCGTGTAAAACCTTTCTGCGCGATTACGAGAAAGGCCTGAGAGTCGAGGCGCTGGCGAACTTCCCGGTTGAGCGCGATCTGGTGGTCGATATGACCCACTTTATCGAAAGTCTCGAAGCGATTAAGCCTTACATCATCGGTAATACGCGCACGCCGGATCAGGGACCAGGCAAGCAAACCCCGGCGCAGATGGCGAAGTACCATCAGTTCTCCGGCTGCATTAACTGCGGCCTGTGCTACGCTGCCTGCCCACAGTTTGGTCTGAATCCTGAGTTCATCGGCCCGGCGGCGATTACGCTGGCGCATCGCTATAACCTTGATAGCCGCGATAACGGCAAAAAAGAGCGCATGGGGCAACTCAACAGCCAGAACGGCGTGTGGAGCTGTACGTTTGTCGGCTACTGTTCGGAGGTGTGCCCGAAACATGTCGATCCGGCTGCGGCCATTCAGCAGGGCAAGGTGGAAAGTTCGAAAGACTTTCTTATCGCCACCCTGAAACCACGCTAAGGAGTGCATTATGACGACTAAACGTAAAGCCTGGGTTCGTCCCATGCCGTCAAGCTGGTGGAAAACTCTACCGTTTTATCGCTTCTACATGCTGCGTGAAGGAACGGCGGTACCTGCGGTCTGGTTCAGTCTCGAACTGATCTTTGGTCTGTTTGCGTTAAAACACGGGCCGCAAAGCTGGGAAGGATTTGTGCACTTTCTGCAAAACCCGATTGTGCTGCTCATCAATCTGGTGACGCTCGCCGCCGCGCTGCTGCATACCAAAACCTGGTTTGATCTGGCACCAAAAGCGCAGCTTATCATCGTAAAAGGCGAAAAAATGGGGCCAGAGCCGGTAGTGAAAGGGCTTTGGGTGGTGACTGCGGTAGTCACTGTGGTGGTGCTGTTTGTGGCTCTTTTCTGGTAAGGAGGCCAACGTGATTAACCCGAATCCAAAACGTTCTGACGAACCCGTATTCTGGGGTTTGTTCGGCGCAGGTGGTATGTGGAGCGCCATTGTCGCACCGGTTATCGTGCTGCTGGTCGGCATTCTGCTGCCGCTGAGCCTCTACCCTGGCGAAGCGCTGGGCTATGAACGCGTACTGGCGTTTGCGCAAAGCTTCATTGGCCGCGCGTTCCTCTTTTTGATGATTGTCCTGCCGGTGTGGTGCGGTCTGCACCGTATCCACCATATGATGCATGATTTGAAAATTCACGTACCTAACGGTAAATGGGTGTTCTATGGTCTTGCGGCGATTCTGACTGTAGTTACACTGATCGGCGTCATCTTTATTTAATACCTGTTGCTCTCCTGCGTAAGCGGGAGAGCAAATTTCCAGCCAGTGCTTATACCCTACGAAACGATCTGGAAGGAAAAATCCCATACGCATGTTGCGGATGATCGCCACGCGTACCGCTACACTACTGCTCTTCGCCTGTCGTTCTCCTACCCCACCAGATGGGGTCACCGTGGCGCAAAACTTCAATACCCAACGTTTTCTCGGAAGATGGCACGAAATCGCCCGTCTGGACCACCACCCCGAAAGCGTCCTGGAGAAAATCTCCGCCACCTACAATTTGCGCAACGAGGCGGGCTGACAGTGATAAAACGCAGCTATGCAAGGTTTTGCTGTTGCAAAACTACTCTGGATTAATCAATCTTTCTAATGCGTACTGAGCTTTAACCCAACGATTCCGGCAACAATCAGGCACAGACTAAGAATACGCGCCAGGCTTGCGGATTCGCCAAGCAACACAATCCCTGCAACCGCAGCGCCCACCGCGCCGATCCCGGTCCAGATAGCATAGGCAGTACCAACCGGCAGGGTTTTCATTGCCCATGAGAGTAGCACAACACTGGCGATCATTGCTGCAACGGTGATGGTACTGGGCGTCAGGCGCGTAAAGCCATGGGTGTATTTCAGGCCGACAGCCCAAACCACTTCAAGAAGACCGGCGATAAGAAGAATTAACCAGGACATGATTGGCTCCTATGTGGGGCCGTCCCCGAAAAAGTGAAATTGACAGGTCGTCCCGCCAGAGATGTGAAGAGAGGCAAATTCTGCCCACTACAGTTTAAAATTTCAACTTGATTGTGCTTGCGGATATTAAGCAAGTTAAAGCAAGAAATAGCCACTGTTCGCTGCGGAATTCCAGCATTTACCCACCTTATGTACCCCCTATGATGAATCACTTTCCTGAATACAGGAAGCTATGCGCCACCCTCTGACTGTGAAGAAAAATATGTTCAAAATTCTCGTGATTGACCGTTGTTACTTCACCCGTATTGGGGTGGAATCCTGGCTCAATCAACCCGATTTGTTCCCCGCCTCGTTCCTCGTCACCGGGTTGCATAATTTAATGCTGGCGAAAGAACATATTGTGCAGTGGCAACCCGATCTGGTGATTGCCAACCTTCATAGTTTCAGGAATGAAATTCATCATATTCAACAGCTTGCTTCATTATTTTCCGTCTGCGGCGATTCAAACCAAGTGCTGCTGCTGGAATCGGGTATCGATGCGCAACTTTCCGGGTTCTATATGCAACTTAAAATTCGCGCAACGATGCTAAAAACAGAACCGCTGGATAAACTGGCGAAACTTATTGATGACATTGTACTGGCATGTCCGGCGCATTCAATTGCACAGATGGCGACACCGCTACTGACCAAACAGGAAGAGAAAGTGCTCACACTATGGATGGAAGGGAAAAGTAACCAAAGCATCGCCGCCGGGCTAAGTATTAACGGCAAAACCGTTTATACCTACAAGCGTAATATTCGCATGAAACTCGGGATGGGGAATCGGTTTACGCCGTTCCTTTCACTGCCGGAAAATTCAAATTAGCGGTACGGCATATGCCGTACCGGCAAGGATTACTGCTGAGCTTTGCTTGCTGCGCCAGAGATAGCGCTGCCGCCTTCAGAGATATCCTGACCGACGCCTCGCGTGGTGTTACACGCCGTCAGAACGGATGAAAGAACTAATACAGAAAAGATCGCAACAATTGTCTTCTTAACCATAATATCTTCCTTATGTGACCAATATTATTTGTGCATAGCCACTTAAGCATAGACAAAATTCCGCAATGAGACCGGAACGGGAAGATTTTTAAGAAGATGTGAAGTTTTAGCTGACCGAGTGAGAAATAGCGTGACCCAGGCTCTGAATGTCTTCACCGACGCCACGCGCCGTATTGCAGCCCGACAGCAAAGCGCCGCTGATAAGCATAAGTGAAAGGATTTTGGTAAGGCGTTTCATCATTCCTGCCTTGTTATGTTCAACGGCGTAGCATGGCGCTACGCCGAAGCCGCGGATATTACTTCACGCGAGATACGTATTCGCCGGAGCGGGTATCCACTTTGATAACTTCACCAATCTGCACGAACAGCGGAACCTTAACCACTGCGCCAGTGCTCAGGGTAGCCGGTTTACCGCCGGTACCCGCAGTGTCGCCTTTCAGACCTGGATCGGTTTCAACGATTTCCAGCTCAACAAAGTTCGGCGGAGTGACGGAGATAGGCTGGCCGTTCCACAGGGTCACGATGCACTCAGCCTGATCCAGCAGCCATTTCTCATTGTCGCCAATCGCTTTGGCGTCAGCAGAAAGCTGTTCGAAAGTTTCATTGTTCATGAAGTGCCAGAACTCACCGTCGTTGTACAGGTAAGTCAGGTTCATATCGACAACGTCTGCACCTTCGGCAGAGTCAGTAGATTTGAAGGTTTTTTCTACGCGAGTACCGGTCAGCAGGCGACGCAGCTTAACGCGCGCAAATGCCTGGCCTTTACCTGGTTTAACGAATTCGCTGGCTTCAACCGCATAAGGTTCGCCGTCCAACATGATTTTAAGACCAGCACGAAAATCGTTGCTATAGTAAGTCGCCATAAGGCCCTCTGAAAATTGTTAACTGGTAGCTTAGCCACAAAATGGCGCATATTGTAACCCTAAATACCCCGTCCAGAGAAGATTGGTTAATGCAACTTGCCGATGTAATAACCGATCCGGACGAACTGTTACGTCTTTTAAAGATAGACACCGATGAAAATTTAACCGCAGGCCGTGAGGCAAAACGCCTGTTTCCCCTACGCGTGCCGCGATCCTTTGCCGCGCGCATGCAGCCTGGCAACCCCAACGATCCGCTGTTGCGCCAGGTGATCACCACACCGCAGGAATTTATCGCAGCGCCGGGTTTCACCACCGATCCACTGGAAGAGCAGAGTAGCGTAGTGCCTGGATTACTGCATAAATACAGTAATCGAGCCCTGCTGCTGGTGAAAGGCGGCTGCGCTGTGAACTGCCGATACTGCTTTCGTCGCCACTTCCCCTACGCGGAAAATCAGGGCAACAAGCGTAACTGGCAAGGCGCGCTGGACTATATTGCAGCGCATCCGGAGCTGGATGAAATCATCTTTTCCGGCGGCGATCCGCTAATGGCGAAAGATCATGAGCTGGACTGGCTGCTGGAACAGCTGGAAGCCATTCCACACATTAAACGTCTGCGTATTCACAGCCGCCTGCCGATTGTGATCCCAGCTCGCATCACCGATACGCTGGTCGCACGTTTCGCCCGTTCATCTCTGCAAATTTTGCTGGTCAATCATATTAACCACGCCCAGGAGATAGGCGATGACTTCCGCGCGGCGATGACCGCATTGCGCCAGGCGGGCGTCACTTTACTGAATCAAAGCGTGCTGCTACGTGGTGTGAATGATAATGCGCAAACGCTGGCGGAGTTGAGTAATGCGTTATTTGATGCGGGAGTGATGCCCTACTATTTGCACGTGCTGGATAAAGTTCAGGGCGCTGCCCACTTTATAGTGAGTGATGACGAAGCGCGTTTGATTATGCGCGAGCTTCTGACGCTGGTTTCCGGCTATATGGTGCCGAAACTTGCCCGCGAGATTGGCGGCGAACCCAGTAAGACGCCGCTGGATCTGCAATTGCGCCAAAGCTAAGGCGGAAATAATGACGAGCCTTTGCAGGCTCGTCATTGCCGTTTAAAACGTCTCCCAACCATCCTGTCCCGTAGTGGCAACAGACTGTTTTGGTTGATGTATTTTCCCGATCGACTTTTTCACTTTCTCCAGTTGTTGCCCTGGTAAGCGGAACACATCAACCAGTTGTTGCAGTTTGTTTGCCTGCTCTTCAAGGCTACCGGCAGCGGCAGAAGACTCCTGTACCAGCGCGGCGTTCTGCTGCGTGGTAGTATCCATTTCCGACATCGCCTGGGCAATCTGCGAGATACCACGGTTTTGCTCATCGGACGCAGCGGCGATCTCCTGCATTAAATCTTTAACCTGCTGCACGGAGTGTACAATGCCGCTCATCGTTTCTCCCGCCAGGTCGACCTGCCGGGAACCTTCTTCGATATAGTTAACCGACTCATGGATCAGGGTTTCAATCTCTTTGGCTGCCTGGGCGCTACGCTGTGCCAGATTTCGCACCTCGCCTGCTACTACAGCAAAACCACGCCCCTGCTCGCCCGCTCTGGCTGCTTCAACGGCTGCGTTAAGTGCCAGGATGTTGGTTTGAAAGGCAATGCCATTAATCACAGAGGTGATTTCGGAAATGCGCTTCGAGCTTTCGATAATATCCTTCATGCGATTCACCGCCACACTCACAACGGTGCCGCCTTTTTCCGCCGTATCTGACGCTGTCGTGGCTAACTGACTGGCCTGATGCGCATTCTGTGCGTTCTGTTTCACCGTCGAACTCAACTCTTCCATGCTCGCCGCCGTTTCCACCACGGCGGCCGATTGCTGTTCGGTACGAGCAGAAAGTTCATTATTACCGAGGGCAATCTCATTGGCGGCGGTATTCACCGAACTGGAAGCGCTGCGCACCATGGTCAGTGATTCCGCGACCCGTCCAATCAGCAGGTTGAATGCCCCAACAGCCTGGCCAATCTCGTCCAGACGCCCCGTTGGTAATGCATGGCTGAGATCCAGTTTTTCGCTGATGCTGACCATCCCGTCTTTCATCTCATTCAGACGACGTTTGATATTCAACACAGTGAATAAACCAAACAGCCCCAGAATAAGCGTTGCCGCCAGCGTGGCAACCAGAGATAACGTCATTGAGCGAGAAATCAACAAACTATTATTACTGTTGGCCGCAGTCACCAGCGAGGTGTTATAAGCAATTTGATCGTCAAAATCACTGACCAATTGAGTGATACTACTCGCAACCAATCCCCCAGAGTGCATGGCTTTAACGACACCATCACGGTCGTTAACACCTGATATTTTAAAATATTGATCCATCACCGTGCGGAATTTTTCTAAATCACCTAACGTTTTATTCGTCAAATCAAGATCATGCTGATCGGAAACAAGTTCTTTCAAATAATGTTGATGCAGGGCGTATAATTCATCATATATTTTTAACGCTTTTTGTTGTACTTCATTCATACCAGCAGCGTCTTGCATCAGACCGTGTAGATAAAGCTGGCTACGGATGCTGGTGACCTGTAGCATCTCTCTGTTCATGGTGTCAAGGCTCGGCAAGATATTTACCTGAAAATAATCCTGCGCGTTACCAATTTTCGATAACGAAAAAACAGCGATAAGGTTTGTTCCAATCAAACTCAAGATTAATAACGAAAATGCAAGCAATAGCTTTTTTGTAATATTCATCGACTCTCCGACCCTCTTCACAACCGCCAAAAGCACTCTATTTTAAAGTCCTTTTATTTTTGCGTCCTGCCAACAATATCGACAATAAAACCGCATACTTTAGTGATCGCGGTATCTTCTTCGCAAAGAAACAGGAAATATTGTTTAATATTAATAAAACTTAACATTCAAAACGGATTAAATGACAACACTTATGAAAAAAGGGTCAGGAGAAGTGGAATAAATAATGGAATGAATCGATTAACAGACTCCCGCCAGCATGAGCGGGAGCCCCCGGCAACAACTTAGTTAGGGCATTTATAGACCTGCGCATTCATTTCGCTGGCGGTCGGGACAAAACTGGATAAGAAACCCTGTGTCGGGCTGGAAACGTTATAAAGAACGTTGCCGCCCATCGCCGCCGCCTGGTTGCGCAACGCATTCGCCGCAGCGCGCATTGAGCCACCCTCTTCACCATGCTGGCCAGAGAGCCAGTTGCTCTGCGAGCCGGTGGCGGTGCCAAGATACTGGCACTGTGCACCCGGTTTATCTTCCACAAAGCGTACGCCTTGCCCTGCGGCGCTTAGTTCACTACTACTGCTGCTGCAACCCGCTAACAGCAGCACACCGCCCATAATCCCAGCCAAACGTTTTACGTACATGTTATTCCCCATAATCAATGAGCTGGACGCATGCCGCCCGTGTGTAAACCTTATACTAAAAAGATGACTAAAAGAAAAACATACTCAGCATAAGCCGCACAAATCGCGGAAAATAATTGCAGCAAAAGCGATCGCAGACGGTAAGACTGAAGAAGTAACAATGCTGACAGGCTTTCTGACTGGCGGCGCTTCAACGTAGCCGTGCTGGTTGAGGTTTACGTTTCCCACACAGTGTTGCGCCTTTTTCTCACCGCCAGCGCTTATCGCCTCAAACAGAACCCGGAGATGAATACAGCGTGTTGAGTGATTATATATCAACCAATAATTGACAATAAAATAATATGCCTGGTAACGAAGAAAAAAATAACAAGCACATCGTCTGAACCTGCAAACCGTAGCATGTTAAAAACATCGTCCTCATAATAATCCGATTAACCCATCGGTACAGGAAAATCATTGATAATATATACTAAAAAGACAACCTGACATCATCTTAATAATTACTTGAACAGAACTATCAATAAAATATTGATTAAAACCAGAACACCACCATTGCAATACTTTATGATAACTAAGATTATTAACTAATTCATTAGCGCAGGATAACTAAAACCATAATAAGTATCATTACACAAGGTACAGCTATGATACTTCTCATTAATTGCAAAATTCACACCAGACTCACCGATGACATTATCTGGAATAATTAAGTTAAAAGGGAGAGAAGCCATTTAACGCTGACTCGAACCAGCAGTAGATTGTTGACCTTCTCATTGAGAATAAAGGAAAAACCTTAACATACGATGATATCTTGAAAGCAGATCAGTGTAAAGATGGCCAGCATTTATCAAATAATATTTCGAATAAAATATTTTGCTGTCACTTAGAATGTGATCTAATTTCTGATTAGGTATTCAAGTTATTAAAAAATTCCCAGAACACGATTTTTTCTTAGCACGAATATAGATATTGTTGTCAATAAAGGATTAGCCAATAATAGAGCAAAGGCAGACGCACCGCGAATATGCAGAAACGGTAAAATACTTAGCGTTGTCGATATAGTTTGATGCGCATTCATGGGCAAAGCAGAAAAAAAGAGCGGGCAATGCCCGCTCCTTTATTTTTGTTGAACCCGCGACAGGTCGCCCTGTTCGCGCGTCCGGCAGCAATTACATCATGCCACCCATACCGCCCATGCCACCCATACCGCCAGCAGCACCTAAATCAGGCGCATCGCTTTTCGGCAGGTCGGTTACCATGCACTCGGTAGTGATCATCAGGCCAGCAACGGACGCCGCGTACTGCAGAGCAGAACGGGTCACTTTGGTCGGATCCAGGATACCCATGTCGATCATGTTGCCGTACTCTTCGGTCGCTGCGTTGTAACCGTAGTTGCCGTCGCCAGCTTTTACAGTGTTTGCCACGACAGACGGCTCTTCGCCGCAGTTCAGCACGATCTGACGCAGCGGTGCTTCCATTGCGCGCAGCGCAACTTTGATACCGACGTTCTGATCTTCGTTCTGGCCTTTCAGCTCAGCAATTTTGCTTGCTACGCGGATCAGTGCAACGCCACCGCCAGCAACCACGCCTTCTTCAACGGCAGCACGGGTCGCGTGCAGCGCATCTTCAACGCGTGCTTTTTTCTCTTTCATTTCAACTTCAGTTGCTGCGCCAACTTTGATAACGGCAACGCCGCCAGCCAGTTTAGCTACGCGCTCCTGCAGTTTTTCACGATCGTAATCGGACGTCGCTTCTTCGATCTGCTGACGAATCTGGTTTACCCGACCCTGGATTGCAGCTTCTTCACCCACGCCATCAATAATGGTGGTGGTGTCTTTGTTGATCACAACGCGTTTAGCCTGGCCCAGATCTTCCAGGGTGGCTTTTTCCAGTTCCATACCGATTTCTTCAGAAATCACGGTACCACCGGTCAGGGTTGCAATGTCCTGCAGCATAGCTTTACGACGATCGCCGAAGCCCGGTGCTTTAACAGCCGCGACTTTCACGATGCCGCGCATGGTGTTAACCACCAGCGTTGCCAGCGCTTCGCCCTCAACGTCTTCAGCGATGATCACCAGCGGTTTGCCTGCTTTCGCAACGGCTTCCAGAACCGGCAGCATTTCGCGGATGTTGGAGACTTTTTTATCAGCCAGCAGGATGAACGGGCTTTCCAGTTCTACTGCGCCAGTTTCCGGCTTATTGATGAAGTAAGGAGACAGGTAGCCACGGTCGAACTGCATACCTTCAACCACGTCCAGTTCGTCCTGCAGACCAGTACCGTCTTCAACGGTGATCACGCCTTCTTTACCGACTTTATCCATCGCTTCCGCAATCAGTTTACCCACGGTTTCGTCGGAGTTTGCGGAGATAGTACCTACCTGAGCGATAGCTTTAGAATCAGAGCACGGTACAGACAGTGCTTTCAGTTCTTCAACCGCAGCAGCGACAGCTTTGTCGATACCACGTTTCAGATCCATCGGGTTCATGCCCGCAGCAACGGCTTTCAGACCTTCAGTAATGATTGCCTGCGCCAGGACGGTTGCGGTGGTGGTACCGTCGCCCGCAGCGTCGTTCGCTTTGGAAGCTACTTCTTTCACCATTTGCGCGCCCATGTTTTCGAACTTGTCTTCCAGTTCGATTTCACGTGCTACGGAAACACCATCTTTGGTGATGGTCGGTGCACCGAAAGATTTATCCAGAACCACATTACGGCCTTTCGGACCGAGGGTAACTTTCACTGCATCTGCCAGAACGTTTACGCCGCGCAGCATTTTTACACGGGCGTCGTTACCGAATTTTACGTCTTTAGCTGCCATTTTCTCTTTCCTTAAATTCGTTCAGGTTCGCGCGCGTTGTTACGCTTCAACAATTGCCAGGATGTCACTTTCGGACATGATCAGCACTTCTTCGTTGTCGATCTTTTCAACTTTCACACCGTAACCATCGTTGAAAATCACGATATCGCCCACTTTCACGTCCAGTGGTTGAACGGTACCGTTTTCCAGGATGCGGCCCTTACCGACAGCGATGATTTCGCCACGAGTTGATTTACCTGCTGCAGAACCAGTCAGAACGATGCCGCCAGCAGATTTGGATTCAACTTCTTTACGTTTGACGATCACACGATCATGTAACGGACGAATACTCATTGATAGCTCTCCTTTGAGAAAGTCTTTATCAGTTATGGATAGCGCCGGGCCGCAAACGGTTCTCCGGCTGGTGACCAGAGAGATGGGGTTAGCTATTTCTCCCTTCAAGGGGGAACAACAAAAAAAATTTATGAAATCGCACTTATCCACTAAACCGGGAAGATCCCACTATTGCTGGCAGACGCTGGCGCAGCCATAAGTAAAACCGATTGTGATAACATCAGTGCACCTGATGACCAACAGACAACGACAATGAGTGAATTAAAACAGGAGCTGGGGCTGGCGCAGGGCATTGGGTTGTTATCAACATCTTTGCTCGGCACTGGTGTATTCGCCGTACCCGCGCTGGCAGCGCTGGCGGCAGGCGACAGCAGCCTGTGGGCATGGCCGGTGCTCATTTTACTGGTATTCCCGGTGGCGATTGTGTTTGCGTTACTTGGCCGTCATTTCCCCAGCGCGGGTGGCGTCGCCCACTTTGTCGGTCTGGCGTTTGGCCCGCGGCTCGAGCGGGTCACCGGCTGGCTATTTCTCTCGGTGATCCCGGTCGGGTTACCGGCTGCCTTGCATATTGCCGCAGGCTTCTGGCAAGGCATGTTTGGCTGGCAAGGGCCGCTATTACTCATGGCTGAGCTTGGCACGCTGATGCTGATTTGGTTTATCGGCACGCGCGGCGCAGGTTCCAGCGCTAATTTGCAGTCGCTTATCGCCGGGCTGATTGTGGCATTAATCGTCTCTATCTGGTGGCGTGGAGGCATCACCTTCCGCGATATTCCTTTCCCGCCGCTACCGCAGGTGTCGGTTTCCTTGATGTCAGCATCCCTGGCGGTAATGTTCTGGTGTTTCGTCGGTCTGGAGGCTTTCGCCCATCTGGCTTCGGAATTCAAAAACCCGGAGCGGGATTTCCCGCGTGCGCTGATGATTGGCCTACTGCTGGCGGGTTCGGTCTACTGGGCCTGTACCGTGGTAGTGCTGCACTTTGATGTCTGGCGCACGCTCAGCGCAGCGGCATCGCTTCCGGCGATCGTTGTTGAACTGTTCGGTAAACAGGCGCTATGGATAGCCTGCATTATTGGCTATCTGGCCTGCTTCGCCAGTCTGAACATTTATATCCAGAGCTTTGCCCGGCTGGTGTGGTCGCAGGCGGCATATAAGCCCGAGAGCGCGCTGGCAAAGCTCTCTAAACGCCAGTTGCCAGTGAATGCGCTCAACGCCGTGCTGTTTTGCTGCATGGTATGCACTATCGCCATCTACGCTTTCAGCATTAATCTGGATACGCTGATTATCTACGCCAACGGAATTTTTATCATGATTTACCTGCTGTGCATGCTGGCAGGTTGCCGCTTGCTGAAGGGGCGCTATAAAGCGCTGGCGATAATCGGCAGCGCACTGTGCCTGTTACTGCTGGTAATCCCTGGCTGGAAGAGTTTGTACGCGGTGATCATGCTGGCCGCGCTGTGGCTGTTGCTGCCGAAGCGCCGCACCACAACGATCCGCCCCGTGCAGCCGTAAAAAAGCCCGGCGGCCTTCGAAAAGACCTCACCGTGAGGACAGAAACCGTCCACCGGACGTGGTCACTCCAGGGTGCCGGGTATCAACGTTAGTGGTCGTCTTTATTGTCCAGCCGATTACGCTGATCGTCTTTGCGCTGATACTCGCCTTCAAATGTCTGGCCCGTATCTCCTCCCGTCGAAAAGCCGTCGCCCGACATCCGCGAAAAGCGCAGATGCGGCATTAGCTTCAGCGTCAGGTGTTTTTGCACTGGCGGCAACAGCAGCAGCAGGCCGAGGAAGTCGGTAAAAAACCCCGGCAGCACCAGCAACAGACCAGAAATGATCAGCGATACGCTTTTGATCATCTCCGCTGCCGGGCTTTCACCTGCCGCCATTTTTTGCTGCATCAACATGAAATTCTTAAAGCCCTGGTTACGCACCAGCGACATACCAATCACTGAGGTAAAGAGCACGAGGATGAGCGTCATCAGGACGCCAAAAACATGAGCAACCTGAATAAAAATCGATATCTCGATGTAGACGTATAAGAAAAAAGCAACAAACGGTATCCAGCGCACTGGCTTCTCCTGTGAAAAAAACAGACGCCCTGTGGCGTCTGTCAGTAAGGGTTTGCGAATCGCATAATCCTGAGATGGCGGCAGATCGAAAAAATTCAATTTCCATCGCGATGTAAAGTTTTGTCTGTTACGAAGCGGTGACACATTTCACATATTATTAATAATGATGCATTCGCGAGGATAATAAGTGATCGAGATTACGGCATTTGGCCATACCCAGCATATAATCTCGGGCATCCGACCGATTAAGGGCATAATCGTCGGTCGAAAAAGACACATATCCACATAAATACTATGTGTTTGGTGTATTCATTCGTAGCTTGCAAAAGAAGGTTCACATGTTAAACAACATTCGTATCGAAGAAGATTTGTTAGGTACCAGGGAAGTGCCAGCGGATGCCTATTATGGCGTGCATACTCTGAGAGCGATTGAAAACTTTTATATCAGCAACAGCAAAATCAGCGACATCCCTGAATTTGTCCGTGGCATGGTAATGGTAAAAAAAGCGGCAGCTCTGGCGAACAAAGAACTGCAAACTATTCCTAAAAATATCGCGAACGCTATCGTTGCCGCATGTGATGAAGTCCTGAACAAGGGCAAATGCATGGATCAATTCCCGATAGACGTTTATCAGGGCGGCGCGGGTACGTCCGTCAACATGAACACCAACGAAGTGCTGGCCAATATCGGGCTTGAGCTGATGGGCCACCAGAAAGGCGACTACCAGTTCCTCAACCCGAACGATCATGTTAACAAATGCCAGTCCACGAACGATGCCTACCCTACCGGGTTCCGCATCGCAGTGTATGCCTCCATCGTTAAGCTGATTGATGCCATCAAACAACTCGGTGAAGGTTTTGAGAACAAAGCCGTAGAGTTCAAGGATATCCTGAAAATGGGCCGCACCCAGTTGCAGGATGCAGTGCCGATGACACTCGGTCAGGAATTCCATGCCTTCAATGTGCTGCTGATTGAAGAGACTAAAAACCTGCTGCGCACCGCTGAATTGCTGCTGGAAGTGAACCTCGGCGCTACCGCCATTGGTACTCGCCTCAATACGCCGGATGGCTATCAGCACCTGGCGGTGCAGAAACTGGCGGAAGTGAGCAACTTGCCAGTCGTTCCAGCGGAAGATCTGATTGAAGCCACCTCCGACTGCGGCGCGTACGTGATGGTACACAGCTCGCTGAAACGTCTGGCGGTGAAACTCTCCAAAATTTGTAATGACCTGCGTCTGCTCTCCTCCGGGCCGCGCGCCGGGCTGAATGAAATTAACCTGCCGGAGTTGCAGGCGGGTTCGTCGATCATGCCAGCCAAAGTCAACCCGGTGGTGCCGGAAGTGGTAAATCAGGTGTGCTTTAAAGTGATTGGCAACGATACCACCGTCACCATGGCCTCCGAAGCGGGCCAGTTGCAGTTGAACGTGATGGAGCCAGTGATTGGCCAGGCAATGTTTGAGTCGATCCATATTCTCACCAACGCCTGCTACAACCTGCTGGAAAAATGCGTCAACGGCATCACGGCCAACAAGGCAGTGTGTGAAGGCTACGTCTATAACTCTATCGGCATCGTAACCTACCTCAACCCATTTATCGGCCATCACAACGGCGATATCGTCGGCAAGGTTTGCGCCGAAACGGGGAAAAGCGTACGGGAAGTGGTGCTGGAGCGAGGACTGCTGACGGAAGCGGAACTGGATGATATTTTCTCCGCCCAGAACCTTATGCACCCGGCTTATAAAGCGAAGCGCTACACCGATGAAAGCGAACAGTAATTCCGGTGGATAGACCAACAAAAGGCACGTCACTCGCGACGTGCCTTTTTTCTTATGGGCAGTAACTAAAATATAACAATCCGATATCACTTAGGTAAACAAGGAAGCCAACTATGTTTGCAGCAGAGCTTGTCCTCGTCTTATTAGCCATCTACCTGGGCGCCCGGCTTGGCAGTATCGGCATTGGGTTTGCGGGTGGCCTTGGCGTTCTCATCCTGACCTTGTTCTTTCAAATCCCACCAGGCGCCATTCCCTTTGACGTCATCGAAATTATCATGGCCGTTATTGCTGCTATCGCCGCGATGCAGGTGGCGGGCGGCATGGATTATCTGGTGAGCCTGGCTGAACGCATACTGCGTAGCCATCCGAAGTACATCACCTTTCTTGCGCCGCTGGTCACCTGGTTTATGACTATTCTTGCCGGAACCGGGCACACGGCATTCTCCACACTGCCGGTGATTACCGAAGTGGCGAAAGAGCAAGGAATTCGCCCGTCGCGTCCGTTGTCGATTGCCGTGGTCGCCTCACAAATCGCTATCACAGCCTCGCCTATTTCTGCCGCCGTGGTCTTTTTTGCCGGTATCCTTGAACCGCTGGGTGTCAGTTACCTGACGCTGCTGGCGATCTGTATTCCTGTCACGCTGATTGCCGTGATGATCACCGCCGTGGTGTGTAACTTCCTCGGCTGCGAACTGAAAGACGATCCTGTGTACCAGGAGCGTCTGGCGAAAGGTGAAGTAAGGCTGCGCGGTAACCAGGTATTTGACCTGAAACCCCACGCTAAACGCTCGGTGCTGCTGTTCCTGATTGGCATTGTTGCGGTGATGCTGTACGCCACTGCAATCAGCCCAACCGTAGGGCTGATCACCCACCCGGTACTGCCGCGTAACGAAGCGATTGTAGTGTTCATGCTGACCATCGCGACTCTGATTTCGCTGACCTGCAAAATCGATACCAGCGAAGTGCTGAACGCCAGTACGTTTAAATCGGGTATGAGCGCCTGTATCTGCGTGCTGGGTGTCGCCTGGCTGGGTGATACGTTTGTGAAGCACCATATTGAAGATATCCAGGTGGTTGCCGGTGACTTATTGCATAACTATCCGTGGCTGCTGGCGGTAGTACTGTTTTTCGCCTCGACACTGCTCTACTCGCAGGCGGCAACTACCAAAGCGCTAATGCCTGCCGCGCTGCTGCTGGGCGTTTCACCGTTGACCGCCATTGCATCGTTTGCAGCGGTCTCCGCGCTGTTTGTATTGCCCACTTACCCTACGCTGCTGGCGGCGGTAGAGATGGACGATACCGGCTCAACGCGCATCGGCAGGTTAGTGTTTAACCACCCGTTCCTTATTCCTGGCGTGATCGCCATTACTCTGTGCGTCATTCTGGGCTTCATCTTTGGCGGTGTTCTGTTGTAAAAGTCCTTAAAATCGGGTCGCCCGGCGGCCCGATTCTTTTCTTCAGCGTGGTATAGTCGGTACTTTCTCTGCTACGAGGTTGACGATGAACACGCCTGATGCCGTTGTTGTACTCTGTACTGCCCCGGATGAAGCTACTGCCCAGGATCTGGCCGCCAAAGTGCTGGCCGATAAGCTTGCCGCCTGTGTCACTATTCTGCCGGGTGCAACATCGATGTATTACTGGGAAGGTAAACTGGAGCAGGAGTACGAAGTCCAGCTACTGCTGAAAACTGACGTTGCGCATCTGGAAGATCTTTTCGCCTGCATTAAATCACACCACCCGTACCAGACCCCAGAACTACTGGCTTTGCCCGTTACCCACGGAGATTACGATTACCTCTCATGGCTCAACGCATCCTTACACTGATCCTGCTGCTGTGCAGCACATCCGCCTTTGCCGGCTTATTCGACGCGCCAGGTCGTTCCAGTTTTGTCCCTGCCGACCAGGCGTTTGTTTTTGATTTTCAGCAGCATCAGCACGACCTTACGCTCAACTGGCAGGTGAAAGAGGGTTACTACCTTTACCGCCAACAGATTCGCGTCACCCCGGATCAGGCCCGCATTGGCACACTGGCGTTGCCAGACGGGGAGACGCATGAAGATGAGTTCTACGGCAAAAGTGAGATCTACCGCCAGCAGCTCACGCTACCGATTGAAGTTACGCAGGCGACGAAAGGTGCGACGCTGACGGTGACTTATCAGGGTTGTGCGGACGCCGGATTTTGCTATCCGCCTGAAACCAAAGTCGTGCCGCTGATGGAGGTTACCGCCGCGCAGGCCACCGCGCCAGCACCCGCAGCAAAGTCGGTTACAGCAAACAACACTCCTGCGGCCTCGCTGCCTTTTTCTGCACTCTGGGCGCTACTTATCGGTATTGGTATCGCGTTTACCCCTTGCGTACTGCCGATGTATCCGCTGATTTCCGGCATTGTTCTGGGCGGCAAACAGCGCCTGTCCACCACGCGCGCACTGCTGCTGGCGTTTATCTACGTACAGGGAATGGCGCTGACGTACACCGCGCTGGGGCTGGCCGTTGCCGCTGCCGGGTTATCATTTCAGGCAGCATTACAACATCCTTACGTGCTGATTGGGCTCTCTGTGCTCTTTAGCCTGCTGGCGCTGTCGATGTTCGGCCTGTTTACCCTACAACTGCCGTCCGCACTGCAAACCCGTTTAACGCTGTGGAGTAACCGCCAGCAGGGCGGCTCGCCTGGCGGCGTGTTCGCCATGGGCGCAATAGCGGGGCTGATTTGTTCACCCTGCACCACTGCGCCACTGAGTGCCATTCTGCTCTATATCGCCCAGAGTGGTAATCTATGGCTCGGCGGCGGCACACTTTATCTTTATGCACTAGGAATGGGTTTACCCCTGATCCTGGTAACGGTGTTCGGCAATAGACTGCTGCCAAAAAGCGGGCCGTGGATGGAGCAGGTCAAAATCGCCTTTGGTTTCGTCATCCTCGCCCTGCCCGTCTTCCTGCTGGAGCGCGTGCTGGGCGATACATGGGGATTGCGGCTGTGGTCGCTGCTGGGTCTGGCGTTTTTTGCCTGGGCGTTCATTGCCAGCCTCCATGTGACGCGCCCGGCAATAGGTGTCGTGCAAATTGCTCTGCTCGGCGCTGCACTGGTGTGTGCTCGTCCGTTGCAGGACTGGGTATTTGACGTGCCCACAGTACAGGCGCACTCACCGCTGGTATTTACCCCAATCCAGACCGTTGATGATCTGAACAAAGCACTGGCGCAGGCAAAAGGTCGGCCGGTAATGCTGGATCTTTATGCAGATTGGTGCGTAGCCTGTAAAGAGTTCGAGAGGTACACCTTCAGTGACCCGCAAGTGCAGGCGTCGCTGAAAGAGAGCGTGTTATTGCAGGCCAACGTGACGGCGAACAACGCGCAGGATGCCGCGCTGCTGCGCCAGTTGAATGTGCTTGGTCTGCCGACAATCCTCTTTTTTGACGCGCAAGGCGTCGAGCAGCCCGCTAACCGGGTGACCGGTTTTATGAATGCGGCAACCTTTGCCGCGCATTTGCGCAATCTCACCCCTTAAACAACACTGTTTGGGTGAGCTAGCTTCAGATAACGGAGGACAGCACCGTGCAACGCGAAGATGTTTTGAGCCAGACTTTGCAATTACTTGAGCTAAAAGGGATTGCCGAAACCACTCTTGAAATGGTTGCCGATCGCATTGACTATCCCCTCAATGAGTTGCGCCGTTTCTGGCCGGATAAAGAAGCCCTGCTCTATGACGCGCTGCGTTATCTGAGCCAGCAGGTTGATGTCTGGCGCAGACAGCTACTGCTGGATGAGACACTGACTCATGAGCAGAAGCTGCTGGCGCGCTACGGAGCGTTAACTGAATGCGTCAGCAACAACCGCTATCCCGGCTGTTTGTTTATCGCCGCGTGTACTTTCTTTCCCGATCCTGGACACCCAATCCATCAACTGGCGGCTCAGCAAAAGCGTGACGCCTACGACTATACACATCAGTTGCTAACGCAGCTGGAAGTTGACGATCCGACAATGGTGGCTAAGCAGATGGAGCTGGTGCTGGAAGGTTGTCTGAGCCGGATGCTGGTTAATCGCAGCCAGGCCGATGTCGATACGGCGCAGCGGCTGGCGGAAGATATTCTGCGTTTCGCCTGTTGCCGTCAGGGCGGCGCGTTAACCTGATTTCGCTGCACAATTACCCTTTTTGCCGCAAACTTGAGCAACCGGATAGCATTTTTTGAAATAAGGTTGACGCCTTAAGACGATTAGGGTTTAATGCGCCCCGTTGCCCGGATAGCTCAGTCGGTAGAGCAGGGGATTGAAAATCCCCGTGTCCTTGGTTCGATTCCGAGTCCGGGCACCACTT
>NZ_FMBC01000045.1 GCF_900094795.1 Kosakonia oryziphila
TAATGGTCCGGAATTTATCTCACTTGCACTGGCTGAATGGGCAGAGCAACATGCAGTAAAACTGGAGTTTATCCAGCCGGGTAAGCCGACGCAGAACGCTTTTATTGAGCGCTTTAACCGAACATACCGTACAGAAATACTCGATTTTTATCTGTTCAGAACGCTGAATGAAGTGCGGGAAATCACGGAAAGATGGGTGTCAGAATATAACTGTGAACGCCCTCATGAATCACTGAACAATATGACGCCGGAGGAGTATCGACAGCACCATTATTTGGCCGGGATCTCAAAAAATGCATGGAACTAAAACGGGTCTATTTACAGTGGCAAGGCTTTCAGGCTGGTTTCCACTATTCGCGAATTTGGTCGGGGTGTTGGTGCTGGTATTGGGGTACTCTGGGGAGGTATAGGCCACCAGCTTAAACCAGTGGCCTTTATGCAAAAAGAGGGGGGCTATTTGTATTTGACCTTGGTCATTTCACCATTATTTTCCATTAGATATATAGCATCGCTTACAGTGAAAAATGTATCACCATTATTAACGGTTTCAACGGAAAACACTCGATTTTTATCAATGCAATTTTCTTTTACTTTCATATCAGAAAAACATAGCCTGTCATACTTCCCCTCTTCTTTATATCCGTCCCCAAATAACCAGAAGGTAATATAAAAAGAACCATCAGAATCAGTTTTAAGGGCAGCATATTTATCTTTTAACATATCTTTGTTTTTTAGCCACCAATTAATTTTCCCTTTATCAGTTGGAGGAAAATTGGTAACTAGAACATCACTAAAACCACTACTCCTGTGATGAATAGCAACAATTTCAACTGGACGCAGAGACAACCAAAGCCAGTAAGCGAGCAGTACACACCCGGCTACGGCGAGCACCATAATGGTTTTTTTATTTTTCACTCTCATTTGCGGGTTCCTGTGATTTCAATGGTGGCTTCCATGTTGGTCATAAAGGGCTTAAAACCAAACTGGCTGTAACGCTGGAGCACAAACCAGATGCGGAAAAACCGGAACTGATTAAACTTAACATTTGATATGTCGTCGCTATCCAGCCCAAAGTGATCCTGGACTTTGTAATGAATAACGGCACGAAAACTATCATTATCAATGTTTAGCGATTTAATTGTGATATGTGTCGCCCAGGTATCATGTACGGTTATTCCCATACCGTTGAGGTTATCCTGAAAGCGGTCAAACTTGGGTAGCTTCCCCCCAAGAATGATTTCTCTCAATTTATCTTTTTCTTTTGCCGGATAATATTTATTCCTCCAGTCACTTTTTGTACTAAAGGCTCTTTCTAGCAGTATGCGCGTACTATTTTCAGGTGAATTATCATTCAGAATATGTTCCCTCAATGCCCTGTCCAGCAGCATATGCCGGAACGGTGCGCCGTTGGCCGTCTGCATGTGAGTGATCATCTGAGCTATGAGCGGCTTGTAAGGGCCATACAGCGCAAAGGTGCGGGATAAGTCCCGGAATTCGTCAAAGAGAATAGAGGCGCACTGCTGCCGGGTGATTTTCTCCCCTTCGCCGCGTGAGCCATGAAACATCGATTGTGGCTGGCTGAACGGGGTGATTTTCGTCAGCGTGTATGGGTTCACCCTGGTGGAAACATCCACCAGATGAAAATGCTCTTTAAGCTGGCTTTCGAACAGGTCGCCGCACCGCATATCGCTGGCGTGGTAGTCGTCCATCCATTTTCGAGTTTTAAATATCGTGCAGGGAAACTGGAGCGCTGGCATAAATTACATTCCTCGTAGTGATAGTCCATGCTGCCTTAGCGCCGCTAATCATAGTCAGAGCCTTGCCATGGTGTAAATATTTCCTGTTTTATACCGCGAGAATTCGGATTAGTGCCGTTGCATACCTTGCGATCCAGAGTAGAAAGGCTCATACCCAGCATTTCAGCCAAACGATAGCGGCGGATGTAGCCGGTTGTAGGAATTGCGGATTGTGTGGAGGGTTGGTTTTTCATATGCCCCGTTACCTCTTGCTGGTGGTTGATGATTCGTAACGGGGTAATGATTGACGGAATACAACTGGAAATCATCGCAGCGAAAAATGAGTTTTCGTTGCGAGATTAACCAATTGATTTATAACTTTTATTAGCCATAGAAAATAATCATCAATGCTTCTCGTACTTAGTGAACTGCGCCTATCTGCCATTTCGTTTTTGAGTGCATCCTGTGTCCACCGCTTCCCTTTCGACGGCGTATTTTTTAAGGCATCCAACATTGAACCTATAACCTCAAGGCAACCATCCAAGGTTACGGTTACATCTTCATCAGCCTCTTCAATTTGACTATTTTCAAATGCTTCAATATTTTCCCTACGAAATACAAATTCAACCTCTCTTAATCCATCCGCAGGATAAAATGCCGTATTATAATTATTTTCATCAATAAATTCATTTTGTGCCTTATCAAACAAACCACTTTTAACACCAAAATCAACTTTCCATTCAATATTATCATCATTAAACGGTTCAATAATATGGATAAACCCATCCTTATAATTAAGGAATGGCCCCTCCAGGCAAATAAACGTAGCGGGTTCTCTTCCCTGTAATATTGAGCAAAGGTATAACACATCAAGACGCTCGGCACCTATCATAGGTAAGTCGTACACCCCTGCGCTTAATTTAAAAACACTACCATACTTCTTGAACATCTTGGAGAACGCTATCAACATGGCGGGGGCGTACATCTTCGACGTTCATCTTACCGATAAGAGCGACAATGTTTTTTTGCAGGCTGCTGCGGAATAACTCCGGGTGTTTGTATGTGGTTTCAATCTGACGGGTGTAATACTCAGCAGCCAGTTGTGAAACACTAATAGCATTCCTCTCAGCCTCCATCTTTGCGATGGCCTCAGCTTTGCGCTCCTACTTCTCTCCGGCCACGTCATAGCCCAACACGACACGAGCAGATAGCACCTTCGTCATTTCCCGCGCTTTGGCTAGCGTGATATCTGAATAGGAGTCAATCATCATCGTTCTGGACTTCCCAGCCAATTTGTATCGATAGCGCCAAAAAGGGGGTTTTATCCTCTTTGCGAAAACGCAGGTAAAGCCCGTCTCCGTCAGCGCGGCCTTCGAATCGCTCACCGCTTTTAATTCATGCGCGGATCTGCATATCAGTTAATTTTGGCATGTGCAAATACCTGAAAATATTGCGTTAGTTCCTTGGGCACACATTTCCGCGTACCCAAAATTCAGCCACTGTGTACACAAAATCACGCCATTTCGGATTAGGTACACCCCTGTGTACACGCTAATCATGCACTTTGCTGATTCTTTATCATAGTTCTTGATATGAAAAAAGCCCGACATAATGCGGGCTTCAGGATTTTTTGACAGCAGATGATTTTCAGTGAATCGTCATTTGCTTTTCTTAATGTGTTTAATCAGGCGCTTACGCTTACGCAGCTGGTTTGGCGTGAGGGTGTTGCGCTTATCCGCAAACGGGTTCTCCCCTTCCTTGAACTGAATACGGATCGGCGTCCCCATTACATCCAGCGATTTGCGGAAATAGTTCATTAGATAGCGTTTGTAGGAATCCGGCAGGTCTTTCACCTGGTTGCCGTGGATCACCACAATCGGCGGGTTATAACCACCAGCGTGGGCATATTTCAGCTTCACGCGGCGACCACGCACCAGCGGCGGCTGATGATCTTCCGCCGCCATATTCATAATACGGGTCAACAGTGCGGTGCTGACACGGCGGGTAGAGCTGTCATAGGCTTCGCGTACGGATTCGAACAGGTTGCCAACGCCGCTGCCGTGCAGCGCAGAGATAAAATGCACGCGGGCAAAGTCGATAAAGCCGAGGCGATAATCCAGCGTCTCTTTCACCTGTTCTTTCACTTCCTGGCTCAGACCGTCCCACTTGTTGACGACAATCACCAACGAGCGACCGCTGTTGAGGATAAAGCCCAGCAGCGACAGATCCTGGTCGGAGATACCTTCGCGGGCATCAATCACCAGCAATACGACGTTGGCGTCTTCAATCGCTTGCAGGGTTTTGATAACGGAGAATTTCTCCACCACATCAGTGATTTTTCCGCGCTTACGCACACCGGCTGTGTCGATAAGTATGTACTCACGTTCATCGCGCTGCATCGGAATGTAGATACTGTCACGCGTGGTGCCCGGCATGTCGTAAACTACCACACGGTCTTCGCCGAGGATGCGGTTAGTGAGTGTGGATTTACCGACGTTCGGGCGACCGACAATCGCCAGTTTGATCGGCAGATCCTGCGGGTTAAATTCCTCTTCCGGCTCTTCTTCTTCACCATTTTCACCGGCTTCGAACTGCGCCCAGCATTCGGCGTCTTCATCCACCTCTTCCGGCGGATTCAGTTCGTCCATCCACGGCATCAGCACGTGTTCCAGCAGGCTGGTGACACCGCGCCCGTGAGAAGCAGCGATAGCATAAATCTCACCCAAACCCAGCGCGTAGAAATCCGCCGTTGCCTGATCCGGATCCAAACCGTCTGTTTTGTTAGCAACAAGGAAAGTCGGTTTTTCGCGTGAACGCAGGTGCTTAGCAATAGCCGTATCCGCTGGCATCAGACCCGCACGGGCATCAACCATAAACAGCACCACATCGGCTTCTTCAATCGCCAGCAGCGACTGTTCCGCCATGCGCGTTTCCACGCCATCTTCAGTGCCATCAATACCGCCGGTATCTATACAGATAAATTCGCGGCCTTCTACTTCAGCACGACCGTACTTACGGTCACGAGTCAGACCCGGGAAATCGGCCACCAGCGCATCACGGGTGCGTGTTAAGCGGTTAAATAACGTGGATTTTCCAACGTTAGGGCGCCCGACAAGCGCGACCACAGGTACCATGTTTAAAGCCTCATTACAGAAAATTCATTAGCAAAACGGCGCAATTTACGCGGCGTTTTAAAAACAGGAAAACGGCTCCTGCAACAGGAACCGTTTTCAGGAACGACAATCTCAGCGTAGTTAGCGCGAGAGTGCGTACAGCGTGCCGTCTTTCGCCTGGATCAGCAGCTTGCCGCCAGCAACGACTGGATCGGTCAGGAAACCTGAGCTATCGACTTTCTGCTGCGCAACGAAACGCCCGTCTTCAACGTTGATCCAGTGAATATAACCTTCACTATCGCCTGTCACGATATAACCATTATACAACGCCGGAGCGGTAAGGTTACGGTGCAGCAGATCGCTTTGCGTCCACAGGGTCACACCACCATCGGTGGTCAGCGCCAGAACGCGGTCATTCTGATCGATGAGATAGATGCGATTACCGTCAACAACGAAGTCGTTCACTGAGCCCAGCTCACGTTTCCACATGATCTGGCCGCTGCGCAGATCCAGCGCCGCCAGGTTGCCATTGTAAGCCAGTGCGTAAACGATGTTATCAACCACAACCGGCGTGGTATCTACATCGCTCAGGCGATCGATTTCGGTCGGGCCGTTCGCCTGGGAGATACGCTGCTGCCAAATCATCTGACCCTGCTGCATCAGTACCGCACTCACACGGCCGTTATCACCGCCGACAATCGCGGCGCCAAAGGCGGTGGTCGGTGCAGATTCACCGCGCAGAGAGAGCGCCGGCATATCCAGGTTGACCGTCCATTTTACCGCGCCGTCGCTTTCATTCAGCGCCTGCAACTGGCCATTACTGGTATGAATCAGTACCAGGCCATCGCTCACAACCGGGCGGGAAAGCGCTTCACCAGCAACTTTCGCCTGCCATACCTGCGTACCATCGCTGGTATTCAGGGCATAAACCTGTGCTTTCTCAGTACCTACGTACACATGGCCGCCAGAAACGGTGACACCGCCGGAAAGCAGCGCAGCGCGCGTGGAGAACCAGCCGTCTTTCTCTGCCAGATTGACCGACCAGATTTCATGGCCGTCTTCAATGCTGACCGCTTTCACTACGCCGTGGCGATCGGCAGCATACACAACGCCGTCAGCAAATGCCGGGTGCAGGTTAGAATAGAAATCGCCGATACCGTTGCCAACGGAAGTGTGCCACGCGGTTGTCGGGGTAAACTGATTTTGAACCACCGGCAGCGGGGACATTTTGACAACATCTTCTTCGCTATTGAACAGGGAACAGCCGCTCAATAACGTCACGGAAAGCAGCCCAGGCAGAAGTAATTTACGCAATTGCATCGGGTCCCTCTTAGATGGACAAATTATTAATTTTCATCTGCATCATTTCGCTAAGCGCAGGAGAAGCATTGTTTTTAATGCCATTTTCCCATGCGGTACGCGCACCTTGTTTGTCGCCTTTGCTCAGCAGCGCTTCACCGCGCAGATCGGCAACAATTGCCGACCAGCTTTCGCCTTTAACGGCATCCAGCGTTTTGAGCGCAGCGTCTTGCTGCTTCTGCTGTACCTGAACACGCGCCAGACGGACGTTGATCATCGATTGCAGATTTTCATCACTGGTCGCGGCAAGCCCCTGTTGCAATTGCGCGGCTGCTTTATCCAGTTCATTTTTTTCTACGTATTGCTGTGCCAGTTTCAGTGAAGCCAGCGCGCCATAAGTGTTTTTGTTGTCAGCGGCGAATTTCTCCGCTGCGGTAAACGACTCTGGCTTATCAGCCTGAAGCGCGGAAATCGCGTTTTCATAGGCCAGCGATGAAGCTCTCGCCGTATCTGCCTGATGGCCGTTCCAGTAACGCCAGCCCATCAGCGCACCAATACCCAAAACAATCCCAACCGCCAGCGCCTTACCATTCTCAGCAAAGAAGCGCTTGATAGCGTCAACCTGGTCGTGTTCGTTCTCGTAAATTTCCACGCAGTCCTTCTCCTTAACGATAATTCACCGGCATGATTAGCCCAGTAGTGCGCGCAAATGCGCTGCAACGCTATCCTGCGTTACCGTACTCTGTTCACCAGAGCGTAAATCCTTCACTACAACATTACCGTCGGCGATTTCAGACTCGCCGAGCACCAGTGCGACGCGAGCGCCCCACTTATCTGCACGGGCGAATTGCTTTTTGAAATTGCCGCCGCCGTGGTTCATCATCAGCCTCACGCCAGGTAGCGCATCGCGCACCTGTTCGCCCAACTGCATTGCAGCGGACTGCGTATTGGCACCAGACGCCACCAGGTATATATCGACAACGGATTCTGCTTTAAATTCCGGATTAACTGCCTGAACCAACAAAACAAGTCGTTCAAGGCCCATCGCAAAGCCAACCGCCGGGGTCGCGCGACCGCCAAGTTGCTCAACCAGACCGTCATAACGGCCGCCTGCGCAGACGGTTCCCTGCGCGCCAAGGCTGGTTGTCACCCATTCGAAAACGGTGCGGTTATAGTAGTCAAGACCGCGCACCAGACGCTGGTTAACGGTATACGCGATACCGGCATCATCAAGGAAAGCGCACAGCCCGGCGAAATGTTCGCGGGATTCGTCGTCGAGGTAATCACCCAGTTTCGGCGCGTCGTTCAACAGCGTCTGGATGTCCTGATTTTTAGTATCCAGCACGCGCAGCGGGTTGGTGTACATGCGGCGCAGGCAATCTTCGTCCAGCTTATCTTTATGCTGCTCAAGAAATGCGACCAACGCATCGCGGTACGTTGCACGCGCTTCCAGCGAACCAATAGAGTTGAGTTCAAGAGCAACGTGAGAGGCAATGCCCAACTCACGCCACCAGCGAGCGGTAAGCATAATCAGTTCCGCATCGATATCTGGCCCTTGCAGACCAAACACTTCGACACCTAACTGATGGAACTGGCGATAGCGCCCTTTCTGTGGACGCTCATAGCGGAACATCGGCCCGACGTACCACAAGCGCTGTTCCTGATTGTACAGAAGACCATGCTCGATGCCGGCGCGTACACAGCCCGCCGTACCTTCAGGACGCAGCGTCAGGCTATCGCCGTTGCGATCGTCAAAGGTATACATCTCTTTTTCAACCACGTCGGTCACTTCGCCGATCGCGCGTTTGAATAACGGGGTCTGCTCTACAATCGGCAAACGGATTTCACTGTAACCATAGCTGCCGAGCACGTTTTTCAGGGTGCTTTCAATGCGCTGCCAGATGGCGGTTTCGCCAGGCAGATAATCGTTCATGCCGCGAATGGCTTGAATATTCTTTGCCACGTTTATTCTCTTTATGAATACAAAAAATGAACCCTCAGGGCAGCGACGAGTCAGGGCCGTGCCGGGCGGGTTCATCATACACGGGAAGCCAGCCGCTTCCCAGCTACGTTATTTTTCTACCTGTTGCACATCAATGCGGCGCGCTTCATCCAGAATCGACGCTTTTGCGCGAATACGAGCTTCTAGCTGGGCGATCATATCTGCGTTATCAAGACGATCTTTGCGTACGCCGTCTTCATACAGGCCACTTTTCTTATTACCGCCCGTCACGCCGAGCGTTGAGACCAGCGCTTCGCCTGGGCCGTTTACCACGCAGCCGATAATGGAGACATCCATCGGCGTAATAATATCTTCCAGACGTTGCTCCAGCGCATTAACCGTACCAATCACGTCGAATTCCTGGCGGGAGCAGGTCGGGCAGGCGATAAAGTTGATCCCACGGGAACGAATACGCAGTGATTTCAGAATATCAAAACCAACTTTGATCTCTTCCACCGGATCGGCTGCCAGCGAAATACGTAGCGTATCGCCAATACCTTCAGAGAGCAGTAAACCAAGGCCGATAGCGGATTTCACCGCACCTGCGCGCGCGCCGCCAGCTTCAGTGATCCCGAGATGCAGCGGCTGATCGATCTGCTTCGCCAGCAGACGATAGGATTCAACGGCGAGGAATACATCAGAGGCTTTCACGCTGACTTTGAATTGATCGAAGTTAAGACGATCGAGGTGATCCACATGGCGCATTGCCGATTCAAGCAGCGCCTGCGGCGTCGGTTCGCCGTACTTTTCCTGCAGATCTTTCTCCAGCGAACCGGCGTTAACGCCAATGCGGATTGGAATATTTTTATCGCGAGCACAGTCAACTACCGTGCGGATACGTTCTTCGTTGCCGATGTTGCCGGGGTTGATGCGCAGACAGTCAACGCCGTATTCGGCCACTTTCAGCGCGATGCGGTAGTCAAAATGGATATCCGCCACCAGCGGAACACTCACTTGCTGTTTGATAAATTTGAAGGCTTCTGCCGCATCCATCGTAGGGACGGAGACACGGACAATATCCGCGCCGACGCGCTCCAGCGCCTTGATTTGATTGACCGTCGCTTCGACATCCGTGGTGCGCGTGTTGGTCATTGATTGCACGGCAATGGGAGCCCCATCGCCGATCGGCACGTTCCCAACGTAAATCCGTTTCGATTTCCGACGTTGAATCGGGGCCTGGTTATGCATGAAAAATCTCCCGCGTTGCCCGTCTGTTACTGTGCTGCTGATTGTTCGGCACTGAGGGTCAGACGCGCAACCTGGTTAGTTCTGATAAAACGACTCAGATCGACAGGTTTTCCCTGATACTGGATCTGTACTGCTGACGGTGCGCCAATTTTCAATTTATACGGTGCCTTACCGTTCAGATTCAGCGTGGTATCTTTACGTTGCAGGCCGCTAAACAGTTTTTTACCGGTCGCGTCGATCACTTCGAGCCAGCAGTCAGCTTTGAAGCTCATCACCAGTGCATTGGTATCGGCGACAGCGCCAGCAACACCAGCCTGCTCGGTAGGCAGTTGCCCACTGTTCGCGGTTGCCGCAGGCTGCTGAGTGGATCCAACATTTGCCTGAGACGGAGACACCACCTGATTCTGATTGGCGGTATTCACCGGCGCTTGCTGCGCGGCAGTAGGTGCCTGCGTGGTGGTAGCCGGAGCCGGGGCTTCAATCGGTGTTGAGGAGTTATCATCCGTCGAGGCGGCAGTGGCAGGATCGGTGTTCAGCGGTACGCTTTGCGCGTTATTGCTGCTATTACTACTGTTGCTGGCATTAAGTTCCGCTGAGGATTGATCGGCCATCGTGCTGATCTCCTCCTGCTGCGCTTTATGATTCTGCCACCACCAGGCACCCGTCAACCCTATCACTACAAACAGCACCAACCAGGTAAAACTCATCAACCAGCCATCGCGTTTTTTGCGCGGTTTGCCTAAAGCAAAGGTCTGCATCGGAGCAACTTTCGCCGCTCTGACAGGTGCCTGCTTCTCAATCATCGGCAATAATTCTTCTTCGGGGATGTGCACCAGGCGAGCATATGAGCGGATATAACCACGCACAAACGTCGATGCCAGATCGGCAGGCGATCGATCCTCTTCGATATCGCGTACCGTGGAAACCTTCAGACACAAGCGTTCTGCAACCGTCTGTTGGCTGAGTCCAAGTTGTTCACGGGCGCTGCGCAGACGAACGCCTGTGGTTTGTACTTCGTTTTGGTCTTGAGTGGCTTCAGTATTCATTCGCTACAACTACTGGTACGTGAAAAGTAAACATTCAGGCGCGTGTGGCCACAATGCCCACATGCGCCGCGAAATATCCGGGTCAGTTAAACGTAGACCCACAGTATAAGACTGTCAGGCTCATCATAACAGAACAGCTTTAGGCACTTTTTGCTAAGCCTTTGTTCCATCACTACATACTGCCTTAAAGTCAGGAGAAACGCACCGTAATTATTATGACACTGCACATGTACAGGCCAAATATTCGACATTTGTATAAAATGCAGCACATTCTTCGCGCTGCATAGCAGCCTTACAGCGCCTTCACCGCTATCGTTTCACCCTGCATACGCTTACGCATTGTACGCTTGGTGCGGTCAATCACATCGCCCGCTAACTGACCGCAAGCGGCATCGATATCATCACCGCGCGTTTTACGCACGATAGTGGTAAAGCCATAGCTCATCAGCACTTTGCAGAAACGATCGATACGGCTATTAGAGCTACGACCATACGGCGCGCCCGGGAACGGGTTCCACGGAATCAGGTTGATTTTGCACGGCGTATCTTTTAATAGCTCAGCCAGCTCATGCGCATGCTCCGTACCATCGTTTACATGGTCCAGCATCACGTATTCAATGGTTACACGCCCCTGGTTGGCGTTGGATTTTCCAATGTAGCGACGAACTGCACCGAGGAAAGTTTCGATATTGTACTTTTTGTTGATCGGTACAATTTCATCACGGATTTCATCGTTTGGCGCGTGCAGAGAGATGGCCAGCGCAACGTCAATCATATCGCCCAGCTTATCCAGCGCCGGAACTACGCCTGAAGTCGAGAGCGTAACGCGACGTTTAGAAAGACCAAAACCGAAATCATCCAGCATAATCTCCATTGCTGGCACCACATTCGTCAGGTTGAGCAGCGGCTCACCCATGCCCATCATCACCACATTGGTGATCGGGCGGCTGCCGGTGACTTTCGCTGCGCCGATAATTTTCGCCGCACGCCACACCTGGCCAATGATTTCAGAAACGCGCAGGTTGCGGTTAAAACCCTGTTGCGCGGTAGAGCAGAATTTACACTCCAGCGCACATCCCACCTGTGAAGAGACACAGAGTGTTGCACGGTCTTCTTCCGGGATATAAACGGTTTCAACGCGCTGATCGCCAACAGCAATCGCCCATTTGATGGTGCCATCGGAAGAACGTTGTTCTTCCACGACTTCCGGTGCGCGAATTTCAGCCACTTCTTTTAATTTGTTACGCAGAACTTTGTTGATGTCGGTCATCTCATCAAAGTCGTCGCTGCAATAGTGATACATCCACTTCATCACCTGGTCGGCGCGAAAGGGCTTTTCACCTAAGTTTTTGAAAAATTCACGCATCTGCTGACGGTTTAAATCCAGCAGGTTAATTTTTGCGTCTTTGTTTGGAACCGTGAGAACGTCGTTCTCAGGCATGGCAATTTGTTCAGACATATTTTATTCCGGCCTCGTTATTACACGTTATGGCCCGTGGAGGGTTGAAAAGAAACGCCCCAGGCAAGCGTCTGCTCATCCCGGGGCGCAGTATTGTACAAATTCTGACGCACAGATACCACGTTTGCACGCGGCATTTGCCAAAGAAAAGTGTAAAACTCGTTACACGATTAGCGCGTGCGCGGGCAAACTTCGCCTTCGGCAAAGAAGAAAGCGATTTCGCGGGCCGCAGATTCTACGGAATCGGAACCGTGTGTACCGTTTTCGGTGAAGCTGTCTGCGTAGTCAGCACGCAAAGTACCAGCCAGTGCGTTCGCCGGGTTGGTTGCGCCCAGCAGATCACGGTGACGCTGCACGGCATTTTCACCTTCCAGCACAGAAACTACGATCGGGCCAGACGTCATGAACTCAACCAGACCGTCAAAGAATGGGCGGCCTTCATGCTCGGCGTAGAAACCGCGAGCCTGCTCAACGGTCAGGTGCAGCATTTTGGTGCCAACGATTTTGAAACCAGCCGCTTCGAAGCGAGAGAAGATGCTGCCAATAACGTTTTTTGCCACCGCGTTCGGTTTAATGATGGAAAAAGTACGTTCAATAGCCATGTTTACCTCTGTAAATTGTTCTGTTGCCCTGAATAGGTGTGGCGCGGATTATAAAGAGCAACGCTGGCGTTGCCTATGGATGAAGGTAACATTTTTTTAAAATGAGACTAGTTTTAGCAACACTATTCACCAAACTCGCCATTTGCGCAGTTATTGCACAATAAACTGCACTGTCGCCACCTGTCCCGTATCATCCATAACCAATAACTGATATTCACCAGCTTTATCAAGCCGCAGATTCAATAAACTCGTATGCATCGTTAACGGCTCGCCATTTAAAAACCACCAGCGCTCCCCTTCTCCGCCACTGCTTTGCAACGGCAGCAGCGCAAATGCTTGTCCCGGAACACGCTTGATCACGGCGCCTTCCCGCACGCCGCTTAGTAACAGTGGTGGCGGTGCGTTGTCATCGCGCGGTGGACAACGGGGATCGGCGGCAGGCAAGCGCGCAGCGCGGCGTTCACTGGTGGGCAACCAGGGTTCCAGCGGTCGCGGCCAGACAATCCAGATTTTCTGCTGGGCATACGGGCAATCCGCCGCCACTCTGCGCCCTGCGCTGTTTAACCACAGCGGAAATCGAATGCCGTGTAACCCTTCCTGCTCCGGCATCAGCAGCGTTGGCGGCTGACTGCCATCCAGCAACCACGTTGCCAGACGGCGGCGACAGTTGCTGTCTCCTGCTGGCAGACTCTGCCCTCCCGGCCAGCAGATGATGCCGCTGCTTACGGAAGCGGGACGCGGATCGCGCGGCAGGCGGGATTTTTCTATTGCCGAGCGCGGTTGCAGCAGGTTGTTAACCTGATTCAACAGCGGCACTGCGCTGGCGAAACCAAACTGACCCGCAACGGGTGTACCGTCCGGTCTCCCGGTCCAGATGCCAATCACATAGCGGGCATTAATACCTATTGCCCACGCATCGCGGTAGCCATAGCTGGTACCGGTTTTCCATGCCAGCGGCACAACCTGCGGTAACGCTTCATCCGGTACCGGCTGTGCTTCGCCAGCCAGAATACGGCGGATGATCCACGCTGCGCCCGGCGACATCAACCGGCGTTCTTCCAGCGGAGCATCCGGCGTCATACGTAATCTTCCCGCATTGCCATGGCGGGCAAAGGCGCTGTAGGCCGCAGCGATGTCCTCCAGCCGCGCCCCTGCGCCACCGAGGATCAACGCCAGATTAGGTTCAGCACCGGCAGGCAACATCAGCGGCAGACCGGCATTACGCAGGTTAGCGGCAAAAGTTTTCGGACCATAGGCTTCAAGCACTTGCACCGCAGGCAGATTCAGCGATCTTACCAGCGCTTCGCTCATACTCACCGGGCCATGAAAACCGCTGTCGAAGTTACCGGGGCGATAATCTCCCACCCGGCGCGGAACATCCTGCAATAACGAGGCCGGATGAATCAGACCGTCATCAAGCGCCAGACCATAAATAAAGGGTTTTAATACCGACCCCGGCGAACGGACAGCGCTGACCATATCAACATGGCTAAAACGGCTGTCATCATTAATATCCGCCGATCCGACCCAGCCACGCACCTTCATGTTGGTGTGATCAACGACGATCATCGCCAGCGAACTGCGCGGCGGTAAACGCGACTTTACGCCCAGCGCTATCTCTTCCAGTTGCCGTTGCAGGCTGGCATCAAGCGTGGTTGTTACCTTCAGGGCTTTACTGGATGCCAGCATACGCCGGGCAAATAACGGTGCCAGTTGCGGCATCTGTCGCGAAGCCAGCCATACTGGCTCTTCGCGTGACTCTTTCACCTGCGAGGCAGGCCACACTTTTTGCGCCACCATGCGATCCAGCACTTTGTCACGCGCCGCCTGCGCGCGTTGTGGCCAGCGATCCGGCCGTAAACGGCTGGGTGCCTGCGGCAAAACGGCCAACAGCGCCGCTTCAGAATAGCTGAGTTTCGCCGGTGATTTCCCCAGATAAGCCCAGCTCGCCGCACCAACCCCCTGTAACGTGCCGCCAAACGGCGCACGATTAAGATACAGAGTGAGGATCTCGCGTTTGGAAAGGTGCCACTCCAGTTGCATCGCGCGCCAGAGCTGGCGGATTTTGCCGCCAAAGGTACGCGGATGCGGATCCAGCAACCTGGCGACCTGCATGGTCAGCGTACTGCCGCCAGATACCACACGCCCGGCTCGCAAATCCTGCCAGGTGGCCCGCAGAACGGAAAACGGATTAACGCCGGGGTGCGCCCAAAACCAGCGATCTTCATACTGAATGAGCGCCTGTAGATAGCGCGGTGAAACCTCTTCGATGGTCACCGGATAGCGCCAGATGCCTTCTGCGTCGGCAAAACGCCATAACGGCGTTCCTTCTTGCGCGACCACCACCCGTGCCGGAGCAACTTCACTCAGCGGCAATGGCCAGATCCGGTCCGCAGCAATAACGCCGAGAGTCAGCAGCAACAATCCTCCCGCCAGCCAGCGCCAGCGGGTATGTAACAGAGGCCTTTTCACGTTACGGGACAATAATCATCGGGCTTCGGGTCGCGCCAGTTGCCCGCCACTGCGGAACGTACATTGATTCCACTTGTGGCGCTGGTACCTGATACGTTCCCGGCGTTACCGCCCGCGCCAGATAAACCAGCGTCACTGGCTGGCCTTCACTCACCGGCACGGCAGCCACGAAGCGATCATCGCGGAACTCCATATGCTGAATGTCAGCTTGCTGCATCCGGTTAAGCAGTTCCTGTACTTCGCTACCGCTATCCTGGAGGCTGGCGCTGCTGCTCGCGAGGTTCTGGTTTTCCAGTTCCAGACCGGCAGGCAGTAAATCCACCACCAGCGCATCCGGGACATTCTGGCTGGCGCTCACCTCCAGCCAGACCAGTACCAGCTCGCCGCTTTTCAGTGATGAGAGTGATTTGCTCCGTCCGTCGGTGCCCAACACCGTGCGTTCAATGTGTAGCACGTTGTCAGAAGGCGCAGGTGCCTGCATTGGGTATCCGCTACTGTCCAGACGCAGCCATAACGGTGAGCTACCGCTGTTGGTCACCTGCAATGTCGCCAGTTGATCGGCGTCGAGGTTGCGGGTTTGCGATTTATCACCACTGAGCGCCGCCGTTCCCAGCGAAGTTTGTGCCTGCCACGTCCCGGAGGCATTTTGCAGATTACGTCCGGCCATGAATAAGGCGTTGTTTTCCTGCGTGGATAACCAACGCTTCCCGTAAGCCTGTTCCGAGAGCGTCGTCAGCAAGCGCGTCTGCTCCTGTTCCAGCAGCGTATTATCTTCCAGCAGCGCCAGCATCAGCGCGTTATCGCGCAGCTCGCTGCCATAATCCGCCAGCCAGCGATTATCTTTCGCACGTGGAGTTTTCAATGCCAGCGCCAGCGCCTGTTCGCTACGCTGCGCGTCGCCCATTAGTTTTAACGCTACACCCAACTGCATCAGCGGTAATCCTGCTTTGGCCTGGTCGTGGCGCTGCCAGATTTCACGCAGCGCACCCAGCGGCGCTTTTTGCTGACGCGCCAGTACCAGCCCGGCATAGCTTTGCACTGCAAATTTTGTTGCCGGAAGATCGTCGCTATAGCGCACTGCCATCGTTGTAGGATCCTGCAAATAACGCAGCAAGCGGTTGTTCGCGTTGTTCAGCGCCTCCACCGGAACGCTGTATCCTTGCGCCGAGGCGCTAACCAGAAAATCGGTGACATACGCCGTCAGCCAGTACTCTTCCGGGCCGCTCTTATCCCACAGCGCAAATCCACCGTCGTCGCGCTGCATCTGCAACAATCTGGAGATACCAATATCCACCGCTGCGCGACGCTGCTCGTCGCTGTCGCCCTTAATACCGAGCGCTTTAAGCTGCGCGGCATTGGTATAAAGCGACGGGAATAACCCGCTGGTGGTTTGTTCAAGGCAGCCATACGGCCAGGCTTTTAGTTCCTGAATATAGCGCGCGATATTCAGTGGCGGTTTGCCGCTCAACAGCAGGTGCCCCTGAAGCGTCGTTGGTGAAATGCCTGCCAAATGTTGTTCCGGCGCATGCCAGCTCTCGCCGGGTTTGAGCATCGCGCCGCTGTTGACCGTTTGTGCAGCAAATGGCGGACGCACACCGATTTTCCACTGCTTCTGTAACGGGGCGAAGGTTTCTCCCGGTAGCGTCAGCCCGCTGATTTGCGCGTTAATTTCGCCGTCGCCAAACCCGTCCAGCGCCCTCACTGGAATGAATAGCGTGGTGCGCTCACCCGCTGGTAATGTGAGCGGCTCCGGCGATTGGCTTTCCAGCGCCAGTAATCCCCCGGCACTGAGGGCAATATTGAGCGTTTGCGGCTGATCGGTCAGGTTGGTGAGATCCAGCGTCAGACGCGACGTGTCACCGCTGCCGAGGAAGCGCGGCGTGTTCAGTTCGGCTATCACTGGCGCGGCCACCACCACTTTACTTTCGCTGCTGCCAAAATCCTCTGCCGTCCACGCCTGTGCCATCACCCGCAATTCGCCGTTGAAATCGCCAATCGGTAACGTCACCGTACCTTCGCCGTTTTCATCCAGCTGTACCGGCTGTGCCTGCTGGGCAATGATAGTGACGTGATTGACCGGCGGTTTTCCACCGCGATTCATCTCGTCGCCATCGCCACCGAAGCGCAGCGCGGCAAGGCGCCCTTGCCCTTCAATCACCTGGCCATAAATATCATAGATATCCGCACCGTAGCGTTTCTGCCCGAAAAAGGCCTGCCACGGATCCGGCGTTACATAGTCGGTAATATTTAGCACGCCGCTATCTACTGCGGAGAGCAGCACATTCACCTGTTTCGGGGTTTCGCCGTTTTTCACCGTCGCCTTCACTTTGACGGTCAGCGGCTGGTTGGGACGCATTTTTGGTGGCGCATCCAGCGCAATGTCGAGTCGGCGGTTTTCATCACCCATTGGTAAGTGCAGCAAACCGACCGCGCGTTTTGGCGTAGCGGATTTCGACTTATCGCCAGGACGGATCACCAGCGTGCTGAGGTAGAGATCGTGACGCTGCCATTTTTGGTCGATCGGAATACTTAGATCGAGGCCGTCGGCTGGCACATCAATCTCTTTCCACCACAGAGGACCCTCACTGGATTCGATCATCGCGTAACCTTTACCTGCGGCTGGCGCGGTGATGTGCAATTTCACGGTGTCGCCCGGTTTATAACCTGGTTTATCCAGCTTCATGGTGACTCGGTCAGGCCGTGAGGCGCCCGCACCGTCGCTGTTGTCCTGCCAGCTATAACCGGCCCAGAAACGCACGCTGCTGACAGTATCGTTTGGCCCTTTCACTTCCAGGCGGTAAGACCCCCAGTCAACCGGGAAACTCACCTTGCCGGTTTCATCCGCCGCAAGGCTGAGGCTCTGCTCACCTTCCACCAGATCTTTCTGGTTAAACTGTGACTGCCAGCCTTCACTTTCCGACCAGTTCCAGAAATAGTCGCGCCGTTCACGGATCAGGCGCACCTGCAAATCACTCACCGCCTTTTTCGTCCCGCTGGCATCGACATAGACGATATCGAACGCCGCGTTACTGCCTTCATCAACAATCGGCTGATTCACAGTGGTGTCAGTGCGGTAGTCGTAAACGGCTTTAGCAGCAAATTGCGGACGGATCCCCGGCAGCGATGACGCAGGCCAGATGGCCTGTTCCGCACGGCGCGTAACCGGGCGTCCGCCCGATTCCAGCAGGCTGGCTTGCAAAATCACCTGTAACGGCGAGTGCGTCTCCTGCCACTGGCTCGGTGCACTGACCGCACCCTGACCTTCGTTATCCAGCGTCAGATGCACTTCATCCAGGCTGCGGCTCAGGTTCTCTTCCGCAATATCACCGAACTGGAAACCTGGCAGCGCGGTCACCGCTTCGCGCAAAGGACGCAGAAACAGTTGTCCCTGCAATGTATTGCCGCTGGCGGGTGCACCATAGAGATAGTGACCATTAACGTTAAATACCACATCTGTGGCCGGATCTACGGGTACCGGCTGCGACGTAATATTCAGCGCCATCCGCTCCGGCATAAAATCTTCAACGTGGAAACCCCACTCGCGCGGCAGGTTATCGCCGGTGTTGGCGCGAATATGCCACATTCCCGTTTGTGCGCTGGCATCCAGCGAATAAGTAAAATGGTACAGCCCATTTTGCGGCTGGCTGACCACTGTGCGTACTACCTGACCGTCCGGTTTGACCACTTCGAGTTTGACCGGCTGCTCCGCCAGCGGTTTACCGTCGCTGTCGCGTAGCAGGCCATTAAGGATCACCGTTTCGCCGGGGCGATAAAGATCGCGCGGGCCAAACATAAAGAACTGTTTGCTGTAGCCCGGATCGCCAGCAATGGCGAACTCGGCCAGATCCAGCGCCGGTAATTTCAGATCCAACAGCGTGGTTTCACCCTCTTTGCGCGCCAGCACCAGCGCGGCTTCTTTATCGGTGTTCAGGGTAGCGTGTCCATCAGCATCGCTGGTCGCCTGCGCCAGGGTTTGCCCCTTCTCATTCAGCAGCGACACGTCAATGCCGGAGAGGGCTGCGCCGTTTTCCAGCCCCTGGGTGAAAATATCCAGCCGGTTATGGTAACGGTGAGCCGAAAGGCCGATATTACTGAGGGTGAACAGCGTGGCGGCATTGCTGTAGTTGTAGTGCCCAGCCTGATTCATCACTGCGACATAGACGCCGGTCTGCTGCAATGGCTGGATACCGCTTAACGGCAACAGCAGTTTTTCCCGGGTGTTGCGCGCCGGATTGAGGTCAAAGCGGCCGGTGTACACCAGATCAGCCATTTTTAATAAGGTGTCCGACTCCCAGTTCGAAAGCGAGCTGCGATACTCCCACTGGCTGATAAACGCCGCCAGCGACTCCGGCTTCACGCGATAAAAGTTAACATCAACATTATTGACGTTCAGCGCCATGACAGGCAGCCCCTCAACGACTTTACCCGGCAGCAGCGAACCCCGGCTGGCAAAACCGACGCTTGGCTGCACATCGCGCGTGGCGATGGTCTTCTCATAATTGATGCCGAAGGTGGCTTTATTCAGCGCCACCAGCCCACGATCGACCGATACCAGCAGTTCGCGATTCGGCTCCAGGTGCCGCAGACGCAGCTCTTTTAGATTGGGCGCCAGTTCCCATGCGCCATCCACCTTGCCGCTCTTTTTATCCACCAGATGCACGGTAGAGGCAAAATTCTGCGCAGGATCGAGCGGAACGGAGAAAGTCAGCACCAACGTAGCGGCGCCGTCCAGTTGCACTTCAGACGCATCCAGCAGCGTCAGCGGCTTGCCTTCACTACGTGTAGCAAGCTGAGCCAGCTTCTCTTTGTCCAGTGCGGTAGAGGATGGTTTTTGCTCCGCGATAGCAGCAGAGGCGGCAGGTGCGCTGGCGGCTTTCGGTTTATCGTTGTTATCACAGCCAGCAAGCGTAAGGGTGGTCAGCAGCGCTGCAATCAGCGCCGCAATACGTAGCGGTTTCATTCGTTATCCCTGGTTCATTAACCTATTGAAAGAGGCCCTTCTAGTATTATGCGCAGCGGCATGAATTACAAAACCTCTGATGAATTCTGGAAAGCGCCTCGCAAAGACGGCGACTCATTACACTAGCACTGTTACAGGGATCACAGGTCGTAACGTGACATGTTACATTACGAGTTATTTTATTTTAAAACAATAAGATAGATGGATGAATATCGTTTCAGACTGCTAACATTACGCTGTCTGCGCATCGCTGTGCGCGATTCTAATAAGAGAGATAATTATGTCCAGGGCTGTGAATACCCTACAAAATTTTGGTAAGTCTTTTTTGGTCCGGTACTCATTTTGCCCATCGCTGGCCTGTTCATTCCCTTCGGCAATATTTTTGGCAATGGCAACCTGGCCGAATATTTGCCATTCCTCGGCCACCCGCTTATTTAGACCATCGGCCAGTTAATCGCTAAATCCGCTGTTTCCGTGCTCGCCAACCTGGCGCTGGTGTTTGCCATTGGTATCCCGGTCGGGCTGATCCCGGAGCAACTGCTGATTGAAGCCACCATGGAAGGCTGCTACGAAAAAGCGATCCAGGCGTTTGCCCTAAAGCGCACGGTACCAACCAGCGGCTACTGCCTGCGCTGCAAAAAGCGTGGGAAAACGGCAAAGTGGTATAAAAATACCGAGTTGGCTCGAGGGTTTAGCGAAGGTGGCTTGTCGGGTGATGAAAAAACGTTAACAATTCAGAGTAATTATTGATGACACGGAGAGCCCCATGTCCACTTCATTTTTTGTCGCGGCCGACTGGCTGATAGAGCATAGCGATGATCCTGAAATCCAGTTGATCGACGCCCGCATGGCGCCAGTGGGTCAGGAACATCGAGATATGCGCGCGGAGTACCGTGACGGGCATCTTCCCGGCGCGGTTTTTTTTGATATCGAAGCCCTTTCCGACCACAGCACGTCCCTACCGCATATGCTGATGCGGCCTGAAGCGTTCGCTGTAGCGATGCGCGAGCTAGGTATCAGCCAGGATAAACACCTGGTGGTCTACGACGAAGGTACGCTGTTCTCCGCGCCCCGCGCATGGTGGATGCTGCGCAATTACGGCGTGGAGAATGTCTCGATTCTGGCGGGCGGTCTGGCCGGCTGGCAGCGAGACGCCCTGCCGTTGCAGAAAGGCGAGGTGCCGCTACCGGAATCCGACTTTAACGCTAACTTCGATCCGTCCGTGGTGAAAAAGCTGACCGATGTGCTGTTGGTAAGCCACGAAGGCACCGCGCAGATTGTCGATGCGCGCCCTGCCCCGCGTTTTTCCGGCGAAGTCGATGAGCCGCGTCCGGGCCTGAAGCGCGGGCATATTCCCGGCGCACTGAACGTGCCGTGGGTTGATCTGGTGGTCGATGGCGAACTGAGAACTACCGACGAATTGTCCGCCATTTTCCGCCGTCAGGGCGTTGACCTGAACCAGCCGATTATTGCCAGCTGTGGCTCAGGCGTCACAGCATCCGTGGTGATCCTCGCGCTTGCGACGCTGGGCGCGAATAACGTGACGCTGTATGACGGCTCCTGGAGTGAATGGGGCGCGCGCGACGATTTGCCCGTTGAACCGGCCTGAATGGATGACCGGCTTGCGCGCACAGTTGGCATGACGGTCGTCGCCTTTACTGGCGCGTCGGCAAACACGATGGCGGACTGGCGGATGTGCATTTTGCGCTGTATGACGAGCGGTACACTTTGCTGCCTAAGCGGCGGGCATTACGTCGTTTAAGTCAAATATTGTCCTGTTGACGGATCTGTTGCTGCTGGAAGCGACGCAGTGAACAGGCGGTACATTTCGTACCGCCTGTTCATCAGATAATGCGGTTGTTTTTGAAATCGCGCAGGAAGCTGCCCCAGCGGCGTTCATAGAACGGCGTAATATGCGCCAGCATAAAGTGGCTGATACCTTTCTCGCTCTCCACTACCTGGCAAATATCGATCGGTTCATCCCCTGGAAGCGTATCTGTCGCGACGCTGCCCGCAGCATGGATGATCTCTTCGATATCCCCTTCAGCTTCAATGCCAATCAGAAGATTAGGTTGCTCATCAGCCTTCTCTTTAATCGAGCAGAGAAACGCGCGTTTAACGGTTCCGATGCTTTTAAACAGCGTGGTCAGTGAATCGACCATTTGCGCAGGCGGTTCAGCCACTTCGGAAAGCAGCAGCGCCGTGCCGCCCTCCAGCACTTCCTGCTGGCTGAGCGGACTACTTTCTGTGCCCACTAAATGGCTTAATTCGCGCGGCGTGAACTCTTTGCCTGTGGGTAATTTGGCGTTGAGAAATAGTGTTTCTCCCAGCGTCATTTCAAACAGCGTACGCGCAGGCATGACCACAAATGCCTGTTCTTCGCTAACGGCCTGCTGTAAGGCTTCCAGCGAGGTAAAGAATGGAATGGCAGAGTTACCGTCATCTTTTTCCCAGTGCTGCAAATCCAGCGCGCTGTCTTCGATAATCGCTTCACCTTCCGCCGCCGTGCCTGGCACCCATACAGTGGATTCCAGCAGCGTACGGAAAAAAGCCGGGCGGTAAGCTGGCTCGGTCGCCGCCTTTTCCAGCAGGGTTTCTAATTCATTTTTGCTTTCGGACATAGGTTCTCTGATTCGTTGTAGTCCATGCATTTTGTAGGCCGGATGAGCGTAACGCCATCCGGCACAACAATCACACTTACCCGGCGGTCAACAAATTCGCGATGGTGCGTACGCCAAGCCCGGTCGCACCAGCCGCCCACTGTTCCACTGCCGCTTTGCGGTAGGTGGCGGAGCAGTCGATATGCAGCCAGCCCTGCTGGTAGTTTTCAACAAAGTGCGACAGGAACCCGGCTGCTGTACTTGCTCCGGCAGGGAAAGAGCCGCTGGCTGTGTTATTCAATTCTGCAAAATTGGATGGTAATTGATTACGGTGGAACTCGGCCAGCGGCAGACGCCAGAACGGTTCATTTTCCGCCGTCGCACTGTTAAGCAGGCGGCCAGCCAGCGCATCGTCAAAGCTGAACAGCGCATGGTAATCGTTACCCAGCGCAGTTTTCGCCGCGCCAGTCAGCGTTGCGGCATCAATGATAAATTGTGGTTTTTGCGCAGACGCATCAATCAGACCATCCGCCAGCACCAGACGCCCTTCAGCATCGGTGTTCATGATTTCTACGGTTTTGCCATTGCGATAATGAATAATATCGCCCAGTTTAAAAGCGTTACCGCTGATCAGGTTGTCAGCGCAGCAGAGGTACAGTTTGACGCGTTTATCCAGTCCGCGCGTGATGGCAAACGCCAGTGCACCGGTCACCAGCGCCGCACCGCCCATATCGGATTTCATTGAATCCATTGATGAGGTTGGTTTTATACTGTAACCGCCTGAGTCAAAGGTGATACCTTTGCCCACCAGCGCAGCATACACTGGCGCATCCGGGTTGCCAGTCGGGTTATAGTCCAGCGCCAGCAATACCGGCTGGCGCTCAGAACCACGGCCAACGGTGTGCAGACCAAGGTAGTTCTGCTCGCGCAGATCTTCGCCTTTGGTGATGCGGTAAGAGACGTTTTCACCACCTACGCTGTGTAGCAGATCGACCGCGCGCTGTGCCAGTTGTTCCGGCCCTAACTCTTCCGCCGGTGCGTTGATGATGTCGCGTACCCAGTCGATGGTTTGCAGGCGGCTATCCAGCTCTTTTTGCCCGGCGTCGTCCAACTGCGCCCACTCCACCTTACGCGTGCCTTTCGGCCCTTTGTAACCGGCCCAGAATGCCCAGCTACGATCCGCGTCCCAGCCTTCGCCGCTCAGAGCAACGTGTTTAATGCCCAGGCCGTCGATTTTGCGTGCGGCACGCTGAATCAAACCTAAATCGTCTTTTCCGTTCAGATGCAGAGCGATGCCGTCGCTATTGATACTCCATGAGGCCTTTTCACCCCAACGCGCATCCGCGCTTTGCGTGGTGAGTGTCACTTTCATAGCTTCTGTCATTATATTTATCCTTATCGGCAGACACCGGATGGCAACGTTGCCTTTTCCGGCCTACGTATGCATGAAAACGGGCCGCCCGAAGGCAGCCCGTGAGATGATTATGATGCTTCGTCTAACCAGACTAGCAGAATCGCTTCGAGAATTTTTTCATTCGATGCGTTCGGATCGTCGTCGAACTCTTCCAGCTCGCAGATCCATTGATGCATATCGGTAAAACGTACGGTTTTCGGGTCCACATCCGGGCGGCTATCGTACAGCGCCTCGCCGATTTCACGGCTGTCGGTCCATTTTAGTCCCATATCAGTGCTCCCGCGCATGGTTAATGGTGTAACGCGGGATCTCAACCACCAGATCTTCATCGGCAACGCGCGCCTGGCAGCTTAAACGGCTGTCCGGCTCCAGACCCCAGGCTTTATCCAGCATGTCGTCTTCGTCTTCACTGCTTTCCGGCAAAGAGTCAAACCCTTCACGCACGAGGCAGTGGCAGGTGGTACAGGCACATGATTTTTCGCAGGCGTGCTCAATCTCGATACCACCTCGCAGGGCAACATCAAGAATGGTTTCACCGCTCTTCGCTTCCAGAACTGCGCCATCCGGACAGAGATCCTGATGAGGCAGAAAAACAATTTTAGGCATATTAAACCTCGTCGACGGAATGGCCTTTCAGCGCAGTACGCACGGACTGATCCATACGGCGTGCGGCGAATTCCTGGGTTTGTTTATCTACGTTTTTAATGGCTTGTTCTATCGCGTCGGTATCATTGCCGTCGGCAACACTGCGCAGTTGCGCAACCGCCTCGTCAATAACCTCGCGCTCTGCGGCGCTTAACAGCGCGGCATCAGCGGCGAGCGCACCGGTCAAACTTTCCAGTACGCGCGCGGCTTCCACTTTCTGCTCCGCCAGCATGCGCGCTTTCACGTCCTGCTCGGCGAAACTCATGGAGTCTTTAATCATATTGGCGATTTCGCCGTCGGTCAGACCGTAGGACGGTTTCACCTGAATGGATGCTTCCACGCCGGTGGATTTCTCCATCGCAGTAACACTCAGCAGGCCGTCAGCATCCACCTGAAAGGTGACACGGATATGCGCCCCGCCCGCCGGTAACGCCGGAATACCACGCAGGGCAAAACGCGCCAGCGAACGGCAATCCGCCACCAACTCCCGCTCACCCTGCATCACATGGATAGACATTGCGGTCTGACCATCTTTAAAGGTTGTGAACTCCTGGGCGCGGGCCACCGGAATCGTGGTGTTGCGCGGAATAACTTTTTCCACCAGTCCACCCATAGTTTCCAGCCCCAGCGATAGCGGGATAACATCGAGCAGCAGCATTTCGCTGTCCGGTTTATTGCCGACCAGGATATCCGCCTGGATCGCCGCGCCAATCGCCACCACTTTATCCGGGTCAATGGAAGTCAGCGGGGTGCGGCCGAAAAATTCCCCCACGCGCTCACGCACCAGCGGTACGCGGGTGGAACCGCCCACCATCACCACTTCCAGCACATCCTGCGCTTCCACGCCCGCATCTTTCAGTGCGCGACGACAGGAGAGCAGCGTGCGTTTGACAAGCGTTGAGATCATCCCTTCAAACTGTGCGCGAGTTACCACGCCCTGCCAGCCGGCCATATCAACTGTTGTGTTGTCGGCATCGCTCAGCGCAATCTTGGCAGCAATTGCCGCATCCAGGAGTTCCCGTTGCTGACGCGCATCGCTGCGATCGGTAAGGCCCGCCTGTTCTCTGATGTAATCTGCCAGCAGGTGGTCGAAATCGTCACCGCCGAGTGCGGAATCGCCGCCGGTTGCCAGCACTTCGAACACGCCGCGGCTCAGACGCAGAATGGAGATATCGAAAGTGCCGCCGCCAAGATCGTAAACAGCGATTACGCCTTCTTTGCCTGAATCCAGACCGTAGGCAATCGCCGCCGCAGTCGGCTCATTGAGCAGACGCAGCACATGCAACCCGGCTAAACGCGCAGCATCTTTGGTTCCCTGACGCTGCGCATCGTCGAAATAGGCCGGGACAGTAATCACTACACCATCCAGCTCGCCGGAGAGCGTCTCCTGTGCGCGGGCAACCAGCGCTTTCAGGACATCGGCAGAGACGCGAACCGGATTGACCACACCGCCGCGCGTTACAATCATTGGCAGGCCGTTTTCACTGGCCTGAAATTGCCACGGCAGATGCGGGTAACGCGCCTGAATATCCGCCAGACTGCGGCCCATCAGGCGTTTTACAGAGCTGATGGTATTGACCGAATCCAGCGCTGCATTGGCGCGCGCATCGTAACCAACAACGTGGCTGTCAGCCTGGTAGTTGACCACTGAAGGGAGTAAATGGCGCCCGGCGCTGTCGGCCAGCGTCTCCGCCTGACCGCTACGCACGGTGGCAACCAGCGAATTGGTGGTGCCGAGATCGATGCCCGCCGCCAGACGACGCTGATGCGGCGCGGCGCTCAGACCCGGCTCACTGATTTGTAATAAGGCCATTATGTGCTTCCAAAAAATTAAAAACCGAGCAGTTTTTCTTCGAGTTGTTCTGTTGCGCTGCGCAGTTTATCGAGAAAACGCAGTTTACGCACGGTATCCGCCGCGATGTCCCACGCCTGATTGTCGAGTTGTTCCACCACCTGCTGGTGGCGGGCGTCGTACATCCCTTTTACCTGTTTCTGGAACGTCTCCAGCCGGTCGCTATCTTCCGCACGAGCGATCTCATCCAACTCTTCGCGCAGCTCAAGCTGCTCCATTAAAAAGGCAGTGTCGCGAACGGTGTGCTGTTCAGAGGCTAAATCGAAGCCATGCAGCGACAGCAAATATTCCGCGCGAGAAAGGGGATTACGCAGGGTTTGCCACGCCTGATTAATGGTAGCGGATTGCTGTACCGCAGCCAGTTGTTCCGCCTGTGGTCGGCTGGCAAAGCGATCGGGATGGAACTGCCGTTGCAGATCCTGGAAACGTGTCGCCAACGCCTGAACGTCAAGCGGGTATTGGGCCGGCAACCCAAAGAGGGTGAAGTAATCCATAACAATTCCGGGTGTGCAATCGAAGCAAACCCCACGCACAGCATGCTGCGGTGGGGTCAATGGATAGACAATCAGACGTTGAAGCTTTCGCCGCAACCGCACTCGTCTTTAACGTTAGGGTTGGTGAATTTAAACCCTTCGTTCAGGCCTTCTTTGACAAAGTCCAGTTGAGTGCCGTCGAGGAATTGCAGGCTTTTGCCGTCAACCACTACCTTAACGCCTTTGTCTTCGAACACCGTATCTTCTTCGGTCGGCGCGTCAACAAACTCCAGCACGTAGGCCATACCAGAACACCCGGAAGTTCTGACCCCCAGACGCAGACCAAACCCTTTGCCACGGTTGGCCAGGAAGGCATTTACTCGCGCGGCAGCACTGTCGCTCAGGCTAATGGACATGACAACAACCTCCTGCCTTATTTCGCTTCTTGTTTGCTTTTGTAGTCCGCAATCGCGGCTTTGATCGCATCTTCCGCCAGGATAGAGCAGTGGATTTTCACCGGCGGCAACTCCAGTTCTTCAGCGATATCGGTATTTTTGATCGCCTGTGCTTCGTCCAGAGACTTGCCTTTCACCCATTCGGTTACCAGCGAGCTGGAAGCGATCGCTGAGCCGCAACCGTAGGTTTTGAAACGCGCGTCTTCGATGATGCCTTTATCGTTAACTTTGATTTGCAGCTTCATAACGTCGCCACATGCTGGCGCGCCAACCATGCCGCTACCGACGCTGTCGTCGCCGTTGTCAAACGAGCCAACGTTGCGCGGATTTTCGTAGTGATCGATTACTTTTTCGCTATAAGCCATGATTAAATTCTCCTGTTTCCGCAACCGTTATTAGTGATGAGCCCATTCGATGGAGTTGATATCCACGCCCTGTTTGAACATTTCCCACAGCGGAGAGAGTTCGCGCAGACGGCCGATGGATTTACGCACCAGTTCGGTGGTGTAGTCGATCTCTTCAACGGTGGTAAAACGACCTAAAGAGAAACGGATGGAGCTGTGCGCCAGCTCATCGCTCATACCCAGTGCGCGCAGCACGTAGGACGGTTCCAGGCTTGCGGAAGTACAGGCAGAACCGGAAGAAACAGCCAGATCTTTCAGCGCCATGATCAGCGACTCACCTTCAACATAGTTAAAGCTGACGTTGAGGATGTTTGGTGCGCCGTGCTCAAGATCGCCGTTCAGGTAAACTTCTTCGATATCGTTGATGCCGTTCCACAGACGGCTACGCAGACCGCGCAGACGTTCCATTTCGCTCGCCATCTCTTCTTTAGCGATACGGTAAGCTTCGCCCATGCCGACGATCTGGTGAACAGGCAACGTACCGGAACGCATACCGCGCTCGTGACCACCACCGTGCATCTGCGCTTCGATACGGATACGTGGTTTACGGCGTACGTACAGAGCGCCAATGCCTTTCGGCCCATAAATTTTATGGCCGGAGAAGGACATCAGATCGACTTTCAACTGGCTTAAGTCGATCGGCAGTTTGCCCACGCTTTGAGTAGCATCAACGTGATAAACGATGCCGCGAGCACGGCACATTTCGCCGATGGTTGCGATATCCTGCACCACGCCGATTTCGTTGTTCACATGCATAATGGAGACGAGGATGGTGTCGTCACGCATCGCCGCTTCCAGCTCTTTCAGATCGATAATGCCGTTGCGCTGCGGGGCGAGGTAAGTCACTTCAAACCCTTCACGCTCAAGCTGGCGACAGGTATCCAGCACGGCTTTGTGTTCGGTTTTGCTGGTGATGATGTGCTTGCCTTTTTTCTGATAAAAGTTGGCAGCACCTTTGATCGCCAGGTTATCGGATTCGGTCGCGCCGGAGGTGAAAACGATTTCGCGCGGGTCGGCACCCACCAGTTCAGCGATCTGGTTACGGGCGATATCTACCGCTTCTTCAGCTTGCCAGCCAAAACGGTGTGAACGGGATGCTGGGTTACCAAAGGTCCCGTCCAGAGTGAGAAACTGCATCATTTTCTCGGCAACACGCGGATCCACCGGCGTAGTTGCGGAGTAATCGAGATAGATCGGTAATTTCATTGCTCTTTAAACTCCGTACATCGCTCTAATGCAAGGAATCAGGCAACCGGCTGGATGTACGACCGTGTTAACGGGGCACATGTGATGTGCCCCGGCCCAATTCTGAATACTATTTTTTATTATGCGCGCAGTTTAACGTCGATAGCGTCTTGTGCGCGGGTGGTACGATTGGATTCAGTACTGTGCTGACGATCGGAGACATCGAGAATTTCCTGGTTATTGACCAGTTCACCCAGTGTGATGTTGTTGAGGAAACCGGTCAGACGGTCGCTCAGATCGCGCCACAGCGCATGGGTCAGACACTTATCGCCACCCTGGCAGCCGCTTTTACCCTGGCAACGGGTTGCGTCTACCGATTCATCAACGGCGCTGATCACTTCGCCCACGGCGATGCTGCTCGCATCTTTGCCCAGCAAATAACCACCGCCAGGACCACGCACGCTGGCCACCAGACCATTTTTGCGCAGACGGGAGAACAACTGCTCAAGGTAGGACAGGGAAATTCCCTGACGCTCAGAAATATCAGCCAACGGAACCGGGCCCGCTTCGGAGTTGAGTGCAACGTCCAGCATTGCGGTCACGGCATAACGCCCTTTCGATGTCAGTCTCATGTCTTACAAGCCTCAAACTCGCCCCTGCCCGGGGAATTTTATTTAATATGTTAATGTTGCATAGCGGTTGCAAGTCTGACATTCCCGACTAATTTGGTCAACTATTTAGTTGACCAAATTAGTCGGGTATTTCGCTTTTCGTGCTCAATTTAAATGCTGGGTGCCGCGTTGCCCTGTCCGGCTTACGGGCGGGGGGCTTGTCGGCTGATGAGCGTAGGCAAATCACGCTTTATGCTGCTGCTCAATGGAGGCCAGAATACCGCGCAGGATATTCAGTTCCTGGCTTTCCGGACGCGCACGAGTGAACAGACGACGCAGCTTGTTCATCACCTGCCCTGGGTGGTTTTCACGGATAAAACCGGTCGCCAGCAGCGTCTTTTCCAGATGCTCGTAAAAGCGCTCAAGATCGTCAACCAGCGGGTACGGCGTCTCTTCATGTTCTGCAGAAGATTCGCTCTCCTGTGTCGCCAGCCAGGCCATACGCACTTCATAAGCGATAACCTGCACCGCCATCGCCAGGTTCAGCGAACTGTATTCAGGGTTAGCGGCAATCGCCACATGATAATGACACTTTTGCAGTTCTTCATTCGTTAGACCGACACGCTCGCGGCCGAACACCAGCGCCACCGGCGCGTGTTCTGCTTCAGCGACGCCTTTCAACCCGCATTCGCGCGGATCGAGCATCGGCCACGGCAGCGTACGTGAGCGCGCACTGGTGCCAACGACCAGGCTACTGCCAGCCAGTGCTTCATCCAGCGTATCGACAATATGCGCGCTGCCGATAACATCGCTGGCACCTGCCGCCAACGCGATGGCCTGTGAATCCGGCTTAACCAGCGGGTTAACCAGCCACAGGTTCGTCAACCCCATTGTTTTCATTGCACGGGCAACAGAGCCCATGTTGCCCGTGTGGGAGGTTTCCACCAGTACGATTCGAATATTTTGCAGCATAGATTTTCAACGACTAAAGAATATTTGTGCATATTATCATAAACCGAAGACACATTCCGAATTGACTGCTATGATGTGCGCCGTTTTCCCGTTCTTTAACATCCAGTGAGAGAGACCGATGCATCCGATGCTGAACATCGCCGTGCGTGCTGCGCGCAAGGCGGGTAATTTAATTGCCAAAAACTACGAAACTCCCGACGCCGTAGAAACCAGCCAGAAAGGCAGCAATGATTTCGTGACCAACGTTGATAAAGCTGCTGAAGCAGTGATTATTGACACCATCCGCAAATCTTACCCGCAACACACCATTATCACCGAAGAGAGTGGCGAGCACGAAGGCACTGACCAGGATGTGCAATGGGTTATCGATCCACTGGATGGCACCACCAACTTCATCAAACGTCTTCCGCACTTCGCGGTATCTATCGCCGTTCGTATTAAAGGCCGCACCGAAGTTGCGGTGGTTTACGATCCGATGCGTAACGAACTTTTCACTGCAACCCGTGGCCAGGGCGCACAGCTTAACGGCTACCGTCTGCGCGGCAGCAATGCACGCGATCTGGATGGCACCATTCTGGCGACCGGTTTCCCGTTCAAAGCAAAACAGCACGCAACAACCTACATTAATATTGTTGGCAAACTGTTTACCGAATGCGCGGACTTCCGCCGCACCGGTTCCGCGGCGCTGGATCTGGCCTATGTTGCCGCTGGCCGCGTTGATGGTTTCTTCGAAATAGCGCTGAAACCATGGGATTTCGCCGCAGGCGAGTTGCTGGTGCGTGAAGCGGGCGGTCTGGTCTGTGATTTTACCGGTGGCCACAACTACATGATGACCGGCAACATCGTTGCGGGTAACCCACGTGTAGTAAAAGCCATGCTGGCCAACATGCGCGACGAACTGAGTGATGCGCTGAAACGCTAAGATGTTTATTGCCCGATGGCGCTGCGCTTATCGGGCCTACAGCGTACATACTCCGTCATGCTTCATGCATGTCGCGTAAGCCGGATAAGGCGTAAACCGCCATCCGGCACTATCAAAATGGCCGCAAACCGCCCCCCGGCGGTAACACGCTGACCCACATCACCACCGCCGCACTTATCAACAACACGCCTCCCGCCAGTGCCAGCGTTGTCCAGCCCACCTGCCGCCATAATACCGGCGTCTGATGGCCGCTGAGTTTTACCGCCAACTGACGAAAACCATGTACCAGCAGCGCCAGCGCACTGATGGTCAGTGACGTGCCCGCCGCCATCACCAACGCTGACGCCACGCCCCAGGCAAAAACGCCGATCACTTTGCTGAACAGCAACACCATGATCGCACCGGAGCATGGGCGCATCCCCATGGATAACACAATCATCAACCTGGCTCGCCAGTCTTCACCGCTTTGCAGCTGCGAAGAAGTCGGCAAATGCTGATGCCCGCAGCCACAGCCGTCGTGATGCATATGATGCGGAGTAAATGCGCGAAACACCGGTTTTTGCCGCAGCGCAAACAACTTTTTCAGCGCTCGCCAGCACAACATCAGCCCCAGCACGCCGACCAACAGGTAACTGCCCTTTTCCATCCAGTAACCGCTTAAATGAAGCTGCCGTGCGGGTAACGCCAGGATGTTCAGCACTACCACCACTAACGTAACCGCCACCAGACCCTGCAACAGTGAGGAGGCCATCGTCAGCATAATGCCGGAACGCAATTTAGAGGGATGCGTAGCAAGCCAGGTGGCGATCACCACTTTACCGTGTCCGGGGCCCAGCGCATGCAATACACCATAGATAAAGCTGAACAACAGCAGCGAACCGCCCGCTTTGGTCGGATTTTCCGCCACCGCTTTCAGCAATGCGCTCATTTGCATATTCACATTGCGCTGCCAGACCACACTTTTGATCATCACCTGCGGCCACGCCTGCCATAGCCAGAAACCGGCAATGAGTGCGCACAGCATAAACAGCAGCAGCGGCCACCATGCCAGCAGGCGGCGGTAACGGTGACGAACACCGGTTATCACTGACATGAGAGGGTCACCGTCTGTGCAAATTGTTTACCTAATTCCATGTCTTCCTTCGGCGCATCGGCTTTGTCCAGCGACTGCGCATAATTCAGCACACCTTCGCCAGGTTTAGGCGTATGAACGGCCAGCTTACAGGATTTCTGCAACTCTGCAGGCAGCGCTGCATCGCTCGCTTTGTCGTAACTCATATCGACAAAATAGGTGGGATCAAACGTAGAAAAAGTATATTGCTCGCCGTTAAGCGGCTGCGGCTCGGCGAGAGGCAGGATAAATGTCAGCACCGCCTGATGCCCTTCGCGCTCCATACCGTATTCCGTCGGACGGTTGAGGAATTTTACTTTCTGCCCGTTGTGCCAGACCTCAGTAAAATAGTGCTGACCAAGCACATTAGCCATCACTTCCGCCGCCAGTTTTTTCCATACCTCGTCACCTGGCTGCGCATTGCCCGCATCATAAAGCAGATCCGCCGAGGTGATCTCATCCATCGTCCAGCGCATTTTCAGTCCGGAGAAGTGGCCATTCTCTGCTAACACTTGTGTTTTCAGCCGGATAAAACTGTGCGGGTGCGCGCTTACCGTAAACGATAAAAGCGCGAGAAAGACGCCCGTGACGCATTGTTTAACTGCTCGCATCTGTTCCTCACGTGAAAAATTCTGTGATGCTCTCCGGCAATCCTGAATGAAAGCGTCGCAGCTTCGCTATCGCTGAGCATACCTTTAACTACGCTTATCAAACACCCTAACTGGAATCTGACAGATGACTATTGTAATGACACCGCCATCTGCGCTCTCCAGTCCGCAGCGCCGCTGCCAGGTGCTGTTGATGCTCGCCCTGCCGGGGCAAAGCGTCAGCCTGGAACATATCAGCGCAATCAATGGCGTTGATGATGCCGCAGCCCGGCAGGATATTAATGAGACCAACAGTGAAATCCAGCGCTACCATCGGATTTCCATTGTGCGCCAGCATAACGGCAGCTACCGGATTGAAGGCGCTCCCCTCGACCAGCGCTTATGCCTGCTGCACTGGTTGCGTCGCGCGCTGCGACTGTGCCCGCAATTTATCACGCAACAGTTTACCCCGTTGTTAAAAACGGCACTTAAACAACAAGGCATTGCCCGAACGCTATATGACGACACCAATCTGCGCGCCTTAATTAACCTCTGCGCCCGCCGTTTACAGCGCTCAATTGAGTGCCGGGATGTGCAGTTTCTCTGTCTCTACTTGCAGTATTGTCTGTTGCAAAACCATCACGGGCAGACGCCGGAATTTACCCCCGTGCAGCAAACCTGGGCGCAAATGCGCGCCGAATACCTCGTTGCATACGATATTGTTCGCCACTGGCAGCGCCGTGTAGCAGCGGTGCCGCAGGAAAATGAGCACCTGTTTCTGTCGCTTCTCTTTATGCTGGTGCGTACACCCGATCCGCTTCGCGACCAGCATCAGCAGGATCGCCGCTTACAACAGGCGATTGCCCGAATGATTGCCCGCTTTCACCAGCTTGCCGGGTTACGTTTTAGTGATGAGCAAGGCTTAGCCGCGCAACTTTATATTCATCTGGCGCAGGCGCTGGATCGCTGCCTGTTTGGTATCGGCATTGATAACAGCCTGCCGGAAGAGATCCATCGTCTTTATCCACGGTTGATGCGCACCACGCGTGAGGCATTACAGGAACTGGAAGATGAATACGCGCTGCACTTTAGCGACGAAGAAGCGGGACTGGTCGCGGTAATTTTCGGCGCCTGGCTGATGCAAGCAACCGCTCTACATGAGAAGCAGGTGGTATTACTTACCGGTGATGACACGGCGTGCGAACAGCAGATTGAGCAGCAGCTACGCGAGTTAACGCTGCTGCCGCTGACCATCAACTACCTGCCGCTGGCGGAGTTTCACAATGCGGGCGCACCAAAGGACGTGTCATTAGTCATCACCCCTTACACAACACCGCTGCCGCTCTTTTCCCCGCCGCTCATCCATGCCGTCGGGGCACTGAGCTCGCAGCAACAACAGCATATTCGTACCATGCTGGAAGGTTAACTGGTAACCGGCTGCTGGGCGGCCACTTTTGGTCGCAGGAACAGCGCCGGGATTGCCAGCAGCGCCATCACAAAAAATAATCCCTGATGCAGGTATTCAAACAGGAAGCCTGCAAACATGGTCATCACAGCAATGCTGCCGCCCATTGCCACGGCGGAATAGATCGCCTGCAAACGGATCACTTCGCTGCCCTTACGGGCGGAGATATAGCGCATCCCGGCGAGATGGCAAACGGTAAAGGTTCCGCAGTGCAGGATTTGTGCGGCAATCAGCCACGGTAATTCAGTGGTCCAGCCCATCAAAATCCAGCGCACCAGCCCACAGACGGCGGAAAGCAGCAACAGATCGCGGGCGCTAAAGCGACGGAAAAGCCAGTTGCTGAGGGCGAAGATCACCACTTCGGCGACCACACCTAACGACCAGAGATAACCCACCGTCGAAGCGGAATAACCGGCAGATTGCCAATAAATCGCGCTGAAACCGTAGTAGGCGGCATGTGCGCCCTGCAACAACGACACACACGCCAGAAAACGCCAGTTTTGTACAAACAGCGCACGCCAGGCAGACCAGCCAGCACCGTCCTGATGGCGGCTTTCACCCTGCGGCAGAATAGAAGGGCGCAGCAGCATCCCCAACAGCATTGAGGCAGCGCCCAGCGTCAGCATCGCCAGAATCGCGCGATAATCATAGAGGCTCACCAGCTTACCGGTCAACGCCGAGCCAATCACAAAGGCTACCGATCCCCACAACCTGACCCTGCCATAATCCATCGGGAACTGTTTTTGCCAGGTCCCCGCCAGCGCGTCGGTGAGCGGCACTAACGGTGAGAAAAAGAGGTTGAAACCGACAATGATCACCGCCAGCCACGCAACATGGCTACCAGCATAAAACGCCAGCGCAAACAGCACTGTCGCCAGAGCCAGCACACGCAGTGCGGTAATTAAACGGGAAGGATCGCTCACACGCGGAGCAATCAACAGACTCCCCAGAAAACGAGCCACCAGACCTGCGCCAAGCAGCATGCCAATAATTTCAGGCGTCAGGCCAACGCCTTTGAGCCAGACGCTCCAGAAGGGTAAGAAAATACCGTAGCTAAAAAAGTAGGTGAAGTAAGCGAGCGCCAGCCAGCGCGTGGACTGCAAAACCATGATTTCCTCCTGAATGGTGGCGATAGTCTGGAGACAAATGGCAAGGCTTGCAAGTAACAATCAGATAACACGCGCATTGGCGCAAGTTATTAACGGATATAGGAATCAAGTACGCTGAGTACGACCTCAAGATCGGCCTCGCGCTTGATTTCATCGTTTTCATGGACGATGTGATCGGTCAAATGCCCTTTGATCACTTCGCGCATCAAGCCGTTCACTGCGCCTCGAATGGCAGCGATTTGCTGTAAGACCTGCGAGCATTCATGGGGCTCGTCGAGCATTTTTTTCAACGCCGCTACCTGCCCTTCAATTTTGCTGGCCCGCGCTTTCAGCTTTCGTTTATCCCGGATGGTATGCGACATACAGCCCTCAACTCATTCATGCGTAACGGGTATCAGCATACCATGCATCAACTGGGGGGGAGTTTATTTCTACTGGGGGGTAGTATTTTTTACTGGGGGGGAGTAGATTAAAGCGCACAAAATGTTATCAAGAATTATTCTCATGAACGACTTTATCCCCCTTTTTCAGCAAGGAAATGCCTGGTTTTTTATCCCCAGCGCGATACTGCTTGGTGCGTTGCATGGCCTGGAACCGGGCCACTCAAAGACGATGATGGCAGCCTTTATCATTGCTATCAAAGGCACCGTCAAACAGGCAGTGATGCTGGGGTTGGCCGCCACGCTGTCGCATACAGCCATCGTCTGGCTGATTGCGCTGGGCGGCATGTATCTCAGCGGCAAGTTCACGGCGCAATCTGTGGAACCCTGGCTGCAAATGGTTTCTGCGATCATCATCATCGGCACCGCGACATGGATGTTTTTACGAACCTGGCAGGGTGAGCACGCCTGGAAAAAGGGTCATCACCACGGCCATGATCATCACCATCATCATTCTCATAATCACCACCATGATCATGACCACGATCACGGCCATACGCGTCACAGTCGTGGGTTGATCTTTCAGCCTGTACAGGCAGGCAGTCACGCGCAACCCACTATCCTGTCGATGCGTAAAGTAGTGAAAGAAGAGGAGTATCAGGATGCACACGAGCGGGCACATGCCCGAGATATTGAGCGTCGCTTTCACGGGACGGAAGTGACCAATGGGCAGATCCTGCTGTTTGGTCTGACCGGTGGGCTGATCCCCTGCCCGGCGGCGATCACCATTCTACTAATCTGTATTCAGCTCAAAGCGCTGACGCTGGGTGCCACGCTGGTAGTCAGTTTCAGCATCGGCCTTGCGCTGACGCTGGTTGCGGTCGGCGTCGGCGCAGCCTTTAGCGTACAGCAGGCGGCAAAACGCTGGTCCGGCTTCAACACCATCGCCCGTAAAGCTCCTTACTTCTCCAGCGCGCTGATTGCGCTGGTCGGAGTGTATATGGGCATCCACGGGTACGCCAGCTTGCAATAAAGCGCGTTTGCCAATCGACAGGATCGGGATAGGGGCTGATCTCACGATCAGCCTCCTCCCACACCACCGTACATACGGGTCCGTATACGGCGGTTCGGTTATGTTTATCGTCGCCTGCCTATAAATCCGGTAGGCCCAGTCTGATGAACAGGCGATTGGGAAGTGCTATGCTCAGTGCCGGACTACAGCTTATCCGCCATTGCTTATGGCAACTCCCTACCGTTTGCGCTGCAAGGTCTTTGCTTACTCCCCGTCTGCGCAACTCTTTGAAGCGCTTGCTGCCCGTTTTCCACTGTTTCCACAGGACACTTCGCAACCTGCGCCTTATCCACCTGTTCAGATCTCTCATCAGCGTTTGCCACTGGTTCAGTCCATAGT